>DATJTJ010000168.1:0-47032 GCA_035503515.1 Steroidobacteraceae bacterium
CGGAGCGCTCACCGAGGGCCTGATCGGCGTCGAGGCGGCCGGCAGATCTCTCGAGTCCGTGTCCAGGCCTCTGCAAAGCGACTAGTTGAAGTTGCCGGCGCAAAGTAACCCACATCAAACGGCGATGCCGTACCAGGCCGGATGGACCTGATGCGGAGCGATCCGGCGGTTGTCGGTCCGACAGTGAATTCTTACTAACGCAGGGCGCAGGCTGATGACGGACGGCGGTCGGCCGCGTAGTAATTTCGCTGCTTCTGAACGACGTCCAACTTATTCCCCAATCCCATATGCCGAAGCAACCCAGGAAGGCAGCCGAACCTGTGATGACGCTGCCACAAAGCGGCAACGGTTCCACCAACCCGTCACGGGACGCGGTGAGCCTGCTGAAGGCGGATCAAATCCCGTCCCGATTCGATTCCATTTTCATCGTGCTGGAGGTTTGAGCGTGGCCACGAGAGCGAAGAAGAACGGCAAGAGTCAGGGTGCAAAGAGTCACAGTGCGAGCGGTACCGGTACGACCGTGAGCGGCCCGTCTCATCCCGGCGCGGCGCAGACGGACCAGGCGCAGCATGCGGCGGAACTTCAGGCGCTGGCGCAGTCCAGAATGTTCAATGCGGACAAGGCGAGTGAGTACGCGCCCGCGGATCCGACTCAACCTCCCGAAGGAGCTCATTCGGCGGCGCCCTCGGCCAGCAGCGCAGCGAGCACGCTGAGCGAGTCGAACGAATCCCCGAAAAGTGAACACGCGGCCATCGAGCCACAGGCCCTCGAGGGGTCGCTCGCCTGGAAGCGGGTCAATTCGGTCGGCCAGCCGCTGACGACCAACCAGGGCGTGCGCATCGGCAGCAATCAGGATTCGCTGAAGGCCGGCTTGCGCGGACCCTCGCTGCTCGAAGACTTCATCCTGCGCGAGAAGATCACTCATTTCGACCATGAGCGCATTCCGGAGCGGATCGTGCATGCGCGCGGCTCGGGCGCTCATGGCTTCTTCGAAGCCTACGAGTCCCTGTCCCAACTGACCCGTGCGACCGTGTTCGCCCAGCCCGGCAAGATCACGCCCGTGTTCGTTCGCTTTTCGACCGTGGCCGGCGAGCGCGGCTCCATCGACACCGCGCGCGACGTACGCGGATTCGCCGTCAAGTTCTATTCCGATGAAGGCAACTGGGACCTGGTCGGCAACAACATTCCGGTGTTCTTCATCCAGGACGCCATGAAGTTCCCGGATCTGATCCACGCGGTGAAGCCCGAACCGCACAATCAGGTGCCGCAGGCGGCCTCCGCCCATGACACGTTCTGGGATTTCGCTTCTCTGATGCCCGAGTCCACGCACATGCTGCTATGGATCATGTCGGACCGCGCCATTCCACGCAGCTACCGGATGATGCAGGGATTCGGAGTGCACTCCTTTCGGCTCGTGAACCGCGAGGGCGCCTCCACATTCTGCAAGTTCCACTGGAAACCGAAACTGGGCACGCACTCGCTGGTGTGGGACGAGGCGGTGAAGATCGGAGGCGCTGATCCGGACTTCCATCGCCGCGACCTGTGGGAGGCCATCGAGTCCGGCAACTATCCTGAGTGGGAACTGGGTATTCAGACCTTCTCGGAAGAGGATGCCGGCAGGTTCAGCTTCGACATTCTGGATGCGACCAAGATCATTCCGGAGGAGCTGGTGCCGGTGAAGCCCATCGGCCGGATGGTGCTGAACCGCAACCCGGACAATTTCTTTGCCGAGACCGAGCAGGTTGCCTTCTGCACGGCGCATGTGATTCCCGGCATCGACTTCAGCAACGATCCGCTGCTGCACGGACGGATCCACTCCTATGTGGACACGCAGATCTCGCGGCTGGGCGGCCCGAACTTCCACGAGATCCCGATCAACGCGCCGGTGGCGCCCGTGCACAACAACCAGCGTGACGGCATGCACCGCCAGGCGATCAACCGCGGCCGTGTAGCCTACGAGCCCAATTCCTTGGGCGGCGGCTGTCCCTTCCAGGCGGGCAGCGCCGGATTCGTATCCTTTGCCAGGGCCATCGAGGCGGACAATGCGCCGGTGGACAAGGTACGCGGCCGGCCGGAGAAGTTCGCCGAGCACTATGCGCAGGCGACATTGTTCTTCGACAGCCAGACGCCGCAGGAGCAGGCGCACATCATCGGCGGCTTCAGGTTTGAACTCAGCAAGGTGACGGTGCCCGCGATCCGGGAGCGCATGGTGGCTTCCCTGCGCAATGTGTCCGACACACTCGCCCGGGGCGTCGCGACCGGGCTCGGATTGAAGCTGCCCGATCCGATGCCCCGCGCGATCGCGCGCCCGCCGAAGCCGGAGATCACGCAGTCCAAGGCGCTCTCGCTGCTCGCCCTGCCGGGTGAAGGCGGCATCGCGACGCGCAAGGTGGCGGTGCTGATCGCGGAGGGTGTCGAAGGCCAGTCGCTGACCACCATCGTGCAGTCCCTGCAGAAAGCCGGGGCGGTGGTGCGACTCCTGGGCAGTCGGCTGGGTACGGTCACCGCTGCCGACGGCCAGGCGCTGGAAGCGGATGCGAGCCTCGAAAACTCACCTTCCGTGCTGTTCGATGCACTGGTCCTGCCCGACGGGAGCGAGGCCATCGCGGCGCTGGCGAAGGACGGACACACCCTTGAGTTCCTGAAGGACCAGTACCGGCACTGCAAGGCCATCCTGGTGCTGGGTGCAGCCGCCGATCTGCTGGCAAAGGCCGGAATTCCTTCCGCGCAAGACCCGGGACTGATCGTTGCGGCCGGCGGGGCGCACGCCGATGCGACGGCCTTCATCAAGGCCATCGGCCGGCATCGTCATCCGGAACGTGACTCGGATCCGCCGCCGGTGTGAGAGGCTCGCGGCGGGGGCTTTCAGTTCTCCAGGAACAGTTCCTGGAGCCGCTCGGCCTCGCCCTTGCTCAGGGCCCTGAGGACATCGGCCAGCGGTTCGGGCTTGCTGAAGGCATAACCCTGGGCGTAGTCGACGCCGATCTTGCGCAGCATCTCGGCTATGGCGAGTGTCTCGACGTACTCGGCGACGGTGTCGATACCGTAACCCTTGGCGAGTTCGACAATCGCCCGCACGGTGGTCTGCGAGCGGCGGTCGGTGAGCACGTCGCGCACGAAGCTGCCGTCGATCTTGACCCGTGCCACCTGCAGGGTCTTGAGATTGGACAGGGAATTCGCGCCGGTACCGAAATCATCCAGCGCGAGCTGGCAGCCGATCGAACCCAGGCGCCTGATCATTTCACTGGCGCGCGCCAGGTTGGTGACCGCGGCCTGTTCGGTGATTTCGATGGTGACACTGCCGCGCGGCAGGTGCGCCTGGCCGAGCCGCTCGGCGAAGCGGTTCACGAAGTCCTCGTCGCAGATCGACTGACCCGTGACGTTGATGGAAAAGGCGATCTTGGTCTGCTGCAGCATGCTGCGGTAGGGCGCCAGGGCCTGCACCGCGCCCTCCAGGATGCGCCGGTCGATCGAGGGCAGCAGCTGATAGCGCTGGGCGGCCACGATCAGCGGGCCGGGAGCGACGAGGTCGCCATCCGGATCACGCACGCGCATCAGGATCTCGTAACTGCCCGGGGACTCGGAATTCTGCAATGGCACGATGCGCTGCGCGTACAGCAGCAGCTGGTCGGCCTTGAACGCCGCGCGCAGCTGGGCGACGGCGGCGATGTCGTCATTGCGACGCATGATGCTGGTGTCATCGCAGGAGTACAGCTCCATGCGGTTGCGTCCGTGCGTCTTGGCTCGCTTGCAGGCGATTTCGGCGGCGGCGATGGCGCGGGCCAGGCCCTGCGGCATGTTCACCAGCGCCGCGACGCCGCAGCTGATCGAGACTTCGACGGGACTCGCGGCCGGGCCGATCGAAAGGCGGACTGCCGCGGCCTGGATCCGGGCGGCATGCAGGCCCGCGCGGACGGGCTCGGTTTCGGGCAGGACGACGGCGAACCGGTCTCCGGAGAGCCGCGAGGCCAGTGCCGTCTGCGGCAGCAACGGCGGCGCGAGCAGCTCCGCGACCCGGACGATCACTTCGTTGCCGAGTTCGAAGCCATGCAGTTCATTGACCAGGTCCATGCTGTCGATGTCCAGATACAGCACGCTGCCATCGGGGCTGTCGCGGTCCTCGACCAGCTTGCGGTATACCTGCTCGAGTCCATCGCGGGTATACAGGCCGGTCATCAGGTCGAACTGCGCCTCGACCAGCGCCGCGGCTTCCCGGCCCAGATGCCGGGCCATGAATACCTGATGTGACTCGAAGTCAGTCGCTTCTTCGGCGCGGAAAAAGGCAAGAATGCCGATGGTGCGACCGGAGTCGCGCAACAGCGGCACCGACAGGATCTTGGAGCGCCTGCCCGCTGGCGCATGCACGCCACCACCGTTGATGACGAGGGGCCGGTTCTGGCGCTCCACCCAGGTCAGCAGGTGCTTGCCGGTCTGTTGCCACGTTTCGCTGAGTGCGGCGGCGTCGACGCCTGGCGGACTGAACTTCATGCACAGCTGCTTCTCCGGAACCTGCAGCACCGCCAGCGAGCTGCCGAGCCGCTCGCAGGCGGCGCGCAACAGTTCGCCGATGACGCCGTGTTCATCGCGTCCGAGGTTCAGCCGTCCCGTGACCCCGAACAGCCATTCGAGTTCGGCGGTGCGCTCGGTGAGCACCCGCATTTTGGAGTGCAGCGGCTGGGCCGCGGCGAGTTCGCGATGCAGACAGTCGAGGACGGGCTTGAGTTTGCGGGCCGTGGCCTCCGTGCCGATGGCTGGATTGCTGTCCCTGCCGTGCTGGACGCAGAAGTATCCGAGCAGCACGCCGTCGGTCTGTGCCAGCGGAATCAGGCAGGTCTGGCATCCGGCGCGCAGCTCCACCGATTCGGGTTCCTGGGGCCGCGAAGCGCCGCTCCGGGCGCGGAGGGCGGGCATCAGCTCGGCCGCCGCCAGGTCCCCGTGTTCACCCTGTGGTCGCAGTTGTCCGTCGAGCAGGCAGATACCGGTGACGTTCGGCAACAGTCCTTCGGTCAGCTGGACGTAGGATTCGAATAGTGCGCTGGACACGGGGGCAGTATCGGGGACCCCGGCTGATCCGCAAACCCTGAGGGCGAGAAACTGCGACGTGGATACATAAGCCCGATTGCGGGGGCATTCCGACAGGATCTCGATTCGGCCGGAGGATGGGAAGGCGCGGCTCTTTCCATTAATAGAGGGTGCATGCCCGAACTACCGACGGACTCACAGATACTGGTTCGTCTGGCACTGGCGGTTCTCGCGGGGGCCCTGCTGGGGTTGAACCGCGGTGCCCACGGCCATGCGGCGGGCTTCCGGACCACGATCCTGGTCGGGCTGGCGGCGGCCGTGGCCATGGTGCAGGCCGAGCTGCTGCTTGCGGTCGACGGCAAGACCCCGGGCTCCTTCGCCGTCGCGGATATCCTGCGACTGCCGCTGGGCATCCTCACGGGCGTCGGATTCATCGGCGCCGGCACCATCCTGCGCCGGGGCAATCTCGTGACGGGCATCACTACCGCGGCGACGCTGTGGATGATGACCGTCATCGGGCTGTGTTTGGGCGGCGGGCAGCTGCGCCTGGGTATCGAGGCGACGCTACTGAGCCTTTTCACGCTGTTCATCCTCAAATGGCTCGATGCACGGCTGCCCCGTGAACACCGTGCCACCCTCGTGCTGCGGGCCGATGCCGCAGGATCGGTAACGCGGGAACTCGATGCACTGCTGTTGCCGTTGGGATACCACGCAAAACTGGAGCGCCAGCTGGGACCCGGCGATGCGCGTGATACCCAGCTGGGTTTCATCATCCATTGGAAGCGCTCCGAGGCTGCGGGCCCCCCTCTCGACCTGTACAAGCTCCTGAATGCCCATTTCTCGATCGTCTCCTTCGAGGCGCTGTTCGACGATCATTCCTGACGTCCGATCGGCCGCGCCATTGCCAAGCCACAGTCGGATGCCTGTCGTCCGGCACTGCCGTGCGAAAATCGGCCGCCGTGGATGACGCCCGCGGCCTACAGATCGGCCCGAGCTAGCGCCCTAAGCTTTGGTCCATGCGCAAGGTGCGAGGCAGATTCCTCAGGTTGGCGGCCGAGATGGCCCTGTTGACGGGCGGCGTCCTCGGCATCGTGGGCTGGGCCTATCGCTCACCACCGGTGGCGGGCCCGCTGGTGTGCAGCATCCCGCCGCCATCACCGCCGCTGTCCACCGCAGCCGTACCCGGCCATCCCGATCTGTCCGGCAGGACCCGTCTTGGGAAGGCGTCGTTCTACGCTCACAGCTTCGCGCATCGCGTGATGGCCAATGGTCGGCGGATGAATCCCCAGGGGGATAATGCGGCGAGCAGGACCCTCCCTTTGGGGACGACCGCCAAGGTCACGAACCTGCGAACGGGCGAAAGCGCCATCGTGTCCATAGAGGACCGCGGCCCTTACGTGGATGGCCGGATCGTCGACCTGTCTCCCGCCACGGCCCGCCAGATTGGCATCACCCGCCGCGTCGGTGTGGCCGAGGTGAAGGTCTCCCCGATTTCTCTGCGCCTGCCGGACGGTGATGTCAAAGCCGGAGCCGGCGCCCCGCGCGCCCCCGTGTGCCGCGTCGCCCGGTCCTGAAGGTAACGTCAACCCCACCGGGCCACACGCGTTTGGACTGATTCGGAAGGGAGAAACACGTATGGGACTCTCTCGGCTGCTGGGCGTGGGAATGGTGCTGCTGCCGCTGCTGGCGGCCTGTGGCGATGATCATGGCTGCTGGAACTGCGGATATGCCGGACCGGGGCCGGGCGGCGGGACCGGCTGCGGGTCAGACTGTTCGGGGGTCGAGACTGAAATTTCGCTCGGGCTGGTCGCGGGCAATTTTGCCGGCAATGGATTCGCCTCGATCATTGGCACGAGCACGACTCCCACCACCGCGAACCGCAATGCCGGCAATCTGAAGACCTATCTGGCCACCGCCGCGGGTGCCTATGCGGCACCCCTTCTCACCAGCGATGGCGATGATCCGCTCTATCTGGCGAGCGCTGACCTCAATGGCGATCATCTACCCGATGTCGTGTCGGCGAGCGCCGCGGACGGGACGCTCTCCGTCTTCCTCAATACCACCCAGACGCCGGGGACCTTTGCCGCGCCCATCGTGCTCAAGTCGCCGGGCGCGTCGCAGGTCGCGATCGCCGACATGAACGGCGATGGCATGCCCGATCTCATCTCCGCGGACTACAACGTCTCCCTGTTCCTGCAGACCTCTCCAGGCGTGTTTGCGGCCCCTGTGAGCCTGTACCCGGGTGGCGCGAACTGGGTTGCGGTGGGCGACCTCAACGGCGATGGCATTCCCGACATCGCGCTCGCGGATGCCGTCGGTGTCAAGCTGCTGATGCACACCGGCGCGGCCGGCAGCACTACGTACGCGGCACCGGTGTCCGTCTTCACACAGACCCGCAATGGCGCGGTGTCCGGCGGCAACGTGATCGCCATCGCCGACGTGAACGGCGACGGCTTCAATGACCTCGTGATCACCGATCCGGGTCCGAGCGGCAACGCATCGCCGACGGTGTCGGTGCTGATCCAGGATTCGAGCCACCCGGGTCAATTTCTGGCGCCGGTGGTGTACGCCATTGCGCCCTATAGCATCGTCACCTCCATCGTGGTGACGGACGTGAACGGCGATGGCCTGCCGGACCTCGTGATCGGCGGCACCACGGCAACCAGCGTGCTGCAGCAGAACGCGTCGCCGCGCGGCACGTTTGCGGCCGCGACCAACTATGCCACCCCGAATGCCAACGAAATCGCGGTGGCCGACGTGAACGGCGACGGCAAGCCCGACATCGTGGTCGCGACCGGTCCGGCGCAGACCATCAGCAACGGCGTACAGCCCAACGTCCCCGGCGTGCTGCTGCAGAGCACGACCTCCCCGGGGACGTTCATGGCTCTTCAGGCACTGCCCTGATCCTCAGTATCAGTAGTTGAACCGGCCCACGCGGGCGCCCTAGAATCGGAGCCATGCTCAGGCTCTATTACCACCCCTCCCCGAATCCCGCCAAGGTGGCCCTGTTCCTGGAGGAAGCGGAGCTGCCGTACGAAGTGGTGCCGGTCGATACGCGCAAGGGCGAACAATTCGATCCCGCCTACCTCGCCATCAATCCGAACGCCAAGACGCCGTCGCTGGTGGACGGTGATGCGGTGCTGTTCGACAGCAATGCCATCCTGCTGTACCTGGCGGAGAAGACCGGGCGGTTCCTGCCGCTGCAGACACCCGCGGCGCGCGCTCAGCTGCTGTCCTGGCTGATGTTCGTCGCGAGCGGCATCGGTCCGTACTCAGGGCAGGCCGTGCACTTCAGACATTTCGCGCCCGAGCCCAAGGACTACGCGGTCAACCGCTACCTGTTCGAAGCGGAGCGGCATTGGGGCATCCTCGACGCGCGGCTCGCCAAGGGCCGCTTCATGCTCGGCAACACCTACACTATCATCGACATGGCGGTGTGGGGCTGGGCCCGCGGCGTACCGTTCATCTTCGGACCCGAGGGCTGGAATGCGCTGCCCAACGTCAAGCGCCTGGTGGATGAGATCAACACGCATCCGGCCGTGGAGCGTGTCAATGCCCTCGCGACCCGCCATGCCTACAAGTCGGAAATGGACGACCAGGCGAAGCAGGCGCTGTTTCCGCACCTGCAGCGGCAGGCCAGGGCCTGATCAGCCCAGGAGCGACAGCAGCTTCTGGGCAGCCGCGGGCGCGCGCTCCTTCGCCCCATTGATGAAATAGACGAAGACGTCGCGCGTCTTTGTGGCGTCTTTCACGGGCGGCGCGATACGCGGCAGGTCGGTGGGATCCTTGCCCGTGGCCCAGTCGCGTGCGCGTGCCAGCCATTGTCTGAGCGCGGGCACCGTGTACCCCGTCGCACAGTCGGCGGTGGCGCGCCGCAGGCGGGCGTAGACGAAGTCGGCCGTCAGGTCCGCAATGCCCTCATGAACCGCATCGTCCTCGTACACGACGGCGATGCCCCGTCGGCGAACGATCTCCAGGAACTGTGGGGTGCGGAAACTCGCATGCCGCGGCTCAAGCGCATGCCGCAGCGGCACGCCGTCCGCCTCCGGCGGCAGCAGCGACAGGAAGCCTTCGAGGTCCGCGGCGTCGAATTTCTTGGTATCGGCCAGCTGCCACAGGATCGGCCCGAGCTTCGTTTTGAGTTCGGTGATGCCGCTTCCCAGGAAGCGCTCGATGGCCGAGCCGGCGCCGGCCAGTTCGGTGCGCTGCACGATGAAGCGGGGCGCCTTCACGGAGAACAGGAAGTCATCGGGCGTGGCGTCACGCCATTTGGCGAATATGGCGGGCTTCTGCAGCCGGTAGAAAGTTCCGTTGATTTCGATGGAGGTCACCTGGCGGCTGGCGTACTCCAGTTCCGCGCTTTTTGAAACCGTGGCGGGATAGAAGGTCTTGCGCCAGGGCTCGTAGTTCCAGCCCCCGATACCGACCCGGATGGTTCCCTCTGCCATTCGACTTAGTGTACGCCGGTCGAAACGAAATGCTTACAATGGCCCCATGGCACTCAGAACTGTGTTCACGCCGATGCTGCTGTCGTTGGCCGTGCTGGTGGCATTTCCGGTGAGCGGTGCCGAGACTTTCGATATCGGCATGGGGGCTTCCGGCACGCGCATCGACGCCGTTGCCGTTCCGGCCCGCGCCGCAGTCGCGCCCACCGTGGTCCTGGTCGGAGGTCTGGGGGGTCCGGCCGATCCCACGAGCGCCCAGGTGCGCGCGGCAGTGGCCGACTATGAGCGCCACCGCAGGCGACCGGTGAACCTGCTGGCCGTGCCGCTCGCGAATCCTGATGGCGCGACCCTGATGTTCCCGCCCCAGGGCGTCGCCTATCGCGAGCATCCGGAGTCGCATGTGCTGTGGCGCTGGCTGGGAGCGCACGCCCCGGATCTGGTGCTGGTCGCAGGCTTGGGAGATGCGGGGCTGATTCAGGCATTGAGTTCCCAGTCTGTGGCCGAGATGGGTCGTATCCCCGCGCGACACTGGTCGGGGAAGATATCCGACCTGACCGCGGTCCTGGGCGGCCGCATCGAGCCCTCCGAGGCGCATACCGAATTCGATCGCCGCATGGACCTTTCGCCCCGGCAGTTCGCCGAGGAGCTGGCGGTCAGATACGGACACGATTTCAGCCAGCCCTGGTACATCAATGCCGTTGCCTTGATCGCGCGCCTGCGGCTCGGTGATACCGCCGACGTGCAGCGGCTGGTAGAGCCGTATGTCGATGGCTCCAGGGACAGCCTCGCCCATCCGAGCGAGCTGGTGCTCGGTGGTCATATCGTCTTCGGGGTGCTCGCCCGCGAGACGCATGACCCGCGCTACGTCGCGATGGTGCGCAAGGTGGCCGATCTGGGATTTGATGCATCGGGACGGATGCTCGACGCCATGCCCTACAACGATCAGTTCAGTGATGCGGTATTCATGGGCACGGTCATCGTCGCACAGGCGGGCGCGCTCACCGGCGAGCAGCGCTACTTCGAACTCGCCGACCGGCATCTGCGTTTCATGGAAAGGCTCGACCTGCGACCCGACGGGCTGTACCGGCATCAGCCGGCGACCGACGCCGCCTGGGGCCGGGGCAATGCCTTCGCGGCCATCGGGCTGGCAATGACCCTTTCCGAACTGCCGCCGGCCCATCCCGCATTCGCCCATGCGCTGCAGAGCTACAAGGCGCTGATGGCGGCGCTGCTGCCGTTCCAGACACGCGATGGGCTGTGGCGCAATGTCATCGACCATCCGGGCGCTTATGAAGAGTTCACCGCCACGGCGATGATCGGCTATGCCATGGAGCACGGCCTGGCCAACGGCTGGATCACGAGCAAAGACTACCGCCGGGCGGTGGATCGCGCCTGGGGCGCAGTGAAGTCGCGGACCTCGGCCTCGGGATCCTTCATCGATGTGTGCGAGTCGACGGCCCGCATGACCTCTCTCGAGCAATACCTGCAGCGGGCCGCGATCCTCGGTCCCGATCCGCGCGCGGGCGCCATGGCCATGCTGTTCGCCACCGAGCTGATGGATGCGAAAAGGCCCGGCGGGCGCTGAGCCCGCCGGGCCTCGTGCGACCTCAGTCGCGCAACGATCGTGGATTACTGGTTGTTGCTGACGAGAAGGCCCGAAGTGTCCACCGTCTTCACGCCCTGCACACTCTGGGCCGCAAGCTTCGCCTGATTGAGCGCATCCTGGCTGGGCACCGAGCCGGCGAGCGCCACCACTCCGTTGTTGGTGGTCACGTTCACGTTGCTGTTCGGGGCCGCGGCCGCGATCTGCGTCTTCACATCGCTCGAGATCTTGCTGTCCGTGTTGCCGGCGCTGGCTGTGTCCGCTGAACCCGAAGCATTGGCCGTCGCCGCATCATTCTGCGCAGTAGGAGCCGGCGTCTGGGCGTCGGCAGTAGGCGGCGTCGCAGCGGCCGCCGGGGCCTGCGTCGCGTTGTCGGCAGTCTTGTCGGAACTCTTGTTGCCGCTGTCCGCATTGCTGCTGGTGGTGTCGGCACTGCCGCTCGCCCGCTGGTTGCCGGCGACCGAGTTCGAACTGCTGTCCGAATTCGTGTCGCTGGAGCGCGTACGGTGATGCGACGCCTTCGGCTTGGCGGGCGTTGCATCGCTGGCCGTATCGGTGCCGCTGTTGGCGGCAGTCGTGTCGGACGGGCTGGAAGTGTCGTTCTGCGCCACGGCCGGCGCCGACGCGGCTGCCGGCGGGGCAGCAGGTGTCTGGTCCACCGGGCCCTGGGCCGTGGTGCCCGGAGGCGCGAGCTGCGGAGCCGCAGCCGGGGCAGCGGCGGGTGCAGGGGCCCGCGCCACAGCCGGCGGGGCCTCATGGCTGCCACGGATGAAGTAGAAGTAGATGCCGGCACCGAAAACCGCGGCGAGCACGACGCCGATCACGGCCTTGCTGGCATTCTCGGAAGTGGTTGTCGAATCCATGGTTCTCACCTGTGCGTGTTACTGACTCGGTACCAGTTTTACGTCCCGTCACTCGAATCCCATGTCAGTCCGACGGACTTACGGCAGTTCCGGGAGCCCTACACCTACCGACCGGTAACCATGTAACACTTTGATAAATCAAAACTTATGTTGCAGGTGACAGTCGAACCCTACAGAGAATTAAACTACGCCAGGGTCGCGGGTGACGCATGACGAACGACAACGGCCTCGAGCCAGAGCTTCAGTTGGGCGATTCGCCGCGGGCCGGTGTCCCGCACGACGGCTCGATGAAAATCATCGCCGTCACCAACATCAAGGGCGGGGTCGGCAAGACCACCACGGCGGTGAACCTCTCCTATCTATGCGCCGCGCAGGGCGGGGCGACCCTGCTGTGGGATCTGGATGCCCAGGGCGCGGCAACCTATACGCTCCGGGGCGAGCCTTCCGAACAGATCCCGGCGCGCAAACTGGTCTCGGGCAAGCGCGAGCTGCCGGAATTCATCCTGCGCACGGACTACCCCGGGCTCGATCTGCTGCCTGCGGACCTGTCCTATCGCAACTTCGACGTGCATCTGAGCGAGCGCAAGCGGCCCGCCGAGCGTCTGATGCGCATGAGCCGCGCCCTCAAGTCCGCCTATGCGGTGTTGTTCCTGGACTGCCCGCCGGGAATTTCGCTGCTGTCGGAGAACGTGCTGCGGGCGGCGGACGCCGTGGTGGTGCCGCTGTTGCCGTCGCCGTTGTCCATGCGGATGCTCTCGCAGCTGCAGTCCTTCGTTCGCGACCAGGGGTGGGCGGACCTGCTGTTGCTGCCGTTCTTTTCGATGGTCGATCGGCGCCGCTCGCTGCACGAGGAAATCATGGCCAGTGCCCGCGCCGAGTTCCCGATACTGCTGAAGACCGAGGTGCCGTACTGGAGCGACATCGAACGCATGACGTTGCGTCGCGCACCCCTGCCGGCATCGTCTCCCCACGGCGCCGCGACCCTTCTCTACCGCTCGCTGTGGGCAGAGGTGGCCGGGCGCGTGGGAATCACAAGCTAGCGGCCGCCACCTCCGCCAGCGCCACCACCGCCCGCACCGCCCGCACCGCCCGCACCGCCGGCGCTGCCTCCGGTGCCACCACCACCCGTACCCCCGCCGCCGGTACCGCCACCGGTCCCGCCGTTCCCGGTTCCGCCATACCCGGTCCCACCGCCGGGATTGGTGCCGTTCGAATGGCGGCTGCGGTGTCGATGGGACGGACTGGAGCTACCCGGGGCGCTCGAGCCGGGTTGCATGGTGCCGCCGGGAGCACTGGACTGCGCGAAGGCGGCGACGGAAAGGAAAAGGCTGAGCGGCAGCACCGCTAAAGTCATTCGCTTGGACATGTGGACTCCTGTTGATTCCGCAGAGGCGCACCCGCTGCCTCGTCGGGCCAGCATGCGCGAAGCGTTCGGTCGCTTGAGTCATACGGCGGGGCGAGATGGAGTAGGACGGATCGAGCGCACGCTGTCCGAGGTTCCGCGCCCGCATGTCAACCAGGCGGCGGTGTAAGCTACGCCCGTACGGGGAGGACAAAACCCATGAAATTGCCGATCCGGACTGCCATGCTGCTGTTCGCACTGCTCTCAGGCGTCGCGACTGCCGCGGACATCAGCAGATTCGATGGCACCTGGGACACCATCCTGACCTGTCCGAACTCGAACGGAGCGTTGGGGTTTTCCTACCATTTCGATTCCGTCGTCAGGGATGGGCAGCTGCACGGCGAGAAGGGTGACAAGGGTCAGCCCGGCTGGTTTCAGCTCGACGGCAGGATCCCGGCGGACGGAGCCGCCAGTTTGTACGCGGAAGGCCTGGTGGGCGCCGCGCCATTCGCGGTGGGCCAGCGTCCCAAGGGCACACAGTATGGCTTCCACCTCGCAACCCTGTTCAGGGACAGTGCGGGAACCGGCACGCGGGTCGAAGGGCGACCCTGCACGGTCACGTTCAGTCGCAAGCCGGCATCAGGATGATCCTCAGTTTCGCAGCTCCTCCAGGTCCCGGAAGTGCTCGAGCGCTTCGGGATTGGCAAGCGCTGCAAGATTGCGCACGGGCTGCCCCTCGACCACGGCGCGTACCGCGAGCTCCGAGGCCTTGCCCGAGAGGGTCCGCGGCAGGTCCGGCACGGCGATGATCCTCGCTGGGACGTGGCGCGGGGTGGTCGCGCTGCGGATGCGTTCGCGGATGCGGTGTCTGCAGGCATCATCCAGCACGACTCCCGGCCCCATGACCACGAATAGCACGATCCGCACGTCGTCGCGGAAGCGCTGACCGACGGCGAGCGATTCGAGGACTCCGGGCATGCCCGCGAGGGCCGAGTACAGCTCGCCGGTGCCGATGCGAACCCCGCCGGGCTTGAGCATGGCATCCGAGCGACCGAGGATGATGAGGCCATCGTGCTCGGTGATCAGGGCGTGATCGCCGTGATGCCACACGTTCGGATAGCGCTCGAAGTAGGCCGCATGGTACTTGCGTCCGCCCGGATCATTCCAGAATCCGACCGGCATGGCCGGGAAGGGCGCCATGCAGACCAGTTCTCCCGCCTCGCCCCGCACCGGGCGGCCCGCCTCGTCGAACACTTCCACCCGCATTCCGAGGCCGAGGCACTGCAGTTCCCCCGGATAGACCGGCAGCAGGGGGCAGCCGAGGCCGAAACAGGAGACGATATCCGTTCCCCCGGAGATCGAGGAGATCTGCACGTCCTCGCGGATGTCCCCGTAGATGTGTCCGTAGGTCGCGGCCGGCAGCGGCGAGCCGGTCGAGAGGATGGTGCGCAGCGCCGACAGGTCCACGCGCCGCGCCGGCTTGAAGTCGCTTTTCTCCATCGACACCAGATAGCGGGCGCTGGTGCCGAAGACGGTGATGCCTTCCTCCTCGGCCATGCGCCAGAGGGCTCCGGGGTCGGGATGGAACGGCGAGCCATCGTAGAGCACCAGGGTCGTGCCGCCGGCGAGCGCGCTCATCTGCCAGTTCCACATCATCCAGCTGCAGGTGGTGTAGTAGAACAGGCGGTCGTCGGGGGTCAGGTCCGTGTGCAGCAGATGCTCCTTGCGGTGCTGCAGCAGCGTGCCGCCGATGCCATGGACGATGCACTTGGGCGCGCCGGTTGTTCCTGAGGAATAGAGGATGTAGAGCGGATCGTTGAACCCCATGTCCTGAAAGCGCAGCGGCGCGCCGCGGGCGCCGAGTTCCTCGAAGCGTTCCGCCCGTGGCAGACCGGCCAGCGACGCCGTCGGCTGCAGGTAGCTCACCACGGCTACGCGCTCGATGCCCGGCACCTGCCCGGCGAGGCTCGCCGCGGCGGCGAGGCTGTCGAACGCCTTGCCGCCATAGGTGTAGCCGTCCGTGCAGAACAGCACCTTGGGCGTGATCTGGCCGAAGCGTTCCAGCAGTGCACCCGGCGCGAAATCCGGGGAACAGGAGGACCAGATCGCCCCGCGCGCGGCCGTCGCGAGCATGGCGATGCAGGCTTCCGGAATGTCCGGCAGGACGGCCGCGACCCGGTCGCCGGGGCCGACGCCGCAGGCCGCGAGCCATGCGGCAACCCTGGCGACCTCCGCATGCAGTTCGCGAAACGACAGCACCCGGCGCTGCCCGCGCTCGTTGCGGAATATGAGGGCAGGGTGCGGGTCGCGATGGCGAAGCAGGTTGTCCGCGAAATTCAGTCGCGCGCCTGGAAAGAACCGCGCGCCGGGCATTTTGTCGGCATCGATCAGCGCGGGCCCCGACCCCCATTGCGCGCGCACTTCGGCGAACCGGGCGAGCTCGCTCCAGAATGTCGCGGGCTGCGCAATGGACCAGGCGTGCAGGGCAGCGTAGTCCGGCAGCGCCAGGCCGTGCCGGTCCTCGAGCTGCTGCATGAAACGGGTGAGATTGGCGCGCGCCACGCGCTCGGGACCCGGTCGCCAGATGCGGATCGGTTCAGCCACCATCACCGAAGTATAGATTAAGCGCCGTATGGGAGATCCTGCGCCGCGTAGCCGCATCCGGCACCCATGCGGCGTATTCATCGAGCGTGTCCTGGAAACAGACGTGCGATTCGTGGCCGACGAATGGACAGTCGCTGCCCCACACCAGCCGCTCCGGCCCTACATTCTTGAGCAGAGCCTGCGACGCCTCCTGGGCCAGCACATGGGTGCGCGGATCCCGGTGCGATGCGCCGGGTCGCGCCCAGGTGAGCCGGTAGGCGCCCGAGAGCTTGATCCATGTGCGGCCCTTTTCGGCTGCGCGCAGCAGCGCCTGGAAGCCCGCGCACTGGGTGCTCTGCGCGGGCGTCGGATGGCCGAAATGGTCGACGACGACCTTGACACCCGAGGCGGTCAGGGCGGGCAGCACCGCCGGCCACAGATGGCCTTCCACCACCACTTCGATATGCAGATCCAGATCGGCCAGGCGTCGCAGCAGCAGTTGGTGGTATTCGTCTTCGAGGTCGGGCAGTTCCTTGCGCCGCGTCAGCTGCAGGCGTGCACCGACGACACCATCCTGCTTCATGCGCTCCAGGATGTAGCGCTCCGTGGTGGGCAGGACATTGACGGTGCCGCGCAGGCGCCGGTGCCGCCGCAGCGCCTCGAGCATATAGTCGTTGTAGAGACCGTAGATGCTGATGCCGGCGATGACGCCGAAGTGAACACCGTGCGCGTCCAGCACGCGCAGGTACTCCTCTGCCGTGAATCCGTAGTCGGGCCGGTGCCAGGCCGCGCGGCTCGCTGGCATGTCCTTCAGAAAGATGTGGGCATGCGCATCGACCAGCGGCGCATCGGCCGCAGCGGACCCGGTCATGGCTCGACCGGCTCGAGCGGCATCGGATACTCGGCGGCATTCAGCACCCAGCCTTCCATCTTGGAAAAATCCATGCGCGGCGGGGAGAAGATATCGACCAGATGATTGAGCGTGGGATCCGTCCCCGCCGAAGTGTGGATGGCCGGTGGCGGTATCACGGCCAGTGACGGCGCGGGACAGACCTCATGGTCGTCCTCGCGCCAGTCCTTCATGTCCGGTGTCCAGGGCCAGCGGATGTGATGAGTGAACGAGCCCTTCAGTGCCAGCGAGCCCTGCTCGAAATCGTCGTGGTGGTGGGGCGAGAGCCGGGTCAGGTCGCGCGGTCCGGGCTCGAGCGGGTGCACGTTGACCATCAGCGTCGTGCAACGCCAGATCCTGCCGAACCGCCCTGGCTGGGGCGGCACGTCGAGATCGTAGACGCGCAGCCGGTAGCCGGTTGGCGGGGCGGGCCAGGGCCTATAGGCGGGAACGTTGGGATGTGGCTGCCCGTAGGCCGCTTCATTGGCGCTGAGCGCACGGAGGTCCGCGGATTCGCCGCTGAAGATGCGGATCAGAGTGCCGGTGGCGCGCGCGGTCACGACGCTGTCGCCGGGCGGTATCACGGCAAGGGCATGGCCCGAAACCTCGCGCCCCTCGCCGCCGGCTTCGATGCTCACCGGTACGTTGCGTTCCGGGATCAGCAGCATGTACTCGTCTGGTTGCCCAAAACGCCCGAGCTTTGCGCCTGCGCTCACTTCGCTGTACGCCACGACGAAATACTGTCCGCGGGCATACCAGGTGCGCGCGTGGGGCAGGACTTGCTGCGGCGGGGTACTTCCGAAGCGTACGTATTCCGCGGGCGCGAACCGCGCGGCGGATGTCGCGGCTCGATGCACCGGAGTGTTGCTGCCCGTGGTTTTGAGCCTGGATCGCGGATCATCGGAGAGATACATGCGTTTGCCCCTGACTCTGTCGCGCGGATTCTGCGCTCCCCCCGCGAGCCTTGACCAGCCCGCCGATGTCACGAATCCTCAAGAGGGCCTGCCGCTAGAGGCAAGGACCTCCTCCATGCCTGCGCATACTAGCGCGACGCAACAAGGCTTTCGTGAATGGCAGAACAATCCTCCGCAGGGCAGCGTCGCTGCTTCAATCCGGCCGATGGCCGGTCGCGCGACACCAGGCCGTACCTCACCCGTGTGGAGGTGCAACAGGCGCTGACTCGAGCCGCGGCAGCCCGTCTTCCATGGGCGCAGGCGAGCCTCTCCGATCGTGCGGGAGTGCTGCGACGGGCCGCGAGTCTGCTGCGGGCCGAGCGTGCGACACTCGCCGCGACCATCACGGCGGAAATGGGCAAGACCATTGCCGAGGCCGAAGCCGAAATCGACAAATCCGCCTGGAACTGCGAGTACGTGGCCGCACAGGCCTCGCAGTGGCTGGCAGATGAAGTCGTGCCGACACAGGCTTCGTCGAGCTACGTGGCCCATCGGCCTCTGGGCGCCGTGCTGGCGATACTGCCGTGGAATTTTCCCATCTGGCAGATTTTCCGTTGTGCCGTCTCCAACCTCGTCGCCGGCAATACCTTCCTGCTCAAGCACGCACCGAATGTCCCGGACTGCGCTGCGCAAGTGACACACCTGCTCAGTCGCGCGGGCGCGCCGTCCGGGGCTTTTGAGAACGTCGACGTACCGGTGGACATGGTCGCGGAGCTGATCGCGGATCCGCGGGTGGCGGCCGTCGCCTTCACCGGCAGTCCGAAGGCCGGCGCCGCGGTGGCGGCCCTTGCGGGAGCGGCCTGCAAAAAGTCCATCCTCGAGCTGGGAGGATCGGATGCCTTCATCGTGCTGGAGGATGCCGACCTCGAGGGCGCCGTCGCCGCCGCGGTGCGCGGCCGCTTCGCCAACTGCGGACAGGTGTGTCTCGCCGCCAAGCGTTTCATCGTCGTCGAGGCGCTCCGGACGCAGTTCGAGGAGCGCTTCGCCGCGGCCATCGCACAGCTGCGCATGGGAGATCCACTCGATCGCACGACGGCTCTGGGACCAATGGCGCGGGCTGATCTTCGCGAGACTCTAGATCAGCAGATAAAGGCCTCGGTGCGCCAGGGCGCGCGGATTGTCTGCGGCGGACGGATCGCGGACGGCCCCGGCTATTACTATCCCGCGACGCTGCTCACGCAGGCGACCGGCGCGATGCCGGTCGTCAGCGAGGAGACCTTTGGTCCCGTCGCGCCGGTAATGGCCGCGCGCGATGCGGAACAGGCGCTGCAGATCGCGAATGACTCGCGATACGGACTGGCCGCGGTGCTCTGGACCGCGGATACCGCGCGTGCCCGGAAGCTTGCCGTCCGGCTCGAGGCCGGGAGCGTGTTCGTGAACGGCGTGACCGCCTCGGATCCCCGCCTCCCGGTGGGCGGCGTCAAGCTCTCGGGCTATGGCCGCGAACTCGGGAGCACGGGCATCCGCGAACTCCTCAATCTGCAGTCCGTCTGGATCGGACCCTGAAACCCGGGCCCGCTCACAGTTTGGGGTTATGGGCCGGTGCGCCGCCCTGGAACAGGGTCCTGAACTGCCGCCGCCGACACAGCCACCCGCCCTGCGGTCCGGGCACATAATCATCCGTCACCAGTGAGATCGTGATCGGCGGATGGGTCGGTAGGATCGGCTCCCCGTTCGCGGCGTACAGCAGCAGATACCACGTGGCCTTCACTTGTCGATCTTCGGCACAGTCCACGCGGAAGTTGTTCACTGCGTGCACGGCCAGCCGCGCGCCCTGGCTCACCCGCCAGGCATAGAACTCCTGGATCTTGGCGCGGCCACTGTAGGTGGCGGCCTCGCCGACGAAGTCGGCATCCTCGGTGTAGTAACTGCCGGCGGAGCGACCCCAGTTCGTGTCGACGTCGTGCCAGTAGTCAAGGAGCAGAGCCTGAAGCTCCTGGGCGAGCGCGGCCCGTTTTCCGATATCGCTCTGCATGGTCAATCTCCGGGTTCGTGGAAGGGAGGCCCACCGTGCGCAGATCGCGGCCGGTGGTTTCGGGCAGCAGGAAGGTGGCGAGGAACGCGCACGAGGCGCCGATGACGCCCATGGTCATCATGCTCTGGCTCAGGGCCAGGTGTGCCGCCAGCAGGGCGACTCCCTGGATGAAGACGAAACTGGTGGCGCGCCCGAAATTATAGGCGAAGGCCTGGCCGGCACCGCGCAACTCGGTGGGAAAAAGCTCGGTGAAGTATGGACCGAAGGAGGCGTAGATGCCGAACTGGAATCCGCCGTAAATGAAGCCGCACGTGGCGAGCAGCGGCCCGGCGCCCCCCGCGGGTGCATACAGGTACAGCATCACCGCCGCGACGAATCCAATGGCGAACAGCCGGAAGGTGGTACGCCGGCCCAGGCGGTCTCCCAGCCAGCCATTGATGAGGAAGCCGATGAAGCCACCGGCGCTGTTCATGAGGACGTAATAACCGGCAAGCGACGTCGACAGGCCGCGCTCGTGTGTCAGGAAAGTCGTCAGGTAGTTGCTCACCGCGTAGCCGGCGCCCTGCGCGCCGACGGCCAGGAGCGAGGCGCCCGCCGTCACCAGCAGTTGTGAACGGCCGAAGATCGCGGAAATCTTCGGCGCAGCGCGGCGCGCGCGGCGCGACTCCTTGAAGATCGTCGAGTCGTCATCGCCGCGGCGGATGAAAAGCACCAGCAGCGCCGGGACGGCCCCGATCCAGAACACGACGCGCCAGCCGTACGCCGGACCGATGGCGGCGGCCACCGGTCCGGCCAGCAGTGCCGCGATGCCCGAACCCACGGCGGCGGCGCTGTGTACGGTGCCCAGTGCCCTTCCGCGATTCTCGGGCCTGAGGAGTTCTCCCAGCAAGACCGCACCCACCGCCCACTCCGCACCGAAACCCAGACCCTGCAGTGCCCGCAGAACCAGCAGCTGCTGGAAGGAATGGGCGAACCCAGACAGCCCCGTGAAGATCGAGAACCAGAGGATGGTGATCTGCAGGATGCGCGCGCGACCCACCCGGTCGCACAGCCAGCCGCCGATCCAGCCGCCGAGCGCCGATGCGAAGTAGTTGACGCCCGCGACCAGTCCCGCCTGCGACAACGTGATTCCCAGGCCGGCGATGATGACCGGGATGAGGTACTGGTAGACGAACCCGTCGGTCGCATCCAGGCCCCAGGCGATGAGGCACGTCCAGAAGACACGGCGGGTCTGGCGGTCGGTCTCGCGATACCAGCTGATCAAGTCACTTCGGCTCCGGACCCGTGGGTGGCAGCAGGTAGCCGTGCCGGCTCATGCTCAACGAGGGGCCATAGTCGCAGGGAACGCAGTCGGGGAGGAAATTCCCGGGCGTACGGCCGCTGACCGGATTCCTGTAGCTCCACCACATCGGCAGGATCTGTGGCCAGTCCCAGGTTTCCCCGGTGCCGCCGCGGAAATGCTCCTCGCGCTTTCCCAGTACGCTGATGGGTACGTCGGGCATGAATTTCTTCACCAGCGCATCGCCGAAATAGTGCTGCTGCTGGGATGGATTCACGGGAGGTCGGGCTAGTGGAGCGGGCGCCCCGGCGGGGCGCGGCGCGGCTTTTCCCGCCCAGCCGCCCTGCCAGCCACCGACGAGGGAGAAGTACGGCTCATCGAGTGACAGGTTCCACAGTCGCCACACGCCATCCTCGAGCACGAACTGGTTGTCGGGATACATGGCGCCGAAGAGACTCGCGCTGCCCGGTCGCTTGGCCGTGTCGGGATGGAAAAGATAGCTGTGTGCGCTCGCCGAGCGGCCGTCGGCGGCGATCATGATCACGGGCTGGATGAGCCAGTGAAAGGCGATGGCCGCGCGCCCCGCGACCTGCTGGTCGCCATATTCCAGGAACACCGCATGGGTGATGCGCTCGTTGCCGGCATAGTAGCCGGCGAAGGGCACTTCCTTGGCACCGTGCTTGCCGAAGAGCTTCGACATGTCGGACCACTGGAAGTCATCGATCAGGTGACCGTACGCGGAATTTACATTCTCGGCCCCGTCGTAGGCCTCGGCGACCGCCAGCGCGCGCGCGGCCTGTGCCAGGCGCGTGGCATCGCCGCCCGTGGGTGCGGCAGAGGTGGCCGCCGGCAGCGGCCTCAGCAACGTCGATTCGGCAATGAACTTCCTGCCCGCAGGCAGCACCACGGCCTGCCGCGTCACGGGGTTGGGCGCATGAAATGCCGGGATCACCGTATCCGGATTGCCGCTGTCGGCCTGCGGCACGCCATGGTCGGGCGCCAGCGCCCCCGTCGGCACAGCCTCGGTGAGCCGGCTCTTGCCCCAGCCCGAATGGTAGTCACTGCGGAACAGCGGGTAGATGCGCATCTCGCGTACCTTCCAAACGCCGCCTTCCTTCACGAAGAGATTGTCGAAGACATTCACTTCCCAGTGCTGCTCGCCCGTGTCGGATTCACCGATCATGCCCAGTTCATAGCCGCGCATGCGCGCCTCGCGTCCTCCGGGCAGTACCTGCGCCACATCGGCAAACAGCAGCCGGTCGTTGAGCTCGCCATGCGTGAGGCCAGCCGGGCCCATGCGCTCCATTGCCTTGCGCGCGCCCTTCGGCCCGTCATAGAGACCGATGCCGCCGATCTCGATCACACTGTCGGCGGCGAACAGATCCGTCACGTCGTCCCACATCTTGCGATCGACGTAGTAATTATAGGCGGCCTGGAGATTCCGCACCTGGTCCTCGTCGTTCAGCGCGTCGATGCGGCTCTCC
This sequence comes from Steroidobacteraceae bacterium, assembly GCA_035503515.1. Classification (GTDB taxonomy): domain Bacteria; phylum Pseudomonadota; class Gammaproteobacteria; order Steroidobacterales; family Steroidobacteraceae; genus DAIDKA01. Next base: position 22,439 of record DATJTJ010000168.1, read on the forward strand.
AGCAATGCCAGGGTCGTCGAGGTCTTCGGCGCCGGTCCTGCTGGTTTGGGTATCGGCACGCCGGCGGTGTCACCGTTGTAGTGGTACGGGACGATGGGCAGGTCCTTGCCGTCGACATTGGTCCAGCCGGTTTCATAGGGACCCGCGTACAGCGGATAAAAGTGCAGCTCGGCGAATTTCCAGACGTTGTCCTCCTTCACGTAGGTATTTTCGAATATGCCGCCCTCGATGCTTGCACTGCCGTGCCCATCGCTGCGCAGGAACATGACATCCCAGCGTGCCTTGGCCGTGACCCCATCCACAGACAGGTTTACCACCGGTGCCCCGACCAGCTGGGTATCGACGGCGCCGGGTGGCAGCCCCTGATGGCCATTGCCGTATTTATCCGCGAGATATTCGGCTACCGCCTTGCCGCCCGTGAACTGCCGAGTCCCGGTGTTGAGCACACCGTTGTGTGCGAACAGCGCGCCCATATCGTTCCATAGGCCGTACTGCGCGTACTGCGCGTACGTGCGCTGCAGCGTCTTCACGTCACGGATGGCCTCGGCACGGTCAACGTCGCGTGCCAGCTCGTCGAGGGACGGCGGTGCCGCGACGACGCTCCTCGCGATCAGCGCCGAAGCCATCAGGAGGGTCAGCCTGCAACCGCGGCCGCACGTTGTCTTGTTGGCACCCACGATGTTCTCCTTGGCGTTTGCCTTAGTTGGTCACGGCGCGGCGGTGTAGATGCGCGCCGCGTTGTCGTGCAGAAACCTGCGGGACTCCTCCGCGGTCAGCCAGTCGGTGGCGGTCCGCGCCATCGCGACCTTCTCATCATAAGACCAGAGCATGCTCTGCCCGATGTCGGAGCCCCACATAAGCCGGTCAGGACCGAAGCTGTCGACCATGCGACGCACGATGTGCGCGGGGCGCACATTGGCGGCCTGCAGTCGTTCCATGTTGATTTCGGTGATCTTGAAATGCACGTTTGGCTGGTCCTCGAAGATCGCGATGCTGCCCTCGATACCGAAATGCGGTGGCCCGGGCATTTCAATCTTCTCTCCGGCCTGCTGTGCCAGCTGCACCTCGTACTGGGACATGCCGTAGGGCATGCCACCGTGATCGAGCACGATCGGCAGGTCCTTGAAACGGGCAGCCAGGATCCTGATGAGCGGCAGCACGAAGGAAAGCTGATTCCTGAAGATGATCACGGACATGGGTGTGGAGAGTTCCGCGCAGGTCTTCCACACGGCGAGGGCTTCCGGAGAACAGATCCAGGAGGTATCCAGCAGGTGGGCGCGCGCCTGCGCTACCCGGCAACCGCGGACCTGATCGTTCTGCACCATGGACCGGTAGCGCTGCGGTGTCTGCGGATCCCGAGGATCGAGCATCACCACGGGATGGACCCGGCCTGGATAGCGACGGGCCCCATCTATGATGCAGCTATTGTCGAAGCCGTAGATATGGCCGCGCTGCACCAGGCAGGCACGCTCGACTCGATTGGCGTTCATCATGGCGATCAGTGCGTCGATGGTGACCGTATAAGCCGGCCGCTCGGGAATCGGCAGACCGGCCTTCAGCGCCTGCGGCGGATACCGCTCCCAGTCATCGCTGACCAGATGGGCGTGGGTGTCGAACAGCGTGGTCATTCCCCTCTGATATCCCGATCCGGGTCCGCACACTTGACTGAAACGGATCTGTTCTTTGTGCGGGTGGTGGATTCATCGCATCGGTTATCGGCGGGCCTATCATAAGCGGTGGGGGAGCATGAGAGGGAGGCTTTGCAATGATCGATCCATTGTTCGCGATTGCCGGCAAGACCGTGCTGGTCACCGGGGGGACCAGCGGCATCGGACACATGATTGCCCGTGGCCTGGTCAAGCGCGGCGCGCGCACCTACATCACCGGTCGCGATCCGGAGCAGACCCGCGAGGCTGCCGAGGCGCTGGCCGCAGATGGAGGTAGCTGCACCGGTCTCTCCGTTGATCTAGCCATCGCGGCGGGTCCGCAACTGCTCGCGCAACACCTGGGGGGGTACGAAAGCCGGTTGGATGTCCTGATCAACAACGCGGGCACGAGCGGCAACGGCACGCTGCGCGACGCGACTTGCGCCGACTGGGATCGGGTGATGACGGTCAACGTGCGCGCGCCGTTCTTCCTGCTGCAGCAGCTGCTGCCCTTGTTGCGTGCCTCAGCGTCCGTGGAGGATCCCGCGCGCGTCATCAACATCGGGTCGATTGGCGGACTGCACGTGCCCAACTGGGAGGCCCACAGTTATGGAGCTTCCAAGGCCGCCCTTCATCATCTGACGCGATCACTGGCGAAGGCATTGGCCAAAGAGCGGATCCTCGTCAACGGCATTGCACCCGGACCTTTCCCATCGCGCCTCACCGACACCGATTCGGACGCCGTGAAGAAAAGCATCGCGACCCACGTGCCGCTCGGGCGTCCGGGACGCGCGGACGACATCGTCGGGACGGTGGTGTTCCTGGCCTCGCGTGCGGCTGCATATGTCAACGGGACCACGCTGGCGCTGGACGGCGGCTACCTGGCAGCGCTTTGATTGCCTGCAGGTCCGGCTGCGAAGCAAATACCACTGCCGTTTGGAGCAAGTTGACGCGGAATACCGAACGCTACTCTCCTGGCCTCCAGTCACTTCGAGGATGGGGTAGATGGGCCCGACGCAACCGCCACTGCTGACCATCAACAACGTGGGCGTATTGAGCTTCGGGTCCGGCGCCGCGCTGCGTTGCGCAGCCGACCTGCGCGATCGGGGGGCACAATCCGTGTTTCTGGTCACGACCGCGCCGACGTTGCAGCTGTGCCAGCCCTTGATTGCGGCCCTCAAGTCGAACGGCTGCGCCGTGACCGTCTGGCATGAGATGGCAGGTGAGCCCACCATTCCGGAATTCGAGAACGCGCTGCAGGCGGCGCGGCGTGCGCAGATCGATGCCGTCGTCGGTCTCGGCGGCGGCAGCGCCATGGACGTGGCGAAGCTGGTCGCGGCGCTGATCGATGGTACGCAGGCGATCGAGGAGGTGCTCGGAGTCGACCGGTTGCGCGGCCGGGCGTTGTGGGTCGCCTGCATTCCGACGACGGCGGGCACCGGCAGTGAAGTGACTCCGATCGCGATCCTGGCCGATGAGACGCAGGATCTGAAGAAGGGCGTAGTCAGCCGATTCCTGGTGCCCGATGCAGCCTACCTCGACCCGCAGCTGACGGTTTCCATGCCGCCGGCGGTTACCGCCGCCACCGGCCTCGATGCGCTGACTCATTGCGTGGAGGCCTACGCCAACCGCTTCGCGCACCCACTCGCCGACATCTATGCGCGAACGGGCATCGAACTGATCGCGGCATATCTGGAGCGGGCCGTGAAGGATGGCCGGGATCTGGAGGCGCGCGCGGCGCTGCTGCGGGCGAGTCTGTATGGGGGAATGTGCCTGGGGCCGGTCAACACAGCCGCAGTGCATGCGCTGGCCTATCCGTTGGGCGGCGAGTTCCACATCGCGCATGGGCTGGCCAACGCCTTGCTGCTGCCACATGTCCTGCGGTTCAACCTGCAGGCCGCCCCTGAACGCTACGCCGAAATCGCGCAGGCGCTGGGAGCGAGGCGCAGCGGCGATGATCTCACGGACGCGCGCGACGGCGTGCGTCGCATCGAGCTGTTGATCGCGTCCTGCGGCGTGCAGGTCGGCATGCGGCACTTCGGCATCGGGCAGGAAGACATCCCTCGGATGGCGAGTGCCGCGATTACCGTACACCGCCTGCTGGAACGCAACTTGCGGGTGATCACCGAACAGGATGCCCGCGACATCTACCAGGCGGCCTGGTGAGGTAGGATGGCCGGCATGCGTAAGACGCGCAAAATCATCATCACCTGTGCTCCGACCGGCTCCATCCACACCCCATCGATGTCGCCGCACCTGCCGGTAACGCCGGCGGCGATCGCACGGTCGGCGATCGAGGCCGCGCAGGAGGGCGCCGCGATCCTGCATCTGCACGCCCGCAGCCCCGAGGACGGCAGGCCGAGTCCCCGGGCCGCCGACTTCATGGCCTTCCTTCCTCAGATCGGCGAGGCGACTGACGCGGTGATCAACATCTCCACCGGCGGCAGCGCGACCATGTCGCTGGATGAACGGCTCGAGGGGGCGAAGGCGGCGCGTCCGGAGCTGTGCTCGTTGAACATGGGGCCGCTGATATTCGACTTCAGTGCCGCAGGCGGCCGGGTGGGGAAATGGCTGCACGACTGGGAGCGCATCTACGTCGAGTCCTCCGACGACCGCATCATGTACAACAGCAACACGTACATAGAGCGGATCATGCGCGAGGTGGGACAGGAGTTCGGGACACGGTTCGAGTTCGAGTGCTACGACATCGGGCATCTGTACACCCTGGCGCACTTCGCCGAGCGCAAGCTGGTTCAGCCGCCCTTCCTGATTCAGGGCGTGTTCGGCATCCTGGGCGGCATCGGCGCGGACCCGCGCAATCTCGCTCACATGGTCACCATCGCGGATTCCCTGTTCGGCGGGGATTACGTGTTCTCCGCGTTCGCGGCGGGGCGGCATCAGATGCAGTTCTGCACCCAAAGCGCGCTGCTCGGCGGCAATGTGCGCGTGGGACTCGAGGATTCGCTGTATATCGGCCCCGGCCAACTGGCACGCTCCAACGCCGATCAGGTCAGACGCATCCGCGGCATCCTCGCCGAGCTCAGCCTGGAAGTGGCGACGCCTGCGGAAGCGCGCTCGATGCTCGCTCTGAAAGGTCCGGCGAGCGTGGGGTTCTGAGGTCCGCGAAGCGCAGCTGGCGGAAGCGGCGCGGCGAGACCCCGTAGCGATCGCGGAAGCTGCGGGTGAAGTGCGGGGCGCTGTTGAAGCCGAAGGAGAAGGCGATTTCGGTGATCGAGTGGCCGTTCCAGCGAGGATCCTCGATCTGCCGCGCGCACTCCTCGAGACGCCGCCGCAGGATGTACGCGGACACGGTTTCGTTGCCGCTCGCGAAAATGGTTCGCAGGTAGCGCGGCGAGAGCTTCAGTTGCTCGGCGATCGCGCAGGGACTGAGGTCGGGCCGGCGCAGATGCTGCTCGATGTAGAGCTTGGCGCGGGCATGCCAGGCGGTGACGTTTGAGGAACTCGTGATCTGTGCCTCAAAGGCGATGGCATAGGAGGTCGCCACCATGTCCAGCAGGTGACGCGCGACGCGATGCTGGAAGTCGGCCGACAGGGCGGTCGAAAGCTGAACGCACAGTCTCGCGATCAGCGTTGCCGCGGCTTCGGTCAGGCCTGCACCGGCGCCGAGATGGCGGCCGCAGAAGTAGTCCGGCGATGGCAGGTGCTCCTTCAGGACGTTCGCCGGAACACGCACCATCACCACATACGAATCCGCACCCAGTTGATAGGCATAGGGCGCCTCACCGTGACAGAGCGTGAAATCGCCAGGACCCAGCTGCGCTTCATGGCCGTAGTGGGCAAACGTGCCCCTGCCACGGGCCTGATGGACCAGGGTGTAGACCCGGCCCGAAGCCCTCGCGATGTGGTACGGCGCACGGTCGATGCAGCAGCGACCGCAGCTCATTTGCATGACCCGCAGCGGACCGAACTCGCCGATCTGGATCTGCGCGTCGAAATCATTCTGGTCCGCGGGGGCGATGCTGACCTTTTCGATGCGCTGCGAGTAGAAATCGCTCCAGGCGATCGCTTTCGCGCGGCCCGGCAGACTCGACACGCTCCAGCTTTCCATGCGGCGTCCTTTAAATACATCAATTCATATCAGCTATATCAGATATCATATATGATATAGCCTGATGGTCAAGGACGTCGGGCGGGGCGCGTGCTTCGGGATCAGGAGCCCGTTTTGGCGAAGGGCACCATGCGCTTGTATGACTTCTCGATATGCAGGCGCATCGCGGCTTCCGCCGCCGTCGGACTGCGGCGGAGGAAGGCTTCGAGGAGGGTGGCGTGCTCGGTGCAGGCCTCCGTGGTGACTTCGCTGTGGAAGCGCAGCCGGAAGATGTGCAGGTGGGCGTGCAGTCTCGCGAGTGAGTCCTGGATGAGAAGGTTGCCGCTGGCGCCGGCGATCAGGTCATGCAGTTCGGAATCCTGGACGGCGAACCTGTCATAGGAGGTCCGCGAGTCCCCCGGTTCCATGCGACGCACCAGATCGCGGATCTGTTCCAGCTGCGCATCGCTCATGCGCTCGGCGGCGCGTCCCGCCGCGTAGGGCTCGATGAGCAGGCGCACTTCATAGAGTTCATCGAGCTGGCGGACGTTCAGCTGCGGCGCGCTGCAGTAGCCCGCGAAGCGTCTGCGCGTCACGAGCCCCATGGCCTCGAGCATGCTCAGTGCTTCGCGGATCGGCGTCTGGGAAACGCCCAGTTCCCGCGCGAGGTTATCGATCGAGATGCGCGAATCCGGCGGGATTCGCAGCGACATCAGATCCGCGCGAATTATCTCGAAGACTTCCTCTACAAAACCGGATGAGCGCTTGACGCGTCGATGGCCCGGCACCACTTCATCGATCGAATCCTTCGTCGCCATCGACAAATCATAGCTGATACGACGAGTGCCGCGTTGCGAAATCAAACAGCCGCCCGACGGCCCATGGGGCCAATGAAAGCCGAATACTGCAAAACATATTTCCTTGTTGGTTAAGTTTTCGCGCGTCCGGTCCCGCTAAATCGGCAGCCTCGGAATAGGGCGCTGAACAACAGAGGGGGCCGCCATGCTCGGACGTGCGTCATTCGTTTCAGTATCGACACTGGCCATGCTGGCCGCGGCGAGCGCCGGTCGGACCGCGGATGCGGATCCACAAGCCGGCGCGCAGGCCGGTTCGCAGACCACGGCCAACACTCAGGATGGCGGGGAACTGGCGGATATCGTTATCTCGGCGACGCGCCAATCCACGAATCTGCAGCACACGCCCATCGCGATAACCGCCGTCACGTCCCAGCAGCTGGTTGACCGGGGCATCACCAACCTCGGTGACCTTTCCACCATGGTTCCGAATTCCCAGATCTTGCCGGTCCAGGGCGCATTCGGGCCGGGCGTCTCGGCGTTCATCCGCGGCATCGGTTCGGGGGATACGAGCCTCGGCGGCGAGTCGCAGGTCGCCTTCTACATCGATGACGTCTACTACCCGCTGCTGCTCGCCGCCAACTTCGATCTGGTCGACACCGACCATGTCGAAGTGCTGCGTGGTCCGCAGGGCACGTTGTTCGGCCGCAATGCGCTGGCCGGCGCCATCAATATCGTCGCCAAGCAGCCCTCGCTCACCGATACTACCGGGTATGCCGACTTCACCACCGGTGCCTTCGAGCGCCGGGACATGCGGGCTGGCTTCAATCTGCCTCTGGGGGACGAGGTGGCGTTGATGGTTTCGGTGATGTCGAAGAGCCGCGAGGGTTTCGTCGACATGCTCAACTACACCTGCGAAATGGAAACCCGCGGCACACCAGCGCTCGCGGGTCATCTGCCCCTGTCCAACGCGCTGCTCGGCAGCGCCCCGAATTTCACGCCCGGCAACTGCGTCGACGGGCATCTGGGCGGCCAGGACGTACAGGGCGGGCGGGCGAGCCTGCTGTGGCAGGCGGCGCCACGGCTGAAGATGACCTTCACCACCGACTACACCCACGATACGTCGGAAAACACGGCTGATACGGCGGTCGCCATCAACCCGGCGCTTGCGAACGCCAATACCAAGTCGGAGGCGGCATATTTCGGCCTGCCGCTGACTTCGGCGTTGATTACCGGCAGTCCGTATGCCACGTACGCGAACTACTCGGACCCGATCTCGGCCGGCACCGTAATCCCCGGTAATACCTTCTACAATGGCACCGTGGTCAACGGACGACCGACGCGGGGCGGTTACGACATCCCACCGCACGAGGATGACATCAGCTGGGGAGTATCGAGCAAGCTTGTGTACAATCTATTCGATGACATCGATCTGACCTGGATCATGGCTTACCGCAGCCTGCACGACATCCATACCTATGACACGCAGGCGCTGCCGATCATGATCGAGGACACGGAAAACGACATCACCGAAAATTACCTGAACAGCGAGCTGCGGCTCTCGGGTAGATCGACCATCGTCGACTGGGTCGCGGGCCTGTTCTACTACGACGGCAACGGAACCCAGCACGCGCTGGACATTGCCCAGGACCTCGGCGCCCTGCATACGATCTACACCACCTATGCGCCCGACACCAAGGCGGCCTTTGCCAATGCCACCCTGCATCCCTTCGGCAACCAGTGGAGCCTGGAGCTCGGCGCCCGCTACTCGAAAGATCGCAAGTTCGTCAATTTCAGCAACCTCGTGGACGTGACTCCGAGTTCCAGCGACATCCGCTTTCAGGTCGAGCCGCATGAAAGCATCGCCAGCTGGAAGGCGGGCCTCAACTATCAGATGAATGACAGCACCCTCTTCTATACTTCGGCCGCGACCGGCAATTCGCTTCCCGGCTATAACGCCCGGCCGCTGCAGCCGGACCAGGTGGAACAGTTCGACGGCGACAAGGACATCGCCTATGAGCTCGGTACCAAGCTCGACTTCTTCGACCGCCGCGTGCGGCTGAACGCGGACGTTTTCTACACGGACTTCAGCAATCGAACGGAAACCCTCGGTGGCGCCGAAGCCCTGATCAACACCAACACCGGCCTGCCGCTAGTCGGCAACCAGCAGCTGATTCCCCTGCAGGGCGGCCCGGCTGGTTCGACGACCTGCAGCACCGTGCCGGTGGCCGCCAACACGGGTATCGTCTGTATCGGGCGCAGCTACTACGTGAACAAGCCGGCGACGGTCCGGGGCGTCGAGCTCGAGTACACCATCAGCCCATTCGACGGCCTGGTGATCAATGGCTCGACCGGATGGTCCAAGTTCATATCTCCGGACATCGAAGCAGAGCAGTATAACAAGCGGCAGACCAATCCCTTCTGGACGGCCAATGCCGGCATCCAGTACACCTGGGCGTTCGCGCCAATCGGTGGCTCCATCACGCCGCGCATCGACTGGACCTATGAGGACAGCCAAATCGTCAGTGGCACCTCCATCGCCTACAACGATCTGCTGCCGGCGCATTCGCAGTTCAATGCCCGCATCAGCTACGACAATGACAAGGAGAACTTCCAGATCGCCCTCGGCGCCACCAATCTCTTCAATCATTTCTATTGGATCAACGTGTTCGACTACCAGGGCCTGGGATATCCGGAAACCATGGCCCAGCCAGCCGCCCCGCGGGAGTGGTACCTCACTCTCACGAAGCGGTTCTGATTAAGATGGTGGTATGAGTAGGCCCGTCTTCCTGGTTCTAGGTGGCAGCCGCGGCATTGGCGGGGCCATCTGCGTGGCCGCTGGCGCACCCGGCAGGCATGTGCTGCTGACCTATTCGAGTCAGGCGGACCGTGCGCAGGGCGTGGTCGAGGGGGTCCGCGCCGCCGGCGGTGATGCCAGCGCGATCCGGGCCGATGTCGCGGCCGAGGGAGACATCGCCGCGGTCTTCCGGGAAGTCGACCGGCTGGGGCCGCTGACGGCCATGGTCTACAACAGCGGAATCACGGGGCCGCATTCGCCCCTGGCGCAGGCGGAGACCGCCACCATCGATCGTGTCCTGGACGTAAACCTGCGCGGCGCCCTGCTTTGCGCCCGCGAGGCGGTGAAGCGCATGTCCACGCGGCTGGGTGGCAAGGGCGGTAACATCGTCTTCATCTCCTCGCGCGCCGCATTCTACGGCTCACCCAATGAGTTCGTGTGGTATGCCGCCTCGAAGGGCGGCATGGACAGTCTCACCAGCGGCCTTGCGCGCGAGGTCGGCAACGAGGGTATCCGCGTCAATGCCGTATCTCCCGGCCCCATCGCCACCGAAATGCACCGTCCGGGCAAGCTCGAAAGCATGGAAAAACGCGCCCCGCTGCAGCGAGCCGGCACGCCGGCGGAGGTAGCCTCGACGGTGCTGTTCCTGATCTCCGACTCAGCCTCGTACGTAACGGGTGCCAATCTCATCGTCGCGGGCGGTATGTGAGCGTAAGATAAGAGCAGGCTCCGCTGCTGGAGGAGTGCCTGCGATGTACCACGAAGTCCTGTTCTGCGCGCATTGCCGCAAGCCCTTCACCTTTACCGCGGCCGGCGTTCGCCGGATGCCGAACGGCGTCATGGCCTTCCAGCATTTCGATGGCTGTGATGGGTTGTCCGAACTGGCACCCGGCAGCCCGTCACCCGAGGGGCGTGAGACGCTGCTCGTCGTCGGCCCCATCACCAACAGTCCCGACGCGCCTTAGGGCTGCCTTAGGGCGCCTCCGCAATGCAGTCACCCGGCACGCGGATCCTCAAACTCTGGCGGCGGCTGAAGCCCTATCCGGGCGGGGCGTGGCTGTTCGCACGCATCTTCGGTCGCACCGTGCCGTACTCCGGATCGGTCGGGCCCCGCATCCGGGTACTGGAGCCGGGGCATGCGGAAGTGGAGATCCCGGACCGGCGCTCCAACCGCAACCACCTCGGCAGCATCCATGCGATTGCGCTTATGAATGCGGCCGAGCAGGCAAGCGGGCTCGCCATGCTGGTGGGTCTGCCGGAGGGCATCCGCGGCATCGTCACGCACATCTCGATGCAGTATCTGAAGAAGGCACGCGGCACCATCCGGGCGGTGAGTAACGTCACCGTGCCAACCGTGACCACCGACACCGAAATCGACGTCACGGCCGCGTGCCTCGATCCGACGGGCACGGTGGTGGCGCGCGCAACGGTGCGCTGGCGGGTGGGCCCGACGCGCTGATGGAGACGGCCTTCACCCGGCATGCCCGCGTGCAGGTGCCATTGATCTGCGGGCCCATGTACCCGTGTTCCAATCCCGAACTCGTCGCCGCGGTCAGCGAGGCCGGGGGCCTGGGCGTGGTCCAGCCGCTATCGCTGACGTATGTCCATGGCTACGAATATCGCGCCGGATTGCGCCACATCCGCTCGCTCACGCAGCAGCCCATCGGCTTCAATGCGCTCATCGAAGGCAGCAACAGGACGTATCTCGAGCGCATGCGGCTGTGGATCGACGTGGCGCTGGAGGAGGGACTGCGCTTCTTCATCACCTCGCTCGGCAACCCGCGCTGGGTCTGCGAGCGGGTGCACGCGGCCGGCGGCGTGGTGTACCACGACGTCACCGAAGCGCGCTGGGCCCACAAGGCCGTGGAGGGTGGCGTCGATGGACTGATTGCCGTCAACTCACTCGCCGGCGGCCATGCGGGGACGCGCACCCCCGAGGCACTGCTCGAGGAGCTGCGGCCACTGGGCCTGCCCATGGTGGTGGCAGGCGGGATTGGCCGGGCGGGCCAGTTCGCGCGCTATCTGCGCATGGGCTATGCGGCCGCCCAGCTCGGCACGCGGTTCATCGCGACCTGGGAATGCAGCGCGAGTGAGGCCTACAAACAGGCCATTCTGGATGCCTCGCCGGACGACATCGTGCTCACCGAACGTCTCACCGGCGTGCCGGTGTCCGTGATCCGCAACGAATACGTTCAAAGACTGGGGACCCGCGCCGGCACGTTCGCACGGTGGATGCTGCGCGGGCGGCGGCGCAAGCACTGGATGCGCACTCTCTACACCCTTCAGTCGCTGCGCAAACTCAAACATTCCCTGAACTGCGCCGATTCCGGCACCGACTACTGGCAGGCCGGGAAATCCGTCGGCGGCATCGACACCCTGGTGCCCGCGGCCGAGGTGGTACGCGCCTTCGCTGCGGCTACATCCGGTCTTTGATGCCCTTTCTGATCAGCCACCAGTTCACCGGATAGGACGTGATGAAACCGCATGCCATTGCGAGCTGCATCATGAACCAGAATTCCGGACGGTCCGGGCTCAGTGACGTATGCAGCAGCGTCCCAAACCAGTGGAAGTAGGCGATCGCCATGAAGCCGTACATGCCGATCTGCCAGGCGGTCAGCGACAGCGCATCGGCCTTCACGGCGGCGCGGATCCCCTGGAGAAATGACAGCCCGCGCATGGGCGCCAGCGTGAAATACTGGAATGCGATGCCGACTGCAAATGCAAGCAGATAGTCCAGTACCCAGACGGCGAAGATTCTCTCCCGGAACAGGTGCCGCCAGCCGAACCACGTCGCGATGACCGGCGCGACCCAGACCAGTGCTTCGGCCAGCAGGTCGCCCAGCGTGCAGCCGCTGCCGCAGTGCAGAGTCCCGTTCGCGACCGACACCGCAAAGGACCGCCGGCCAGCGGCGTCCGATCTGCCGTGGCGAAAGTATTGCCACAGGATCCAGAGGCTGCCGAACAGCGCACACAAGGGCCAGACCAGGTTCATGATCCACATCCGCTGTGGATGCTTCAGCAGATGGACGGCCAGGACTGCGCTGCAAAGTCCTGCCAATGCGAGCATCGCGAGGGAAAGATCGTGAAGCCAGGGAGGCATATGGGAATTGTGGAACTTCTGCACCCGGTGCACCATAGGCGTTCTCGTTTGATGCCGTAGGACGGCCTGCGGGTGGTATCGGTTCCGTCATTCCTACACGCCATGCGGTGCGAATCCGGGTGACGCACGCAGGCGGTGGTGTTGAGATCCACGGATGAGCCACATCCGCCGTCGCGAGGTCCTCGCCGGTACTGCACTGGTTCTATTGAGGCAGGCAGCAGCCAAGGCGGGTGTCATTGCGGGTGAGCTCCCTTGGGCGCCGAACACGGAATCGCTGCCAACGGCAGCCAGGCCCGGACCGTGGTTCTTCTTCACCACCGCCGAAGGCGCCGCGATCGAGGCGCTGGCGGATCGCATCATTCCCCCCGATCCGGAAACCCTCGGCGGCAAGGACGCTGGCTGCGCCGTGTTCCTGGATCGACAGCTCGCCGGTCCTTACGGCCACAACGAGGGCCATTACAACGCGGGACCCTTTGAAAAGGGCGTCGAGCAGCAGGGGCCGCAGAACCCGGACACTCCCGCCGTCACCTATCGCAAGGCGCTGGCGGCCCTGGATGAGTACTGTCTGCATGCCCATGGCGGCAGGTCGTGGGTGGAACTCTCGGCGCAGGACCAGGATGAACTCCTGCACGGCCTGGAGAGCGGTACGGTGGTGCTGCCGGGCCTTGATGCCAGGAAATTCTTCGAAAACCTGGTCCGGGACATCCAGCAGGGCTTCTTTGCCGATCCCATCTATGGCGGCAACCGGGACATGTGCGCCTGGAAGATGATCGGTTTTCCGGGCGCGCACTACGACTACCGCGAGTGGGTGGGACGGCACAACGAACGCTGGCCGCACCCGCCGGTCGGTATCGCGGGCCGGCCTGCCTGGAATCCGGATCGCAGCTGAAGGCCCATGACGACACGGCTGCCGGCAAAGGATGCGGTCATCGTCGGTCTGGGCTGGACCGGATCGATCCTCGCCAACGAACTCACCGACGCGGGACTCGACGTGGTCGCCATCGAGCGCGGTCCGTGGCGCAATAGCGCCACTGATTTCGCGCCGAACTACGCCCAGGACGAACTGCGGTACCGGATACGTCACGAGCTGTTCCTGCGTCCCGCCCAGACCACCTTCACCTTCCGCAACAAGATGGCGCAGACCGCCTTGCCCATCAGGAACTGGGGGGCGTTCATGCCGCCCAACGGCGTCGGGGGCGGCGGCGTTCACTGGAATGCGGAAACCTGGCGCTTCCTGCCCACCGATTTCACGCTGCGCAGCCATCTCACGCAGCGCTACGGCGCGAAATTCCTGCCCGCCGACATGACCATCCAGGATTGGGGCGTCACGTACGATGAACTCGAGCCGCACTACGACCGGTTCGAGTACCTGTGCGGGACGAGCGGCACCGCCGGCAATCTCAAGGGCCGGATCCAGCCCGGCGGCAATCCCTTCGAGGGTCCGCGCTCGCGTCCCTATCCCACGCCAGCCCAGCAGCAGCCCTTCAGCCACACCCTGTTCGGCAAGGCGGCTCAGGGCCTGGGCTACAAGCCCTTCCCGCAGCCTTCGGGAAACCTGTCGCGCGCCTACGTCAATCCGCTGGGCGTGCGCATGGGGCCGTGTACGTACTGCGGATACTGCGAATGGTTCGGCTGCGCGAACTACTCCAAGGCGAGTCCCCAGACGACGATCCTGCCGGTGCTGGTGCGCAAGCCGAATTTCCTGGCGCGGGACCTGTGCGAAGTGACCCGCATCAACGTCGATGGTTCGGGCGGCCGCGCCACCGGGGTTACCTACGTCGACTCGAGCGGCCAGGAATTCGAACAGCCGGCGCAGCTCGTGATCCTCTGCGCATACACCATCTTCAACCTGCAGCTGCTGCTGCTGTCGAAAATCGGCACGCCGTACGACCCGACGTCGAACAGAGGCGTGATCGGCCGCAATTTCACCCATCAGACGATTTCGGACGTCGAGAGCTTCTTCGATTCCTCGAAGTTCATCTTCAATCCTTTCATTGCCTCCGGTGCCATCGGCATGTGCATCGACGAGTTTAATGGCGACAACTTCGATCACGGTCCGCATGGCTTCGTCGGGGGCGGGTACATGGGCCAGGTGCAGACCAACGGCAGGCCCATCGAGACCACTCCGGTCCCGCCCGGAACGCCCAAGTGGGGCGCGAAGTGGAAGCAGGCGGTGCGCGAGAACTACCTGAGCGCGCTCAAGCCCGGCACGGGCGTCCACGGCAGCATGTACAGCTACCGCGACGTCTATGTGGATCTGGATCCGACCTACAAGGATCGCTTCGGCAGGCCCCTGGCGCGCATCACGCTGGATTTCCATGAGAACGAGATCAGGCAGAACCGGTTCCTGACGGACAAATTCGCGCAGATCTTCCAGGCCATGGGCGCGAAGCAGGTCGTGAAGCAGTATCGCCTGGCTCCCTACGACATCAACGACTACCAGACCACGCACCTGTGCGGCGGCGCCATCATGGGCACGGACCCGAAGACCAGCGCCCTCAACCGCTACCTGCAGAGCTGGGACGTGCCGAACCTGTTCGTGATGGGAGCGAGCGCCTTTCCCCAGAATGCCGGCTACAACCCCACCGGCACACTCGCCGCGCTGGCCTACTGGTCCGCGGATGCCATCCGCACGCGCTACCTGAAGAATCCGGGACCGCTGGTGCATGCGTGACCGCGCCGGTAAGTACGCTGCGTTGCCGCTGCTGTGTCTCAGTGGCGCATTGTGCAACTGCGCCACGGCCCAAAGTGGCGGGGACCAGCAGGACTTCGCACTCATCGACCGCGGCCGTTACCTGACGGTCGCCGCGGACTGCGCGGCCTGTCATGACGATCCGGACGGCCATCATCCCTTCGGCGGCGGCCGCGCCATACAGACGCCCTTCGGCAACGTCGTTGCGCCCAACATCACGCCGGATCGCGAGACGGGCATCGGTGCCATGACCGAGGCCCAGTTCGATGCAGTGCTGCGGCGGGGCAAGCTGCCCGACGGCCGGAATGTCTACCCGGCGATGCCTTTTCCCTATTACACGCGCATGTCCGAGACGGACGTGCGCGCCATCCGCGCATACCTGGGCACCGTGGCCCCCGTCGCGCATACGGTGGCCTCCGATCAGCTGCCGTTTCCGTTCCGGATCCGCGCCTCCATGTGGGTGTGGGACGCACTCTATTTCAAGCAAGGCGACTTCAAGGAATCCCCGTCGCAGTCGCCGCAATGGAACCGCGGCGCATACCTGGTTGAGGGACCCGGTCATTGCGGCGCCTGCCATACGCCCAAAGGCATGCTGGGCGGGGACAAGACCGATCAGGCCCTGCGCGGGTACTCCATCCAGGGATGGTTCGCGCCGGATCTCACCAATGATCGGCCCCGGGGACTGGCCGACTGGAGCAATGAGGATATCGTCGAATACCTTGCCAGTGGCCACAACCGGTTTGCCGCGGCCTCGGGGCCGATGGCGGAGGAGGTGAGCCATTCCAGCTCCCAGATGCGCCGCGCCGATCTCGAGGCCATCGCGGTTTATCTGAAGAACCAGGCCGGAGCGACGGACAACGACAAGCCACTGTCCCCCAAGGATCCCGTCATGGTGGCCGGGGCTGCAATCTACGCGGACCTGTGTTCGGCCTGTCACAAGCCCGATGGGAGCGGTGTGCCCTACCTGTTTCCGGATCTGGCCGCCTCCGCATCCGTGGCGTCGCGGGAGCCCACGACGCTGATCCGGGTGGTGCTCGAGGGTGCGCAGAGCGTGGCGACCGCAAAGGAGCCGACCGGCCCGGCGATGCCCGCGTTCGGATGGCAGCTGAATGATGCGCAGGTGGCGGCGGTCACGACCTATGTCCGCAACAGCTGGCATCATGCGGCCGCCGCGGTGAGCGCAGGCGACGTGAAGGAGGCGCGCCGGACGCTGAACGCTGCAAACTGACCGCAATTCACCCCATAATGCCCGGCATACCAAGACCAAGACCGACATGGGGGCGCGATGAACACACTTCCTGCGACGACCGATGACCGACTGATCTGGGACACCTGGCTGTCGAGCTACCGGCTGCCGATCATGACGGTTGCCGATGAGGTCGGCACGTTCGCGGAACTGACGGCGCAGCCGTTGACCACCGAGCAGCTGGCGCAGCGGCTGTCGGTGGGTGCCCGGGCGCTCGGCATCCATCTTGGCGCGCTGGCCGCGTTGGGGTTCGTCGAACGGCACGAGGGACGGTGGCGGGCGACCGCGGCGACCCGCACATGGCTGCATCCGCAGGCACCGGGGTACCAGGGGCCGCTGCTGTACGGGTATCGGCAGAGCCAGCCCTTGCACGCGCAGCTGCTCGCCACCTTGCGCCCCGAGGTCAAGGCCGAAGCGCACGTCTCCGCGGCCGCCGAATGGGAGCGGGGCGAACTGACGCCCGCACGCGCACAAGGCCTCACGGCCTACATGAATGCGCACAGCCTGGCCGCCGCGAAGGCCGTCGGCGCCCAGCCCCTGTTCGCCGAGGTGCGCAGGCTGCTGGATGTCGGCGGCGGCTCGGCGATCTTCTCCATCGAGATCGCGAAGGCGCAGCCGGACCTGCGGGCCACGGTGCTGGAGATCGCCACGGTCTGTGCCGAGGCCGACCGGTACATCGCCGCCGCCGGCCAGACCTCGCGGGTACGGACCCAGGCCGTCAACATGTTCACGCAGCCCTGGCCGCAGGGTCATGACGCGCATTTCCTGTCCAACATCCTGCACGACTGGTCCGATGAGACCTGCCGGATGCTGGTCAGGAAGTCCTTCGAGGCCCTCCCCGCGGGCGGTCGCATCGTGCTGCACGAGATGCTCATGCACGACGATGGCTGCGGCCCGTGGCCGGCGGCGGCATTCTCCTTGTTGATGCTGCTGGGGACGCGCGGCCGTCAGTACAGCCTTCCCGACCTGCGCGGCTTCCTGGAACCGGCGGGCTTCACCGGCATCGAGGCGTTCAGCACCGGCGGCGGCTACTACTCTCTGGTCGTGGCCCGAAAGCCTTAGCGGGACAGGAACCGGCTCCGGCTCGGGTTTTGGAAGGCTGTCACTGGCATATTTGCCCGATTTCGGGCAAATATGGGGCATGTCGCCCCTCGCTTTGGCACACTGAGCCCCTGAGATGACGGACCCCGGGGAGCTCGAGGATCTCGTCGTGTACCTGACGCAATCCAGCCGCCTTTCGGCGGCGGAAGCGCGGCGGGTCATCGACACGGTGCTGACCTTCCTCGATGAGTCGGCGGAGGAGTTCGTGCGGCGGCGGCACCATGCACTGCAGACGGGCGGTGTGCCGAATCCGGAGATCTTCCGGCGACTGGCCGCAGAGCTTGCGGCCCGACCCTTCCGGGCCCCGGCCTGCAGCGAGCGGCAGATCCGGCGAATGATTTACGGCTGAGGTGGGAGATACGGTATGTGCGGGATCGTCGGGTACATCGGCCGGCAGGACGCGGCACCGATTCTGGTCGAGGGATTGCACCGGCTCGAATATCGTGGCTACGACTCCGCCGGTATTGCCGTGGTCCGCGGCGGCGCGCTGCGGCTCTACAAGAGTCGCGGCAAGGTGCGCGACCTCGAGCGGGTTGTGCCCGAGAACCTCAAGGGTGCGCCCGGCATCGCCCACACCCGCTGGGCCACGCACGGCGAGCCGAGCGACCGCAATGCCCATCCCCACAGCGATACCGCCAACCGCATCGCGATCGTGCACAACGGCATCATCGAGAACAGCGACGAGCTGCGCGCGCAGTTGCAGGCAAAAGGCGTCGAGTTCCGTTCCGATACCGATTCCGAGGTGCTGGCGCACCTGATCGCGGCCATGGGCACCGCGAGTCTCGTGGAGGATGTGCGCGCGGCGCTGCGCCTGGTGACCGGAACCTACGGGCTGGTGGTGCTCGATGCACAGCGGCCCGAGGCTCTGGTCGTCGCCCGCCAGGGCAGTCCCGTGATTCTCGGGATCGGCGAGCGGGAGATGCTCGTCGCCTCCGATGCCGCAGCGCTCGTGCGCCATACCCGCAGCATCGTGCACCTCGATGACGGCGAACTGGCCGTCGTACGCGCCGACGGTTTCGAGACCTCGACGCTCGCCGGCGGTGCGACCGTGAAGGTCCCGCTGACCGTCGAGTTCGAGCACGAAGCCCTGACCAAGGGCGATCACGCGCACTTCATGGAAAAGGAGATCCACGAACAGCCCGATGCCCTGCGCCGCACGCTCGGCGGCCGGCTCGAGCGGCGATTCCACACCGCGCACCTCGGCGGGGTGGAGATGAGCGCGCGCGAGCTGCTCGAGATCAGGCGGGTCAAGATCCTGGGGTGCGGCTCGGCCTACATCAGCGGCTGCGTCGGGGCGCAGATGATCGAACAGCTGGCGCGCATCCCTGCCAACGCCGAACCCGCCTCCGAGTTCCGGTACCGCAATCCGGTGATCGAACCCGACACACTCTACGTGGCCGTCAGCCAGTCGGGTGAGACCTTCGATACGCTCGCGGCCGTGCAGGAAGTGACACGCAAGGGCGGCCGGGTGCTGGGCATCGTGAACGTCGTGGGCAGCAGCATCGCCCGGGCCTGCGGCCGTGGCATCTACATCCATGCGGGCCCCGAGATCGCGGTGGTCTCCACCAAGAGCTTCACCTGCACTTCCGTCGCGTTCGCGCTGCTGGCGCTGCATCTGGGGCGGCTGCGGGACCTGTCGAGCGCCCGCGGCGAAGCGCTCGTGGGCGCGCTCGAAGCGTTGCCGGATCAGGTCAGCGAAATCATGCAGGCCCAGCACGGAATCGCGGAAGTCGCCGCATCGCTGGCGCCCTGCCACGACATCTATTTCGTGGGGCGCGCGGCCGGGTATGCCGTCGCCATGGAAGGTGCGCTGAAGTTGAAGGAAGTGAGTTACAAGCACGCCGAGAGCTATCCGGCCTCCGAACTCAAGCATGGACCGCTGGCGCTGATCGACCCGCAGACCCCGAGCATCATCGTGTTGCCGCGGGATGAGCTCTTCGCCAAGAACATCTCCACCATCGAGGAGATCCATGCGCGCCGGGGGCCGGTGCACGTCCTGACGCAGCCCGGAGCCAAGACCCCTGCGGTCGAAGGCCGGATGGAGGTTCCGGCCTCGGTGCCGGAACTGGACCCGGTGCTGCTCAATGTGCCGCTGCAGCTGCTGGCCTACCGCGTCGCCCAGGCTTGTGGCACCGAGATCGATCAGCCCCGCAATCTGGCGAAGTCCGTCACCGTTGAATGACGGAACCCTCGTCCGAACCTCTGACGAACCTCGGCGTGGTGCAGTCCGGCGGATCGTCGCAGTCCCGATGGGCGAATTCCGCGCCCCGTCACGCCCGTCCGCGAACAGCGGGTCCTCGAGCATGTCCGTGACGATCCACGGCTTCTTCGCCTCCACCGCGCGGCCGCAGCACTGGCTGCCGATGCGGACCTCGCCGATACCGGCGATGTACTCAGCGAGGCCGCCTGTGCATCGGCGATTTCGCAGGCGAGCCGGACCATTGATTCAAGGTATGCCTCTCGCATCGAAACGAGCCTACCATAGGCCTTTGCCGCGGGAGCTAATCCATGAGAATCCGTTCGCTATGGATCGTCGTCAGCACGCTGTCGATGGTCGGCTGCGCCACGACCACCCCGGTCCCCCCGGCGAATCCGGCTTTGGCCACCCTGACGAAGCGCGAAAACCTGCCCGGCAAGCCCGGCTGCTTCCTGCGCTCGAATTTCTCCGGCGACTGGACGGTCCTCAATGACACGACGCTGATCGTGCGGGCGCCGCTGCCCAAGGATGCCTACGTCATCAAGCTGTTCGAACCGGTCACCGATCTGCAGTTCAAGCAGCGGCTCGGGTTTGAGGACAAGGAGCATTCGGGCGAGATCTGCAACAACGGCGACGACTACCTCGTCATCCCGGACTGGCAGCATCGCGTGCCCATCGTCGCCGTGCATGCACTGACAGCCGCCGACCAGAATGCGCTACTGCAGGTCGCCGGCAAGCCCCTGCGACATCCTTAGCTGCTCATAGCCGGCTCGGAACGACGTTGGCATTGAGGCGAAACAGGTTCGTCGGGTCATAGCGATCCTTCAGTTTCACCAATCGTGGGTAGTTGTCCCCATAGTTCTCCCGGAATGCCTTGAGGTCATCTTCGTATCTCGAATTTACGTAGAAGCCCTTGGTCAGTGGCTCGAGCCGCGCCCACACGTCGTGCATGCCTGCAATGTGGGCGTCCGTCTCGTGCGGGTCCTCCCAGCTCGTGATGAGGTCCATGTCCCAGAGGGCTTCGCGATGGAAGAACGCGGTGTCGGTCGGTTTGACGCGATGGGCCGCCCCGCCCATGCCCTGCAATTGAACGGTGAGGGGAAAATTGCGTGGCGTCTGGAACACCTCCAGCAGCATGTCGATGGCGCCGGACGTGAGTGTGCTGACCAACCCGGATTTCTGATAGTACCTGCGCCCGTCGGGAAATCCCGCGTCGAAGATGGATTGCAGGCGCACGTAAGGCGTCGCGACGACGGCGCCCTGGGCGGTACGTGCCAGCGTGCGCAGGGATTCGAGCGCGCGCTCGCCCGCCGCGTGATCTGCGGACCAGCACACCATGATGGATATGCCCGGCTGTCCTGCGGGCACGGATCGCAGGAACAGATCCGTACAAAGCTCGTCCGGCTTGCTTGGCACGTATTCGGCGTAGAACTCGAGCACTTCGCGGGCGTGCTCGAACGTCCAGTTCAGCATTCCCCCCAGCACCACGGGATTCATCGGGTGCAGGCGGTATTCGAGCGATGTGACGACGCCGAAGTTGCCGCCGCCGCCGCGCAGGCCCCACAACAGCTCCTGGTTCTCCTGCTCGCTCGCGTGCACGAGCCTGCCGCCGGCGGTAACGACATCGGCCCCCTTGAGGTTGTCGCAGGCCAGGCCGAACCGGCTCCCGAGCCTGCCGAAGCCGCCCCCGAGCGTGAGGCCGGCGGCACCGGTGTTGGAGACGGTGCCGGCCGTCGTGGCGAGTCCAAAGAAAGTGCATTCACGGTCGAACTGGCCGAGCAGCGTTCCGGCCTGCAGATAGGCCGTGCGCGTGGCGGGGTCGACCCGCACCCCACGCATCGGGGACAGATCGATCATGATCCCGCCGTCGCAGGTGGATTTTCCAGAAGTGCTGTGGCCACCGGCGCGCACCGCTGTCAGCAACCCGTGCTCGCGCGCGAAATCGACGGCATGGGCCACGTCCGCTGCGCCCGCACAGGATGCAATGAGGGCCGGGCGCTTATTGATGGAACCGTTCCATACGCGGCGGGCCCGTTCGTAGCGACTGTCCGTGGGCAGCAGCAGGGTGCCCTCCAGGCTTGCCGCAAGTTCCGCTATGTCGTTGCCGGGCAGGTGGATCGCGGAACCCGACAGACTCACCGCGGCTTGACCGGCCGCCCAGCCACGACGCCAGGGTAGCCACGCGGAGCCGGCCGCGCTTGCCGCACGCAGAAATTCGCGTCTTTTCACTTTTTGTCCTGTTTTCAGTAGCCTTCGGCGCGCAGCCGGCGCTGCATTTCCTGCGGCGAGAGTCTCTCCGTGAGCATGGCGATGATCCAGATATTGCCGAAGGGGTCGGACAGCCTTCCTTCCCGGACGCCGAAGAACATGTCGGTCATCGGCATCAGCACCGTCGCTCCGGCCCGGACGGCCTGCTCGAAAAGCGTATCGGGAGATGCGACGAACAACTGCGCCACGAGGCCGCGCGCCGCCCAACCCTCCATCGCCGCGCCGAGATTGATGATGGAGTCGCCGATGACCAATTCGCAATGGGTGATCGTCCCATCGGATAAGGTCAGCCTGTAGTTCTCCGTTGCGCCGAATGCGCGCTTCAGGAAATCCACCGTGCCCTGTGCGTCCTGCGCAATGATATTCGCGGTAACGGTGTGGAAGCCTTCGGGCAGCCAGGGAGCAGTCATATCCGCGCCATGTTCCGGGATGGGCGTGACGGAGACAATAGCGGGTTCTGGAAGCGGATTACGGCACAATTGTGCGATGCAGCGGTCTCGCCAACGGGTTCGGTCGGCTGAACTTTTCGCAGTCCGGCGTGGTCCTCCCGATGCGCTCATGATTCGCATGCGAACCCATCGGCACGGGGTCCCGGATGAAAATACAGTGGAATGCCATCGCTTGGCTTGTGGCCTTGAAGGTGGTGGCCGCAGCAGCGGCGACGCCGGCTCCGGACTATGCCGGACGGTGGGAGGTCACGACCGCGTACCCTGGAGGGGTCTACGTTGCGGGACTGGAGCTTACGGCCGACGGTCCAAATTACGTGGGCCGCTCCGGCTACCTCGTACATGACGGTCCATTCCCATACAAGTACGCCGGGACGCTGCAGCCGGATGGCCTGCATCTGCAGATCCTGTCTCCAGGCGACGGTAAGGCGTTTGGGTCGCTGGCGGTCCAGGAAAGGAAAGGGGTGCTATCCGGTTCGGGACAGCTGTATGGCGTACCGATCACAGTTGTTGCACGGAGGCCAAAGCAGCCGCCGGCGACTCCAAGGGTCATCACCTATGAACCGAAGATCTTCTATGGTTCATACTCGGCTGCGAATCCTCCGGCCCTGCGAATTTTCTCGGGCGACACAGTGCGTACGAAGACTCTGGATGCCAATGGGCACGATGAGCATGATGTCGCAGCCGCGGTCAGCGGCAACCCGCTTACGGGGCCGTTCTACGTCGAAGGAGCGATGGTGGGCGATACGATCGCCGTTCATTTCAACAGCATCCGGCCGAACCGGGACACGGCATTTCAGAACCGCGGCAGTCTGTCACCCGGCGCGGTTCCACCTGGGTACCGGCAGCAGCGGCCGCAGAACTGGAGCAATCTCTGGATCCTCGATCGCGTCAATGGGACGGCGCGGCCCGATGGGCCGTCGGAGAAACTCAAGGGATACCAGGTCAGGCTGGTCCCGATGCTGGGCTCTGTCGGTACGGCCCCGATCGGGGACTCGATAATCGACAGCGCCGAACTCGGACGTTTCGGCGGCAACCTGGACTACAACGAGATCAGGGAGGGTGTAACGCTGTACCTGCCTGTATATCAGGCCGGTGCCATGCTTGAGATGGGCGACGGCCATGCAATGCAGGCCGATGGGGAAATCACCGGTCAGGGGCTCGAGACTTCCATGGACGTTGAGTTTACGGTAACCCTCATTCGGGATGAGCTGCTCGATCAACCGTGGGCGGAGAACGACCGGTACATCATGGTCTCCGGCATCGGCGGCTCGCTGCAGGCGGCGCAGCAGAATGCGACCGCCGGGTTGTCAAACTGGCTTATCAGCCACTATCGGCTGGATAGCGGCGAAGTAGCCACGGTGCTTGCGACTTCGATTCGATACGACATCGCGGAAGTCGTGGATCCGGAGGTCCACGTCGTCGCGAGGATCGGCAAGGATGTTCTCGCACTGCTGCCAAGACAGGCAAGACCGAAGGCAGTGGTGTGCTCGGGTAGCTGCGAATTTGAATGACGCTAGTGCGGCGCGCACGCGGACAACGCGCCGAGCACCCCGGCGCAGACGAGGACCCTCACCCAGAATCGCTTCCCGCGAAGCGTCGCCAGAATGCCTGCAAGCCCCGCAATGACGAGCAGGAACGAAATGGCCTCGGCCTGCGTAACATGGGCGCCGAACAGGTCGTACCGCGGATTGACGCGGATCTTTTCGATCAGTAGCCGCTCGAAGCCTTCGAGCAGCAGATACATGGAGAACAGGAAACCGGGGCGATTCGAATGAAATCGCAGGCGCCACAGTACGCAGAAGACGATCAGCGCCATGGCGGTCTCGTAGAGCGGCGTCGGGTAGACTCCGGGAGCGGCGATGGCGACCCCAACGATGTTGCCGGCGTAGGTTTGCGCCCATGCCCAGGTGGGGAGCCAATCCGGCTTGAGGGTCATGTTGGCGACAACGCCCCAATCGCCGTCGCCGGACAGCTGACAGCCTAGCCGACCGATGCCGTAACCGAGGATCAGCGCCGGCGCGACGGCATCCAGCATGGGACGGACGGGAATCGACCGGCGCCGGACAAAAATCACGCCGGCTGCGATCCCGAAGCAGAGACCCCCGTAGATCGAGAATCCGGATCTGGTGAAGATCATCGGCAGGGGGTCGGCAAGGAAACGATCGAGATTGTCGAAGATGTCGAAGATCCTGGCGCCGACGATGCCGGCCAGGGTCGCGACCAGGACCATGTCGGTCACATGGGTATGGGACCAGG
>DATJTJ010000169.1:0-14266 GCA_035503515.1 Steroidobacteraceae bacterium
AACGAATTTTCCTTGCACAGATCGCCCGCTAAGGCAGGACCGGCGATCGCGAAGGAAACCATCGCTATCAGCAAGGTGCGCATCGTTTTATCTCTATAGGGTGCCGCCCCGTTGAAGCCCTTATCACACGAGTCGGATGACAAATCAACACGTCAGGCCACGCTACTTGGCTTTAATTCTCAAGATGCTATGACTGCTAACACCAGACTCGACTGGCCCGGGCGCAAATGCTCGCCGGGCCCGTGTTCGCAGTCGGCAATCTACGGCGCGCAGCTTCCGGGGTTTCCCTCCCAGCGCAGGCTAAGGATGGTCCCGGCACCATCGGTGTCTACTCGCAACTCGCAGCGGAAGTGCAGGTACAAGTCATCCGGCTGGGCCGTGGCCACAGGAAGCGGTGGTTCCGGAGCGCCTTCGGGCGGAGCTTGCAATGCAGGCGACTCGAGCTGTCTGGGACTGACGGGCGTCCAGGTATAGACGACGCGGCCGCCGACAAACGTCTGGCTGTCCGTATCGCCGATGCGGTCGAGCAGGACGTTGATATTCTTGCCCCTGTACTGCTGCGTCTCGGCATAGAACCTCGCAAATGTGTCAGCGCAGCCGAGCATCAGAGTGCACGCAGCGATAAACAGCATTCTCGCTACATCCCGTAACGTCTCCCGTTTCAAAATGTTGGCAGGCACTTCGGGCGTTTTTGGAAATGAATCGATCGCCAAATCTGCGTCACACCATCGTACACGCCAATGCGAAGCTGCAACGATTCAATGCAATTGTTGTTGAGATGCGCGGGCTATTGCCCGGGAGCGTTCGAAACATGAGCGACGAGTGCCAATGCCGGGTACAACGTGGATCGCGCTTCGCGACTGAAGGCACCCATGGAGATACGACGTGCGAACCCTCTGGCGGGTAGTGGCTTGGGTAGTGCTTTTCTGGCTTGTACTGGTTGCAGTCTTTTTTGTGATCTTCGCGCGGCACGGATTCCCACATCGCTGACTGATTGACGCGCTGCAGTCGAGGATGCGGAAGAGAACGCGCCGAGGATGTCAGCGTGGGGGTTGATATAGGTGGTCGGAACGCCGAGATTCGAACTCGGGACCCCTTGCACCCCATGCAAGTGCGCTACCAGACTGCGCCACGTTCCGAACCGCGGAGTATACCGAAATGGGCCGGCTAGTGCTCAAGGTCCTTGAATGCCTTTTGCAGGGCGTCGAGCCGGGTGTGCATCGCGTCCTGCCCTGGCGCCCCTTCGTTTCTCACGGTCAAGGCATAGCGGGCGGCCGATCCGGCGCCGTTGCCGACGGCCGTGGATGCCCTCATGCCTCCGTTGTCGTCCGCGGCGACGCCATTGAACGGATATTCGTTCGCCTCCACCTTTTTCCAGGTGCTCTGAATCTTGTCCGGAAGTGAGGGATCGGGCTGGTCGAAGCGCCGGGCGTCCACGTATTCGTTCTTCTGGGCGCCTTCTCCGACCAGAATGCTGCCCAGGTCCCACACCACGGTGCCGCCGTCCTTGAAGTAGCTGAAATCGAGGGCCAGAACCGTGGTTGCCGACAGCGGCAGAACCTCGGGAGTGACGTTCAGTTCGATGCGCCTGGAGCTGAAGCTCAGTTTGCTGTAGTCGCCGTCGATTTTCACATTGAGCGACCCGAAGATCTTCGGCTGGTCGGCCTTCAGCGGCAGGAATTCGCGCCACTTCGCGAGCGTGCCCTCGAAGGTCACGTAGATGTAGTTCGCCAGCAGCTTCTCCTCGGCAAGCGTCACATCCTTCGCGGCGCCCCGCGCCGGCAGGAACATGGCCGCGTAACCTTCCGGAGTCGGCAGATTCATCGTGACGAGATAGATGTCATCGAAGGGTATCGCATAGATCTTGATCTGCCAGTTCCGTCCCCAGGTGTCCGTGTATGCCGACTCCTGCACGGCCTTCCCCAGCGAGGTCACCTTGATGCTGGCCGTCCCGACGGTCCGTTTCAGGTTGAAACCCGCCCGCAGCATGAGGTCCATGTACAGCTTCGAGTCGCCGTAGAGATTCGCAAGCTTGAGATCATCCGGCACCCGCACTCGATGCAGGAAACCCCCGGAGCGCACGAAGCCGTTGTTCTCGAGCTGGGCACTCTGCAGCTGCGGGGAGGCGATCGCCCAGTTGCGGTCCTGAGCCTCGTGGATCAGCCGCGGAAAGGGTGAGCGCAGCACCTCCGACAGCAGGGTCGCGGAGGTCTGGCTGTTCGGAAACAGCCGCGTCTTGTTGTGGTCCAGCAGCTGCTGCGTGCTGCGGTCCATGATGGCCACGACCACTTTTTGCAGATTCGCGTAGAAATCGGCGAGCGATGAGGGCAGTGGCACCTGTTCGTGACTCTCGATCATTTCGGAGGCGTCCATCATGGGCAGCCGGTAGTTCGCCCGACTGTCGATCGTCCCCTCCGATTTCGAGGCAGCGGTGACCAGCGAAATGGGCGCCGCGTAGTTCAGATTCTCGGACTCGGACTTGCGCAGCACGATGCCGATGACGTTGCCTTTCTTGTCCACCAGCGGGCCGCCGCTGTTGCCGGGGGATGCGGCGGCGGTGAACCGCAGCCATTTCCAGCGGCCATTGATCTCTTCGGGAGTTTCGGAGGTAAAGACTCCGTCGCGAACCACGACACCCTGTCCCAGCGCGTTGCCCACGGCGAACACCGGATCGTTCAATGCCGGCGGTGCCGCCGTGGCCAGGGTCTTTTCGGACGATGGTGGATGCTTCAGGGAAAACTCCACGAAGTCCTGATCGTCCGAGTACTTCAGGACCTTGTCGATCTCATAGACGTTGCCGGCGCCGTCGCGCAGCGCCGGCGGCCCGAACTGGCTGCCCTCACCGACGGACAGGACGTGACCGGCGGTCACGTACTGGTTGGGGCCGATGGCGAACGCGGTGCCGATGGAGCGGTACTTGTCCACGCGCTGCTGGTAGGGAATGAGGTCCATCGGCAGCACGCGCTCGTAGGTGACCGGCCCGTCCTCGGGCGGTTTCATCTGCACGACCTCGAAGGTCGCGGCGACGATCTGCTGCTGGGTGGCCGAATCCAGGCTGTCGGCGCGGGCCGCCGTGCAGAACTGGCCGAGCACGCCCAGAACCATCACACCGAGAATGCGGTGAATCATGGACCCCTCCGTGGCAGGCGCACCCGCAGGCGATGCGCGAGTTCAGCGTCGCAGCAGTTTGAGTACTTCTTCGAGTTCCAGCCGTAATTGGCGCACGATCTGCTGGCTCTGGCTCACATCCGTGCGCGCCTCTTCGCCGGTGAGCTTGTTGCGGGCGCCGCCGATGGTGAAGCCCTGCTCGTACAGCAGGCTGCGGATCTGGCGGATCACGATCACATCCTGGCGCTGGTAGTAACGACGATTGCCGCGGCGCTTGACCGGCTTGAGCTGCGGGAACTCCTGTTCCCAATAACGCAGGACGTGCGGCTTCACGCCGCACAGGTCACTGACTTCACCGATGGTGAAGTACCGCTTGCCGGGAATCGGCGGCAGCGTGTCGTTATTCTTTGGCTCCAACATAGGCTTCGACCCGCGCTTTCAATTTTTGCCCAGGACGGAAGGTTACGACACGGCGTGCCGTAATCGGAATCTCTTCTCCGGTTTTCGGATTGCGCCCCGGGCGTTGGTTCTTATCCCGCAGGTCAAAGTTACCGAAGCCGGACAATTTCACTTGTTCGCCATTGGAGAGCGCAGCACGCACCTCTTCGAAGAACAGGTCCACCAGCTCGCGCGCTTCGCGCTTGTTGAGGCCCAGCTGATTGAAGAGCGCCTCTGCCATCTCAGCCTTCGTGAGAGCCGTCATAGGCTTATTCTCGTATTCTCGCATCCAGGTTCTCACGCAGATCAGCCACCACGGCCGCTACTGCGCGGTCTACTTCGTCGTCGGTTAGCGTGCGAGAAATCTCTTGGAAAATCAAGCCCAAGGCAATGCTTTTTCGACCTTCTTCTATGCCTGCGCCCCGATATACGTCAAATAGACGCACGTTGCGCAGGAAGCTTGACCCCGACAAGACTACACGCTCGCGCAGAGCACTGAAAGAGACTTTCTCCGGTACCACCACCGCGAGGTCCCGGCGCACCTGCGGGAAGCGCGAAATCTCGCGGCCCTGCGGCAGAGCTACCCGCAATGCAACAACATCCATCTCAAACAACACGGGGGCCTGATGGAATCCGAGTTCGCGGATCAGGCGCGGATGCAGTTCACCGATCCAGCCGACGGCAGCCCCGGAGCGCAGCACCCGTGCGCTGCGCCCGGGGTGCAGGCACGGCAGCGTCGCCGCCTCGAAGCTGAACTCATCGGCAGCGCCGGTGCCCGCCAGCAGGGCCGTGAGGTCCGCCTTGCTGTCGAAGAAGTCGTGGCTTTCCCGCGCATCGCTGCTGCCCCACTGTTCGGGCAGCCGCCTCCCAAGGGCGATGCCGGCCAGGGAATCCACCTCGCTCAGCGTGCCCTGGGTCACGACGAAGCGTGCCCCGTGACTGAACAGTCGGATCCGGTCCTGTTGCCGGCGCTGATTCTCCAGCGCCGCGCGCACCAGGCCCGGCCACAGCGAGATCCGCATGACCGACAGATCCGAGGCGATGGCATTGGCCAGCGCCAGGGTTTCGACCTGGGGGAACAGGGCCCCCTGCAGTGCCGGATCGACGAACGCGAAGGTGATGATCTCGTGGTAGCCGCGGCCCACCAGGGTTTCCAGATAGGCCCGCTCGGGTGCCACGGCCTCGGGCAGCGGCAGGAACACCTGCTGGCGCGTGGCCGGCCGCTCGGGCACCGCATCGAATCCCATGATGCGCGCCACCTCCTCGACGAGGTCCTCCTCGATGGCGATATCGAAGCGATGCGGCGGCGGGGTCACACTCCAGCCCTCGCCGGCCGCTGCCACCTGCATCTGCAGGCTCTGGAAAATCGAGTTCACCTGGCCATCGGGTACCGCAATCCCCAGCAGGCGCGTCAGGCGCGCCCGGCGCAGCGTCACCGGCGAGCGCACCGGCAGCCGCGCCGGCTCCTCGGTCATGACCACGGGGCCGGGCCGGCCACCGGCCATCTCGAGCAGCAGGGCCGTGGCGCGCTCCATGGCGCGCACCTGGCCCGCAGGATCCACACCGCGCTCGAATCGCTGACTGGCATCGGTGTGCAGTCCCAGCCGCCGCGCCCGGCCGCGGATGCTCTCGGGCGCAAACCAGGCCACCTCGAGGAACAGATCCCGGGTCGTCGCGCTCACGGCCGTGCGCTCCCCGCCCATGACACCGGCGACGCCGACCGGACCGGCTTCATCGGCGATGACCAGCATGTCCGGCTCCAGAGCGACGTGGCGCCCGTCGAGCAGGGTCAGTGACTCCGCGGGCCGCGCCATGCGCGCGGCGATGGTGCCCTCGACCTTGGCCAGGTCGTAGGCATGCATCGGCTGGCCGAGTTCCAGCAGCACGTAGTTCGTGACATCGACCGCGGGACTGATGGAGCGGACTCCCGCGCGCCGCAGGCGCTCGCGCAGCCACACCGGCGTCGGGCGGGTATTGTCGATGCCGCGGATGATCCGACCGGCGAATCTCGGGCATGCGTCCGGCGCCTCCAGCCGTACCGGCTGCCGATCGGGCAGCACCGGGGCCACGGCCGCCACCGCGGGCGTCTGCAGTGCCCCACCGCCGAGCGCCGCGACTTCCCGGGCGACGCCGATGACCGACATGGCATCGCCACGGTTTGCCGTGACGTTGAGCTCGATCGTGGTGTCATCGAGCTTCAGGTACTCCCGCAGCGAAGCCCCCAGCGGCGCATCCTGCGGCAGCTCGAGGATGCCCGGATTGCCCTCGCTCAGGCCCAGTTCCCTGGAAGAACACAGCATGCCCCGCGATTCCACGCCGCGCAGCTTCGCCGCCTTGATCGCAATGCCGCCGGGCAATTCGGCGCCGACGGTGGCGAGCGCCGTGCGCAGACCGGCGCGGGCATTGCTCGCGCCACAGACGATCTGCAGCACCGGGCCCGACCCGGTCGTGACCTGGCACACGCGCAGCTTGTCCGCCTGGGGGTGCGGGAGAGCCTCGACGATCTGCGCCACGACGACACCCGTGAAGGGCGGCGCCGCAGGCTCGATCGCGTCCAGCTCGAGCCCCGCCATGGTCAGACGCGAACCCAGCTCCGCGGCACTCCACGGTACCGTCACCCACTCTTGCAGCCAGGAAATTGGAACTCTCATGGGGTGCCGTCAGAACGCCGGAAACTGTTCGAGGAAGCGCAGGTCGTTCTCGAAGAACAGCCGCATGTCATTGACGCCATAGCGCAGCATCGCCAGCCGATCGATACCGGCGCCGAAGGCATAGCCGGTGTAGCGCTCCGGATCGACGCCGCTCGCCTTGAGCACATTCGGGTGCACCATGCCGCAACCGAGGATCTCCAGCCATCCGGTCTGCTTGCAGATGCGGCAGCCGGCGCCATCGCAGAACACGCAGGACATGTCCACTTCCGCCGAGGGCTCGGTGAAGGGGAAGTACGAAGGCCGCAGGCGCATGCCGAGGTCGCGCTCGAAGAAGGCTTCGATGAAGCCGTGCAGGACCGCCTTCAGGTTGGCGAAGCTGATGTTCTCGTCCACCACGATGCCTTCGAGCTGGTGGAACATCGGCGCGTGGGTCACGTCCGAGTCGCTGCGATAGACGCGACCGGGGGCGATCACCGCAAGCGGCGCACCCCGCGCCAGCATTGCGCGGATCTGCACCGTGGAGGTATGGGTGCGCAGCAGGCGGCCATCGGCGAAATAGAACGTGTCGTGCATCGCCCGCGCCGGATGATCGGCGGGAATGTTGAGCGCCTCGAAGTTGTGGAAGTCGTCCTCGATTTCGGGGCCTTCGGCCACATCGAAACCGGCGCTGCGGAAGATCGCCTCGATCCGCAGCCGTGCGCGCGTGACCGGATGCAGCGCGCCGCGCAGCTCGCCGCGTCCGGGCAAGGTCACATCGATCCGGCCGGCGCTCAGGCGCGCCTCGTCCTGGGCCCGTTCGAGTTCGGCGCGCCGGGCCTCGATGGCCTCCTGCACGCGCGCCTTGGCTTCGTTGATGCGCGCGCCGGCGGCTGGGCGTTCACTGGCGGGCAGTGACCCCAGGGCCTTCAGCTGTTCGGTGAGACCGCCCTTCTTGCCGAGCCATCGGACCCGGCAATCCTCGAGAGCCGCGAGCGCGCTGCACGAAGCGACCTCGTGCAGCGCCTGGTCCACGACGGAGCCCAGATCGCTCACGCAGCGATCAGGCCGCGATGCCGAGTGCTGTCTTGGCCTGCTGTGCGATGGCGCCGAAGGCGTCCGCATCGTGCACGGCGAGATCCGCCAGCATCTTGCGGTCGATTTCGACGCCGGCCCGGTTCAGGCCGTCGATCATGCGGCTGTAGCTGAGCCCGTGAATGCGGGCCGCGGCATTGATGCGCGCGATCCACAGTGCCCGGAACTCGCGCTTCTTGGTGCGCCGGTCGCGATAAGCGTACTGACCGGCCTTGATGACCGCCTGCTTGGCGGCCCGATAGATCTTGCGACGGGCGTTGTAGTAGCCCTTCGCCTTACCCAGAACTTTATTGTGGCGGGCTCGCGCCGTCACACCACGCTTGACTCGTGCCATCGAATTTCTCCGTAAGCGAAGGGGCTAGTGATTCGGAAGCAGCGCCGGCAGACGGCCGACATCGCTCTCGTGCACCAGGCTGCTGCCACCTGATCGCAGGTGGCGCTTGCGCTTGCGGTCCTTATGACCGAGGTTGTGGCGGCGGCCGGCGGAATACGCCTTGTATCCCTTCGCAGTCTTGCGAATGCGCTTGGCCGCAGCCCGGTTGGTCTTCAACTTGGGCATGTTCTCGACTCCTCATTTATATGGCCCCGTTCGTAAGGTGTCCCTGCGGGCCACCCACTGGCGGGCGAACGACACCGGCTTCCGGACCCTTGCGGGCTGAAGGCCTGCGGCGTTACTTCTTTTTCGGTGCAAACACCATGATCATCTGCTTGCCCTCCATCATCGGGTTCTGCTCGATCACGCCCAGCTGGGCAAGATCGGCGGAAACCCGGGCCAGGAGCTTGCGCCCGATATCCTGGTGCACCATTTCACGGCCGCGGAACCTCAAGGTCACCTTGGCCTTATCACCTTCGGTCAGGAAGCGGGTCAGATTGCGCAGTTTGACCTGGTAATCCGCCTCTTCCGTACCAGGCCGGAATTTTACTTCCTTGACCTGAATCTGCTTCTGCTTGCGCTTCGCCGAGTGGGCCTTCTTGTTCTGTTCGAACAGGAATTTCCCATAGTCCATGATGCGCACGACCGGCGGCTCTGCCGTCGGGGAGACCTCCACCAGGTCCAGTTCCGCGGACGTGGCCATGGCCAGCGCCTCGAATCTGCTCATCACGCCGGCCTGGGAACCATCCGCTGCAATCACCCGCAGTTGGGGCGAAGTGATCTCGTCGTTGCGCCGGACGCGCTTGGATGCAATAGCGATGCGTCAATCCTCCAAAGTTTTGCGCCCGCGGCTGCTGAGCTCGGTCTGCAGACGTTCCAGGAACGTCTCCACAGACATTAAGCCCAGATCCCTGCCGCCGCGAGTACGCACTGCAAGCTGGTTTGCGGCGACTTCTTTGTCGCCGACAACGATCAAGTATGGGACACGCTGAAGCGTGTGCTCGCGGATCTTAAGGCCGATCTTCTCGTTCCGCAAGTCGGTAATGGCCCGAACTCCATGTTTTCTAAGAGTTTCCGCGACCTGGTCTACATAACTGGCCTGGCGCTCGGTGATATTCAGCACCACGACCTGTTCCGGGGCAAGCCAGGCCGGGAGCCTGCCGGCATGGTGCTCGAGGAGGATGCCGATGAAGCGTTCCATGGACCCGACGATGGCCCGGTGCAGCATGGCCGGCACATGCCGCGCCGAGTCCGCCCCAACGTACTCGGCCCCCAGGCGCGAGGGCATCATGAAGTCGATCTGGATGGTCCCCAGCTGCCAGGTGCGGCCGATGGCATCCTTCAGGTGGTATTCCACCTTCGGCGCATAGAAGGCACCCTCCCCCGGCAGTTCCTCCCACTGCACCCCGGCGGCCGCCAGGGCCTTGCGCAGCATGCCCTCGGTGCGGTCCCAGAACTCGTCCGAACCGATGCGCTTCTCGGGCCGCAGGGCGATCTTGATCTGCAGGTCCTTGAAACCGAAATCCGCGTACACCGCCAGCGCCTGGCGGTGAAAGGCGGTCACTTCGGCCTCGATCTGATCCTCGGTGCAGAAGATATGGCCGTCATCCTGGGTGAAACCGCGCACCCGCAGGATGCCGTGCAGGCCGCCGGAGGGCTCGTTGCGGTGGCAGGCGCCGAACTCGCCATAGCGCAGCGGCAGGTCCCGGTAGCTGTGCAGGCCATGATTGAAGATCTGCACGTGTCCCGGACAGTTCATCGGCTTGAGCGCATAGGTGCGCTTCTCCGACTCGGTGAAGAACATGTTGTCCTGGTAGTTGTCCCAGTGCCCGGACTTCTTCCACAGCGACACGTCCAGCACCTGCGGACCGCGCACTTCCTGGTAGCCGGACTCACGGTAGATGCCGCGCATGTACTGCTCGATCGCCTGCCAGATCGCCCAGCCCTTGGGGTGCCAGAACACCAGCCCCGGACCTTCCTCCTGGATGTGGAACAGGTCGAGCTCGCGGCCGATGCGCCGGTGGTCGCGCTTTTCGGCCTCCTCGAGCCGCTTCAGGTACTCGTCGAGCTGCTTCTTGTCGGCCCACGCGGTGCCATAGATCCGCTGCAGCATCTCGTTGCGGGAGTCGCCGCGCCAGTAGGCGCCGGCCACCTTGGTGAGCTTGAAGGCGGTGAGCTTGCCGGTGGAGGGCACGTGCGGTCCGCGGCACAGGTCGACCCAGTCGCCCTGCCCGTACAGGGAAATGGTCTCGCCCGCCGGAATGCTGGCGATGATTTCGGCCTTGTAGTGCTCGCCGATGCTCTTGAAGTACTCGACCGCCGCATCGCGGTCCATGACGCGGCGGGTGACCTTTTCATCGGCGGCCGACAGCTGCGTCATGCGCGCTTCGATGGCCCCCAGGTCCTCGGTCGTGAAGGGCCGCTTGTACGAGAAGTCGTAGTAGAACCCGTCCTCGATCACCGGACCGATGGTGACCTGGGCCTCCGGGAACAGCTGCTTGACGGCCTGCGCCAGCAGGTGCGCGGTGGAATGACGGATCACCTCGAGGCCCGCCGGATCCTTGGCCGTGATGATCGACAGCGTCACGTCGTGGTCGACCGTGAAGGAGGTATCCACGAGTTTGTCGTCCACGCGGCCGGCCAGGGCGGCCTTGCGCAACCCCGCTCCGATACTCGCCGCCACTTCGTCCACCGTCACCGGGTGGTCGAACTGGCGCTGACTGCCATCCGGCAATGTCACGACAGGCATGAGACGTCCACGCTGGTCAAGAAAAAAGGCGCCCGATCTCGCGGGCGCCTTCGGGTTCAAATCTGGTAGGCGCGAGTGGGATCGAACCACCGACCACCACCATGTCAAGGTGATGCTCTACCACTGAGCTACGCGCCTGCACTCCCCGGCTGCAACCGGGGGACGGGCACGATACCTAAGCCGGCCGGGGGAGGCAAGCGAACTGCCGCACTTCCAATCACTTACGCGGCATCGGGCCGCGCGGACTAGCCCGCCAGCCCGAGCTCGATCTGCTTGAGCTTCTCGATTTCATCGCGCAGCGCGGCGGCCTCCTCGAACTCGAGGTCCCGGGCCTTGGCGAACATCTTGGTCTCCAGCGCCTTGATCCGGCGCACGAGCGCCGCGGGTTCCAGGCTCAGGGGCGACGCGCCCGACTCGGCCGCCGTCGCGACGGCCCGCTCCTTGCCCCGGCGCTTGCCGCCGGGCTGCGGGGCCGAGGCGCGGGCGCCCTCCATGATGTCCGCCACGCCCTTGGTGATGCCAACCGGCGTGATGCCATGCCGGGCATTGAACTCGAGCTGCTTGTTGCGCCGCCGCTCGGTTTCCTCGAGCGCGCGTTGCATGGAGCCCGTCATCCGGTCCGCATACAGGATGGCCCGCCCGTGCAGATTGCGGGCGGCCCGGCCGATGGTCTGGATCAGGGAGTTGTCCGAGCGCAGGAAGCCTTCCTTGTCGGCATCCAGGATGGCCACCAGGGCCACCTCGGGCATGTCGAGGCCCTCGCGCAGCAGGTTGATGCCCACCAGCACGTCGAAACGGCCAAGCCTGAGGTCACGGATGATTTCCGTCCGTTCGACCGTCTCCACGTCCGAATGCAGGTAGCGCACCCGGATTTCGTGGTCGTGGAGATAATCGGTCAGATCCTCCGCCATGCGCTTGGTCAGCACGGTGATCAGCACCCGCTCGTTGCGCCCGATGCAGCGGTTGATCTCGGAGAGCACATCGTCCACCTGGGTGCGCACGGGGCGCACCTCGACCTGGGGATCGACCAGCCCGGTGGGCCGCACCAGCTGCTCGACGACCTGCGCCGAGTGTGTCTTTTCATAGCTGCCCGGCGTCGCCGAGACGAAGATCATCTGCGGCGCGAGCGCCTCCCATTCCTCGAACTTCAGCGGCCGGTTGTCCAGGGCCGAGGGCAGCCGGAAGCCATATTCGACCAGGGTCTCCTTGCGCGAGCGATCGCCCTTGTACATGGCGCCAAGCTGCGGGATGGTCTGGTGGCTTTCATCGACGACCAGCAGCGCATCATTCGGCAGGTAGTCGAACAGGCACGGCGGCGGCTCGCCGGGCTCGCGCCCGGAGAGATAGCGCGAGTAGTTCTCGATGCCGGCGCAGTAGCCGACCTCCTGCATCATTTCCATGTCGAACATGGTGCGCTGCTCGAGCCGCTGCGCCTCCAGCAGCTTGCTGGCGTCGCGCAGCTGGGCCAGCCGCTCACGCAGATCCTCGCGGATCTGGTCCACGGCGCCGATCAGGCGGTCGCGGGGCGTCACATAATGAGTGCCGGGATAGATGGTGAAGCGCGGCACCTTGCGCAGCACCTGCCCGGTGAGCGGATCGAACAGCGCAATGGAATCGATGGTGTCGTCGAAGAGCTCGATGCGCACCGCCTCGCGGCTGGATTCGGCCGGGAACACGTCGACGACATCGCCGCGAACGCGATAGGTGCCCTGGGTCAGGTCCAGCTCGTTGCGCGTATACTGCATATCGGCAAGTCTGCGCAATAACTTACGTTGATCCATGCGATCGCCGCGCACGACGTGCAGCACCATCGACAGGTACGCCGCCGGGTCGCCCAAGCCGTAGATCGCCGACACCGTGGCGACAATAATCGCATCCGACCGCTCCAGCAGGGCCTTGGTGGCCGACAGCCGCATCTGCTCGATGTGCTCGTTGACCGAGGAGTCCTTTTCTATATAA
The DNA here is from genome assembly GCA_035503515.1 of Steroidobacteraceae bacterium. Lineage (GTDB taxonomy): Bacteria > Pseudomonadota > Gammaproteobacteria > Steroidobacterales > Steroidobacteraceae > DAIDKA01. The sequence goes on from DATJTJ010000169.1 coordinate 12,350, forward strand.
GTGTCGGTCGAGGGCACGTAGGCTTCGGGCTGGTAATAGTCGTAGTACGAGACGAAGTATTCGACTGCATTATTCGGAAAATACTCGCGAAATTCGCCGTACAGCTGGGCCGCGAGCGTCTTGTTGTGCGCCAGCACCAGGGTCGGACGCTGTACCCGTTCGATCACGGACCCGATGGAGAAGGTTTTTCCCGATCCGGTGACTCCCAGCAGCGTCTGATGCGCAAGCCCCGCGGCCAGCCCCTCGCACAGCTGCTCGATGGCAGCGGGCTGGTCACCGGCAGGGGCGTAATCAGATTGGAGTTTGAACGGCAAGCGTTCCATGGAAATATTCCTGAGTGCGTCGCGTTAACAGCGGCGGCATTGGTGGGCACGAACGCAATCCCGTAATATAGCCATGCCCGCTTTCCTCCGCGACGGCATCAGGAAAAATGAACCTACCCGTTTCACGACGCGTTCAGCGCGTCAAGCCCTCACCGACCCTGGCAGTGACCGCACGCGCCGCCCGCCTCAAGGCCGAAGGCCACGATGTCATCGGACTCGGCGCCGGCGAACCCGACTTCGACACGCCCGCGCACATCGCGCAGGCCGGCATCGACGCCATCAATGGGGGCTTCACGCGCTATACCAATGTCGATGGCACGAATGAGCTCAAGGACGCCATCATCGCCAAGTTCAATCGCGACAATGGCATCGAGTACGAGCGTCCGCAGATCCTGGTGTCCAGCGGCGCCAAGCAGACCCTGTACAACCTGTGCATGGCCGTGCTCGATCCGGGCGACGAGGCCATCATCCCGGCCCCCTACTGGGTGTCTTACCCGGACATGGTGCTGCTGTCGGATGGGCTGCCCGTCATGCCGTTCGCGGGCTCCGCCCAGGGCTACAAGATCACCCCGCGGCAGCTGTCGACCTCCATCACGCCGAAGACCCGGCTGGTGCTGCTGAACAGTCCCTGCAACCCGACCGGCGCCGCCTATACCCGCGCCGAGCTGCGGGCCCTCGGCGAGGTGCTGCTCGAGCACCCCCGCATCGTCATCGGCACCGATGACATGTACGAGAAGATTTTCTGGGACCAGGAGCCGTTCTGCAGCCTGCTGACGGCGGTGCCGGAGCTGTACCACCGCACCGTGACCATCAATGGCGTCTCCAAGGGCTACGCCATGACCGGTTGGCGCATCGGCTATTGCGGCGGACCGCGCGAAATCATTACCGCCATGTCCACCATCCAGGGGCAGTCCACCTCCAACGCCTCGAGCATTTCGCAGAAGGCCGCGACCGTGGCGCTCAACGGGGACCAGGCCTGCGTCGCCACCATGAACGATGCCTTCAAGGCCCGTCATGACTTCATCGTTCAGGGCCTGAACAGTCTGCCGGGGGTGTCCTGCGTACCCGGCGCCGGCACGTTCTACGCGTTCGCGGACGTCAGCAAGGCGATGGCGCGCCTGGGATGCCGCGACGATGGCGAATTCGCGGAGCTCCTGCTGGCCCAGGGCGGCGTCGCCGTGGTGCCGGGCAGCGGCTTCGGTGCTCCCGGGCACATGCGCCTGTCCTTTGCCTGCAGCATGAAGACCCTGGAGCAGGCCCTGGAGCGCATGCGCCGTGTGATCACCGGCGGACTGCCGGCCGGTCAGGCGCCGCTGGCGGCCACGGGCTGAAGCCAAGCCTCAAGGTAGAGCCTGCGGTGCGGGTTGCTTGACGGCGGTGCGCCGTGTCAGCAAAATCCGCCGCACCTCGATTTCACACAAGCGTTCCTCGGTAGCTCAGCGGTAGAGCGTCGGACTGTTAATCCGTTGGTCGTTGGTTCGATTCCAACCCGGGGAGCCAGTGAATCAAGGAGTTAGATAATCACATGCCCTCAAAAGATGTCATCCTCAAGCCTTGGTAGCAGTATGGTGGCAGTAATGCCAAAGCCGTTCGT
>DATJTJ010000170.1:0-15095 GCA_035503515.1 Steroidobacteraceae bacterium
CACCGGCCACTTCTGGGGGAGGTGTTCGATGAGCATGGGATCGTGCGGCAGAGTTCGTTGGGTTCTGGCAACGGCGTTTGTCTGTGGCAGTGCGGGTGCCTGGGCCCAGGCGAGCTCGGATACGGCTCCCGCCGCGGGTGACGGCCAGCTCGAGACCGTGCAGGTGACCGCCAAGAAACTCGAGGAGGAGCTGCCGGATATCCTCGCGGCCCAGGGCGTCCACGTGGATACCATTACCGCGGACCAGATCGCCAAGGGTGCCTACATCGATGTCGCCCAGGCCCTGCAGTACCAGGCTCCCGGACTGTTCCTGAGTCCCAAGGCCGGGCCCTTCGATTACGTCAACGTCTCGCTGCAGGGTTCGCGCACCGAGGATGTGCTGTGGCTGCTGGACGGGGTGCGTATGAACAACCGCCTGTACGGCGGCACGACGCCCCTGGACACCCTGCCTGCCGCGATGGTCGACAACATCGAAATCCTGCAGGGCGGCGAAGCATTGTTCTACGGCACACAGGCGATGGCCGGTGCCGTGAACATCGTGACCAAGGCGTTCTCCGATACACCGGACGGCGCACTGACCGTCGGTGGCGATACCAATGACAGCGGACATTTCGATGCCTATTACCGCAACTCCATCGATCACAACCACTTCGTGCTGTATGCCGACTTCGACATCTCAAAGGGCTACCAGCCTTTTCCGACAGCGGACATCCAGTCCAGTGCCACCGATCGCGACCGGTCCTATAACCTGTTCACGGTCGGCGCCAAGTACGCCTACGACTTCAGCGACGACCTGCGCTTCAGCACCCTCATGCAGCACACCTCCGGGAAGCTGGATGACCTGCATCCGGAGCTGGTCGAGGAGGCCTACAACGAGCGCGACGAGAACATCCTGACCGCAAAGCTCGACTACACCCCGAGCGATGCCCTGCAGCTTTACGGCAAGGCCTATTACCACTGGTGGGACTCGCACTACACCGAATTCGACAACGTGATCGGCAGCCCCGGCATGTTGAATGATGTCGAGGACAAGGGCTTCTGGGGTTACAACGACCGCGGCGTGAACCTGATGGGCAAATTCCAGATCAACAGCGATTTCAACGGCGTCGTGGGCTATGACTTCCAGAACTACGAAGGCCACGATGCGGTGCTGGTGATCGCGCAGCAGACCGAAAGCGACAACGCGATATTCGCCCAGCTCTCCACCACGCCCAACCTGATCGACCGGACCGTCCTCGCCGCCGGCGCCCGCTACAACATCGCCAGTGTCGGCGAGAGTGCCGCGGTCTGGAGTGTCAGCGGCAGGCATGATTTCAGCGACGCGCTGTTCGTGCGGGGCGAGGCGGGCACCTCCTTCCGGCTGCCGACGGCCGAGGAACTGTTCGCCAACGATCCGGACGACGAACGGGGTGATCCCGATCTCAAGCCGGAAAAGGGCACCAACGTCAATCTGTCCATCGGCGGGACGCTCGGTACGCCGCACTTCAAGTGGGAACTGATCGCCTTCGGTCGCGACATCACCAATCTGATCGACTACGCGACCTTCGATGCGACGACCGATCAGGCCGTGTTCGGCAACGTGCCCGGCACGGTGCGCGTGCGCGGCGGGGAAGCGCAGGTTGCGGCGGACTTCGACGATTTTTCGGTGAATTTCGACTACACCTATTCGCACTCCGTGGACGAGTCCCACCAGCAGATCGATGGCATCCCGGTGCAGCAGGCCAAGGCCTCGTTCGACTATCATCCGCAGCAGCTGCCCTTCGGCGTCACGCTGAGCGCGGTTTTCGTCGGCGCCGAATTCGCGACGGGCCTCGGGGCCGATGGCGGCCGCGCCGAGTACGGCGAGTACCCGGTCGTCGATCTTGCGGGTCGCTATTTCATCGACTCCCGCCGCCATCACATCATCACGCTGCGGATTGAGAATCTGTTCGACCGCAACTACGCGACGGAACTGGGGACCGGTGTCAGTGATGCCGACGGCAGCACCTATGTGTTCCCCATCCGCGGCGTGCCCCGGACCCTGGTCGCCCGGTATACCTATCGATTCTTCTGAGGTAGGCGGCCGCCGACACCCGGCGATGCTTTCCCGGAAGCCCGGAATCGGTACTGCCGGGGTGCCGGCCGCGGCGTCCGGGTTCTAACCTGCCCACACCTGCAAGGCGCACGAGGTGGGTCATGAAACTGGCATTATCGCTGATGTGTATGGTGCTGGCATCGATGCCCGTCGGGCCCGCGGTGGCGCAGGCCAGGCATTCGGAACTCAAGCCGATCGCGTTCGCCACGCTGGATTCCAATAAGGACGGCAAGCTGTCGCGCATCGAGGCGCGCGCCGACCCCGGGCTCTATGCGGCCTTTGACATGCTGGATCTGAACCACGATGGTTTTCTCTCGCCGGAGGAGTTCCAGGCGTGGCCCAGGGCCCTGAAGACCAAAGGCACCGAAATCCCCAATCCTGCGACCGCCCCGGGTGGCAGCGCCGGGGCCCAGCACATGCCGGGTCCTCAGAGCTGAGTGAAGAGGGCGAGTGAGGCGTAGACCAGCGAAATGCTGCTCCAGACGCCCAGACTGAAATACAGCGACATCCACAGCATTTCGCTCTTCCAGTCCTGCCAGCGATGGGACACGTCCCGCCGCCGGCACACGTCCCTGATTCCTTCGGGAATGGCCTGGTAGCAACGCCCTGCGGCGCAGTCGGCGCGCCAGCGCGAGCGGTACATCGGCACATCGACAAGGAAGATGAAAGCAGCACAGGCCGCGCCGCCCACGCACCAGATCATCATGGGTACGTAGAGTTCTGCGTGCCGGTGCGGACCGATCAGCAGCAGGCTCGCAACGACCAGCGCCGCAGCCACGCCCCACAAGGAATTCTCGACCATGTGACCGCGCTGCCGGGTCGTCAGCACCGCGTGCCAGGAAAAAACTTCAGCCACCGCGATCAGCGGCATGACCGCCAGGGAGACCGCGTAGCCGAGGGCGCTGTGGCTCGAGAGCGCCATGTGATGCACCAGCAGCGCCCATTGCAGGCCGAAGCATACTTCCGCGACCGTGGCCACCGATCGGCCGACCATGACGCTCGACAGCGGGCAGTCGACGATCACGAGGCGCGGGATGTCGTAGACCGGGAGCACCGACCGGAACGCGCACCCCAGCATGTACACACCGGAGAGCGCCAGTTGCAGCCAGGCAAACTCGGTTGCGGTACGGCCCGCAACCGGGTGGCTGGCGACCGCAGCGGCGGCCAGCACCCACAGCACGAGGTTCAGCAATGCCACCGCGCCCAGCTGCACGTGCCACCATGCCACCACCCCGGAAATCAGCCGTAGCGGCGGCAATACCGGAGTACCCGTCGACACCGCGGGGGACCAATGTGCGGTTTTCACATCCACAACGTATCGCCTTGACCGGATCCTGCCTAACGACTTGGTATCACGATGCCGCGCGGAGGGCTATCGGCGCATGCCGACATGCCCCTCGGAAGCCAGGTCGGGGCCGATTTGACCTTAATTCTTCAGGCGCCACCCGGTGCGCAGCATCCAGGACACCGCCAGCAGGCACACCAGCAGAAAAGCCGCCACGAAGCCCAGACTCGCGCCGATGCTCACGTCCGAAAGGCCGTAGAAGCTCCAGCGGAAACCGCTGATCAGGTATACGACCGGATTGAACAGGGTGATCGTGCGCCACACCGGCGGCAGGATGTCGATGCTGTAGAAACTGCCGCCGAGAAAGGTGAGCGGCGTGACCACCAGCAGCGGCACGATCTGCAGCTGCTCCCAGCTGTCCGCCCAGATCCCGAGGATGAAGCCGAACAGGCTGAAGCTCACGGAAGTGAGCAGCAGAAAGGCGACCATGCCCAGCGGGTGCAGGATGTGAAGGTGCACGAAGAAGGTGGACGTGACCAGGATCACCAGTCCGATGAGCACGGACTTGGTGGCCGCGGCTCCGACGTAGCCGAGCAGGATCTCCGGAGTCGAGACCGGTGCGGACAGCAGCTCGTAGATGGTCCCGGCCCATTTGGGCATGTAGATGCCGAACGAGCCGTTGCTCACGCTCTCGGTCAGCACCGAGAGCATGATCAGGCCCGGCACGATGAACGCACCGTATGGCACGCCGCCGATCTGGGACATGCGCGAGCCGATCGCCGAGCCGAAGACGACGAAGTACAGTGAGGTCGTGAGCACCGGAGCGCCGATGCTCTGCACGAGAGTGCGGAAGGTCCGGGCCATTTCGAAACGGTAGATCGCCTTCACGGCATAACAGTTCATGCCGCGCCCCGCACCAGGGAGACGAAGATCTCCTCGAGTGAACTCTGGCTGGTCTCCAGGTCCCGGAAGCCGATGCCCGCCTCGCTCAGTTGACGCAGCAGGCCGGTGATGCGGGCGCGGCCGCCTTCGTTCTCGAACGAGTAGACCAGCGTCATGCCGTCGGCGCTGAGGCTCAGGCCGAAATCGTCGAGCGCGGCGGGAACGCCAGTCAGCGGTTCCTGCAGGTGCAGGGTCAGCTGCTTGCGCCCGAGCTTGCGCATCAGGGTGGCCTTGTCCTCGACCAGGATGAGCTCGCCGCGACTGATGATGCCGATGCGGTCGGCCATCTCCTCCGCTTCCTCGATGTAGTGCGTCGTGAGGATGATGGTCACGCCCGAATCCCGCAGTCCCCGCACCACGTTCCACATGTCGTGGCGCAGTTCCACGTCGACGCCCGCGGAGGGCTCGTCCAGAAACAGCAGCCGTGGCTCGTGGGAGAGTGCCTTCGCGATCAGCACCCGCCGCTTCATGCCCCCGGAGAGGGTCGAGATCCGGCTGTCCTTCTTGTCCCACAGCGAGAGGCTGCGCAGAATCCTTTCCAGGACCGCCGGATCCTGAGGCCGGCCGAACAGGCCGCGGCTGAAGCTCACCGTGGCCCAGACGGTCTCGAAGGCATCCGTGGTCAGCTCCTGGGGTACCAGGCCGATGGTCTCCCGGGCGGCCCTGAAGTCCCGCACCACATCATGCCCATCGACCCGGACGACCCCGGAGGAGGGGGTTACGAGACCGCAGGAAATGCCGATCAGGGTGGTCTTGCCGGCGCCGTTCGGGCCCAGCAGCGCGAAGATCTCGCCGCGGCGGATCTGCAGGGTCACGGCCCGCAGCGCCTGATGACCGCTGGCATAGGTCTTGGTCAGATTCTGAACCGAAAGAATGGTGTCCATGTTGCTAAGATTACCGTCAGGGGCGCACAGACAGGGGGATGTATGGTGACACGTAACAGTATGCTGCCGGCCGGGGTTCACGGGTACCTGCTGTCGGTGTCCTCACGCGAACCCCCGGTGCTGGCGCGGCTGCGCGCGGCGACGGCCCCGCGGGCCGAATCCGAAATGCAGATCGGCGCCGAGCAGGGGCAGTTCATGGCACTGCTGGTGAAGCTGATCGGCGCGCGGCGCTGCATCGAACTGGGGACGTACACCGGGTACTCGGCATTGGCGGTGGCGCTGGCCCTGCCGCCGGACGGGACGCTCGTGGCCTGCGACGTGAGCGATGAGTTCACGCGTATCGGTCGTCCGTTCTGGCGCGAGGCCGGCGTGGAGGCGAAGATCGACTTGCGGCTGAAGCCGGCGCTGCAATCCCTGGACGAACTGCTGGCGGAGCCGGGTGGCAGGGCCAGTTTCGATTTTGCCTTCGTCGATGCCGACAAGGGCAACTACATCGCCTATTACGAGAAGCTGCTGCACCTGGTGCGCAAGGGCGGCCTGATCGCCGTCGACAATACGCTGGGCGTGTCCGGCCGCTTCGTCACGGAACTGCAGAGTCCGTCAGCCGATGCCATCCGCGCCTTCAATGCGCACGTCAGCCAGGATCCGCGCGTGGACCTGTCGATGCTGCCGATGGGCGAGGGCCTGACGCTGCTGCGCGTGCTGTAGCGTCAATGGGCGGCGCCGTCGCGCCGCCAGCGGAAGTAATCATCCAGCGCGTGCAGCTGCGGCTGATTCGGCAGTGACCCTGCGGCGGGTGAGTCCCGCAGGATCATCGCCTGTTGGGTCTGCGCATCGTATGCCGGCCAGGCGGGCAACCCCGGCCCGTTCGGATCACCACGCGTCGCAAAGTTGACCCAGTAGCGCTGCATCTGTTCCGAAAGCTTCTCTTCGGCCGCGGTCGGCTGCATGACCGCGCCCCCCAATGCAGGCGCCGTCAGGTTGCGGAACACGAATGCGATCTCCGAGCCGTGGTTCGAGCCCTCGGGCGACTGGGGAGTACGGTGATCGAAGTAGTAGATGTAGGCCTTGTGCTTGCCATGGCCGGATTCCAGGCTGGCCCACGCCCAGGTCGACCAGCCGAACGTCGTATCCCGGAACAGGTCCTTGGCCGCACGTTCAGCCCGCGCGTCGGTGTCGTGGGGATACGCGCGCAGCACTTCATCGGCGCGATCGCCGTAGCCTGCGCGTACCTGTGCTTCGAATTTCGCAGGCGTAACGCCCGGCGCCGCGAACAGTCCGCCTTCATCGGAATTGGTGCCGATGAGGACCGGAGTGTCGTTGAACCGACCGGCCTCGTAGCGGTGATATTGGTCGCCCGGCAATATTTTTCCGTCCCGATTCGGCCAGAACCCGCCGGCCAGGGCATCGGCAGGCAATCCCGCCTGGATCTGCTGCGCCGAAAGGGCGCGGGCACTGGCCAGATCGGATGCGCCCAGCCTCTTCAGGAACTGCTGGCCGAACCGTTCGGCGCCCTCGAGCGTCGGCAGCAGGCCGCCCGCAACCGCGCCCTCTCGCGTCGGACCGAACGCACCGCCGCTTTCAGAAATCGCACGCGCAAAGAGCCCCCGGGCAGCCGGTGCGGCCGTCAGCAGGCTCACCGCAATGCCGCCGGCGGATTCGCCGAACACCGTCACGCGCGCCGGATCACCCCCGAACCGGGCAATGTTCTGCTGCACCCAGCGCAGGCCCGCGATCATGTCCTGCAGCCCATAATTGCCCGATGTTCCGCCCCCTTCGCGAGTCAGGGTGGGGTGTGCCAGGAAACCAAACGGGCCCACGCGGTAGCCGACGCTTACCAGGACCACGCCGTCCTTGGCGAACTGCTCGCCGTCATAGGCCTGAATGCCGGTCATTCCCGCAGCGAAACCGCCACCATAGATCCACACCATGACCGGACGCCGCTCGGCGGATGATTTCGCGGCAGTCCAGACGTTCAGGTACAGACAATCCTCACCGACGGCCGGTCCGGCGCCCATGAGCTTGAGCATGTTGGCCGCCTGCATGCAGGCGGGCCCGTAGCTGTCCGCCCTGCGAACGCCCTCCCAGGAGGGCACGGGTTGGGGCGCCTTCCATCGCAGTCCCGCGACGGGGGCTGCGGCAAAGGGTATTCCCTTGAACACGCCGACGCCGTCGGCAACGGTGCCGGCGATCCGACCGCCGGTCACCGTGGCGCTATCGATCTGAGCGGAAGCAATCGGTGCAGCGAGCACCAACGCAAGGGCGGCAAGCAGGGTGCGGCGCATCGCAGGAAAGTCCCCGATTATTGTTCTTGGCGGGCATTAGACGCCGCGCCCCACTGCGAACGCAATCGTCTTTTTGCAGAGGCCCTCTGTCGCTCACTCCATGTGCACGCGATTCAGTCTCGAGCAGCCGGGGCACTTGACCAGCAGTTTGAGTTCCAGCTCGAACCAGGAACGACCGCATTCGCATCGGATCCGGTACATCTGCTGCGCAGTCGCGGAGCTGAGTTCGTCCTCTTCGACCAGGATGCCTTCGGAGTCCCGGGGCTTGGGCTTTGCATGTGCGCGGATTGCCAGCACACTCGCGGGTCGCGTATTGGTTTCCTTCACGACTCACCTCGTATGGTTGTTATTGCGTTTCTTATGGGCCGCCTTCAATCGTGACCATCAGGCGCATGCTCGTTCTTCAGTGGGTTGCATGAAAACCCCCGTTTCTTATTGTTCTGACTGGAAATGTACGGCGGTGCCGTGATTATGTCAATCGCAGCGGATGCCCGCCGGACACCTGAGACTCATATGAGCCTGGTCACTCGCGGGCGTCACAGCAACTCCCGGCCCGCTCATCACACCGGCTTCGACACGGACGTAACCTATTGAACCAATTTAGAAATAATATCCAAACGCGGTTGCTTCGAAAGGCGGTGTGCGGCTTCGTGGGGCTGCTTGCGGGATGCGCGCTGCAGAGATCGCCGGAGGGCGTTGGCACATCCCTTGGCCCCGAGCAGGCCCAGGCCGTCATTGCCGCGGCGCTGCCCGGGGGCCTCGCGGATCCGGCCGGATGGACGAGGGACATCTACACGGGTTTTGCGACCCAACAGCTGGCAGTGACGGAGGAGTCCGTCTGCGCAGTCGTCGCCGTAATCGAGCAGGAGTCGAATTTCCAGGTCAACCCGGTGATACCGGGATTGGGGACGATCGCCTGGCGGCAGATCGACGGCCGCGCCAGGCAAGCCGGGCTACCGCTGGCCATCGTCCATGGCGCGCTGGCGCTGCGCTCTTCCGATGGGCGGACCTACAGTCAACGCATCGATGCGGCGCGGACCGAAAAGGATCTTTCGGACATTTTCGAGGATTTCATAGGTGAGGTGCCCCTGGGCAACAGGCTGTTCGCGGATCTCAATCCCATCCGCACCCGTGGTCCGATGCAGGTCAACGTCGCGTTCGCCAGGCAGTACGTCAACGTCAGGCCGTACCCGTATCCGCTCAAGGGCAGCCTTGCCGATGCCCTGTTCACGCGCCGCGGCAGCCTCTATTTCGGTATCGCGCATCTGTTCGCCTATCAGCCGCCATACCATGAATACCTGTTTCGCTTTGCGGATTTCAACGCGGGCCAGTTCGCCAGCCGCAACGCGGCATTCCAGAGTGCGATCGGCAGGATATCGGGCCGGCCGCTGATCACCGATGGCGCACTGCTTCCGGGCGACGAGCAGCACGGGCCGGGCGAGACACAGCTGGCGCTGGACGCTCTGGCTCCACGCCTGGACACGGATGCGCGAAATATTGACGACGCATTACACAAGGGCCGATCCGAGGATCTGGAGCAGACCCGGATCTACCAGCGGGTGTTCGCGCTGGCCGAACGGTCCGCCGGTCATCCGTTGCCGCGTGCCATCGTTCCGGTGATCAAGCTGCAGGGGCCGAAAATCAGCCGCATCCTGACGACAAGTTGGTACGCTCATCGGGTACAAGGGAGATTCGATCGGTGCTTGCGGCGTGCGAGGTGAATTCGATGGATGCTGTTTCGCTACAGTTGCTGGAGGCGCAGAACAAGGCTGCAGCGCTGTTCACGGCCGTGGTGGAGGACGGGCTGATCCAGGCGGGAAAACTCGAAAGCGAACTGAGCGAGGACATTCACCGGCTGGCGCGGGAACGCTTCGGCGTGCAGCGCCACTGGCACAAGCGTATTGCCCGTTGTGGTGCAAATACGCTGCTGGGCTACAACGACGAAGGCCGGGATCGGCGCATCAAGCCGGACGATATCGTGTTCATCGACCTGGGACCGGTGTTCGATGCCTGGGAGGCCGATTTCGGTCGGACCTATGTCCTGGGGTCCGATCCGGCCAAGCACCGCCTGGTGGCAGACCTGGCCGTCGCCTTCCGCCAGGGCAAGGATCTGTTCGAGACCAATCCGCGGCTGACAGCCGGCGAGCTGTACGACTTCGTCGCCGGCGTTGCGACCCAGCGCGGCTGGCGGTTCGGCGCACGAACGGCGGGCCATCTCATCGGCAGCTTTCCTCACGAGACCGAGACGCAGGAGCCCAGGCGCTTTTCCATACGCCATGGCAATCCGCAATGGTTGCGCGAGCCGGACGAGAGCGGCAACGCCCGGCATTGGATCCTGGAGATCCATTTCGTCGACTCATGGCGCCGCATCGGCGGTTTTTTCGAGGAGCTGCTCACGGTTCCCACGCCGCGCTGATCGAGCGCTGTATCCGTTCATCGTGGCGATGCCCTATTCAGGAGAGAAGAACGTGGTGAGGACTGCGGTGACCGACAGTGCCGCGATGATCAGCAGGTACTCCGCGGCAATCGAGCGGCGCAGCGCGGAGGCTGTCCCCGCCGACAATTCGGGCGTCAATCGCCAACGGTTCCAGGCTGCGAGCGCCATCAGGAATCCGAACAACAGCGCCTTGAGGATCAGCAGTTTGCCGTAGGGCTTTGCTACCACCGCCACGGTTCCCGCCAGCAGCCAGGCCATTGCCAGCCCCGCGGCAAATATGAGCGGCACCGTCCAGCCCGCAACGACGGAGAACCGCTGCAACAGTTCCGCCGCCCTCGCGCGTGGCTCCCGTTGTATGGCCAGCGCCAGCGGGAGCAGGGCACCAAACCAGAACGCCACGACCAGCAGATGCAACGCCAGCAGCGGCGCCAGAACGGCGTGCAGCGCATGCGTGCGCGTATGCCCGGTCATCAGGAATGCGGCGAGTGCGGTCAGGCCCCCGAGGACCCGCAGCGCCGTGCCGAAGTGCCGCGGTTTCCACACGCCTGCCAGGACGACCGAAAGGCCGATGACCTGCACGATCTGCGAGGTCCCGGCTCTGCTGCTCCAGGCGAGCCGTTGCAGATCCGGATCCCACAGACCCTGGATGTCGCCCGACAGGCGCGCCGCCTCCAGGCACAGATGGGCGAGGACCAGCAGTACACCGAGCGCCGCGCTGCACAGTCCCAGTCGGCGGATGGCGGGTTGCGCCGCTGTCAGCCGTGGCCCGAACAGCGCCAGGAAGAATCCGGCTCCGACGGCCTGAAACAACGCCATGAATCCCAGGGCCCGGATCACGACCGAAATGAGGTCGATGCTCGTCACGAGCGCCACGCCACGCGATCAGCGGCTCTGCGTCGTGGCCGCCCTGGCGCCCGGCGCCACCGTGAACCTAATCGCACCGGAGCTGACATGATTGTCGTCGGTCGCGACGCTGCGGAATCTCAATGTGTAGGCGCCGGCGCCGAGCTTCGGTGCCGCCACCGTGAAATGGTCGTTCGCGGCCTGCGGCAGACCGGTTATTTTCCGGGGCGCCGGGCTGCCGTCCTTTTGCAAGGTCAGGGATGTCAGATGCGCGGACTCGGAAAATACCAGTGTGAAGTGATCCGGCGAGGTTGTCAGCGTGCTCTTGTCGGCGGGATCGGATTTCTCAAGGTGCGCATGCGCCAGGGCGCTGAGGGGCATCAGGAGCAGGCTGGCGGATATCAGGGTGTGTGCGATGTGTTTCATGACAATACCTCGGTAACTGATCGGATCGATGTTGGAAAGTCAGAGCCAGACATGGAAGCCTGCGACCCATACCACGGAGTCTGCCGGGGTGGTGGGGCCCGGGGGTTTGAGCGTGGCGGCCACAGTGCGGCGCCACGCCACACCCACGTAGGGGGCGAACTCGCGCCGGACCTCATAGCGAAGCCGCAATCCCAGCTGCAGGTCGGACAATCCCGAGCGAACTGCGCGGGCGGGATCCGATTTGCCGTAGAGATCGGTTTCGAATTCAGGCTGCAGGAAGAGTCGCTGGCTGAACGCCAGGTCATGTTCGAGGCGCACCCGCGCCGCGGTGCGACCCGCTTCCCCGACATAGAGGGTCGCCTCGACCTCGAACCAGTAAGGTGCAAGACCCTGGATTCCCAGCGCGGCCCAGCCACGGGCGGGGCCGTGGCTCAAGTCGTAGCGGACGCCGGTCTGCAGATCCCACCATCGCGTGAGGGCGTGATCCCACAGCAGTTCATTGCGGGACGTATCCTGGTCAGCCGGATCGGGGGAACCTTCGGATTTGAGCCAGACCTTGTCGTAGTCCCCGCCGTACCAGGCCTGGGCATCCCATGCGGTTGCCGTGCCGCCCGAGCCGCCTTCCGCCTCCAACTGATCGAGCATGAACTTGCCCAGCGGCGCGGCGTCATCCATGCCCATGAGAGCGCCCATGGATCGGTCCGTCATGCCCTGCATGGGCTGCGTCGCCTCCGCGGCAGGACTGACGCAGAAGATGAGCGCCAGGGCCGGCGCGACCGCGAGCGATACGCGACGCAGGGCACTCATAATGAAACACGCACTTCGCGGAACATACCGGCGGCCATGTGGTAGGTGAGATGGCAGTGGTAGGCCCAGCGGCCGGGCACCGCCGTCACGAGGTAGGACAGCCGCTGCGCAGGCTGCACCATCACCGTGTGCTTACGGACCTGGAAACTGCCCTCCGGGGCGCTCACTTCACTCCAATGGCCGTGCAGATGGATGGGGTGAGACATCATGGTGTCGTTGATGAGTGCGAACCGCACCCGCTCGCCCTGCTTGAGCTGCAGGGGCTCGCTTTCGGAGAATTTGCGGCCATCGAACGACCACATGAACCGTTCCATATGGCCCGTCAGATGCAGTTCGATTTCCCGGCTCGCCGGACACGGATCGAGCGGTCCGCCGATTGTGTGCAGGTCGGCATAAGTCAGAACGCGGCGACCGTTGTTCCGCAATCCTACGCCCGGGTCATCGAGATCCGTGCGCGGCATCGTAACCACCATGTCCACCCCGGGACCTGCGGGGGCCGTGGAGTGTGTCGGGGCGCTGGTGCCCGCCGCTCCCATTCCGGGCATCGCTGCCATCGCCGCCGGATCCATGCCCGCCATCCCTTTCATGCCGCTCATGTCCATATCCATGTGCATATTCATGCCCATGTCGGTCATCGCCAGCACGGGTCGTGGATCAAGGCCCGGAACCTGTGCTACGAGTCCTGCATGCGCCGACAACGTGCCGCGCGCGTAGCCGGATCGATCCATCGACTGCGCGAAAATCGTGTAGGCACTGTCGGCATGCGGGCGGACCAGCACATCGATGACCTCGCCGGGCGCGATCCGGAATTCCTCGACCGTGACGGGCTCGATCTCCTGGCCATCGGCGGCTACGACGGTGAGGTCCAGGCCCGGGACACGCACATCGAAAAAGCTCATGGCCGAGCCATTGATGAAACGCAGGCGCACGCTTTCACCGCGACTGAACGGCGCCGTCCAGTTGCCGGCCGGCGTGGTGCCATTCATCAGATAGGTATAGGCGGCTCCCGAAACGTCGACGAGATCGGTGGGGTCCATACGCATCCTGCCCCACGCGGCCCAATCGCCCGCCGCCGCCGACCAGCCCCTGGCACCGACCGCGCGCAGGAAATCACCCACCGTCCGCTCGCCACGGTTGTAGTAGTCGCTTTGCCGCTTGAGGGTTGCGTAGATATGGTCGGGGTCGCTGTCGGACCAGTCGGAGAGCAGGACGGTGTAATCGCGATCGGCACGCGATCGCTGCGGAGCGCGCGGCTCGATCACGATCGGCCCGTACAGCCCCGTCTGCTCCTGAAAGCCTGAATGTGCGTGATACCAGTAGGTACCGGACTGCTGCACCTTGAAGCGGTAGGTGAACGTCTCCCCGGGGGCAATTCCCGCGAAGCTCAGTCCCGGGACACCGTCCATGCCCGCGGGCAGCAGAATCCCGTGCCAATGAACGGAGCTGCGCACCGGCAGGCGGTTCGTCACGCGCAGCGTCACCGTATCGCCCTCGCGCCACCGCAGGACCGGCGCTGGCAGGCGACCGTTGACCACGGTCGCGACCCGAGGGCGGCCGGTGAAGTTCACCGCCAGAGCGCCGATGGTCAGATCGAATTCGGTGCCGGAGAGGATGGCGCCGGAGTCTGCAGCGGCACGGCTGCTCACCCAGCGGCCGGTCCCGGCCAGGAACCCACACCCGGCGACACCTTGCACAAAGGCGCGCCTGGAAAGCACGGACATGCTTCACTCCACGGACGTTGATCGTGCGGCGGGACCGCACGGCATTTGCAAGGCCGCCCCCGGGGGCGGCACCTGAAGCTTCCGCGGAGTGTTAGATTGGAGGCCGGAAAAAGACGGCAGGCGGATCGCCGCGGAGGGGCAGCGGCGCGAATGAAACCTCGGCATAGCTCATGCGCGACACCGGCGGCATCGGCACGGTCACCATCAGTGCCGGCGCATGCAGGCACGAACAGTGGAGGGACTTGCAGCAGGCGCCATCATTGCCAGGCGCCGGATGCAGATGATCGGCCGTCCCACCCGCCATTTCCGGACACGGCTCGCCAGCCATCATCATCATGGCCTGTGACGCAGCGGACGCCCGGACCGCGGCATCAGCCACGGGCAGGTGCGCGACATTGCCCAGCGCCAGGCGCGCGAGCAGCAGCACGATCGCAACAACTCTTCGGGAGATGGAACGGCGCATTACCGTCCGGATACTAACCGGGAACGCGTGGGTCGATCAACGAAACCTCCCGCAATGCCCGGTGATGAGCGCAATTCCTGTGCCTTGCGCATGGCCCGTGCGCTTTTGGTGAGGGTCTCGAGACAGGCATGGAATGTCTTCTGCTGCCGCACCGAAAGGACGGCAAGCCATTCCTTGTTCAGGGCAATGGCCGCCGCAAGCAATTTCCTGTGGATGGCCCGCCCGCGCGCCGTCAATGCGACCTTGAACGTCCGCTTGTCCGTGCTGTCGATGACCTTCGCCAGCAGCCCCTCCGCGATCAGGCGCGTGAGCAGCAGGCTCACTTGTGCGCGGCAGAGATTCAGATCCTGTCGTGTATGTTTGAAGGAGGCCTCCCCATGACTGCCGACGATCCCGATGATCCGGCATTCACGCATCTCCAGGCCGACCAGCTTCTTGTAGTGCCGGGCATGCAGCGTTTCGGAATGTCGCGCCAGCACATGTAGCTGAAACGAGGTCAAGCCGCGAAACGTCCTGCGGCCATCGGGCACCGATGTCGGTGTGGAACGTGTCCTTTTCATCCGCCGGCGCTCTCCAGCTGCTGTTTCATTGCCGTTCGCCGCATCTCATTGCTCGCCACCCGGTGCCACCACATGACCACACCGGTGATGACCAGTGCGCACGGGACGAGACCCAGCGCGACCCATGCCAGCTTGATGCCTGGTCCGAAGGAGCGTCCAAAATGCGCGCGCACCAGCCACTCGATTCCCCTCTCGAGCAGATCGGCGGCGCGCGTCGGCGTTCCATGCGGTGCCAGGACATCACTGAGCGCATTGACCGGCCCGGGAAAGGCGAAGTAGATCGCCGTGATCGCCCACAGCAGGACCAGCAGCAGGCACCACAGGCCCAGGACGCTGTGCAACTCGCGGATCAATCGTCGTCCGCTGAG
>DATJTJ010000171.1:0-3354 GCA_035503515.1 Steroidobacteraceae bacterium
GCTCGCCACCCAAGCTTGGTTCCGGGGATCTACGCCGAAATGCGAGGCTGGTGGCGCGATTACGGCGTGCCCATTGTACGGTTTGGCATCACGAAGAAGAACCTGCTGCCGTTCGCCACTCATGTAGTCCCAGATGGACTCACCGTCTTTTGGAACATACGCGTCAAGATAGACCAGATTGGCGATTCTTTCGGGCACCGCATCCGCGACGCCGGTAATGATCATTCCGCCATAGGAGTGGCCGCACAGGATGATCTGATCCAGATCCTGCCACTTGATCACGTTCAGAACGTCCTGAATGTGGGTGTTCAGGTCGGTCTTGTCGTCAAGAAGATGCGACCTTTCGCCCAGCCCCGTCAGGGTGGGCGTATAGACCTCATGTCCTTCGGACCGAAGTCTCTGCGCTACTCGACCGTAACACCAGCCACCATGCCAGGCCCCGTGAACTAGAACGAATATTGCCACTTGCCGCTCCGTATCTGCATTCTTGTAGCCGATTTGTGATGCTTTCTTGCTTCGACTGGTCGCAATCCCCGCTCTTCACAGCCTATGAGCGGCCTTGCTTTGTCACCTCATGTTGCTGAAGCGGTTCGCCAGTACTTCGATACCGTCAATCTCGGCGCGCACGGTGTCGCCAGCGCGCAGGTATCGCGGCGGATCAAAGCCTAGCCCCACGCCCGCGGAGATCCCCCTGCCCGACTTGCCAATGATCACCGCGAGTTCCGCCTCATAGTCGATCGCCGTCGAAACCTGCGGATCCACCGATACGTCACTGTTGGTTGCTATGATTAATCCAGGCACCTTGATGAAGATGATCGGAGGCTTCGGGGTCACGCCAGTGGCGGCGCTTGAATCGAATCCTCTGCGCGAGAATTCGTCAGCATGGCCATAATACTTCGTTCCGACGCAGGAAATGTTGGGAGCCGGATGCGGGATTGGGGCAAGAAGCTCGACGTCTCGGAGATCGACGCCCTGTAGGGCCCTGGGTGGAAACGGCTTCTCAAGCAGGCAAACCACGCCAGACCGCGCGGGCGATTCTGGGATATCGAAGGGGAATGCCTTGCCGGCCTCCTCGCCGACACGGGCCACCCAGCGCCTGTCGTGCAGACGAATAGCTGCGGCTTTCACGGTATCTACGGCACCAAACATATACCAATCAAGCGCCTACTGAGGACCTTTCTAGCAGTGCCGCAGCAGCCTTGCAACGGGAATTCCGTGGGGTTGAGCAAATGGCGGTCGCGCACCGGCCAGGCGCCTGGACAAAAGACCAAGGCAGCGGTAAATTGGTCCATCAATGGTTCTTCGAGATATTTGACAGATGCGAAAACTCATGGCTGACGAGATTGCCGAGACGCTGAGACAACGCGCCGCCGCGGGGGAGTGGGGCGACGATCTGCGCCTACCTGCCGAGCGGGACCTTGCGGTCGAGTTTGGCGTGGCACGAAATACGATCCGGCTTGCCTTGGGCCGACTGGAAGAGGCTGGCGCCCTGGTACGGCAGGTTGGGCGGGGTACGTTTCTGACTGCTGAGCAATCTCCGACGCTGGCCGCCATCATCAAGCGGATGGAAGGCGGAAGCCCGGCGGATATTATGGAGACCCGTTTGCTCATCGAGCCATCGGCTGCGGCTTATGCCGCGACGAATGCCAGTTTCGCGGAGCTGCAACGTGTCCGCGACGCGCACGAGCGCGCCGTGTACGTGACGGACGTGCATACCTTTGAGAAGTGGGACGCCGAGTTTCACCGGCGGGTGTTCGCCTGCTGTGGAAATAACCTCCTCAGGGATATCAATGAGCTGATCGGGATCGTCCGCAACCAACCGCTGTGGTTCGATATGAAGTCTCGCGTTTTCTCGGAAGACCGTCTGCAACGTTGCCGCCAGGAGCATGGCGTGATTGTAGACCGCCTTCTGAGCCGGGATGCCGATGGGGCAAGAAACGCGATGCTGGAGCATCTGCAATTGGTGAAGCGGAACCTATTGCGCCGGTGAACTGAACAGGGTCGAATGTGCCGGCAGGTGGGAGACCGCTCAGCATGTGGGGTGAATTACTCGGCCTGTCGACACGGACGGCGGCCGCAGCACTGGGCGACACGCTCGGCCAAACGATACGTACCCAGACGCCACCCGGCAGCACGACCTCGATCAGCCCCTCGGTCCGGGACGGAGCAATCAGCGCCACGGCCGCATGCCTCTCTGCCATTGGCGCTCTGGCCTCTGTCCTTGGGCCCGCCTCCTCCTACCCGCTCCGCAGCAACCACGTGCACGCCGGCGAAATTCGCCAACGCCCCAGGCGGCTCACTTCCGAGCCGCTGCGTCAGCTGTCGGCGCCACGTATAAAGCTGGCCGGAGCTGATCCCGTACTTTCGCACCGCTCCACGCGCCCCGATGTCGGGTTTCGGGATCGTGTTGCACGCAACAAACTGGGGGTCTAACGCGGGGGATCAGTTTGCGTGCAATACACACAACAGCGTGGCTTCCGGTGCCCGGTTGCTGCTCTACAGGTGTGCGGTCACCGGCCTCATGACATTGCGTGCAATACGCTACCGTGCGTTTTCGCACGCTTGGGCCTTCCACCCCAGCAGTTCCGTCAGCGCCGGGTCGTAGGGCGTGCGCACGGCCCAGCCCTCAGGCACGCGGGACACGCGGGGGTGCTCGATCGCGTTGCTCTCGGCGGCCCGCTCCGCGGCTTCGTCGGCGTCTCGCTCCTGCCGGCGCCTGTCGGCGATCCAGAGATTGACTCGGCCGTCGGCATCAGGGTCCGGCACAAACCACGTCCCGCTGTCCTTCAGCCATCGGGCGTCCGGAAACACCTCTCGGAAGGCAATCAGGCGCGCCCGGTCGAAGCGGAACCTTACGCTCGTCCTACCCAGCGCCGGTTCGCAGATGAACTCGTCCATAGTCGCCCCTCTTGCCACGACCCGAGGCCCGCGATCCTATGTGATAAGGAACATCCTCACCAGGCAGGGGCATCAACGGACGTTGTAACAAATAACTGCACGAAGGGAGGGACCATGACAGACGGTATGAGCTCGCCTAGCAAGTGGCGAACTGGGCGCGTGATGGATAGATTCGGGCGAAAAAAACTCGTACGCAGCACTGCGGCGGCGGTGTTGAGCCTGCCGGTCGCATTTGGCGTGCCAGCGGTCGGCCGTACGGCGGGCACGAAGACCATCACGATCGGAATGGACTTCGCGCTGACCGGGGCCGAGGCAGAGGAAGCTACGATCGAACTTAACGGCGCGCAACTGGCAGTAGAGGAGGCGAATGCGAAACACACGGTGGCGGGGTACGAACTCCGTACCATCGTGCTCAATGACGCGACGGCAACCGCCGGCGGATACGACCCGGTGCAA
>DATJTJ010000172.1:0-8187 GCA_035503515.1 Steroidobacteraceae bacterium
ACCAGACGTGATTCCAGGGGCACCGGCGTGCGTCCGCCGATGCGCTCGACGGTGCGCTCCTGCACCACGCGCAGCAGCTTGGCCTGCAGGGGCGCCGGCATTTCCCCCATCTCATCCAGGAACACCGTGCCCCGGCCCGCAAGTTCCAGCTTGCCCAGGGTACGCTGCGCGGCGCCGGTAAAGGCGCCCTTCTCGTAGCCGAACAGTTCGCTCTCGAGCAGGTTTTCGGGAATTGCAGCGCAATTGATGGCGACGAATGGCTCGTGGACCCTGCCGGAGAGCCGGTGCAGGGCACGGGCGACCAGTTCCTTGCCGGTGCCGCTCTCACCCAGCACCAACACCGTGGCGTTGGTGGGCGCGACCTTTTGCACCGCACGGCACAGCTGGCGGATGGCATCGCTGGTGCCGATGAAACCCTCGAGGGTCATGGCACCGGTCTGTTCGCGCAGCCGGCTGTTCTCGGTCTCCAGTTCCCGCATCCGCAGCGCCCGTCGCACCACCATGGAGAGCACGGTGCCGTTGAGCGGCAGATGATAGAAGTCGGTGGCGCCCAGGCCCACGGCCTTGACGGATAGATCGCGCGAATGTTCGCCGGTCATGGCGATCAGCCGGGTGGCCGGCGCGATACTGAGAATCTGGCGCAGCAGTGCGAGATTGCGCCCCTCATCGGCACTGCCGCTGTCACCCAGATCGAAGAGCACGACCTCCGGCTCGATCCGGCGCACCAGCGCCAGGGCCTTTTCGCCCACCGGCGCAACCGTCACGTCGAGATCCGCGAACACCGCAGCCAGTTCCTCGCTGCGCTGCGGATCATCCTCGAGGATCAGAAGTGTATGACATTCACTCAAACCGGCATCCTCGGAGGCGGGCGGCAGGGGCAGGGGCGCACGCGCACGGGTGAGGACTTTACGCCCCGGGTGTAAGAAATACCGTCGGCTGTGCCCCGCCATCCAACGGCAATTCGTGTCGCGGATCACATTTTCGCCGGCCCGGCGGGGCGCGGCCGATCGCGCGGCGGTGACCGCGCGATCAGGGGATGCGGCAGGGCCGGAAGGCCCTCAGAACTGCAGGGTCTTGCGCACCGTGGCGGGCCACCGGCCCGGGTCCACGCCGTGTATGCAGAACAGGGCCACGGCGAGGCGGTCCATGCCGAAGGCCACGCAGGAGGTGTGCGCGACGTCATGGTTTGCCGTCTTGATGCCCCAGACCTCGCCGAAGTGCTCCTTGTGATAGTTGAAGCTCATGCACGCCGTCGGCCGCGCCCCCGGATAGTAGGGAATGAGCAATTCGAACTTCAGGGCGTTCTGCCGCTGCAGCACGGCCATCACGTGACCGACCTTGCCGAAGAACGGATCGTTCGCGACATCGATGGTCCAGGGCAGGCCCAGATCGCCGGCGAACTTGTCGGCGCGCTCCATCCACTTGTCACGGAAATCGACGATCTGCTCCGGCGAGCCGATGCGCACGAATTCCCGCATCCGGAAGCTCTGCAGGCGGTTCAGTTCCTTCGACGGCTCGCGCCGGAAGCAGTTGGCGTGAACGTCGAACTGCAATCCGCCTTCGGGCAGCGGTCCGCGGGCGGCCACCAGGGGATAGGTCGGATAGCAGGCCGCCGGTGACAGCACCAGGTCAGCCGGCTTCAGTGCCGTGGTCCAGTCGCCTCCGGTGTCGTAGGAATCCGCGGCCGCGCGGATCTCGGCATCCGTGCCGTGCATCGCGCACACGCATCCGAGCAGGTTGGGGAAGCTCTTGAGGTAGCCGGACTTCTCCAGCTGCGCCCGGCTCATCACCGGCGGGAAACGCAGGATCTCGGCGGACGGATCGCGCTGACGGGAAATGTAATCGTCCAGCCGCTCCACCACATCCTCATAGACGCCCGTGCGCCCGTACACCCCGTCGACCCCGAGGCGATGGAAGATCGCCTCGCCCACATGCGCAATGGGATCGGCGTCGGCAGCTTTAGGCTCTGTCTGGGTGGTGCCCATGGCTTCTTGAGTCTCCTTGGATTGGGGTCAGTCGAACAGCGAGCGCGGTATCGGAGTCAGTAGCCCGGAGCTCGCAAGATTCGCGAGGATGCGCTCGTTGTTGATCATGATGGGGGACGAGAGCACATCACGCAGATGCCGCTCGATGCTGAATTCGCCATCGCAGCGATAGCCCGAAAGGCCGCAGATCCGCATCGCCTTGAGCACGATGGAGACGGCCGTTTCCGAGGCTTCGACCTTGGCGAGGGTGATCATGGACTGGAACTCGAGGGCGGCGACGGCCTTGGGGTCGTTCATGACGCTCTCGTACGACTGCATCGCATTGGTCAGCATGGCGCGCAGGGTGCGCAACGATGACAGCATCTGGGTGAACTTCGAGGCGCCCGGCGGCATCGTGCCGTTGGCCTTGCGTGACGCGACGCGGATGAACTGCTGCGCACGGGTGGCGGCGCCCGCGGCGATGCCCGCCCACACCGAACCCCACAGCAGGTGGGCGGTCGGCAGCATGGTGAACGGATGGATCAGGCTGTACGGTTCCGGAACGATCAGCTCGGCCGAGCAGCTCGCCTTCAAGGCGTAGCCCTCACTGCAGGTACCGCGCATGCCCATCGCGCTCCAGCCGTTAAGGCGGGTCAGCGTGTATTCACTCTTCGGGAACGCGATCAGTACCTGGTCGGAGGTCGAGGCATCCACCGTGCGCCGCGCCAGCGAGACGATGACGTCCGCGTAGGCACCATAGGAGATCACGCTGCCCTGCCGGTCGAGACTGATGCGGCCATCCTCGTAGAGGACGGGAGCTTCGCTCGAGCGGATGTTGCCGCCGCCGCCGCCTTCCGTGGTCGATGAGGCCAGCAACAGCTGCTCGTCGGACAGCCGGCGCATCAGGGCCGCCAGGGTCTGGTTGTCCTGCATGTGGCGCATGACGCAGGCCGTCTGGATCTGATGCATGGCGTAGATCATCGCGGTCGATGCGCACGCCGTGCCCAGCTGATAGCAGATATCGCCGACCGCGGAGATCGGGGCGCCATCGCCGCCCAGCGACTTCGGCAGCATCACGCTCAGCAGCCGCTGAGCCTTGATCACCTGGAAGGCTTCGGCCGGGAATCGCGCCTCCGAATCGACGGCACTCGCATTCTTGGCAGCGGCATGCACGGCGGGCTGAACACCCTCGCGCCAGTCGCGGACTTCCGAGATCGTCTCAATATTCACTACTGCTGGTCCTTTGCAAGGCGTTCTTTGATGTTGATTCTGCATGCACCATCCCGGTGAACAGCTGAAATTCCTTGGGGCGCAACGAGTCGCCGACGGAGCGGTTCGCGGTGTCGCCGGTGCTGCTTACCGCAGGTCCCGCGGTGAGTTCCTGGGTGAGCGTCTTGGCCATCAGCGACCGCGCCGCACTGCGGCTGAAGGTATGATCCGCGCCTTCGATGACGTGCATGCGAAAGCGATCGCCCAGCCGCCTGAGCGAGGATCCGGCCTGCAGCTTGAGCAGACTGATGCCCAGCTCGCCTGCCGAAAACACGAAGGCGACATGAATGCCGCGCCGGGTGATGTCCTCGAGTTCCCAGCCCAGGTCCTGCGGCAGGCGGATGTGCAGGGAGCGGGCGGCGTCACGCAGAAACAGCTCCAGGCTGAGCAGCGCCCGCAGCGTATAGACGCGGGCGATGCGCCACAGACTCACTTCGCCCGTCAGCAATCGTTTCCAGGCACGCAGCGACCCGACTTTTTGTCGGTAGATGCCCGGATTGCGGACCGCCTCGGAAACCTTCCAGCCCTCATCGGGAGGTGAACCTTCCTTCCAGAAGAAGTTCTGCGGGTTCACCATCAGGATACGCTGCACGTCGAGCCCGGCGGCCGCGGCCCGCAGGGAATGGTAGCCGCCGGAACACAACCCGCACAGCGTCACCTCCTGCACGCCATACCGATCCCGGATGAATTTGAGACCGGCGCGCAGGTCATCGAGTGCCGCGGGCGGGAACAGGTCGTTGTCGGGCCGGCCGGGACGCGTATTGCTGTCGCCGATGCCGGCGAAGTCCATGCGCAAGACGACATAGCCGCGACGCGCCCACATCCGGGCCAGGGTCACGTACATGCGGCTCGCGCCCATGTGGAAGTCGGTCCCGGTATTGGGGAAGATCACCGCCCTGCGGTTTGCCTCGCCCTGCGCCGGTTCGGTGACGATGCCGAAGAGCTGGGCCTCGGTGCCAAAGCAGACCGGTCGTTCGGTGAGTCTCGAGTCCGCCGAATCGCCGGGCAACGACACCACGGCGCCGCCCTCTCCCCGGATCGCCGACTTCGGAACCCTTTCGGCGCCTCCGGCCGGCAGCGGCGCTGCGCCCAGGAGCCCCTGCAGGAACTCGCGCAGCACCTGCACCATGGGCAGCGGTACCACCGAATACTGGGGCGAAACCAGGCACATCTCCACGAAGCCCGGCAGCGCGGTGTAGCCCGTGGGCACTCCGGCAGCGGCCAGACTCGCGCCGAAATCCTTCGCCAGCGGCAGGTCGGCACGGTCGACGATGGACCATTGGGCCCCGGCGGGGGTGTCGGCGGGTGTGATCTTGAGGGGCGTCAGGGTCGCGATACTGGCCGCCGACAAAGGATAGCCGGTGAATTCCATGAGCCCGGGGTTGGCCGCCTCGATGTCCCCACCGAACCTCGGGTCTGCGACGACGTCCGGCACGCCCATCAACGCCGCGAGCCGCGTCGTGCGCAGCTCCGTAAGGTACCGCTTGCCGTTGAGCACCGGCGCAACGACGAATAGTCCGGCGACGCCCTCGAGCTCGCGGGCCGCACGGGCCGCCAGCAGGGCGCCCAGGCGTACACCCACCAGGCAGACCCGTTCCACGCCCGTGCGGCGCCGCAGTTCGGCAACCGCCGCCACCACGTCCCGGGTCCAGATGTCGATCTGGTCGGCCTGGGGTTCGATTTCCGGGGAGTCCCCGGTACCCAGGTAGTCGACCCGCAGTGCGGGGACCCCCAGAGCCGCCGCCGCCTCGGCAAACTTCCGCAGGCTCAGATGGCCGCACAGGGACTCGAACCCGAACGGCTTGCAGACCACGACCCCCAGGTTCGCCTGGCGCCCGGCCGGCTCATGCAGCCAGGCAAACAGGTCGTGATCACCGGCAGAAAAGTAGAACGACTCCATGGTCGTCGCAGGCGGGCTGCCGGATATTGCCTCTGGGGTGTGCATGCTCATGCTTTGGTTGAACTTGAATGCGGAAGGCCCGCAACTACTGGGGATGATTCTCGTAGAGTTTGACGAAATCCCCAAAAGTCACCGGGAACCGCTCGATGGTGGCAAAGGGATCGAACCCGACCGAATCCTCCAGGCGCGCGACGATGAGCGCCAGGCTGAGCGAATCCAGCCCCGAATTCAGCAGCAGCATATCGTCGGTGAGTGGCAGCAACTGACGCTTCTGCTCCTTCGCGACCAGCTCGAACATGGACTGAACTGTGACCCTTACCGACATCCCGCGGCTCCCTCAAAAAAGCGAATTGGAGAATGACTAGAATGTAACGTTAATCTCAGTCGGACAGCCAGTGCTGACGGAAAAGATCTGGGATGCCGATCACAGGGCACCGCCACCAAAGCGTGTCAGCGACGAAGGCGATTTTTCTTATTTTACTTAACCTTTGGCTCGACACGTGAAGTCTTCCCTCCGAGCATAGTGCTGGATTTCGTGATCCAGAATTGGGAACCACGTCTCACTATCCGGCAGTCGACCGGCCGACGTGCGCACCGGCTCCGCCGTTGGGAGAAAGCAGCACGACAGCTGCAGCCCGAACGGTATTGACTATGTCAATCCGGTTCAACGAAACCGGTTCGCGTACGGTCGGATCGTGAAGTTGATTCCGACCACCGTGGCGTTGAAGTTCGCGCCGATGTAATTCGATCCGCGAACCTGATAGTTCACGAACGGCTTCAGCGACAACCAGTCCAGCGGTTCGTAGTCGACATTGAGCGTCGCCATCTCCAGATGGTCGAGGCGATCGCTGCCAAAGGGCGCATTTCCCTGCCCGGGCAATTGCCGATAAGTGTAAGAATACCCCAGCACCACGCCGATCTTATAGGTCGCCTGCCAGTTCACGTTCAGTGCGGCAACGCTGTCGATCTCAGAACCCAGATCAGCCACAAAGCTGTTGATCAGGCGGCTGAGTTGGAAGTCCACCGAAGTCTTACCAGTGAGCTGATTCTTGTAATCAAGCGATCCGGTGACCCCGGTGATCGTATCGATCGCCGATCCGGACGACCGGTCGCTGTATCCAACCGCACCATTGAACGTGGAGCGTCCCGTTGGTACGTACGTGGCCACCACATTGACGGTCGTCTGGTGATAGTTGGGGTTATACGCGGCCCCTGCTCCAACGTAATTGCCGGTATCGTAAGCGGCACTGACTCCTGAAGTGAGGCCCGCCAAAGCCACGTACTTCAGGGCCAGCTGCTCCTGGTACTCCTGCAGATCCAAGGGCGCCTGTCCCAGATACGTCTGGTCCAGCTCGTGGTAAAAGCCGCTGGCCTCCAGACGCCAGTCCGGCGTGAAATTGAAGCCTATCAGGCCGGCCTCGCGCTGATCTGTCAGCAATTCGTACTGCGCATTGATGACATTGGTGAAGGCGACCATCTGGTGATTCCGCTGAACGTCAAAATTGCCATCGAAGAGGCGGCCGAGCTTCCAATCCAGACCAAGGTCGGTCGCATATTCGTTGTGGTTCAGGTCGGTGAAGTGATTGTATGTGTACTCGGTGTCCGACAGCTTGAGATACAGTCTCTGCTGATCAAATGTGTCAAACACATTCAGACCGGCTCCGTAGGTATAAAGCGAGTCGGACTTCTGATTGCCGTTGGCGCCGGGTGCAGCGAATCCGTTCTGCAGGTCAAAGACATTCGACAGGTATTGATAGCCCGCATCTGCAGTGGGGTCGAAGGTCACCGTGGCCAGGCAGGGGAAAGCGAGCGGGAGAAAGGTAACTGCGATCAATGCGCGGCGTCGAAACATGTTGGCCTGCATCATGATCCTCACTGTATGCGTTATAATGCGAGCAATCCTAAGGGAAACGCCTGATTAATGGTATATTTTTCGGCGTTTGCCCCGTGTTTTACATGCTGCTGCGACGCGCTTTGCATAACGGGCCAGAATGGCGAACCGACCGAAACTGACTGCCGAATTCCTGGCGGTGCGCAAAACGATCTGGCTATCGGTACCGCCATTTTGAACCGTCGCGAATGGTTGCGTGGATTCAGCGGACTATGCGGCGTGCTATCTCTCCCCGTCGGCAGCACTCTGTTGGTCGCAACTTCGATGGCCAGCCTCGAGGATTGGGTATCGTGCATCAGTTCAGACGCACCGCACGATGCCCTCATCCTTGCACAACTGGGTAAGACTTATCTTACAGCGCATCCCCACGAAGCCGGGTGCGAGTCATTGGCCAGACTTCTCGTGCCGGAGGGCTGGACCGCCGGCACGCTCGCGGGCGTGAGCGAAAGTGTGCGGCGAGATTGGACGAACCATGACGTCACGACGGTTGAGGGTTGGGTGCTGGCGCGAACCGAAGCGCGCCTGTGCGGACTGATTTTTAAGATGGCTGCCGTCGCGGCGTGATCAGGGATCTGCGCGAATATTCACCGGACACCACGGTGCAGGCCGACATCTGCGTGATCGGGGCCGGCGCGGCCGGAATCACCCTGGCGCGCGAACTGGCGAGTGGCAACAGGCAGATCTGCCTGGTAGATGGCGGTGGCCTGGACTACGGGTTCCCGGATTCTCAGGAGTTGTACCAGGGTGAGAGCGTCGGCGCCCCGGTCTCCTTGATCGGCGGCCGCCTGCGATTTCTGGGCGGTTCGACCAACCATTGGGGAGGTCGGTGCGCTCCGCTGCAGGAGATCGATTTCCGGCGCCGGGAGTGGATCGCTCACAGTGGCTGGCCCTTTGACAGACGCGAGCTCGATCCCTATTACGCTCGCGCTCGTGTCATGGCCGGCTTTCCCTCGAACTGGCTTTCCGACCCCGCCACCCTCGCCGCCCTCAACGACTCGCTGCCGGCGATCGATACCGCGCGAATACTGCCATTCCTCTGGCACTACACACCTGCCACGCCGGGATTCGCGGGATGGAATTGGGGTAAGGCCTATAAGTCGGTGCTCCAGGATTCTCCCCACATAAACACCTTGCTGCATGCGAACTTCACGGCGTTTTCGACG
>DATJTJ010000173.1:0-43448 GCA_035503515.1 Steroidobacteraceae bacterium
GGCACCCGCTTCAGGCCCTGCGCGAAGTTCCAGGCCGCGGGCGCCGTGTACAGCGGGTTGCTGTCGAGCACGAGCAGATGGGCCACCTTGCCCTCCTGCATGTCGGCGCTCAGGTCCTCGAGCGACTGCGCCTGCGGATCCACCGCCGGTGGTGCGATCTCGTCGATCAGGTCGAAGGTTTTGCCCCGCCCGCCGAGCGCCTCGTTGATCCGGTGCGCGAGCGCGTGCAGTTCGGGAGGCTGATCGGCACCGACGTGCAGCAGCGCCCGGCCGCGCGCCGCCCGGAGGTCGGCGATCAGGGCGTTGAGCCAGGCCGAGCGCTGCGGTTGCGGATCCCTGACGGCCCCCGCATCGCCCAGCAGTTCCCGCGCCAGCGCGAGCATGATCTGCTGGATCCGGGCGGGGCCGGCGACGATGCGATGGTCGGCCACGGATCCCAGCAGGGTCGGTGTCGACTCAATGGCCCAGACGCGGCTCATGGCGCCGCGCGCCGGGTTGCGCCGGCCCGCGAAGTCGCGCGCATAGCGCAGTCGCCCCGGGTTCGTGCTCAGCAGGTCCCCGTCGATCGACACCAGCACATCGACCGCGGCGAGATGCGCGATCAGCTCCACCGGACGCCCGTAGGCGAGGATCGCGCCGCGGCGCACGGCGGCGCGCGCCAGCGGCTCCCACTGCGCCCAGCGCGCCTGCGGATACTGCATCAGCAGCGCCTCGATGCGGGCCCGCAGCGTCGGCGAAGTCACGGTTCCGGTCACGACGCGCAAGCCTGCGCCGCGGGTCGCCGCGAGTTGCGTGCGCTGCGCGCGCAACGCCAGTTGCAGGGCCGGGCGATCCGTCGGCTCGCCGCCGACGCTCAGTTCCGCCGCGCGGTCGGGGTCATAGAAATCCAGCAGCTGCGCCTGCCCGAAGACCTCCAGCGCGCCGAGGCTCGCCGGATGCTGCGGATTGCCCGCGATCCCGACGGGCCGGCCCATGAGGTGTCTGACGACGATGCCGAAGGCGTAGCCGCCGAGCACGTGCGCCGTCGCGTAGTAGTTGGGCCGTCCCGGCACGATGTTGGGCGGGATGCGCACCGCCGGGATGAGGTCCGCGCCGAAGCGCGAGTCGCAGCCGGACATCGCCGCCATCAGCAGCGTCGCGCCCATGAGCCGCAGGACCTGGCGGCGGTCGGCGCCGGTCTGCAGCGCCGAAGTTAGGCCCGGGAACTCCTGCGCCGCGCGCGCCAGGAACTGCGGATCGCCCGCGGCCTGCTCGAGGCTGCGCCACAGGTCCTGGGCGGTGGGCCTCAACGGTGGCACAGCGAGCAGTCCGTGAGGTTGCGGTCCGGCACGTGGTACAGCGCCAGGAGTGCGGCCGGTGAGGGTGTGTCCGGCGTGCGTCGCCACTGCGTGTCATAGAGGGCGCCCGGCGGCCGCAGCTGCGGGCCGGGATCGCGATGGCAGTCCAGGCAGAACTCCATGGTCAGCGGTTTGGCTTTGTAGGTCATGGCCATCGAGGCGACGTCTCCATGACAGCTGGCGCAACCCACGCCCTTGGCGATGTGGATGCCGTGGTTGAAGTAGACGTAGTCCGGGAGGTCCGTGACCTGGTGCCAGACGATCGGCATGTTCTGCGCCAGGCTGCGACGCACGGGTGCCAGCAGCGCGGCATTGGTCCAGATCTGCGAATGGCAGGTCATGCAGGTGTACGTGGGCGGCAGTCCCGCATCGGCCGACACCTCGACCGCGGTGTGACAGAACCGGCAGTCGAGACCGAGTCCGGCGACATGGTGCTGGTGGCTGAACGGTACCGGCTGGGAGACGGCGGACCTCAGGTTCAGGGCGTAGTCGGTACGCGGCCACAGACCCCACAGGGCAACGCCGCCCACCAGGCCCACGCCCAGCGCGATGAACACGACCTTGGCGGCAAGGTTTGCGGCCGGGCCGAAGATCGCCGCCATGTCGGAAGCTCCACCATTGACCCGGCCCTTACCGGCCAGCCACGCTAGCCGGAGCGCACCGCGGCCGATAGGCTCGCACGACGCGAAGCGCTGCCAGAAAGGGCTGACCCGCCTGCCCGAGCCGTGGATTTGTCGATGTGGCTACATGGGGCTACATTGTGGATATGCGATCCGCCGGCATCCGCGAACTCAAGAATCGCCTCAGCGAGTACCTGCGAAGGGTCCGAGCCGGCGAATCGGTGCAGGTGACCGACCGCGGCGAGATCGTGGCGGAACTCACGCCACCCGGACGCAGCGAGGACTCGGCTCACGCAGGGGTGAGCGTGCTGGTACGCAAAGGACTCGCAACCGCCGGCGACGCCGCAGACCCGGGCCTGTATTGCCGCCTGCCCCGCAGCGGGCCGCGACAGATGACCTCCAGCCGGCTCCTCGATGAAGAGCGCGGATTGCGTTGAGCCTTTATGCGGAGTCGAGCGCCATTCTGGCGTGGCTCGTGGATGAGGACGCCGCCGAAACGGTGCTCACCTTGCTGGCCGCCGAGCCGCTCATCCTGGCATCCGATCTGACACTCATCGAGTGCGATCGGGCGCTGCACCGGGCCGTAGCGCTTCGGGATCTGACCGAAGCCGACGCTGCCGATCGTCGGGCCCATCTGGCGGGGGTTTCTTCCCATTGGACCCTGTTACGCATCGGCGCAGAAGTCGTCGAGCGGGCGCGACAGCCGTTTCCGGGCCCGCCCATCAGGACGTTGGATGCCCTTCACTTGGCGTCATTATTGGTCGCGAGATCGGTCGTTCCCGGCCTGACGCTGCTGAGCCTGGACCATCGTGTGCGGCAGGCGGCGGCGAGACTGGGAATCGACGCGCGCCCCCTGATGCAGGCTCCCTGACAGCGCCGGAAGTTTTCAATCGCATAGGGCGCCCACGCGGCGCAGCGCCTCCGCGCACCAGCATCTCACGGCGGGGGTCGCCGCTCATGAGCAGCACCGGGACCGACATGTGCTCGGGAGAAGTCCGCAGCTGCCGGATCAGGGCGACGCCATCCTCAGCGCCGAGCCGCACGTCGAGCAGGATCAGATCCGGCCGGGTCCGTTCCAGCGCACGCAGTGCCTGCGCGCCACCGTCCGCCAGCTGCGCGGCATAGCCGAGGTTATGCAGCGCAGACTTCAACAGCGAGCGCATGGTGGCATCGTCGTCGATGGCCAGGATGACGGGGCGGTCCTGGCCCGAACCGGTCGCGAGGGTAGCCTGCTCTTTCACGTGTCACACCGAAACATCCGAGCTGCAATCAGACACTTCGGCGGCGACGGCCGGCTGTGAACCGCGTCGTGAATCGCAGCAAACCATCCGCGGCAAGTCCCGAGCTCGAGCGTTGCCGTGCGGCGCACGGCGGGGCACTCCCTCAGCCGTCGGGCCAGGGCAGGACCTCGAGTGCAGGCCAGGCGGCCGACCAGCGGTGGGCCTTGCGATAGTAGACCTGCGGCAGGTTGCGGCGACAGTTGGGACGGACCGTCATGGAAAAGAGGTCCGCGTAGCCGAAGGGCGCGTACACCTGCGGTGCGGCGGCGTGCGGCCGGATGCCGAAGCAGGAGGACTGGTTCAGGAAGTGATCGATGGCATCGCGCGTGCCCTGCAGCGGCGGACTCGGCAGGCCGAACCTGTTTTCGTACCACAGGTGCACGCGGGCCTGGTTCCTGATTTCGACCGTGACGCCCAGGGATTCGAACAGCGGCTGCGCGCGCCGGATCACCTCATCCTCCGCCTCCCAGCTCAGGTCCCGTGGCTCATGGTAGAAAACGTCGTAGTCGACGATGTCCGCCGCCGGATCCTTGCCCGAAAGACAGTTCCAGACCGTCTGGAAGAGACAGCCGGAGACGAGATGACAGTCCGGCAGGGCCAGCTGCGGCAGCAGTTCGAGCAAGGCCGCGTTCGCGGCATTCTCGCGGACCATGCCCAGGAACGTGGCCTCATCGTCCGCTGCGGGCCGGGCCGACATCGCGTGCTTCACTCGGCGGATTCGGCGCCGGCCGCGACGAATGCCAGATCGCTCAAGGACACCTTGGCGAGATCGAAATGGCGCGCCGCGGCGGCCATGCGCGTCAGCGCCTGGTGGATGGGCATGGGCGGCTTGCGGTCACCCGCCTTGAGGCGGTGGAAGCGCACGGGATTGATGCGGGCGACGACGTAGTTGCGCAGGTACGGGGATTTCATGCCGCGCTTCTGTAGCTCCGCCACGATCTGCTTCACCCGCGAGTCGATCTCCTGCAGCCGCGAGGCGAGGTCGGCGCGCTCGCGCAGGCTCACGGGCAGCGTCTTCGTCGAGAACCGGTCGACCTTCTTCAGGAACGAGCTGTAGGCGCCGCCGCCGAAGCGGGCATTCTTTTCGTAGAGGGCCCCCAGGGTGAGCAGTTCGGCCGCCTCGAAGTGATCGGCAAAGTCGGTTTCCTTGCTCCGCGGCTCGCGCCTGGCGAGGTTGCGGGCCATCCGGATCACCTCCAGGCTCTTGTCCTTGAGGTTGTGCGCCTTCTCGGTGTTCAGGGCCAGGATCCGGAACGAGAGGCCTTCGTCGGGGGAGATCAGCACGGTGATCTGCTTGAGGCCCAGCACCTTCGCCGCCGCCAGCCGATGCCGGCCGTTGGGCGTCCAGAAGCGGCCACCCTCGCCGAGCACCACGATCAGCGGGTCGAGGAAGGCGCCCGTGGATTCGATGGCGGCGGACAGGCGCTTGGCATGGGTGGGCGACAGGTCGCGCTGGAACGGTGTCGGTTCCACGGCCGAGAACGGCAGCGACGCCAGCAGCAGCGGATGGCCGGACAGGGGCTCACGGTAGGCGCCGAGGGTGGAACCTTCGGCCGCGCGCACCGCCGCAATGACCTGCGCCAGCGAGGCGTCCTCCATCGAAAGCGCGATGTCGGCCCCCGCCAGCCCACGCCGTTCGGCGGCGGGCCTGAGTTTCACGGCCCGACGTTTGGCCGGGGTCTTGCGGGCAGTCTTCTTCGGTTTCGCAGCCACCCGCCCATGATATCGGTTTGGCCCTCAGGACGGTCGACTGGCCGCCTCGGTGCTGTGGAAGAGCTTGACGAAGGCGTCCGGATCGCAGGGCCGGCTGTACAGAAAGCCCTGGATCTCATCGCAGCCGTGGTTGCGCAGGAACGCTTCCTGTTCGTGGGTCTCGACGCCTTCGGCGATGACGTTCACCCCGAGCGCGCGTCCCAGGCTGATGATGGCCTCGGTGATGGCCATGTCCTCGGAGTTGTGCGGCAGCTCCTGGATGAATGAGCGGTCGATCTTGAGGGTGTCGATCGGAAAGCGCTTCAGCTGCGACAGCGAGGAGTACCCGGTGCCGAAATCGTCGATGGCGAGGCGCACGCCCAGGGCCTTGATGGCCGTGGCCGACTGCGCGGCCTGGTCGATGCTGTTCATGATCATGCCCTCGGTGATCTCGAGCTCCAGGAGGGCCGGGTCCATGCCGCTTTCGCGCAGGGCGTCGGTCACGTCCCGGGCCAGTCCCGGGTCCTTGAACTGGCGCGGCGAGAGGTTCACGGCCATGCCCAGCGCCGGCAGGCCCAGGCGCCGCCAGTTGCTGCACTGCTGGCAGGCCGTCTTCAGGACCCACTTGCCGATGGGAACGATGAGACCATTGTCCTCGGCGACCGAAATGAAGGTATTGGGCGGGACGCGGCCGAGCTGCGGGTTGTGCCAGCGCAGCAACGCTTCGACGCCACAGATCCTGCCCGTGGCGATCTCGATCTTCGCCTGGTACTGCAGCGAGAACTCGCCGCGGTTCAGCGCATGGGTGAGATGTGTCTCGAGCACGATGCGCTCCACCGACATCGGCGCGACGATCGAGGAGTAGAACTGGAAGTTGTTCTTGCCCTCGTCCTTGGCCAGGTACATGGCCATGTCGGCATGCTTCATGAGCGTCGCCGGCTGCTGCCCGTCCTCGGGCCACATGGCGATGCCGATGCTCGCCGTGACCCGGCAGTCGTAGTCCATCACGCGCACCGGCTCGACCAGCGCCGCGAGGATGCTGCCCGCGGCGGCCGCGGCCGCGGCGCGATCCGCGACGCCCTCGAGCAGCACGACGAACTCATCGCCGCCGAACCGTGCCGTGACGGCGCCCGCGGCGACGGACCGCACGATGCGCCGCGCGGCCTCCTTGAGCAGTTCGTCGCCGGCGTTGTGCCCCAGCGAATCGTTGACGATCTTGAACCGGTCGAGATCGATGAAGATGAGTGCGCACTGACGGCTGGCGAGCTGCGCGGCCTCGATGGCCCGCGACAGCATGTCGGTGAACAGCGCCCGGTTCGGCAGCCCGGTGAGCTCATCGTGCGTGGCAAGGTACTCGATCCGCGCTTCGGCGGCCTTGCGCGGCGTGATGTCCTCGACGACCGAGATGTCATAGAGCAGCACGCCGTCGGCGTCGCGCCGCGGGGCACTGGCGATCTTGACCCAGATGGTCTCACCGTCGCGGCGTACGTACCGCTTTTCGGTCCGCAGGAAGTCCTGCGCGCCGGCGTGCATCAGGGAGCGCTCCTGGTCCGTGGCATGGATGTCATCCGGATGGGAGATGTCCCAGACCGTGAGCCGCCCGAGTTCCTCCTTCGAGTAGCCCAGCATGGTGTGCATCCAGCTGTTGCTCCAGATGAAGTGGCCGCTCGGATCCACGTGGGCGATGCCGACGGCGGCCAGTTCCACGGTGCCGGCGTAGCGGGCTTCACTCTCCCGCAGCAGCGCCTCGAGCTGGCGACGTTCGGTGATGTCGTGCAGGGCACCGACGACGGCCGTCGGCTGGCCCTCCTCGTTCAGCCGCGCTTCGACCATGAGCAGCGCGATCTTTTCGCGCCCGCTTTTCAGGACCAGGCGCGTCTCCACAGGCCGGTACATCTCCGGTCCGGGAATGATATGGGTGCGGCGCTGGTTCAGGTACTCGCGCTCCGAGGGATGCACGCGCTCCAGGAAGCTCTCGAAGCTCGGCGGATAGTGCGCGGGATCCTCCTCCAGGATCCGGTACAGCTCATCCGACCACCAGCTCTTGCCGGTGATCAGGTCCCACTCCCAGTTGCCGATCTTCGCCAGCCGCTGTGTCTCCCGGTAACGCAGTTCGGTGAGCTTCAGGGCGGTTTGCGTGACCCGCGCCTCCGTGATGTCCTGGAGCGTTCCGTGCGCCGCGACCGGGCGACCAGATGCATCGAACAGCGCCTTGCCCCGGGTCTGGATGATCCGCTCCTCGCCATCGGCGAACCGGATGCGCACATCGACCGGGCCGGTCGGCTCACCGGCGAAGATCCTCTGCCGGATCTGGTCGAGGCGTCCCCGGTCCTGGGGGTGCACCATCGCCAGGAAGCGTTCGTAGGGTTCGTCACAGGTATCGCGCTCCACTTCGAGCAGGTGATACAGCTCATCGGACCACCAGTGCGTGTCGCTCGCGATGTCCCAGCTCCAGCTGCCGAGCTTCACGATCTGCTGGGCCTCGTTCAACCGCCGTTGCGTCAGGGCGAGGTACGCGGTCGCGGTGGCTCCGGTGTCTTCCTGGATGGACCACATCGTGACCGCTGCTGCAGCCGGCCCCAAGGGACTGGCGGTGAGACGAAAGGGCGTCCGGGTGCCATCCTTGTGCGTGCCCTGCAGGCATTGCCCGGACTGCGACTGCGACGGCGGGGAACGATTCAGATCGGGGAACAGCTTCGCGGCAGGCTGGCCGAGGAGTTCGGCCTGCGCATAACCGAAGAGATGCACCACCGGCGCATTGGCGAACTGGATGCGGTGCTCTGCATCCACCAGCAGTACCGCCAGTGGCAGCTGCTCCAGCGCCGCGGTCACTGCCTTAAGCGCCCGCTCGGGTTCGGAATCGGAATTGAACGGGACCGGGTACATCACAAATGGTGCTTCGCACTGTCAACAGGCGCTGCACCCTTATCGGTCTGCACCGTCGCGGACCAAAGTACGGCTGTCAGGACTGTGACCGGCCGCTCACTCTGCAGCCGCAGGATTAACCTGGGTTAAATGCGGCTGAGTGCCGCATGAACGGGCGAGCGCCATTTGGTCATGGCTCCTTCCACTTCCAAGGGTTGAGCGTTTCGACGCCCATCGGTTCGAAATCCCGACCATTGCCAGTGACGACGGTCATGCCGTGGACGAGGGCGGTCGCTGCGATTAAAGCATCCCTCATGGGCTTGGGGTCCGGTACGTGCAACTTCGCGCAGCGCTGCGCCACGGCCACATCGATTGGCAGTATTCGTCCTTCAAACTCGGGCAATACGCGCGTATCCATCCAGGCACGAAGGATGGAGCCCTGGCGTTTGTCTTTGCGCTCGAGCAACAGGACTCCGTGCTCGAGCTCGTAGACGGAGATGGCCGCGAGGAAAGTTTCACCCACCGTCACCTGTTCACTCCAGGCGGCGACCTGACGGTGCCCTTTGCCCGCCTCCACCTTACGCAGCTCGGATACCACATCTGTATCCAGGACAAACATCAGTCGAACTCGGCAGGCTTCGGCATCCAGTCAGCCTTCGGCGGGTTGAACTCCACTTCGGCTGCCCCCGATAGGTGCAGGGCTTCAGCCAGCGTTTTGGAGCGGCCCGACAGCTTTTGATACTCCTCGATGGAGAGAAGCACATGCGCAGGACGGCCGCGGTCGGTAATGAACACAGGCCCTCTTTTGGCCGCCTTCTTGGCCCGGCTCGTGTCTTGGTTGAATTCCCGGCTGGACAAGGTGGTGATGGCCATCGTGGGCCCTCCACTAAATGTAGATACGTTACTACATTGGTTGTCCGTTGGCAACGGAGGAGCACGGGCTCTGGCCCAGGCCATAGCTGCTGCGGAATTCTCTCCCAGACATCGCCACATCCGCGCCGGCTGCGGCAGAGCGACATCGTTGAAGAACTGTTCGATGTCGTGGCAGGGTTTGAAGCGCTCAACCCTGCGGCAGGGGACTGATCGTCAGTGGCACGTCGCCGGCAGCGCCTTCCGGCTGTCAGGACCTGATCATTCGCCCCAGCGCCAGCGGGGTGGTTCGCCCTTCCAGTAACAGACAGCCAGCAGCACGGCGACCATGGTGACGACGAAAATGACATGCGGGAAGGACCTATGCCTGAGACCCAGTGCGGCCAGTCCGGCAAGAAATGAGGCAAGCCAGATCAGGTAGGTTGCCCAGCCCTGCCAGGTCAGGGGCATTCCCCAGCCCCAGCCGTAGCGCTTGGCTGCGAACCAGTATCGGGGCCCTGACTCAGGGTGATCCGGGCGCTGCTGCATACAACCCCGCTGCACTGGTGACTCGCCGCGCGGCATCGAACCGCAGGATCTCGGCGACCATCCTGTTTCGGGACTCGCTGCGATAGTAGATCGCGGTGGTGTTGTCCGACACCTCGCCCATCCGCTGGATGATCAGCGGTGAGTCGAATGCCCGGGCCCACTTGGCGTCAATCATGGTCTGGCCTGGAAACGGGGCCACAACAGGCACACGACTCCCGCCACCAGGACGAGATCCGCCAGATTGAAGATTCCGGTATGCAGCGGACCGGCCTGCAGATACAGGAAGTCGGTCACCAGGCCACCATGGAACAGCCGGTCCAGCAGATTGCTGAAGCCGCCGGCCGCGAAGAGCGTGAGGCCGATGCGATGCATGAACGCCAGGCGTGATGCGCGGATGGCCCACACCAGCAGGGCAGCAACGATGACCGCCGCCCCGATGATGAATGCCGCACTGCGCGCCCCACTCGGCCAGCCGGCACCCAGGCTCAGGAATGCGCCGGGGTTCTCGGCATGGACCACCTGAAACACGTTGCCGGCCAGGCGGTACGGTTCGCCCAGCGGCAGATAGTCACGTACCAGCACCTTTGACGTCTGATCGCATCCGACACAACCGACGAGGATCAGCGCGATCAGCAGGGTTCGTGTGCAGAACCGCATAAGTCGCCGGATCATACACCCGCTGCCTGGCGGGCAGGTGGGGGCCGGCAACGGCCCGACACAGCCTCACCGCGTCTCAGTGGGACGTCCTGCAGGTCGCCATTTTTCCGGAGTGGGACAGGATGACGGCGTTGGATTCCTCGTTCTGATGGCGCATGGCCAGGTACACCGCCTTGTTCCACTCATCCGGGGTC
The DNA here is from genome assembly GCA_035503515.1 of Steroidobacteraceae bacterium. Taxonomy (GTDB): domain Bacteria; phylum Pseudomonadota; class Gammaproteobacteria; order Steroidobacterales; family Steroidobacteraceae; genus DAIDKA01. Next base: position 10,044 of record DATJTJ010000173.1, read on the forward strand.
ACATCGGATTTCAGGACCTGGATGACGCATTTGCAGACTGCCGTGACATGCGCCGGATCGCCCCCTTTACGCTTGCCGGCATTCAGGCAGCCGTGCTCGATGCCGTTTTGCAGCGCCCCGATCTGAGCGGGGGATGCGTCAGGATAGGGCTCGGCTGCGGCGGCACAATTGCCGATCAGCAGCAAGGCAAGGAAGGCGGCGGTCTTCATTTCCGCAATCTCCAGTCCGGCAGTGGACCTTCGGGCATCAGAGCTTCAGTGACCGGCAATCGCGGCGGAGGCCGGATGCGTCGCCGCCGGCGATACCGCCGGAGCTGCTGCGGGGGCAGCGGGCGTGGCCGGCGCCGTCACGAACTCCTTGCGGTAGCCCGTCACCTTCACGACGTAATCGCGCGTCTCCTGCATCGGCAGTCCGGTACGCAGCTGCTCGAACAGTTGCGGCGGCGGCTCGGCGTTGATGGCGGTGAGGGCCGCGGTCCGGTCCCTGGCGAAAACCTTCATCACATTGCCCGGCCCGGTGTTGTAGGCGGCAATGACGCAGTAGTCGCGGGAGGTCTGGTTGCTGACGGCCGGGAACTCCTCGTTGCTGAGAACGGAAAGATAGGCCACGCCGAGCTGGATGTTGTGGTCGGGATCGAGCAGGTATTCCGACGTCGGCGTCTCCTCCGTGCCGGTGACGCGCTTCTGGGCCGCGCGGCCGCCGCTGGTGGGCACCAGCTGCATGAGGCCATAGGCCGGCGCGCCACTGACCGCGAAGGGATTGAAATTGCTCTCGGTGCGCATGATGGCGAGCACCAGGGTGGGGCTCACGTGGTACTCGGCGGCATACTTGTCGACCTGGGGACGGTAGCGATCCGCGCTGCGAGCTTCGAAATTCCTGACCATGGTGAGATTCACGAACCAGGCGATCCCGCCGCCTTCCGCCGGCGGCACGACCCGCGATTTGGCGCGGTTGGCGAGCAGCCACGTGGCATAGGCCTCGGCCTCCGGGCGCGTCGTCACCGACCGGCCATGGTTGTCATGGATGAGGCTGTAGAGGTAAGGGCGATGCGCGGTGTCCACCGTCACGTCCTTGTCGCTGAACAGATCCACGGTCGCCGGATCGCTGCCCGTCAGCAGCGCCGCGACGATGGCGGTGTGCAGGCTGCCCTTGGGATCCTTGGGATCACGGGATTCGACGCTGACGATGCCATGGTCGAAGTCGGTGATCACCCGGCTGTTGTAGCCCTGGGAGTACTTGACGTACACCTTCTTGTCGGCGACCTGCGCGCCCTTGCCCCAGCGCTTCTGGGCATTGGCCCGCAGCGTTGCGACTTCCTGCGCGAACCGCGCGCGCAGGCGCGAAAGCTGGACTCCGAGATCGTGAGTGTCGTTGCCGATGGCCGACCCCAGCTGCGAGTTGTCCATGGGCTGACCATGGACCACGTGCACGACGTCCTGCTTGACGATCTGGGTCGTGGCGCAGGCCGCCGCCAGGGACACAAGGATCGCGGTGGCTGCCAGTCGTAGTCGCATGAGCCTCACGTCCGATGCAGGTAGTTGAGCAGCCCGCGGATCGCCAGCACGAAACTTGCGGCAAGGGCAAGGTAGCCGCCCGCACCGACGTGCACCTGGCGGGCGACCATGCCGCCCACCCGGTTGGCCATCGAATTCGCGAAGCGGATGAACTGCGAGCCGGTGTCGCCGTAGCCGCCGGTGTCGGCGAGCAGGTCCTGGCTCAGTTCGTGATACAGGACGGCGCCGACGATGGCCATCAGCACCAGGGGCGCGATGCACCCCAGCCAGGCCGCCCGTCGCCGCGAAACCAGCGGCAGGAGCGCCGCCACGAGCGCGAGCACGCACAGCGTGCCGAACCTCAGGGCATCGTCGTGGGCCGCGTCCCCGCCGACGCCGGTCACGATGCTGCGCGGGGCGTGCATCAGCGTCAGCACGTTGTAGAACCTGAACTGCCGTTGCACGAAGCCCAGGTCGGTGCTGAGCGAACTCATCGCGAACCAGCTGGCGGCAACCAGTACCACGGCCACCAGCACTGTCCAGTCCAGGCGGCGGCTGACGGGTGGGAGGGCGTTCACGGCAGATCTACGCGCTTATTGCCGGCTTATAGTTCTAGGAGCCTCCATTGAACACCAATTGACCGCGCCCCGCCAGCCGACCGGCCGCGATTTCGGCTATGCTTGCGCATCATATGTAGAACAAAGTTTGTCTCAAGTTCGTCTCGAGGGGGCCCACGATGCACGCCGACCGTCCCATTGCGCGCCGTACGTTTCTGCAGGCCGCCGCTGCCGGGGTCGGCCTCGCGGTGCCTCTCGTGCGCGCGCTCGCCGCGCAACCGCAGCCCTTCTTCAAGCGCCACCACCTGCCGCTTGGACTGCAGCTCTACACTGTCGGTGCGCAGGCCCGCAAGGACCTGAACGGCACCCTCGCCAAGGTCGCCGCGGCGGGCTACCAGACCGTCGAGCTCGCCGGCCTGTACGGCAACTCGCCCCAGGTGATGCGCAAGGCCGCGGACGATGTCGGGCTCCGGTACACCAGCGCCCACATCCAGCCCAAGTCCCAGAATGGTGAACCGGCTTTCGACCAGCCGCCCGAGCAGCTGGCGGCGACCATGCGCGTGCTGGGCATTCCCGACGTGGTGCTGCCGATGTTCCTGATGCCGGCTCACCTGAGCCGGCCCAGCGGCGCCAACCTGGAGAACTACCTGGACCAGGTCGGTGCGCAGCTGACCGCGGACGACTGGAAGGCGACGGCAACCTTTCTCAACGAGAAGGCTGCCGCATTGCAAAAGGTCGGACTGCGCACGAGCTACCACAACCACAACCTCGACTTCAGGCCCGTCGGCGATTCGTACGGGCTGGAGATTCTGCTGAAGGAAACCGACCCGAAGCTGGTGTTCTTCGAAATGGACGTGGGCTGGGTGGCCGCCGGCGGCGGCGATCCCATCAGGATCCTCGAAGCCCACAAGGGCCGCTTCCGGATGATGCACGTCAAGGATCTCATGGCGACCACCAAGACCAACTACGCCATGCACCAGGACCCGGCCGAAGTGGGCAGCGGCATGTTGCCGTGGGTCAGGATCCTGGACGTGGCCTATGCCACCGGCGTGCGCAAGTTCTTCGTCGAACAGGAACCGCCGTTCAAGCACGATCCGCTGGAGTCCATCGCCATCAGCGCCAGATACCTCTCGACCATCGCCTGAGGGACGCCCATGCATCCGACCCTCCGGCTGCGGCTTTCGGTGATGATGTTCCTGCAGTTCTGTGTCTGGGGATCCTGGTACGTGACCCTGAGCACCTATCTGCTGGCCATCCACTTCGACGGGGTGGCCATCGGCGGCATCTACAGCACCGTGAACTGGGGCGCCATCCTCGCCCCGGTGATCGCCGGCATGCTGGCCGACCGCTTCTTCCCCGCCCAGATCGTCATGGGGGTACTGCACCTGGCCGGGGCCGCCATCCTGTGGTGGATCTCCGGCATTACCCATCCGACGACGTTCTTCTGGACGCTGCTGCTGTACTCGATCTGCTTCATGCCCACGCTGGGCTTGGCCAATGCGGTCTCGTTCCACCAGATGACCGATCCCGCGCGAGAGTTCCCGGGAGTGCGGGTCCTCGGCTCCATCGGCTGGATCGTGGTGGGCCTCGTCGTCGGCTATGGCGCGCCCGCGGTGCTCGGTCATTCCATCGAACCCACCAACCTGCCGCTGCGCCTGGGCGCCATCCTGTCGCTGGTGATGGGCGTGTACTGCCTGACGCTGCCGCATACTCCGCCGGGCAATGCCGGGCGGCGACCCTCGGTGTTCCAGGCGCTGGGCCTCGAAACCCTCACCTACATGAAGGACCGTTCCTTCGCCGTATTCACGCTGGGCTCGCTGCTGATCTGCATACCGCTCTCGTTCTACTACAGCTTCGCGAATGCCTTCCTGAACGAGGCCGGCATGCAGAATGCCGCCGGCAAGATGACCCTCGGGCAGCTGTCCGAGGTGCTGTTCCTGCTGCTCATCCCGTTCTTCTTCGCGCGCCTGGGCGTCAAGAAAATGCTGCTGGTGGGCATGTTCGCCTGGGTCGCCCGCTACGTGCTGTTCGCCACCGGCAACAACGGCACGCTGGTCGCGTTGCTATACGGCGGCATCATCCTGCACGGCATCTGTTTCGACTTCTTCTTCGTCACCGGCCAGATCTACGTGGACCAGGTCGTGCTGCGCACCCAGCGGGCGAGCGCGCAGGGTTTCATCCACGTGGTGACCTACGGCGTCGGCCAGCTGATCGGCTCCTGGGCGGCCGGTATCGTGGTCGACCACTACGCCTATGCCCAGGATGCCGCCACGCGCCACCACTGGGAGGCCATCTGGACCGTGCCGGCCGTGATGGCCGCGGTCGTGGCCGTGCTCTTCATGCTGTTCTTCAGGGATCCCCCGCGGGTGATCGTGCCCGCGGCCGCGAGGGTCGAGCCCGCCAAGGCCGCTGCCTGAGAAACGCTCGGGCGGCCTTAGGGTTTGCGCACACAGGGCCCGAAGGCATTGCGGGTCGAGAACACCACCCCGGAGCGGTCCGCGATCTGCTTCTGATAGAACAGCTCTCCGGAGAGCCGGTTGATGACCACCTGCTCGAATTCCTGGGTGTCGGCCGTACGCAGCGAGCGGTTCAGGGACCAGCTTCCGGAGGTCGAGACATCGCGGAAAACGCCATGCGACGTGGCCTCGCCGGCGCTGGTGGCCGCGAGGGTGTCGAAGCTCGCGATGCTGCCCGGGTGCGAGGCGATGATCCGCCGGTAGCCGCTCGGAACGTTCTCGAGCGACAGAGTCACGGAGAGCTCGGCTTTTCCGGACCTGTCCGGCTTGCCGTTTTCCTGGGACGTGAAGGCGACATGGCAGGTGAAGGTGACCGGACGCGCCGTTCCCTGTGCATGGACCAGGGATGCACTCAGAACTGCGGCAGGTAGTACAAGCGCGGCGAGGACCTTCATGGCGTTGGCTCCCAAAGAGGTCCAGGAAGCTTATAGCGGGGGCACCACCTGCTGTTGACCGTGCAACAGGATCTCGATGCGGTTCACAGTCGCCGCCGCCGATACGTACAAAGTTAAATGTGCGTCAAGGCAACGCCACGATCGCGATGTTCACCGCCCCTTTGGCCGGATCTCCCATGGCGAATACCAGTCTGTGTCCGTCGGGTGAAAAGACCGGGTGGTTCGCGTTCAACGCGTAGTTGGTGACCTGGATCAGGTTGCCGCCATCGAGATCGACGACGAAGAGGGCATAGAGACCGCTCGGGCTGCCACGGTTGGATTCGAAGGCCAATCGCTTGCCATTCGGCGACCAGGAAGGGGTGCGTCCCGGCAACGGCTTGGCCTCGATGGGGCTGGAGATTCCGTTCCGGTCCACGCGCCATAACTGATTGGCATTTTGGTCATACAGCTGGCCGCTGTTCCTCTGGCCGGCGAAGGCGATCCATTTGCCGTCGGGCGAGACGCTCGCCATGCCGGCGAGCACCTGCTCCTGGTGGGTTACCGGCACCGGCGGTCCGCCCTTGATCGGCATCCGATACAGGATGTTTCGGGAGGCGTCACCAAAACCGAGGGTCCTGCCATCCGGGTACCAGGACGGATAGCTCGGCGCCGGGACGCCCTCGGTCGCGACCGCGTGGGCGTGTGTGCCGTCGCCCTCCATGACCCATATGCCGCCGCTCTTGCCGTCGGGCGAATCGCCGTTGAAGGCGATGCGCCCGGTCCGGGCTGACCAGCTGGCCCGGGTGGCCGACACTGCAAGTTTTGCGAAGGGCACAGCGGCACCGCCACGGGAGGGTGCCCGGTACAAGGCCCAGCTCCTGCCGCCGTCGAGGCTGCGGCTGAACAGCACGGTCGAGCCGTCCGGCGAAAAGCAGGGCCAGTAATCCAGGGTCCCGGGGGTCGGGGCCGTGATCGGGCTCGGGGACACACCGGTCATCGTCGGCCAGGTCCGGGGTATCGGCGGCTTGGCCGCCATGGCGGCTCCGGGTGAGGGAAAACTCTTCGCCAGGGTTTCATCGATTTGCGACGCCTCGATATCCCGTCCGCCCTGATGAATGGTCATCCCGGAGATCCTGCCATCCGCCCCGGTGTTGAAACTGAAAGTGACCATCCCGTTTGCGTAGGAGAACCTGTCTGGCCCGAGCGGAATCGCTTCGGCGTGTTGCGCAGTGCCGATTTCACCGAAATAGAAGTGTTCGCCCTCGCGCCAGAAATGCAGCGCACGTTGCGGACCGATCTGGTAATAGCCCGCGTCGAGATCCGCCGAGGCGTGATCGAGTGGCTCCGCGGCCGGCGCCGAGGCCGCCAGTCCGATCAGGACGAGCACACCGGACATGGCGCACAGAGAACGGCTCATCCTCATGACGGCTCTCCTCGCATACCTCTTGCTACGAGGTATTATACCTCTCGCTAAGAGGTATTCAAGTCGGAAGCCAGGCCGGCTCGTTCCTCGCTGGAAGGTCCATCCCGCGCGATAATCACCAGGCACGGCAAGCCGGTTGCGGCCTTGGTTCCTTTGGAGCAATACGACGCCACTGCAGGTCAGGCGCCCCTCGGCCCGCTGCAGGGCTCCGGTCGCGGGCTATGGGGCGAAGACAGTGCCGCGGCGATCAGCGATCTGCGCGAAGAATGGAACCGATAGATCTGCGGGAGCTTGAGGAGCACGCGCTGCTGCTGCTCGATACCGCGCCTATCATCTATTTTCTGGAAGGACATCCGCGCTTCGCGCCACGCTTCAAACCGCTTTTCGACCGGCACGCCGCTGGAGGACTACGCTTCGCCGTCACCACGACGACCGTGGCCGAGGTCCTCACAGGCCCATTGCACGCTGGTGATGAGGCACTCGCGCGGCGTTATCGCGCCGTTCTCGAATCCTGGCGGTGTGTCGAGTTGGATGTCGGCATCGCCGAGAGCGCGGCACGGCTTCGGTCATCATTGCGCCTCAGGCTTCCCGATGCCGTCCAGGCCGCGAGCGCTCTTGCGATCAACGCGGCGGCGCTTGTTACCCACGACCGGGATTTCGCGCGCGTGCGATCGATCCGCGTGATCTCTTGAGGCGAATCGACCGGGCACCATCGCATTGCATTGGCTCATGGCGGCGTATAGGCGTAGTGCCAGGGCTCGTAGGGCGACTGCAAGGGTCCCACGAAAGGCTTGCCCGAGGCTGCCACTGCCGCATGCAGCCTGCGGGTCCATCCCGCGCGGTCCCACTCGGAGCGCGCCCGTGCGGCGTTCAGTCCCGCAATGGTTCGTCCATTGCGCGCAACCGCGAAGTCGAATGCGCGACCCTGCCCATGGGCCGACAATCCGGGAGCGGCCAGGGGTGCGGCCTTGTCGGGCGTCCACCGTAGCAGCGCTTCCTGCAGCTGCCGTGCGGAGGGCGGGGGCTGGCGCGCGAACTGCCGGTCGAGTGCCGCGACCAGCGAAGCGGCGACGACGGCGACGCCCTCGTTTTCATTCCAGTGTTCGAGCTGACGTTCCAGGCTTCGCGGCTGGCGGTTGACCTGAAGTTCGTAGCCGGGATTGGCTTTGGCGAAGGCCGACAGGACGGCATCGATGTCGGCCGCGGCCGCCCTGCCTTCGGCCGTCTGCGGGTAGCGCTCCAGGGTCTGCTGCGACCAGCTCCAGCGGCCGGCCAGCGACGCACCCGCGCGCAGGTAGGCCCGCAGGGCGAGGAGTTGGCGGTTCACGCCGCGGATGCGGCCCAACGTGGCCACCGCCTGCGGGTCCAACCCCGCGCTCGCCGTCGCAACCCACTGTCCGCGCGCAGCCGCCGTCACCGGGCCGGAATCCTGGGCGCGCAGGATGCCGCTCACGAGCAGCAGGGTGGTCAGCGCTCCCAGAACGCAAATCCGGTGCATGGGCCATCGTAGCACCCGTATCATGGGCGCCTGCCGCAACCATCGAGGGGGGAATCCACAATGCGCGGTGCACGAAGCGTCCTGCCGGCCGTCATGGTCACTCTGGTGATGGGCATCCAGGGCGGCGCCGCCCACAGCGAGTCAGCCTGCGACCGGGCCTGCCTCGAATCCATCGGTAACCAGTACCGGGCGGCGTACGTGAAACACGATCCCAGCCAGGCGCCGATCGCCCGCAACGTGCGCTTCACCGAGAACAACGTCGAGATGCGTTTCCCGGATGCCAGCTGGGATACCGTCACCCGCGAGGTGGGGCCCGCGCTGACCCTCGCGGATCCCAGCAGCGGCAACGTCGGCATCTACACGACGATCATGCAGAAGGACACGCCGGGATTCCTGGCCATCCGTCTGAAGGTCCAGAACGGCAAGATCACCGAGATCGAGCACATCCTTTCGACCAAGCGCAACCTGAGCTCCCCGCCGACGCCGTTCGGTGATGTGCAGAACTTCAGGCACAACCCGGACCTGGAGAAGAGCGTGCCGCAGGCCGAGCGGGCCTCACGCGCGCAGCTGATCTCGCTGGCGAATGGCTACTTCTCGACCCTGCAGCACAACGACGGTGAAATCCGCGGCACCCGGTTCGCGCCCGACGCGGAGCGTTTCGAGAACGGCCTGGAGTTCAAGGACATCGAGAAGGGATTCAAGTCCGGCTACTACCTCTTCAACAACCGCGTCCGGGACCGGGACTTCTTCCTGGTGGACGAGGAGCGCGGCATCGTGATGGCCCGCGGGTTCATCGATCACAAGGGCGTGCTCGATACCTACAAGCTCACCGATGGCACCGAGAAACGCTCCATCTTCCGCGAGCCCCAGACCTGGTCCCTGCTGGAAATGTTCAAGATCAAGAACGGCATGATCACCGCCGTCGAAGCGACGTTCATCGCGGCGCCGTACTACATGCGCTCGCCCTGGACCCGGCACCCGGACGAGCCGCCCCGCTAGCTCACTTGCCGATCGGTCGTGACTCGGGCTTGCTGCCGCCGGGCCAGCCGGTGCCAAGCCCATAGGCCTGGGGTCCGGTGAACACGGCCTCCACCCGGGAGATCTTGCCATCGACGAACTTGAACATTTCGGTGTTCAGGATTTCGTTCGGATAGCGCATGCCTTCCGGGAAGGCCACCTGCTTGCCATCCAGGGGCCAGGTCTCCACGTTTCCGCGGCGCATGAAATCGAAGGTGGCGAACACCACCTGACGTTCGACATCGACGACGGGGAAATGCGCGTCCTCGTAGCCGGTGATGAAGGTATACGAGAGATGGCTCAACTGATCGCCGCATCCCAGGCCGAGCAGGAAAAAGCTCGGGGTCGCCTCGGCGCCCTTCGGCGGGGGTGGCATCTGCAGGACCGGCACGGGCGGCTTGTCCCCCGGCCCGAGCGCCGTGACGCCGCCGTTCTCCAGCCGGATGCAGGACTTGGCGAATGGCGCGAGGCTCCCGTCGTGGAAGGCGATGGCGCGCAGGTACCCCAGGGCCCCCTTCTTCAGGGCCTCGCGGGACAGCCGCGTCGATTCCGGCTCCACGCGTTCCATGGTCTGCATCCAGCTCGGATCCGTCGGGGGCAGGTTCGCGGCACCGCGTGCATGGCGGGTCACCACGGTTTCGATTTCCGTGATCTTCCGGTCCACGACCTTCAGCCGTATGGCCAGCAGGTCATCGAACGGGAACACATGGTTTTCCTTGAGCGACACGTAGGTGGCGATGCCGCCGGTCGACGGGTCGGTGAGGTCATGCCGGTACTTGCCCAGGGAGTTGAAGGTCACCCATAACGCCTCGCCCAACCGCAGCTTCGCGCCGTTTTCCGTATACCGGTAGTGATCCGCCGTCGGCACCCGCGAAGGATCGTGTCGGGTGAGCGCATCGAGATAGGTATCCATGAAACCCTTCAGGCACGCCTCATCGCACGCAGGCGCCGCGGCACTGGCGGCACCCGAGGCCAGCAGACCGGCGAGAATCGCCGCCGACACGGTGCGGGCCGAAAAGAGCCCTGTGGTGAACATGCCCATTGCGGTTTCCTTCATTTTGACGGAATAGCGGAAGTTTCTGCCTCGTGAACGACGGCCTGCGCGTCCGGCGCGGTCAGCCATCCCTGATGCTCCAGGGTCTGTGAGGCGAAGGTGTCAGGCAAGACCATACCACGCTCCCCGGCCAGCTCCATGCAGTGTCAGATGGCCCTGTTCGACCAGCGTCCGCAAATGCTCCTTGATCGTGTTGCGGCTGGCGCCGCTGACCCTGATGGCCTCGGCCATCGTCACTCGGCCATGCTCCCGGGCCAGTTCCAGGATCAGCACCGACAGTTCCGGCATGGCGGCGAGCATCACCCGCTCGCGTTCCATCTTCCTTTCGAGTCGCTGTTTCTGGCTCTGCAAGGCCCGCAGGAAGAACTCAAGCCACGGATTCCAGTCCGGCGCGTCGGTGCGGATCGTCCGCTGCGTCCGCCGCAGCGCCAGATAATAGCCGTCCTTGCTCTGCTCGATCACGCTCTCCAACGAGCTATAGGGCATATAGGCATAGCCGGCCCGCAGCAGCATCAGCGTCGTCAGGATGCGCGACAGCCGGCCGTTGCCGTCCTGGAAGGGGTGAATCTCCAAGAAAACCACCACGAACACGGCAATGACCAGCAGCGGGTGCAGGCTCCCATCCTTTTCCTTCCCGGCCACCCATTCCACCAGTTCAGCCATCCGGCGCGGCGTGTCGAAGGGCGTTGCGGTCTCGAACACGACGTGGTTGGCGAGTGTCTTGTAGGCGCCGCGATGCCGCTCGTCCTTGGTGGAGTGGACCAAGAGATCGCGGTGGAGTTGGCGGATGTGGTTCTCGGTCAGCGGGATCGCATCATAGGCGTTGAAGATTGTCTCCATCGCCTCGGCGTAACCGGCGACTTCCTGCTCGTCGCGCGTGGTGAACGGGCCGATGCGAATGTTCGCCAGCAGGGTCTTGACCTCCCGGTCGCTGAGGCGGGAGCCTTCGATGCGCGTCGAGGAGCCGATGCTCTCGATGGTGGCGACACGGCGCAGGCCAGACAGCCGTTCCGGCGCGATCCGGCCGATCGCCCGCCAGGCTCCCTTGAACTCGTCGACCTCCGCGATCAGCGACAGGACTTCAGGTGTGATCCGAAGCGTGGAGGTGCCGAGCCCCATATCGTTTATTCACCCATTTACACCCAATCTTATGGGACAGCAAACTGTTTGTCCACCCATTTTCACCTGATTTTGGACGGGTAAAGCGTAGAGCTGTGACGGGTGCCGCTGCTCTTGCCGGCATCGGCGGCCCGGCGGATGTGGACGCCCGTCTTGCGCTCAATGGCGATTGGCCCGGCCGCGGGGCAGTATTCTTCATCCGGAACCGACCTCTGGGGGAGACGCACCATGCCGCTCAATCACTACATCACCCTCGGCCGCTCCGGGCTTCGCGTCAGCCCGCTGTGTCTGGGCGCGATGACCTTCGGCACCGATCTGGGCTGGGGCTCGGGTGTCGAGGAATCGCAGCAGATCATCGACCGCTACATCGACCTGGGCGGCAACTTCATCGACACTGCCAATTTCTACACCAAGAGCCATTCGGAAAAGATCATCGGCGATCACATCGGGCGGCACCCCGCCCGGCGTGACCGCCTGGTCATCGCGACCAAGTTCAGCGGCAATCTCTATCCCGGCGATCCGAACGGTGGCGGCTCAGGGCGCAAGTCCATCATTGCGGCCTGCGAGCAGTCGCTGCGCCGGCTGCAGACCGACTACATCGACCTGTACTGGCTCCACAACTGGGACGTGCACACCCCGATCGAGGAGACCCTGGCGGCGCTCGAGGACCTGGTCCGCGCGGGCAAGGTGCGGTATCTCGGTGTCTCCGACACCCCCGCCTGGAAGATCGCCGAGGCGAACGTGACGGCCCGGTTCCGCGGCGGGTCGGCCTTCATCGGCCTGCAGATCGAATACTCGCTGCTCGAGCGCTCGGTGGAGCAGGAACTGGTGCCGATGGCGCAGGAGTTCGGCCTCGGCATCACGCCCTGGTCGCCGCTCAAGAGCGGCATCCTGAGCGGCAAGTACACGCGCCGCAACGCCGGCCAGATCAAGGCCGACCGCGGTGCCTTCGTCGATGCCTACCTGAACGAGAAGGCCTACACCATCATCGACGAACTCGAGGCGATCGCCCGGGCGCATGACAGCACGGTGGCCCGCATCGCCCTGGCCTGGGTCCATGCCCAGCCCGGGGTGAGCTCCATCATCATCGGGGCCCGGCGGCTCGCGCAGCTCGAAGACAACGTGCGCGCGCTGGACATCACGCTCACCGACGCCGAGCGCACGGCGCTCGATGCCCTGACCAGACCGACCTTCGGTTTTCCGCAGAGCATGGCGCCCTGGTTCCCCTCGCTGCATTTCGGAGGCTCCACGGTCAATGGGATCACCGCGCCCGTCTCGCCCTTCGGCGTGCAGCAGGGCGATACCGTCTATTGAAGCTTCTGGGAATGCCGATCATGTCCGCTGCGAATGCGGTTCTATCTCAGGAAGGGATTCTCGACGCGCAAGCCCCTCTGAAACCGCTGCCCGGTCTGAAGATCTTCGGAGAGCAAGCGAGTGCAGCCGGCAAGCTCCGCCGCGGCCACAATCAGGGCGTCATCGAAAGACAACGTGTGGCGTTCCGCAATGGCTCGTCCACGGTCATGAGTCTCCACCAGCAATGGATGGACCTCACACACCTGTCCGAGGAGCCCCAGCACATCGGCGATTTCATCCCAGGAAAGCTTTGCTTTCTTTCGAGCGACATTCGTGAACTCGTTCAGCACCTGTACCGACACGTGGCCGCCGGCAGCAACCAGATCTTCCGCAATGTCAGCCTTTCGGGCGTCTGCAGACACCAGATACAGCAGTACGTTGGTGTCAAAGAACAGCTCAGCCACGTTCATTGGCCGTCAGGCGATCGAACTTGAAGTCCGCAGGAAGGCGGTCACGATACTTCCTCAGGCGCGCAATGAGTTCGCGCCTTCCGGGCTTCCGGCTCACTTCAAGCGAGCGTGCACCCGCCACATGAATCTCGACTTCCTCCCCTTCCTTCAACCGCAGCGCCTCCACTACCGCTGCCGGCAGACGAATCGCCAGGCTGTTTCCCCATTTGGACACTTGCATTTCCGCCTCCCTGGGTGGATATACATAGGGGCGAAGTATATCCTGACAACGTCGTAGCCCGTACGCCCAACTGATGTAGGAGCCATTGAGGACCGCGCATGACCTTCAGCCGGCGCGCACTGCTGCAGACGACGCTGCTCGGGCTTTCGGGCCTGGCGGCGGGCCCGCTGCGGGCGGCGCAGAATAAACCCATGCGTATCCTGATCCTCGGCGGCACGGGTTTCGTGGGACCCCACCTGGTGCGCGCCGCCCTGGCGGACGGTCACCAGGTGACGCTGTTCAACCGCGGCCAGCAGCCCCTTAAGTGGCCCCGGCCCGTCGAACAGCTGGTGGGCGATCGGACGAGCGGTGACCTGCACGCCCTCGAGGGTCGCGACTGGGACGTCTGTATCGACGTGCCCACGACCCTGCCGGCGTGGGTGCGGGACATGGGCAAGGTCCTGCACGGCAGGATCAGACAGTACGTATTCATATCGACCATTTCGGTCTACGCCGATCCTGGCAAACCCGGGGACGAGTCGGCGCCGCTGGCGCCCTACACGGGCGCGAACGCCATGGCGGAGACGGCGCAGACGGAGCGTGCCAGCCGGGGTACGCTCTATGGCCCCCTCAAGGCCCTGAGCGAACAGCAGGCCCGCGACCACTTTCCGGGCGCGGCCACCATCATCCGCCCCGGACTCATCGTCGGTCCCGGCGATCCGACCGACCGCTTCACGTACTGGCCGGTACGGCTGCATCGCGGCGGCGAGGTGCTGGCGCCCGGGGATGGTAAGGATCCCGCCCAGATCATCGACGTGCGCGACCTCGCCGAATGGATACTGCGGCTGGCGGAACGGCGCGTCGTCGGAACTTTCAACGCCACCGGCCCGGCGCAGCCCTTGACGACGTCCGGGATGTTGCAAGCGGTCGCGCACGCCATCCACGCCGATGCGCGCCTGACCTGGGTTCCCGCCCGCTTCCTTGAAGCCGAGCAGGTCGAGCCCTGGAGCGACATGCCGGCGTGGCTGCCGCGCGCTGGCGATCATGGCGCGCTGCTGCAGCGGAGCAACGCCCGGGCGCTCGCGGCGGGACTGACGTTGCGCCCGCTCGGCGAAACCGCCACCGCGACTCTCGACTGGTTCACAATGCAAAGTCCCGCGCGACAGGCCGCGATGAAGGCGGGCCTGCCCGCCGCGCGCGAGCGGGCGGTGCTCGCGGCCTGGCATGCGCGCAAGGCCGCAAACATCAGTAAATTTCCTCATCAAGGCGAATCATGAAAAGAATCCTGCAGGCAGTGGCTTTCTCAATCCTGCTATCGGGCATTCCGGCGGCCTGGGCCGCCCCGGCCGCGTGTGATCGCAGCTGCCTGTACGGCATCCTCGATCAGTATCTGCAGGCGCTGCGCGCCCACAATCCGGCGGCGGCCCCGCTCGCCGCCAACATCCGCAGCACCGAGAACAACGTCGTCCTCCGGCCCGGCGATGGCCTGTGGGGCACCATCACCGGCATGACGGACTACGAGCTGCGTTTCGCTGACACGCAGGCGGAGGAGATCGGCTTCTATGGCGTCGCCATCGAGACCGATACGCCATCCCCGTTCGCGCTGCGGCTCAAGGTCAGGGACCGCCGCATCACCGAGGCCGAGCTCATCGTCGCCCGCCCCCAGGAAGCCGGGGTGCCGTTCGTGAACGGCAAGCTCAAGGCCATCCCGATCATGAACGAAGACGTGCCGCCCGCCGAGCGCAGTTCACGCGCGCAGATGATCAGGCTCGTGAATGGCTACTTCGACACCCTGCAGCGCAATGACGGCACGCTGCATACGGCCTTCGCGCCCACCTGCAACCGCCGCGAGGACGGTTTCGAGACCACCAACCATCCGAACTCCGGCTACGGGGACATCACGGCGCTGGGCTGCGAGGCGCAGTTCAAACTGGGATGGTACCGGTTCGACGACGAGCTGCGGGCGCGGCGCTTCATGGTCGTGGACCAGGAGCGCGGGCTGGTCATGGCCGCGGGCTTCATCGACCACGCCGGCCGCTTCGGTGACTACCGGCTCACGGATGGCCGGATCGCGAAGAACACCCTGTTCCACCATCCCCACAGCTACTGCCTGCTGGAGACCTTCAAGCTCCAGGACGGCAAGATCCAGCGCGTCGAGGCCGTCTTCACGACGGTGCCCTATCACATGCCCTCGCCCTGGGTGCCCAAGTAGCGCTGTCGGCCGACTCCGACGCCAGTGTCTGTCGCGGTCCGCCACCGCCGGATGGCGCGCACGCGCACCATAGGGTCAGGAAAGTCGCGGAGGCCGGCGCACATGCTCGAGAAACTGCCCGAAGCCGTGGGTCACGCGCTCGAGGGGCAGCGCGCCGGGATCGACAAGGTCCTGATCAATTCCGTGCACCCGTCCGCGGCCCTGACGGCGATTGCGCTCACCTCTCCGGCGTTCCAGGCCGACTCGCGGCTGCCCGAGCGCTTCACCGCGGACGGGGACGGCGCCTCGCCGCCCCTCAACTGGCAGAACGTGCCGCCGCAGACGGCGGCGCTGGCGCTGATCGTGGAGGACGCCGATTCGCCCACGCCCGAACCCCTGGTGCATGCCATCGTGGTCGACATCGATCCGCAAAGCACCGGGCTCACGGAAGGGGAGTTCAGGACGCCCGAGGACGCGGTGGCCGAGCGGCTGGGCCGCAATTCCTATCTCATGCGCGGCTGGCTGCCTCCCGATCCGCCGCCCGGTCACGGCGTGCATCGATACGTGTTCCAGATCTTCGCGCTCAGTTCCGGCGACTCCCTGTCGACCGTGCCGGGACGGGGCGAGATCGCGGTCGCCGTGCGCGAGCGGGCCATCGGCTGCGGGGCCCTCATCGGAACCTACCAGCGCGAACACCCCGTGCGCACCGAGGCACCCGCAACGGTCCCGGCCGCCGTGGAGGACCGGGCTCCCCTCGATCTGGAACAGGGGCCCGTGCCGGCACCGACGCTGCCCGTCTGACAATGTTCTGTGCACTAGTGGACAGAGGTCCACGGTACGGACGGCGGGCTGCTTAACCCAGGTTAGGCACATGACTGAACGTCGGTCGCCGCGCCCATGCTGTTGCGGCCTCCTACACGAAAGCGTGCGCAGCGCACGTTCTGCACTCCGGTAATCGCTGAGACTTCCTGCGTAATCCAAGGGATGTGGAGCAGATGCAGGTTTTTTCGATGATCGCCGCCGTGGTGCTGGCATTCCTGGCCGCGGGCCTGTGGCTGCAGCTGCGAAGGAGCCAGCGCCGGTTCGGTCATGAGCGGCTCTACCGCGCCCATTTCGAGCAGTCCTCCCAGGCCAAGATGCTGATCGACGGGGAGACCCTGCAGGTCCTGCATGCCAACGCCGCGTTCCTCCGGAAATCGGGCTACGCCCTGGAAGACCTGGCGGGCACTTCGGCCCTGCGGCTGTTCGGCGATGAAAAGGCCGCCGAGGCCGTCGCCTCGCAGCTGCGCGAACCGGTCGAGCACGTGGCCCGCAAGGTCCGGCTGAAGCGCCGCGACGGGCAGACCATCGAGGTGGACCTGATGGGACACCGCGTGCACTGGGGCGAGCGGCTGGTGCTCGGCTATGCCTGCCACGACATCTCGATGCGCGCCGTCTTCGAATCCAAGCTGCTCGAGAAGCAGCAGCACCTGGACCACGTCGCCCACCACGACCAGCTCACGGGCCTGCCCAACCGGCTGTTCCTCACGGCGCACCTGCCCGTCGCCCTGAAGGTCGCCGAACAGAACAACCAGCTGCTGGCGGTGCTGTTCCTGGATCTGGATCGCTTCAAGCACATCAACGACTCCCGCGGCCACGAGACCGGCGATCAGCTGCTGAAGGCGGTCGCCCAGCGCTTCCGCGACACGCTGCGCGGCGAGGACGTGGTGGCCCGCATGGGCGGTGACGAGTTCGTCGTGGTCCTGAAGTCGGTGCGCAATCCGAAGGATGTCCACGAGGCCACCCAGCGCCTCATCGAGTCCCTCGCCAGTCCCATCGTCATCGGTGGCACGCCGCTGATCACGACCGCCAGCATCGGCGTGAGCCTCTTCCCGCGCGACGGGTCGGACATGACGTCGCTGCTGCAGCACTCGGACACCGCGATGTACAAGGCCAAGGAACGCGGCCGCAACAACTGCCAGATCTTCAGTCCCTTCATGAACAGCCGGCTGAAGCGGCGCATCGCGATGGAGACGCACCTGCGCCTGGCCCTGGAGGGCTCGCAGCTGGATGTCCACTACCAGCCCATCGTCGCGATCGGCACCCAGAAGGTGATGGCGCTCGAGGCGCTGGTGCGCTGGAACCATCCCACGCATGGCTACATCTCCCCGGCCCGGTTCATCGGCGTCGCGGAGGATTCGGGGCTCATCGTCCCGATCGGCGAGTTCGTGCTGGCGCGGGTGCTGCAGGATGCGGTGCGCTGGCGCAAGGCCGGCCTCGCGCTGGTGCCGATCGCGCTCAACGTCTCGGCCGCGCAGCTGCAGCGTTCGAACCTGGCGGGCCTGATCGTGCACATGACCCAGGAACTGGGCCTCGAGCCCACCATCCTGCAGGTCGAGCTCACCGAGGGCACGATCTTCGAGCGCCGCGAGGGCCGCAACGGCGAATCCAACGAGGATGCCGTCACCAAGCTGCGCGAGCTCGGGATCCACATCAGCATCGATGACTTCGGGACCGGCTACTCGAGCCTCTCCTACCTGAAGCGCTGGCCGGTGGACTCGATCAAGATCGACAAGAGCTTCGTGCGCGACCTGGGTTCGGATCCCAGCGACCTCGCCATCGTCGGCGCCATCATCGCGATGGCCCGGCACCTGGACATCCGGGTGATCGCCGAAGGCATTGAGAGCTGGCAGCAGCTGGAGATGCTGCGTGAACTGGGTTGCGATGCGGCGCAGGGCCATCTCATCGGGCATCCCACCCCGCCCCGCAGCTGTGCCCGGTTCCTGAAGGGCCTGCCCATCGATCTCACCGAATCCCGCCTGGTGAGTGAGCCGCCGGAGCCCGCCACCGACACCACGGCCGCCTGGTCCGTGAGGGCGCGACAGGCTTAGGGCAGCCGCGGCGACTGTGCACTAGTGTACAGTCGCGGCGCCGGCAGCGCCGGAGCTGTCCTACTCAAGTTCAGGCACCCCCGGTCTGGGGGCGGCTGACCCCGGGACTTACATTCACCCCCCGACAACAGCGTTCCGCGTCGGGGGGTGGCCATGAAAATACGATTCGGTTATGAAATCCAGTACAGCACACCGCAGAAGACGCCGATGGTGCTGGCCCTGCGCGCCGCCCCGGGCCCGACACAGCGGCTGCTGGTCGGGGACTTCGTCCGCACCGACCCCGTCGTGCCGCTCCTGAACTACAAGGACTGCTTCGGCAATGTGTGCACCCGCCTGGAGCTGCCGCCCGGAACCCTGCGCATCACGACCGATGGGCTGCTGGAAGACACCGGCATCCCCGAACCCGAATATCCCGCGGCTGCCGAAACGCCGATCATGGCGCTGCCCGCCGAAGCGCTGATGTACCTGCTGCCCAGCCGCTATTGCGAAAGCGACCTCCTGGCACCGGAGGCGCTGCGACTGTTCGGTCATCTCAATCCCGGCTGGTCCCGGGTGCAGGCCATCTGCGACTTCGTGAACCGGCACGTCACCTTCGGCTATCACTTCGCCCGCCAGACCCGCACGGCGCTGGAGACCTACCGCGAGGGCCACGGAGTCTGTCGCGACATGGCCCATCTGGCCATCGCCTTCTGCCGCTCGATGAGCATTCCCGCCCGCTACGCCACCAGTTACCTGGGAGATATCGGCGTGCCGGCCGTGGATGCGCCGATGGATTTCGCGGGCTGCATGGAGGTGTTCCTCGACGGCGGCTGGCATACCTTCGACCCCCGCAACAATGCCCGCCGGATCGGACGGCTGATGATCGCCCGCGGCCGTGATGCGGCCGACGTCGCCATCAGCACGGCATTCGGGCCGGCGGCGTTGCAGCTGTTCCGCGTCTGGACGGATGAGGTCGAACCGGTCAGTCGTGCCGTCGCCTAGCCGAGCGGCGGCAGCACGAACTCGAGCCCCAGGGACTTCAGCCACAACTCCCGACTCCAGCCCTGGTCGCGGCCCTATGTGCCGCGGTCCTGCGCCGTGATCTCCGCCATGGCGCAGCAGAGGAAACCCCGCACCGGCTCAGTTGCCGATTGCGCGCACGCACTCAGCACTTCACGGCCCGCCTGATCCTTGGTCTGGGCGAGCAGCACCGCCTCGCAGGCGGCAAGTTCGGCCGCGATGGCATCCGCTTCCGAAATGGCGATGTGAATCCCCCGCACCAGCGCCTTGCCGAGGTGGGCCACGACGCGGCAACCCGGCGTGAGCTCCTCGGGATCGAAGCCGAGCGCGCCGATGAGACGCTCCAGGATGGAGACATATCGCTCGCTTTGCTGCAGATGTCGATGCCACTCCTGGCGAAGATTCCGGTCACGCACGGCGGCCAACGCCGTGCGGTACACCAGCACGCCGCCCCGGCCGCACGTCAGGTGCTGCAATAAAAGTTCCTTCAGCTGCGTGGAGATCATCGGCGGAGGAGTATGTCGACTGGTCAGGCCATTACAGCCCGGGAGCGCTTTGCTTCGCGATAACCTACGTTATCGCACGGGCCGCTGCGCCCATGGCACTTAGGAGGACCTGGTATGGCAGATTCCGCACGCTACGCGCTTCACCGTCCCGAGGTCCTCGATGCATTGGAACGCGGCGAACACAAGATCATCGAAGCATTCGCAGATCCGCCGGTACGCCTTGCCGCCGGCACGACACTGGTCAGCGGCGGCGAGGACCATCGCTTCGTCTATCGTCTGCAGTCGGGCTGGCTCGGCCGCCACCGGCTCCTGCCCGACGGACGCAACCAGTTCATTCTCTTTTTCCTCCCCGGAGACCTGTTCGCGGTGAAGAGCATGTTCATGCGCAAGCATCCGGATGACATCCGGGTGCTCTCCGATGCAGTCCTGCAGCGCATTCCGCAGGCAGAGCTCTTGGCGGCGTTCAACCGCGACCCGGACATCGCCACGCGCTGCATCTGGCAGGTCATGGAGGAGGAACGGCGGCTGCATTCCTGGGTCGTCGGCCTCGGCCAGGGGTCGGCCGAGGAACGCGCCGCGCGGGCGCTGCTGGATTTCCGGGCGCGCCTGGTGCTGTCCCGGACCATCGCAGCCGGCACCATGACCTATCCCATGCCCCTGACCCAGTCGCAGCTGGCCGATTTCCTGGGCATCACCTCGGTGCACGTCAGCCGGGTGCTGAAGGATCTGAGATCGCGTGACCTGGTGTCCTGCGAGGCGGGCGCGGTCTCGATCCTGAACCTGGAACAGCTGGCGACGCTGGCGGCGCCGCTGCTCGATCCCGCCGAGGAGGTGCGCAGTGCGTACGTGGGACGGCTGGCCACTCCCCAGCCCGATGCAACATGAGTTCGGTCCCGACGCACCACCTTGCGCAGGCGGAAGCCTCGATCATGCTGATCGAAGTGCTGATGGCCCTGCTGATCGAACGCGCGGTCCTGCCCCGGGAGTCGGTGATCGAGGCCGTCGAAACGGTGATCGACGTGAAGCGACGCATGGCCGCCGAAGGCGCGCACCCCGAGGTCGCGGCGGTGGCCCGCGGACTCCTGAGCACCCTGGCGAACAGCCTGATGGCCGCGTCAGCCGACGGCCCGATTGCACAATAACCTCCTGTTTTCGGGTCGGTTCCTGCAATCCGCTCGGACTCCCGGCACGCGATCTTGAGGGGGCGGCCTACAGCGCGCGGGCCGTGACAAGCCTACGCTTGCCCCACCTGATCGAACCGCGAGGTTCTCGTGAACGGTCTGCTGAAGCTTTCACTCGGTCTGCTCGCGATCCTGGTGGCCGGCTGCGGCCATGAGGCGCTGGTCACGGGTCCCACACAATGTTTCGCTCCGCACCGTCTGCGGGCCGCTGCTGCCAGCGACATCGTGCAGGGTCGCACCGAACTGACCGCGCAGGCGACGCCCGGGACGGGCGAACCTTAGCCATCCGGCGCGGGCGCAGGCAAGACAGGAGGCCCGCATTGGGCTAACGTCCCGGCGTGGGCGAGCCCTGCTACCTGGATGACCTGACCCTCGGGCAGCGGTTCTCGACCGCAAGCCTCACCGTGACGGCAGCGGACATTCAGGAGTTCTCGCGGAAGTTCGACCCGCAACCCTTCCACGTGGATGAAGATCAGGCCGCCCGGACCTTCTTCCGCGGACTCGCCGCCAGCGGCTGGCACGTGGCCGCCCTCACCATGCGGCTGATCGTAGATGCCGCGCCCTTTGCCGGCGGGGTCATCGGCGCGGGTGCCGAAGTCGAATGGCCCAAGCCCACCCGCGCCGGCGATGTGCTGCGGGTCGAGAGCGAGATCGTGGAAATCATTCCCTCCCGCTCCAAGCCCGATCGGGCCATCGTGCGCGTCCGCTGCGTAACCCTGAATCAGCGCAACGAGGTGGCGCAGACGCTGGTCGCAAAGCTCCTCGTCTGGAAGCGACCGGCGGTGCCCTGAGAGCCGACGGCCCGGCGCGGCCCGGAATTCCAGCCAATATCGGTGCTCGAGGCCGACATTGTTTCATTAATGAGACAATAGGCTGATTGCTGTGACAAGGCCTGGGTGCTCACCTCAGGGCCGCATTCAGTCTCGTGCGGCGCATCGGCCTCCATTGACTTTGGCCGACCAAGCCATATCCTTCGATTATCGAATGACCTGATTTTTGAATGAATACCACCCGAAGCATGGCCCGGGAGCTGGCGGCGCATTTCCACGTGATCCGCGAAAAGCTCCATGCGATCGACAAGCACAACGCGGCCACCTCCCAGGTCATCAACTTCCAGGAGGCCCATCTGCTGCTGAGCATCGGCACCCAGGGTCCGCTGACCATGAGCGAAATCGCCCGCATACTGCAGCTACGGCTGAGCAGTGTGACCGCGGTGGTCGACAAGCTGGAGAAGAAGAACTTCGTGCGCCGCTCGCGCAGCGCCGAGGACCGGCGGCTGGTGCGCGTGGCGCTCACCGCGGCGGGCCGCAAGTTCCACACCCTGGTGGAGTCCGCCCATCTGACCCTCACCGACAGCATGCTCAAGATCCTCGATCCCGCCGAGCGCGAAGTCTTCCTCGGGCTGTTCCGCAAGATTGCCGCGAGCCTCCTGAAATGAATACCTCCGAGACCTTCATCGCCGCCGAAGAGCCCCGCGCCAGGCAAGAGGCCAGCCCCTGGCCGCGCCGCATCCTGATGGGCGTCGTGCTGATCGGGGCCGGCGCCGCGCTCGGTATCGGCGCGGTCACGCTGCTCGGACGGCACCGCCCGGCCGCCACGGCGCCGACCGCGGCCGCGGCCGCGGTGCCGGCGCCGGCGCTGACGGTCAGCACCGTGACGCCCCGGCAGGTGACCTGGCCGTCGACGCTGTCGGCCTCGGGCGCCGTGGCCGCCTGGCAGGAGGCCAGCATCGGGGCCCAGATCGGCGGCTACCAGCTGATCGACGTGCGGGTGAACGTCGGCGATCACGTGAAGAAGGGGCAGCTGCTCGCGAAGTTCGACCCGGCCCTGCTGCAGGCCGACGAGACCCAGCTGCAGGCCAACTACGACCAGGCCGCCGCGAACCTCAAGCGCGCCGAAACGCTTGGCAGCGGCGGGGTGCTGTCCGCGCAGGACCTGCTGCAGGCCCGCACGCTCGCCAAGACGGCGGCGGCGCAGCTCGCTTCCAAGCAGCTGCAGCTGCAGTACACCGCCGTGCTGGCGCCCGATGACGGCACCATCAGCTCGCGCACGGCGACGCTCGGCGCCGTGGCCGCGGTGGGCCAGGAACTGTTCCGCCTGATCCGCCAGGACCGGCTCGAGTGGCGCGGCGAACTCACCGCGCGCCAGCTCGGTCAGGTGAAGCCCGGACAGGAGGTCAGGCTGACCCTCCCCGAAGGCACGGTCGCGACGGCGCACGTGCGCGAAGTCGCGCCGTCGCTGGATTCGCAGTCGCGGCTGGGTCTGGTGTACGCCGACATCGCGCCCGGCAGTCCGGCCCGCGCCGGCATGTACGCCGACGGCGAGGTGGTGCTGCGCGAGGCGCCGGTGCTGGTCGTTCCGGCCGAGAGCGTCGTGATCCGCGATGGCCGCAGCTACGTCGCCATCGTGTCCCGGCAGGACGGCGTGGCGCGCGTGCGCATGCAGGCCGTCACCGTCGGCCGCCGGCAGGGCGGGGATGCCCAGATCACGCAGGGCGTGAGCGCGACCGACCCGGTCATCGTCCAGGGCGCCGGCTTCCTCAACGACGGCGACGTCGTGCGCCTGGCGCCACGGGCACCCGGCCCGTGAACTTCGCGACCTGGTCCATCCGCAACCCGATCCCGGCCATCCTGCTGTTCGGGCTGCTGGCGCTCGCGGGCCTGTGGGGGTTCTACAAACTCCCCATCCAGAACCTGCCGGACCTGGACCTGCCCACCATCGATGTGACCCTGACCCAGCCGGGCGCCGCGCCGGCCCAGCTGGAAACCGAGATCGCCCGCAAGGTCGAGGACTCCCTCGCCAATCTCTCCGGGCTGCGGCACATGCGCACCTCGATCACCGATGGCCAGGTGTCGATCGCCGTGGAGTTCGTGCTGGAGAAGAACCTCTCCGATGCGCTGATCGAAGCCAAGGACGCGGTCGATCGCGTGCGCGCGGAACTCCCGACCGACATGCAGGAGCCCACGGTCAGCGCCGTGACCACCGGCGGCGATGCCACGCTGGTCTACGCCATCTCCTCCACGCGCCTTAACGAGGAGGCTCTGAGCTGGTTCGTCGATGACACGGTGGCCAAGACCGTGCTCGCCGTGCCGGGCGCCGGCAAGTTCGAGCGCGTGGGCGGCGTGCAGCGCGAGGTGCGCATCGAGGTGGATCCGGTGCGCCTGGCCGCCCTCGGGGTGACCGCGGCGGACGTCTCGCACGCGCTGCTGCAGGCCCAGCAGCAATCCTCCGGCGGCCGCGGTCAGCTCGGCCGCGCCGAGCAGTCGGTGCGCACCATCGCCATTGCCCAGCAGGCCTCGGACCTGGCGGCACTGCCCATCGCCCTGTCCTCGGGGCGGCAGCTGCGGCTCGACCAGGTCGCAACGGTCAGTGATGCGACGGCCGAGCGCGCGCAGGCGGCGCTGCTGGATGGCAAACCGGTGGTGGGCTTCAAGGTCTACCGCGCCAAGGGCTTCGACGAAATCCGCATGGCGAAGGCCGTCATCGCGGCGCTGCAGAAGCTGCAGGCCGCCGATCCCACGCTGACCTTCACGCCGGTGTCGGGCACCGTCGACTACACCCTGGAGCAGTACGAAGGCTCCATGCACATGCTCTACGAGGGCGCGCTGCTCGCCATCCTCGTGGTGCTGTGGTTCCTCAAGGACTGGCGCGCGACGCTGGTCGCGGCGGCGGCCCTGCCGCTGTCCATCCTGCCCACCTTCGCGGCCATGTACTGGCTCGGGTACTCGCTCAACACCATCACGCTGCTCGCCCTGGCGGTGATCGTCGGCATCCTGGTGGACGATGCGATCGTCGAGATCGAGAACATCGAGCGCCACGGGCGCATGGGCAAACCCATCCTCAAGGCCGCCGCGGACGCGGTGACCGAGATCGCCCTGGCCGTGGTCGCCACGACCATGAGCCTGGTGGTGGTGTTCCTGCCCACGGCCTTCATGAGCGGCGTGCCCGGGCTCATCTTCAAGGAGTTCGGCTGGACGGCCGTGATCGCGGTGCTGGCGTCGCTCCTGGTGGCGCGGCTGCTGACGCCGATGCTGGCCGCCTACGTCCTGAAGTCCCATCCGCCCTCGACGATCGGCGATGGGCGCATCATGAGCTGGTACCTCGCGACGGTGCGCTGGTGCCTCCGGCACCGCAAGACGGTGGTGGCCGGCGCCGCGCTGTTCTTCCTGGGCTCGGTGGCCCTGATCCCGCAGATCCCCTCCGGCCTCATCCCCGAATCCGACCAGGGCTACACCACCGCCGACATCGAACTGCCGCCCGGCAGTTCCCTCAACGATACGCTGCGCGCGGCCGAGGCCGCCCGGGCCGCGATCGCGACCGTCCCCGGCATCGCGCGGGTGTTCACCACCGTCGGTGACGCGCAGCGTGCCGGCGTCGGCCAGCAGCAGGCCGGTGAAGTGCGCAAGGGCTCGCTGATCCTGAGCCTCGCGCCGCGCGATCGGCGCCCGAGCCAGGTCAGCATCGAGAACGAGGTGCGCCGGCGCTTCCTCACCGTGCCCGGCGCCCGCTTCGCACTCGGCAGCGGCGGCCCCGGCGAGAAGGTGCAGCTGATCCTGGCGAGCGACAACGCCGCGGCCCTGAAGGCAACGTCCCAGGCGCTCGAGCGCCAGTTGCGCAGCGTCGGGCGGCTCTCGAACATCAGTTCCACGGCCAGCCTCGAGCGCCCCGAGATCGTGATCCGACCGGATGCCCAGCGCGCGACCGAGCGCGGGGTCACGACCGCCGCCATCGGCGAAGTGGTGCGCATCGCCACCAGCGGCGACTTCGACGGCCAGGTCGCCCGGCTGAACCTCGACAACCGCCAGGTCTACATCCGGGTGCGCATTCCGGATGCCGCCCGCCAGGACCTCAACACGCTGGCCAACATGCGCGTGAACGGCCGCGACGGCCCGGTGCCGCTCGCCAGCGTCGCCTCGCTGTCCATGGACAGCGGACCCTCGCAGATCGACCGCTACGACCGGCTGCGCTACGTCACCGTCAGCGCCGATCTGGGCGGCATGCCCTTAGGCTCCGCACTCGCCGCGGCCCAGGCCCTGCCGGCCGTGCGCGGCATGCCCTCCAGCGTCCGGCTCATCCAGACCGGCGATGCGGAACTGGCCGGAGAACTCGCGAGCGGGTTCAGCATGGCCATCGTGATCGGCGTCGTGTGCGTGTTCTGCGTGCTGGTGCTGCTGTTCAAGGATTTCCTGCAGCCGGTGACCATCCTCTCGGCCATTCCGCTGTCGATCGGCGGCGCGGTGCTCGCGCTGCTGGGCGCGCACAGCGAACTGGACATCCCCTCGATGATCGGCCTGGTGATGCTCATGGGCATCGTCACCAAGAACTCGATCCTGCTGGTGGAGTACGCCGTGGTCGGACTGCACGAGCGCGGGCTGTCGTTGCACGAGGCCCTGCTCGATGCCTGCCACAAGCGCGCCCGGCCGATCGTCATGACGACCATCGCCATGATCGCCGGCATGCTGCCCATCGGGTTGGGGTTCGGCGCCGACGCGAGCTTCCGCCAGCCCATGGCCATTGCCGTCATGGGCGGCCTTCTGACCTCGACCGCCCTGAGCCTGCTGGTGGTGCCGGTGGTCTTCACCTATGTCGCGGGCTTCGAGAGGCGGGTGATCCGGCTCTTCAGGCGGTCGCCGCGGGTCACTGCGACCCAGCCGGTAGCCCCGCTGGATTCATCGGGCGCCCATTGACCGGAGGCGGCCTCTGTTGCAAGAGGAACAGATCATGGATATCGAGCCGATCAAGACGAACACGGACTATCCCCGCCCGTGACCCTGTCCTACACGCCTTCACGCCACGGCCGGCAGCCACTGGCAGCGCATTGCCCGATCATGCGAGGCTTGGAGAGTTCGCTGCTTTAGGAGCACCCGTGGCCACCAGCAAGCAGAAGCAAGCCGCCCGCGCCAACGTCCGCAAGGCGGCCGCCAGCGCCAAGCGCAAGAAGACCATCAGCCATCTGTCCAGCAAGACCCGCACCGCGCTCGGCAAGCAGGGCGCGAAAATCGCCGCCCGCAAGAAGCAGCGCAAGACCTGAAGATGGCCCGCCGCAAGACGGCCCCCGGCTCGACTCCCGCGACGTTCATCGCCCCGCAGCTCGCGACCCTGGTCGCAACCCCGCCTTCCGGGGAGGGGTGGCTGCATGAGATCAAGTTCGACGGCTACCGGTTGCTGGCCGTGCTGCAGAAACCCGCGGTGCGCCTGTTCACGCGCGCCGGCAACGACTGGACCGACAAATTCGCCGCGCTCGGCGCTGCCTTCGCCAAGCTCAAGGTGGACAACGCGGTCATCGACGGTGAAGTCGTCAATGCCAGCGCCGAAGGATCGGCCTCCTTCCACGCCCTGCAGGAGGCCCTCTCCGAAGGCAACCTCAAGCGCCTGCGCTACTACGCCTTCGACCTGCTGCACCTGAACGGCGTGGACCTGCGCCAGCAGCCGCAGACCGAGCGCAAGGCCGCCCTGGAGAAAGTGCTGAAAGGGGCGCCCACTGTCCTGGTCTACAGCCAGCACTTCACCGAGCCCGGCGACAGGATGCTCGCGCACGCCTGTTCGCTCGGACTCGAGGGCATCGTGTCCAAGCACGCGCAGGCCCCGTACCGCTCCGGCCGCACCGGTTCCTGGCTCAAATCGAAGTGCCTCAAGGAGCAGGAGTTCGTGGTCGGGGGCTTCACCGAACAGCCGAAGCATCCGGGCATGCTCGGGGCGCTCCTGATCGGCTACTACGAAGGAGACGTCCTCACCTATGCCGGCAAGGTGGGCACCGGTTTCTCCGCCCGAGAGGGCAGTGCGCTCCTTATGAAACTCAAGACTCTGGAGCGCAAGACGACGTCCTTCGCCGCGGTCCCGACCGATGCCCGGCGCGGTGCCCGCTTCGTCGAGCCGCGGCTGGTGGTGCACGTGAATTTCGGCGAGTGGACTCCCGATGGGCGGCTGCGTCATCCCTCCTTCCAGGGACTGCGCGAGGACAAACCGGCCCGCGAGGTGGTGCGCGAGCAGCCCAAGTCCCTGAAGGCCATCGCCGCGCCGGCCAACGCCACCCGCAGCGACGGCACCTGATTCATCTACGACGCGGATTTGTCCGAGCGATTCGGCACGGGCATCTGGGCCTGCGCGGCATCAAGCAGCTCAGGCTTGATAATGCGCTTCACCTTGTTCGCCTTAAAATGCCGCTGTGCCTGCCACATATCGTACTGCGACTGCATGGCGTGCCACATTCCGGGCGTCGTGCCAAGGGCTTTAGCGAGTCTCAAATCCATCTCCGGGCTAATGTCTGCCTGCCCATTGAGCACGCGCGACAAAGTCGGCCGGGTCACACCCAGCTTATCCGCTGCCTCGGTGACAGTGATACCTTCCAACCACTCCGCCAGTACCGCTCCGGGATGGGTAGGATTGTGCATCTGGGCCATCGTGTTTCTCATTTCTCCCTACTCATTGCGTATCTTGGTAGTCCACCAAGATCGTGTTGGCACCCCCATATCTTGCGGCTTTGAGGCAACGTTCAACGCGGTAAGCAGCTTCGTGAGCTTGTTCGCGTGTGCCGGCTGAATACCGGCCTTCGAACCGGTCTCGAAGTAAGCCTGAAGCCCTGCGTGTCGGATCGAGCGATGATAGTGCCCACGGGTCCGTCGTACCGCAACCGTATGTCCCCGATGCCCTTGCGTTTTCGCCACATCGATTCAGTCACCACGGGCCCGTGTCGTCCCCGTCCGACGCAGGTTCTTCATGACTGCCGACACCGACCCCGCCTCCCCTTGGGCGAGAGTGGCGGAGGCGCGCTGACCGCGCCGCTGATTATGGAGAATCGGATGATCGTCGCCTCCGTGGTGCGCAAGGCGGGCAAAGTCGCGCTCAAGGCCGTCGGCGCCGAGCCGGACGAGGCCGACCGGGACCTGCTGGACACGCTGCGGGAAGAACACGATGAAATCCGGTCCCTGCTGCGGGATCTGGAGCGCTCGGAGAGCGTGCAGGAACGGCGCTCGCTGGTGCGCCGGCTCAAGGCAGCCCTGGTCCCCCACAATCGGGCGGAGGACGAGGTGCTGTATGCCGCGCTCATTGCATCCTATGACGTCCCCTCCCAGATGGATGGCCATGAAGGCAGCCTCGAGCATGACCTGGCGCTCAAAGCCTTGGAGAAACTCGATGGCATCACCGACGCCACCTCGACCGGGCACATGGGCGCAGCCAAGGTGTTGCGCGAACTGATGGAACACCATATCCGCGACGAAGAAAGCAAGGTCTGGAGGGATGCCCGCAGACTCTTCTCCAGCGAGGAGCGCATGGCGCTGAACCGACGGTATCTCGCGCACAAGACCCGATGGAGCCCCTGAAGCCCATGAAACCCATGGAACCGATGAAACCCATGGAACCGATGCAGCCCATGGAGCGGTGGTGGCCCCAGACCTTCGGCGAACCCACCAGTGCCGGCGGCCAGGACGGATTCCAGTATGCGTACTTCAAGGATGTGCGCCGACTGCTGATGCGCGAAGGCGGCAAGATCAGCACCTACGACACGGGCGACCACGAGATCTACGGGGTCTCCCAAAGCAGTGAGGTCCGGCATCCGACCTTCAGCAGCGTCCGCGGCGATGTCGACCTGAACCAGCTGCGGCGCCTGTAGCGGGACGGGAACGGACATGGCCAGGGCCCTGTGGCGCGGAGCGATCTCATTCGGCCTGGTCTATGTGCCGGTGGAGCTGCACACCGCTTCGCGGGAGAACACCCTGCCGCTGCACATGCTCGACAGCCGCGACTTCGCGCCGGTGGGCTATACCCGCATCAACAAGAAGACGGGCCAGGAAGTCGACTGGCAGCACATCGTCAAGGGCTACGAGTACCGCAAGGGCGAATTCGTCGCCCTGACCGATGCGGATTTCAGGCACGCCAACGTGAAGGCCTCCGAGACCATCGCCATCGACACCTTCTGCGAGGCGGACCAGCTGCCGTCGGTCTATTTCGACAAGCCCTACTATCTCGCCCCGGCCAAGGGTGGCGGCAAGGTGTATTCGCTGCTGCGTCAGGCGCTGGAGTCCACCGACAG
Organism: Steroidobacteraceae bacterium; assembly: GCA_035503515.1. GTDB lineage: Bacteria > Pseudomonadota > Gammaproteobacteria > Steroidobacterales > Steroidobacteraceae > DAIDKA01. The sequence continues at coordinate 39,835 of DATJTJ010000173.1, forward strand.
GGTGGCCATCGCCACCTTCGTCATGCACCAGCGCCAGCACCTGTGCGCCATCATGCCCGAGGGGAACGCACTGGTGCTGCAGACCCTGCGCTTCGCGGATGAGCTCCTGCCGGTGAGCGAAGCGGGCGCGGCGGCCGTGAAAGTCACCTCGGCGGAACTGTCGATGGCGAAGCAGATCATCCAGAACATGACCGGCAAGTTCGAGCCCGACCGCTTCAAGGATACCTACCGGAACGATCTCAAGCGGCGCGTGCAGGAAAAGATCAGGAAGAAGGAAACGCACTCCCTGGAGGTCGAAGCTGCCGAGCCGGAGAAGCGCCCGAAGGCCCAGGTCATCGACCTCATGGCGGCCCTCAAGGCCAGCGTGGATAACAGCAAGGGCGCGGGACGCAGGCGCGCCGCCTCAAAGACGGAGCGCGGGACCCGCAGGCGCGCCGGTTGATCCGATGCTTCAATGCTTCGGCATGTACCGGTCAAACCAGCCGATGAGGCGTTCGGGATGCAGCCCGAAATAGTTGTAGGCAAAGAAGCGTTGATTGGATTCCTCGATCCACAGCAGTTCCTTGGGTTCAGCTGCCAGTGAATCGAAGATCTCCTGTCCGTCCTTCTCGCCGTGGATCAGGAAATCGCGACGCAGCTGCGCCATGAACGTCGGTACCTTGACCCCCGCACCGTAGGCCTGGGGCCGAAAGTCGAAAAGGCTGAACCCGCTTGTTTCCCGACAGCGCTGATCGAGGCGCCTGGCCGCGGCATTAGGGTCGAGCTTCAGGTTTTCGGCGCCGCGTTCGATGAATGTCGGGCCCGAGACCACATTGAGGAGGCCGAGGGCGATGATGTGTCTGAACTCCTCCGGCCATTTGGCCATGGCGATGATGGTGGAGTTACCGCCCATGCACCGGCTGAAAAGACTAGTGCGCATCTTCCCCAGGACCGCATGGCCCCGCGCGTGCCGCACCGAACCCACGACATCACGGCATTCGAGCAGTCCCAGGCCGCTGATGCCGCCGTTCGCCGTGCCGCTGCGGCCGCAGTTACGCAGATCGTAGGTCAGGATGTTGTAGCCCGCCCCATGGAGCGCCTGCAGCTCCGGCAGGAAATTCACTTCGAAGCCGCCGAAGTAGCCCTGGTACTCCGGCAGATGGCCGGGAAAGCCGTAGCGATTGCAGGTCATCGGGTGATTGATGATGAGCAGCCGGTCCGAGTCCGCCGGAATGAACCAGGCCTCGAGCGGCACGCCATCCATCGAGGGAAACCAGGTCTCCTCGAACGCCATGCCATAGTCGCTCGGCGTGCGCATGACGGGCGTGCGCAGGCCCGTCTTGAAGAGTCCGGCATAGCGTTCGGTGAGCGGATCGAGCTTGTCCGCCAGTTTGCCGGCCACGCCCTTCAGGGCATTCACCGCGGTGTCGACCAGCCCGCCATCATCGGCGCCCAGGGCCTTCATGTAATCCACATCGTTCGCACCCAGGTTGGGCGCCGCAGCGCTCTGACCGGGGACATTGACGGCGTTATTCATGGTTCGCACCTCGTGAAATGTTCAAGGCCCATACTAACGCGGTGCAAGAAGTGCGCGCGTCACATTGACGCGTGGGACGTATGCGATTACCGTCCGGCACATGTCAAAGCTGATCCAGCTGGTGCGCGCGGAGCGGAACAGTCGGTGATCGATCAGCGCGCAGCAGTCCCCGACGCGACTGCCACGGCCTGCGCGACCTCCGGCCTGCGCGTATCCGCCCCGCCATGGGTCTGCTGGCTGATCAGCAGATCGTAACGGCGGGCTTCCTCGGGGAGGCCGGCCTGCTGGGCGGCCTGCGCGGCGCTCAACAGGGCGTTGAGGCGGTTGGGACTCAACTCCAATGCGCGCCGGTATGCGGCCAGCGCCTCCTGCGGCCGATGCTCGAGCAGCAGCACGTCCCCCAGCATCTCGCGCGCCGGGATGTCCACCTCGTTCTGGCCGACCCTGTCCTGCTCGTCGGCCGCCTTGCGCAGGTCCGCGACGGCCTCGTCCCGGTGGCCTTCCGTGAGCGCCTGCCAGCCGAGGATCTCATTGCGCATCAGCGAGCCGCTGCCGATGTTTTCCGCATAAGGTGAATGCTTGAGCGCCTCGCGGTACTCCTCGTAGCCCTTGAGCGCGGCGGCCGCGAGTGTCGCATCGGAAGTATGTCCGGCGGCCACGGCCTCGCCCCAATAGATATCGCTGACCTCCCAGGGCTTGGAACCTTCGCCGGGCTTCAGATGGGCGAGGACGTCCCACTGATGCATTTCCATGGCATAGATCACACGCAGCTGGTTGTCGAAGCCATGGCCGGCCTCCTTCATGTCGTCCATGCCGGGCATGGCCGCCATGCGATTGCCGAGGGCGCCCATCCGGGACACCAGGTCGCGTGCCTTCTCATCCTCGCCGACCTGAAGGTACGCATAGATGAGGAACTGATCGGCATGCATCTGGTGCGCGGCGCCCGGCTCGGCGGCGGCCTCGGCGCGCTTCGAGGCGGCGACCGAGGCGAGGTTGGAGTCGATGTCCTCCTGCCACATGCCGAGCCGCGCAAAGATATGCGCCGGCATGTGCAGCGCATGGGGCGAGGAGGGCGCGATCTTCGCGTAGAGTTTTGCGGCCGGCAGTCCCTCCGGCGCCAGCGACGGCGTGTCGCAGGTATGGATGATGTAGTGCGCCAGCCCCGGATGTTCCGGATGCAGCGCGAACAGGGGCTGCAGGATCGCCAGCGCCCGATGTTCGTGACTCAGGGAGCGATCGTCGGGCGGTTCGGATGCCAGGATCGACAGGGCATCGAAGGCCGCGCCCTCGACATCGTCCGGGAACTGGGCATGCAGCGCATCCATCCGGGCCTCGTAGGCCTCGGCACGGCGCTGGAGCGGAACCTTGCCCGGCTCGAAATAGGCGCTGAGCGCCTCGACGTAGGCGCGTTCGCGCGGCAGGGGCTTCGCGGGCGGCGCGAGGAGCGCCCGCGCCTTCGCCATTTCCGCGGCTCCCGTCGCGAGTGACTTCCGATCCGGCGGCTCCCAGATCTCCTGGAAGTACGTCATCGCGATGCCCCAGTGCGCCATGGCGCACCGCGGGTCCCTTCCCGCGATGGCCTCGAACTGCGCGCGCGCCTCGGTGTAACCGAAGGAGTGCAGCAGCGCGACGCCGCGCTCGACGTCGGGTTGCACGGCACTCTCGCAGGACGTCGGGAAGCTGACGTGGCCCAGCTTCTCGCCCCCGGCCGCATCGTGGTGGTGATGATGTCGCGCAGGGTCGGGATCCGCGGCTGCGACACCCGCCACGGCCAGCCCGCAGGCCAGGAATGCCAGCGTCAATCTGGATTTCATGATGACCTATCCCGGGTACTGATCTTCCCGCACCCACCAGCCCTGGATCTGCGGCGAGGCCTGCACCGGCAGCCGCACGGTCGATCGCAGATGCTGATCCAGGTGCCAGGCGACCCCAGCAGGTATCCTACGCCTTCGCCGGCCGTGGCACTCGCCGGCGCGAACAGCGGCTCGCCGAGGGGTACGTTCGCGCATAGCATCCGGCCTTCCAGCGCACCGGATCGTAGATGGCCGAATGCCGGGCGTAGTAGTCCGGGGTCGGCGCTGGTCGCGGGATCGGCGGT
>DATJTJ010000174.1:0-6640 GCA_035503515.1 Steroidobacteraceae bacterium
CATCCAGGCTGGGATTGCGGTACATGGGCATGAGCTGCCGCCGGGCCTTCTCCTGGGCGACGTACCGCTCGGTCCGGGCATAGCGGCTGCGATAGTCGACACGACCGTTCCTGATCCGGAACATGCGCACATGTCCCTCACCGTCGAACAGGATGTTCCCGGGAGCGAGGGGAGGATACTGGCAGTCCGGCCCCGTGGCGTAGAAACCGCCATTCAGATCGGACGGCAGCTTGCCCTCGATCGGGCAGTCGTGCACGTCGACCTCGGCCCGGAGCGGTGCGTAACTGGCGCTGCCCAGCGGCTTGGGTCGGGTGGCGGGTTCGGCTTGGGCGTTCATGTTCTGTGCACCTCGAAAAAGGGGGGCTCGAGTTCCGCCCGGAATAATATCAACGTATTGAGATCGCAGCAACTCACGGGGATCGCAGGGTGCAGGCGCATTTGCTGCCCGAGGAGCGACCTGACTACACTGTCCGCCATAAGAAAATGAAGTGCGGTCCGGGGGGAGGTTTCATGGAAGAGGGGATTTATCCTGCACGCCGCGCAGCATGGTACGCGGTGGCGATACTCACGGTCTGTTACACCTTTTCCTTCGTCGACCGGTTGATCCTGGCGTTCCTGGTGACGCCCATGAAGCACGATCTGCATCTGAGCGATACCCAGATCGGTCTGCTGCAGGGGGTTGCCTTCGCGGCTTTGTATTCCGTACTGGGCATTCCGTTCGGGCTTGCGGCGGACCGGCTGAACCGGCGCAACCTGATCGCCGCCGGCGTCCTGATCTGGAGCCTGATGACCAGCTGCGGGAGTCTTGCCAGGACCTTCTGGACGCTCGCCTTTACCCGCATAGGCGTCGGCGTCGGCGAGGCCACCCTGTCGCCGGCGGCCTTTTCCATGATCGCGGACAGTTTCCCGCGCGAGCGCTTGAGTTCCGCCCTCAGCATCTACTCCATCGGGGTCCAGGTCGGGGCAGGGCTGGCATTGATCCTGGGCGGCGTGGTCGTTCAGATCGTCAGCCACATGGCCCCCGTCGCCTTGCCGGGGCTGGGCTGGGTCGCTCCCTGGCGGATGACCTTCCTGGTCGTCGGCGCGCCGGGGATCATCCTGGTGATGTTGCTCGCCACTTTGTCCGAGCCCGCCCGTCACCGCCTGCCCGGCGTCGGAAGTCGCGCTCACGCCGGCCTTGCCAATGCCCTTTCGCAACTGCGCGTCCGATGGCGGTCCGCGATCGGGATCTCGGTGCTCATGGGCTGCCAGGCGATGAGCAACTACGCCTTCGGCAGCTGGTCCCCGGCATTTTTCGAGCGCCTGCATCAGTGGCCCAAAAGCCTCATCGGCCTCACCCTCGGCTGCCTGACCATCGGCTGCGGCTGCATCGGGCTGGTCGTCGGGGGACGACTCTCGGATCGCTGGCTTCGCTCCGGTATGTCCGAGGCGCCGCTGCGGGTGGGTTTCGTGAGCCTGCTGGGCGCCATCTGCACGCTGCTACCGGCGCTGATGGTCCAGCCTGCGGCGGTCAGTGTCGCCTTGCTGGTTCCCGCCTTGTTCTTCCTGGCGCTGCCCATCGGTTGCCTGTACGCCTCCATTCAGATGATCTTTACGAATGAAGTGCGGGGGACGGTCTCGGCCATCATGCTGCTGGTGACCAACCTGGGCGGCGTATCACTCGGCTCGCTGTTGCCGGGATTGCTGGACGACCGGTTCTTCCATGATGAACAGATGCTCGGCCGCTCGATCGCCATCACCGTCGGCGGCGCCTGCCTGCTCGGCATGCTTACGGCAGTGCTGACGTATGGACCCTTCCGGCACGACTACACTGCCACCCGCACCGGCCTTTGAATGAACATGGCAAACTTGGGGGGAACCCGATATGACGACCGTGGCAGCAGGTGAGCTCATCGCCCCCGCACTGGCCAAGGCCGGCGTCCGCTGCGTCTTCGCCCTCAATGGCGCCCACATCCAGGCCATCCTCGAAGGTTGCCTCGATCACGGCATCCGCCTGATCGACGTTCGCCACGAGGCCGCCGCCGGTCATGCCGCGGAAGGATATGCCAAGGCCACCCGCGGCCTGGGCGTGGCGCTGGTCACGGCCGGCCCGGGCTTCACCAATGTACTGACCTCTCTTGCCAATGCCTACATCGATCGCACGCCCGTGCTGTACATCGCCGGCGGACCTCCGGTTGCCGCTGCCGACAGGAACGTGTTGCAGTCCGGCTTCGATCAGGTCGCGCTCGCCAGACCCATCGCCAAGTGGGCGCAACGGGCTACGGTGCCTGCCGAGGTTCCACGGATCATTGCCCAGGCGATAAGGGTGGCTACCACGGCGCCGACCGGGCCGGCATTTCTGGAGATTCCCTGGGATATCATGCTGGGCCAGGTGGACGGCGGGGAGGCCACCCTCCCGGAACCGACGAAGTCGGGCGCTGAGTGCGCGGCCGCCCCTGAGAAGATCGATGCGGTCCTCGCGTTACTGCGTGAAGCCGCTGCGCCCGCGGTCATCGCCGGCGTCGATGTGTATCGGTCGGAGGCCTGGACCGAGCTTCGCACGTTCGTCGAATCCAACCAGCTTCCCGTATTCACGGAGTACGAGGCACTGGGCACGCTGCCCTCGGAGCACCCCTTGTGGATGGGTACCAACTTTCAGCTGGCACGCCTGAAGCCTGCGCAGAGGCCGGACGTCGTGCTCGCGTTAGGAACCCGGTTCGGGTGGAATACGCCGCGGTTCGAAACCTTTCCGGGAAGGATCATTCATGTCGACACCGATCCCCTCGAGATCGGCAAGCTCAATACACCGACGATCGGCATCGTCGCAAGTTCAAGGCAGACGCTGCGGCTGCTGAACGAACGCTCGCCGAAGACGCCCGCCCCGGAGCGCGCGGCGTGGCTCGGGCGAGTGCGCGATGCCGTGAACGGCATACGGGCCGAAGCCACCGCAGCCAAAGCGAACAGCACGGAAAGCCGCCCGCATCCGTTCCTCGCCGCCGAGGTGGTGTCCCAAGCGGCGGCTCATGCGGTGCTGGTGGCCGATGGCGCGTTCACGAAACACTGGCTGGAGGATGCCGTGCGCCGCAGCCGCCCGGGCTGCTATTTCAGCCACGGCTCCTTCGGTGCCATGGGCATCGGGTTTGGAACCGCGATCGGCGTCAAGGCCGCGCGCCCCGACGAACCGGTGCTGTGTGTCACGGGTGACGGCGCGGCCGGATTCACCCTGGCCGAGTTCGACACCATGGTGCGCCACGACCTGCCGATCGTGGTCGTGGTCATGAACAACCATGGCTGGGGAGCCGTCGATCCTGCCCAGCATCCCGAAGGGACCGGCCGGCCCGCGGGCATACGGCTCGGCCAGGCACGCTACGAGGAGGTCGCGAAGGCGTTCGGGGGCCGGGGCTGCCATGTGACCACATCGGAGGGCCTGAAGGCCGCGATTGCGGAGGCGTTCGCTGCCGCAGGCCCCACGTGCATCAACTTCGAAGTGGGAATGGGGGGATTCCCGCCCGCGTTCAAGGCAGCGACCCTGGGGCTCCCCTTGCCGTTTCTGGAGTAGCTGCGCCCGGGATGGTTAGCTCGAGCCGCGACCCCGCGGGCGGAAAAGTTAACTCGACTGTGAGATGCGGTTCCAGAAACATGCTGCCTGCAATCGATGCAGCCGCTGATCGTTCACCATTCCATAATCGAACCGAGGGCCCGATCAATAGGGCGTTGCACGCAATGACCGCTGCGCTTTTGCCGCCTCGGTCCACCACTCGAAGTCGGCCGCAAAGCGCGAAAAGGCGGATTCGAGCGTGGCGCCGGCCTCACCGATGGGCTCGGCGGTTTCGCTCAGGGTCTGCGCCAGGGGTCCGACCGTCAGGGTACTGGACACCACCACCATGCCCATCTCGGACAGAGTGTTGTGCCAGGCATAACTCGATCGTGTACCTGAAAGGCGGCCCGCCGAGTAGCTGGCGATGGCCGCCGGTCTCCAGAACCATTCCTCCAGGAAGTGATCGGTGAGATTCTTCAGTCCCGGCTGCAAGCCCCAGTTGTACTCGCCGACGACGAACAGGAAGCCATCGGCGGAGCGGATCTTGGCGCCGAGTTCCTGCATCGCCTTGGGAGCCGTTCCGGGCTCATATTCCTTGAGCATGCGGTCGAGCATCGGCAGGCCGACGGACCTGGCATCGATGAGTTCGACATCGTGGCCTCGCGCCCGAAGTCGGCGGACGCAGAAATCCGCGAGCCGGATTCCCTGGCGTGCGCTGCGATAGGATCCATAAAAGACCAGCAGGCGATTTGCCATGGCAATCAGCTCAGAGGTTCCACCCAGGGTGCGCGCCAGGCACTGGCCTGGAATGGATCCGCAAAGTACTGGGTCTCGCGTGCCACCTTGTCGCCGCGGAACTCCATGATGCTCACGGTGTAGGACGGCTTGCCGTCATACGTGGCGTGCTCGACTTCGAAATCACTGGTATCGGATGCTGCCCGGTGCCGGTCCAGCGCAGCGCGTATTTCCTGGTTTCCCAATGTCGTCCCCGAGAATGTTACTGCCGTAGGGCCCCCTTTATACCTCAAGTCGAAACGCGAACCGCAGCAGGGCCATAACCTAAAGGCGCCCGCTGCAGGCACTGTCCGACTGCCGATCGCGCACCTCACATGCGTGCCCTCGGTCACATCCGGGTCCATGCTCGGCATCATTCACTTCGAAGCCAGAGGCTTGATCATGGCCGAAGAGCAAAGCGATTCAACCCTCGGTACGGCGGGTAGCGCGGACGGAGGTCCCCGGCAGCCAAAGATTCCGGGGCAGGCGGACAAAGCGGGTCAGTCGACTTCCACCAAGCCCAAGCGGCCCGAGGACAGGCCGGGGACGGATCCCAAGAATCCTGGGGATTTCGGACACCACTAGCCGATCGACTGTGTGGCCTCGCGGTCGCAGGCCACAAGGCCCGGCGCCATCGGGACATTCTCATAGGGCTCGATTGGTCGGTCCATAGCGAGAGGGCGCCTCCGAACTGGCACAGGGGCAGCATTTCCAAGCCCTTTCTTATCCAGCGGCACACCCAATATGACGGATGGCAAGACACCTACCCATATGCCGGTCTGGACCATCGGGGCGACCTACTCGCATCGATTCGACCTACCCGGCAATCGCGTACTGACTGCAACCGCCGATGTGCACTATCAAGGCCAGCAGATCAATACCTTCAATCCGGATGTGTACAACGACGCACCGGATCGAAGCGAATACATCACGGGGCCTATTCGATCGGCGATTTTTGGCTGCTCTTTGGCCCGCGAGATGAGAAATTCAGCATCGGCGCGTACGTTCGTAATGTGGCCGATACCGAATACAAGTACGATATTTTCCCCGGCACGACCGGTCCGACCGCATACATCAACAATCCGCGAACCTACGGCGCCACCATCACGGTAAAGCTTTGATCTCGATGGGCCCTGCCAGACGGCGGGAGGGCTGCAGCGCCTCCCGCCCCGGTGATCTTTTGCAGGCCCGGTTGGCGGCACTGCCGAGGACTATCCGCCGACGCGCGGTGCCGTCTCCCGCGGTCCACCTCAGCGGCTGACCAGCGCCGCACAGCTCAAACGCGCTCGTGACGCGTAGCCGATCGTAGGCTCTTTGGCGATGCAGTGGCGCAGCGAGCAACGCCCCCGCTGCACCCAGCACCGTGCGCCGACTCAATGCCGTCATTCGATCTTGCGAGGTAATCCGGGTGTTTGTCGCAGCTAGGCGAGTCTTGCGAATTCAGTCCGCCGGCCGGCGTCGAACGATCTCGGTTAACCATGGCACCAAATGGGACATGTTGAAGTTGCGGGCCTCCATCAACGCGATCATGCGGTTATAGATCTGCGCCGAGCTTGCCCCGATCGAGTAGCCGTTAATGCGCAGAAAAACGTCCATGACCGCAAAGGCCACCCGCTTGTTGCCGTCGACGAAGGGGTGATTCTGGATCAGGCTCTCCAGCAGCGCGGCGGCTTCATCGATGATCGTGTCGTAATAGCCCGTCTGCGGTCGATGCAACGCCGACTCCAGCGCGCCGACGTCGCGGACGCCGTCGCTTCCGCCGTACAGTTTGATCAGCTGTTGATGCAAGAAGAGCGCATCAGCCGTTGTGACGTACTCAGTCACTTCGCCAGGGAGCGGTATAAGGCGTCATGCTCCTTAAGACTTTCCTGGAAAGCCTCCAGGACGTTGCGCCGCGCAGACTGATGGCGCTTTTGCGCCAGATACTCTCGCATCGCATCCCCGAGCACCGCTTGGAACTGTCGTCCTTCCCGCGCAGCCACCTCCTGCAACGCATCGAGGACTTCGGGATCGGCCTGAGAGGAAAACTTTCGCAATGCGCGCATCATCCCACCATCATGAAGTATCTTGATACTTCATCATACATCAAGTCGGATGCATTTAAAGGGCGCCATTATGATTTAACTTAACAGTCCCATTGGACTGTGCAAGCTCATGAAGCCACTCAAATCCCTCAGGTCTGTATTTGTCATAATATACATTATGCGAACTGTTTAATTTAGGCAACCGGGCTTCACAGCGGGTGCCTTCGGTAAGGCCGGGTCTTGTGGTGAGACCCGGCCTTTTTCGTTGGTCCAGGGTTTCGGCTCTGGGCTTGTCAAACAGGTAACAACGCTTTCAGGGCTTTCC
>DATJTJ010000175.1:0-55030 GCA_035503515.1 Steroidobacteraceae bacterium
TCGGGAAGGTGTGGATCGCGGTGGAACTGCTGCTCACCGGCACGGACCGCGAGTACCTCGCGCAACTGTCGCGGCTCGGACGCGACTGGGCCGTGCCGCTGGTGGCCAGCGGCGATGTGCACATGCATGTGCGCGGACGACGCAAGCTGCAGGATGCCCTGACCGCCATCCGGCATGGCGTGACGCTGGCGCAGGCCGGCAGCCGGCTGTATCCCAACGGTGAGCGGCACCTGCGCGAGCGCGGCCGGCTCGTGCGGCTGTACCCTCCCGAACTGCTCGCCGAAACGCTGCAGCTGGCGAAGGCCTGCACCTTCAGTCTCTCCGAGCTGCGCTATGAATATCCGCGCGAACTGGTGCCGGAAGGGGAAACGCCCACGAGCTGGCTGCGCGAACTCGTGGAGCGCGGCATCCGGTTCCGCTGGCCGCACGGCGTGCCATCTTCGGCACGGCAGATCATCGAGCGTGAACTGACGCTGATCGCGGAGCTGGGCTACGAGGCCTATTTCCTCACCGTGTACGACATCGTCAACTACGCGATCGGGGAAGGGATCCTGGCGCAGGGTCGCGGTTCGGCGGCCAATTCCCTGGTGTGCTATTGCCTGCGGATCACCGCCATCGGGCAGCGGCCGGACTCGATGCTGATGGAACGGTTCATTTCCCGGGAACGCGCCGAGCCGCCGGACATCGACATCGACTTCGAGCATGAGCGGCGCGAGGAGGTGATCCAGTACCTGTACCGCAAGTACGGCCGCGAACGGGCGGCACTGGCGGCCACGGTCATCAGCTACCGCGGTCGCAGCGCCCTCAACGATCTGGCGCGGGCGTTCGGGTATTCAGCGCAGCGGGCCCGGGCGCTGGCGCAGGTGGTCCAGTGGTGGGATGAGAAGGTGCCGGCGGCGCACCTGCGCGAAGCCGGCTTTGATCCGGATGATCCGCTGCTGCGGCAGATCCTCGCGCTCACGGGCGAGCTCATCGGTTTTCCGCGACATCTCTCACAGCACGTGGGCGGCTTCGTGATCGCCGCCACGGTACTCTCGGACCTGGTGCCGGTGGAGAATGCCACCATGCCCGAACGCACCGTGGTGCAGTGGAACAAGGACGACCTCAACGATCTGGGGCTGCTGAAGGTGGACGTGCTGGGACTGGGGATGCTCAGTGCACTGCGCCGCTGCCTGGCACTGGTCAACGACTGGCGCGGCACGCGCTGGACACTGGGTCATCTGCCGGCGGACGATCCGGCCGTCTACGCCATGATGTCGCGCGCTGACACCATCGGCGTCTTCCAGATCGAGTCGCGGGCGCAGATGTCCATGCTGCCGCGGCTGAAGCCGCAATCCTTCTATGACCTGGTCATCGAAGTGGCGCTGGTGCGCCCCGGGCCCATCCAGGGCGACATGGTGCATCCTTACCTGCGGCGACGCGCCGGGCTGGATCCCATCGAATATCCGGGCCCCGGCGCGCAGCAGGCTCTGGAGCGCACCCTGGGCGTGCCCATCTTCCAGGAGCAGGTCATGCAGCTGGCCATGCATGCCGCGGGCTTCACGGCCGGTGAGGCGGACAACCTGCGCCGGGCCATGGGGTCCTGGGAGCGCAAAGGAGACCTGCATCGCTTCAAGGAGCGGCTGGCCCGCGGGCTGGTCGAGAACTCCTATCCCACCGAATTCGCCGAGCGCATCTGCCGGCAGATCGAAGGCTTCGGCGAATATGGTTTTCCCGAGAGTCACGCCGCGAGTTTCGCGCTCCTGGTTTACGACTCGGCATGGCTCAAGCACCACGAGCCGGCGGCCTTCACCTGTGCGCTGCTGAACAGCCAGCCCATGGGCTTCTACGCGCCGGCGCAGCTGGTACGGGATGCCCGGGGGCATGGTGTGGAAGTACGCCCCGTGAGCGTGGTCCACAGTCACTACGACTGTACCCTGGAGCCGGCGGAGGGCCCGCAGCCGGCATTGCGCCTGGGGTTGCGCCTGGTGCGCTCCTTCTCCGAACAGGGCGCGCAGCGCCTGACCGCCGTCCGGGCGCAACGCAGCTTCAGCAGCGTTGCGGACCTGGCGCGGCGGGCGCTGCTGGAACGCCGTGATCTCGAAGCCCTGGCCGCCGCGGGAGCACTGGCGCCCCTGAGCGGCAACCGCCATCTCGCCTTCTGGGAAGTCGCAGGGTTCGAGCCGGCGCTGCCGCTGGCGGCCACCGATCCGGCGGCGATGCAGGTGACCGAGGCCCATCCGTTGCTGGCGATGCCCAGCGAATCGCAGACCATCGTGGCGGACCTAGCCGCCGTGGGCCTGACGCTGGGCCGCCATCCTCTGGCGCTGCTGCGCGAGCGGCTGCAGGGGGAGGGGCTGCAGTGCATGGCGGATCTGAACCAGATGCCCCATGGACAGTGGACGCGCACCGCGGGCCTGGTGCTCGTGCGTCAGCGGCCTGGCAGCGCCAGCGGCGTGACGTTCGTCACGCTCGAGGATGAGACCGGTCAGATCAATCTCGTCGTCTGGAAGAGCGTTGCCGAGCGCTTCCGCCGCGCGCTGGTGGAGTCGGCCCTGCTGGAAGTGCAGGGCACGCTGCAGCGTGAGGGTGAAGTCCTGCACCTGGTGGCGCGCCGTCTCATCGACCGTACGGTGCTCACCGGGAGACTCAACGTTGCCTCCCGCGACTTTCACTGATCCCCGGCGCCGGAAGCCTCGACCTTATGCCCACGGGCGCGTCTTCTTCCAGGGCCGCTGGCTCTCGGTGTGGGACAGTTTGCGCGCCGGGTGCAACGCTCGGGACGCGCGGGGTCGCTGATCAGTGCACGCCAAGCAGGTGGAACACGACATACAGTCCGGCGCCGAACGTCGCCGCGCCCAGTATGACGCACACGGGCAGGGTGAGTACCCAGGCCAGGATGATGTTGCGCACCGTGTCGCCCTGGATGCCCGAGCGATTGGCGACCATGGTGCCGGCGATGCCCGAGGACAGGATGTGGGTGGTGCTCACCGGCAGGCCCAGTACGTCGGCGGCCTCGATCGTGCCCCAGGCGATCAGCTCCGCGCTCGCACCCTGGGCATAGGTCAGGTGCGCCTTGCCGATCTTCTCGCCCACGGTGACCACGATGCGTTTCCAGCCCACCATCGTGCCCAGGCCCAGGGCGAGCGCGACCGCGACCTTGATCCAGGTCGGAATGAAATTGGTCAGGCCCTGGAGCGACTTCTGGTACTTGCTGGCGGCCGCCGCATCCAGGCCGCTCGGCACCTTCTTGATCTTGGCCAGCCGGCCCAGCGATTCGCCGACGAGGTACACGTTCAGGCGCAGCGCGGTGCGTTCGGCACCGGCCAGAGTGTGCAGGTCGGTCACGCCGCGCAGCCGCGCCACCACGGCGTCGTTCGCCTCCGTCAATGCCGGCAGCGTGTCGGCGTTGGGCTTGCTGGTGCGCAGGAAGGTCGTCAGCGTGCGATGCGCGTCGATCGAGGCCGGCAGCCGCGTCGTCGCCGGCACGATCTGGTGCAGCTGCGTCGCGACCTGCGCGGCCGAGGCATTCAGCTGCGTGAGCGCCGCGGGTGAGGCCGCGAGATTGAGCGCGAAGGTCGCCGGCACGACGCCGACCAGGATCAGCACCATCAGGCCCATGCCTTTCTGACCGTCGTTGGAGCCGTGGGCGAAGGACACCCCGGTGCAGGTGAGGATCAGCAGACAGCGCACCCACAGCGGCGGGGAGGAACCGGGCTCGGGCGATTTGAACAGTTCAGCGCGTCGGGCCAGCACCACCCGCATGATGAGCAGCAGCAGCCCGGCGAGCAGGAATCCCATGATGGGCGAGACGATGAGCGCCTTGAGAGTGTCCTGCACCTTGGCCCAGTTGACCCCCTCGCCGAAGGCTTCGTTGGGGCTGATCACCGAATTCATGAGTCCGACGCCCACGATGGAGCCGATCAGGGTGTGGGAGCTGGAGGCCGGGAGGCCCAGGTACCAGGTGCCGACGTTCCAGATGATGGCCGAGAGCAGCAGCGCGAACACCATCGCAAAGCCTGCCCCGGAGCCGACGTTGATCACCAGCTCGACGGGCAGCAGCGCCACGATGCTGAAGGCGACCGCCCCGGATGAGGTGAGCACGCCAATGAGATTCCAGGTGCCCGACCAGACCACGGCATAGTTCGGCTTGAGCGCCCGGGTATAGATGACCGTCGCCACGGCGTTGGCGGTGTCATGGAAACCATTCACGAACTCGAAGCTCAGCGCCAGGGCCAGCGCGAGACACAGAAGAATGGCGGAGGGTGGGTCGATGCCAAGGCTTGCCAGCACGTGAGTTCCCCGAATTCGTTTTGTCGGCGGAGCACAAGGCTAGGGTGGTCATATGACTGTCATATGACACCTTTGGAACGCGGGAGCCGTGCTACCGCTGTGCGGCGCACGTGCAGCGGCGCACGTGCTGCGCCGCAGCCTGACCGGTGGGGTCCGGTCAGGCGTGATTTCGCTTAGGGATAGGGACGGTAGTACGGACCGTAGTGGTATCCGTAGCCGACGCCGACGCCCACGACGGGGACGGCGGGAGCGACCACCAGGCCGTGGCGGGTGGGAACGGCCACGCACCCTCCCAGCGCTCCGGCCGAGGCAAGGATCAGTGCAGCGATGAGCGTCTTCATGTCCGGGCCTCCATGTGTTGAACCCTTACCCTGGACAACGCCCGAGGGCGGGCCGGGGAGGACCCGGGTTACGCGACCTTAATCGATCTGCAGCGCCACGCCCGTGGCGTTACCGGCGCTCATATCCACTGTCGAGCCATAGGGCAGGCGGGTCAGGGTGCCGGTGGGATTGGCGGAGTTCCACGCCCACACTTCGGCGTAATAGACCCCCGCGCCGTAGGCGGCCGAGGGGCTGCCACCGGGCGCAATACCCGCAAGCGACAGCGTGCTCTGCCCATTGCCCAGGTAACCGGTGAGCGGGGCCGCGGCGACCAGTGCGCCATTGGCGGTGAGGAAGAGTTCGGCGTTGTCGAAGGCGTTGGTCGTGACGGCGATCGTGCCCTGGATGGCGTTGGCCGAACTGCCCGAAGGGACCGGGGGCGCCGTTATGGTAAAGAGCGCGGGGGTCGCAGCATTTGCCGGTGGCGCAACCGTGGTGCCCAGGGCCGCCGTGCCGTAGGCGGCATTGAGGGCGCCGATGGCATAGGTCCCCGCACCCTGCGTCGGGGTCGCCGCGCTGAGCGAGACGGTACCCGAGGTGTACGTGCCGTACTGCAGGGAACCCCCGGAGAGTTCCTGGGCGCTGGCGAACAGGCCGCTGGTCGGATCCAGCGCGCGCACTTCCACCAGGTAGGGCACTTCGGAGGACAGCGGCAACGTCTGATAGAAGCCCACCTGGGAACTGGTCGGTGAGGCCGGGGACGTGCTGGCGACGTTGACCGAATAGGGCGTCGCCGCGGTCAGCGTCAGCGTCCCGAGAACGGGGCTGGCCCCCGGGGCCGAATCGGTCACCGGCACGGACTTGAGGATGACGGTCTGGATGGCGGGTCCGTGGATGACCAGATCGTAGCTGCCGGGCGCTCCGGAGGTCGTGGACAGCGGATACAACGTGAAGGTGCCGTCGGTGCCGACGCGGGTGGTCTTGACGATCACATGCCGCGTGCCGTCGCTGCTGAGCGTCTCGGCGGAGACCTGCACGTCCGGATAGCCGGCATTGGTCACCGTCGAGACATCCGTGAGCGATACGGATCCCTGGATGGTTCCGGCGTTGGCCGCGCTGTAGCTGCGGGGATGCGGATTGAGTGCGAAGGCGGGTTGACCGCTCAGCGATATCGGCACGAGGTCACGCGTCGCATCGAAATCGACGATGGCCGAGGTGGTGGCCACCACGCCCGTGGCCGTCGAACTGGTGCTCGCCGCCGAGGAGGTCGCGGTGCTCGTTCCGAAGCTGGTGGAACCTGCGGCGGTGACATTGAGGCTGGTGCTGATGCCGATGCCTTCGGCCGCATTCAGTATCGCAAGCGGCACGGTGTGCGCCACGTCGGAATCGTCCAGATAGTCGACTTCATCGTTGGTCGCGGCGCCCGCGTTCTGCGCCGAGGTGCTCAGGGCGTCGGTCGAGTCGGCGAGCATCAGCAGCACCTGGTTGTAGGTGCCGGCGGTGAGCTTCAGTTCGCTCGCGAACTGGCTCAGCGTGCCGTTGTTGAGCGTCACCAGGTCGATGGTCTGCGGGGTGCTCAGGGAAAATTTCACCCAGCTCGAATCGGTCGGACCGGCCGAGGCGCTGGTGTTGAACCAGATCTGGTTGATGGTCAGGAAGACGTGTGTGAACTGCGCGGCGGTGTTGCCCGTCGCCGAAACGGTGGTGCTCGATTCGCAGCCTGCCAGCAGGGCGCAGCCGAGCAGGGCGGCGAGCGCCGGGAACGCTCTGCGGGTCGAGGTCATGTTGGACATTGCGAACCCCAGGTTACGAAAGATGTCGCGGCACTTCTAAGTTTGCCGCCGATATCCTTGATTCAACGGCCCTAATTCGGACACGTTGACCGCACCAGGGTTCACTGCCTGGGCTTGCGGGCCGCCTTGCGGCTGTCATCCCCGATGTCGTAGTCGTCGAAGTCGCTGGTGAGTTCGGCGGTGAGCTTGTCTTCGCGCATGCGCTCCAACCGACGCCACGGAGGCTCGCCGCTTTTCTGGGCGCGTTTCTTGGCGAGGTCCAGGTCCTTGATCACCTGGTCTAGATCGACATCGGCTTCCTCGACCGCCGGCTCGTCGATTTCCTCGCCTTCGAATTCTTCGGACTCGGCTTTTTCGCTCATGGCCATTAACCATGCAGTGAGTGCTTGGAGCGGATTCTAGCGGATGAGCTGGTTCATTTCGAAGATGGGCAGGAGCATTGCAAAAACGATGCCCATGACGAAGAGTCCCATGAGGACGATGAGGCCCGGACCCAGCAGGCCGACCATGGCCGTCAGCAGTCCGTCGAGCTCGCGTTCCTGGCTGATCGCCGCCCGTTCCAGCATGTTCTCCAGCTCGCCGCTGGATTCACCGCTCTGGATGAGATGAATGGTCATGGGGGGGAACAGTCTGCTGATGGCCAGCGAGCGGCCGATGGAGGCGCCCTCGCGCACCCGCAGGGAGGCCTCGGCGACCGCATCGCGCATCGGCAGGTTCGTGACCACTTCGCCGGAGATCCGCAGCGCATCGAGCACCGGCACCGTGGCGCCCGTGAGGATGCTCAGGGTGCGGGTGAACCGCGCGGTATTGAATCCGCGCACCAGCTTGCCCATCAGCGGCAGCCGCAGCTGCAGCAGGTGGAACCGGCGCTTCGGACCGGGCTTGGCGACCCAGCGCGCGAAGGCGACGTAGGCGACGACGATGATGATCAGCAGGTAGATGCCCCGCAGCCGCAGGAAATCACTGGTGCTGATCAGCAGCTGCGTCATGATGGGCAGCTTCGCATGACTGGCGGTGAACACACCGACGACCTTGGGTACCACGTACACCATGAGGCCGGCCACGATGATCACGCACATGACCGTGAGCGCGATCGGGTACAGCATGGCGCCCATGACCTTCTGCCGCATCTCCTCGCGGCTCTCGGTGTAATCCGCCAGCCGCTCCAGCACCGTATCCAGGTGGCCGGCCTGCTCGCCGGCGGACACCGTGGCGCGGTAGATCTCCGGGAATACCCGCGGAAAGTCGGCGAAGCCGTCCGCGAGCGTATGGCCTTCCACGACCTTGGCGCGCACGCCGAGCACGATGCTCTGCACGCGCTGCTTCTCGGTCTGCTGGGAGACCGCGAGCAGCGATTCCTCCAGGGGCAGCCCGGCCTTCACCAGCGTCGCGAGCTGCCGCGTGAACAGTGCAAGGTCGGTGGCGGAGACGCGCCGGGACAGGGAGAAGCTGCGCTTCTGGGATTTCTCCTGCTCGTTGACCGCGGTCACCGTCACCGGCAGCAGCTGCCGCTCGCGCAGCAGCTGGCGCACGTGCCGCGGGGTGTCGCCCTCGAGGATGCCGGTGCTCTCGCGACCTCCGGGGTCGAGCGCGGTGTACTGGAAGGCGCCCATTGCGGCCTCAGTCCTCGCGGGTCACGCGCAGGATCTCCTCCAGCGTGGTCTCCCCGCGCAGCACCCGCGCCCGTCCGTCGTCCCGGATCGAGGGGGTGAGCGTGCGGGCGTGGCGTTCCAGTTCCTGTTCGGCGGCGCCGTCGTGGATCATGGTGCGCATCTGGTCATCGACCATCACCAGTTCGTAGACGCCGCTGCGGCCCCGGTAGCCGTTGTGGCCCGGTCCGGGGCGGTACAGGGTCGGCGACGGGGCATCGGGCTTGAGGTTCAGCAACCGCCGTTCGTAGTCGCCGGCCTTGAAGGCCTGCCGGTTTTCCGGATTGAGGACCCGCACCAGGCGCTGGGCGACGACCCCGATCAGGCTCGAGGACAGCAGGAACGGCTCGATGCCCATGTCCCGCAACCGGGTGACCGCGCCGACCGCGGTGTTGGTGTGCAGCGTCGAGAGCACCAGGTGGCCGGTGAGACTGGCCTGCACGGCGATCTGCGCGGTTTCCAGGTCGCGTATTTCGCCGATCATCACCACGTCCGGGTCCTGGCGCAGGATGGCGCGCAGACCGCGCGCAAAGGTCATCTCCACCTTGGTGTTGACCTGGGTCTGGCCGATGCCGTCGATGTAATACTCGATCGGGTCCTCGACGGTCATGATATTGCGCGAGTTGTCGTTCAGGCGCTCGAGCGCGGCGTACAGGGTGGTCGTCTTGCCCGAGCCCGTAGGTCCGGTCACCAGCAGGATGCCGTGCGGCTTGTGGATGAGCTCGTCGATGAGCTGTCCGGTGGCCGGGTCCATGCCCAGCGCGCTGAGCTCCAGCCGCCCGGCCTGCTTGTCGAGGATACGCAGCACCACCCGCTCGCCATGGCCGCTGGGGATGGTCGACACGCGCACGTCCACCGCGCGGCCCGCGATGCGCAACCCGATGCGGCCGTCCTGCGGCAGGCGCTTCTCGGCGATGTCGAGCTTCGACATCACCTTGATGCGCGAGACCACCAGGGGCGCCACGGCGCGCTTGGACTGCAGCACCTCGCGCAGCACGCCGTCCACGCGGAAGCGCACCACCAGCCGGTTCTCGAACGGCTCGATATGGATGTCCGAGGCGTTTTCCTTGACCGCCTGGGTGAGCACCGCATTGATCAGCCGGATGATCGGCGCATCATCATCGGCCTCCAGCAGGTCAGCCTGCTCGGGCAGCACCTGCGCCAGGTGCGTCAGATCCTGGGTGTCATCGAAGCCGCCCACGGCCTCCATGGCGTTGGTGGCGCCGGTCTCGTACGCCTGACGCAGCAGCGCATCGAAGGTCGCCTCGTCCACCCGCTCGATCTTCAGCGGCAGGCGCAGGTAGCGGCGCACCTCGGCCAGGGCCAGCGGCGAGGCCGCACCCCGCACCGTGCACTGCGCCACCCCGTCGACGATGGCGCCGATCAGGACGCCGTGCCGCTTGGCGAACGCGAACGAGATCCGCTTGTCGACCGCGGCCGGTGCGGCGACTTCGGCCGGATCGCTCACTTCGGGGCCTGCGGGGCCGATGAGGCGGCGGGCGGGGCCGCGTGTGCTTCGGCGTCGGCCTCGCGCCGGGCTTCGCGGGCGGCCTGGTCCCGCTCCTGTTCGGTGATCGGCGCCACGGGCTTCGAGCCGGGCGCCGGGGGCGGCGGCATGGGCGGCAGCACCGGGGATTTGACGCCCGGCAGCAGCGGGATCGCCAGGTGCTCGCTGGCACCCACCTGGCGTTGCTCCTCGCGCATGAAGTTGTACCGGGAGTTGGTCTCGGTGGCCATCTGAGTCTCGGTATTCAGGATCTGCGGCCGCAGGAAGATCATCAGATTGGTCTTGGTCTGGCTCGCCGTGCGCTCCTTGAAGAGCTCACCCAGCAGCGGGATGTCACCGAGCAGGGGCACCTGGCTCTTGGTGCGGTCGTACTCGTTGCTGATCAGACCGCCGAGCACCACGATGCCACCGTCCTCGATCAGCACGTTGGTGGTCACCTCGCGCTTGCTGGTGGTGATGCCGGAGGCACCGCTCGGGGTCGCGATCACGCTCGAACTTTCCACATCGATCTTGAGGGCGATCTTGCTGCCCTCGTTGATCTGCGGGGTGATCTTCAGGATCGTGCCCACTTCGATCTGCTGGATGGTCTGGAAGGGCGTCACCGTGCCGTTGGTCACGGTGCTGCTGCTGGTGTACTGGCCGGTGACGAACGGCACTTCCTCGACCACCTTCACCGTGGCTTCCTGGTGATCCTGCGTCAGCGCCTCGGGGGTCGCGACGATGTTGGTGTCCGAATCGCTGCGCAGTGCCCGCAGCATGGCGGCGAAGCTCAGGCCATTCTTGTTGACGCGGCCGATGGCGAGCGTGCCGCCGGTCTCCAGCGAGGAGTTGATGTTGCTGCCGTTGGAGGTGATGGCATCGGCCAGGTCGACCAGGCTCGCGCCGCCGACGGGACTGAGGAAGGTCGCCCCGGGGATGACCTGGCCGTTGTTTTCCTCCCAGGTGGCCCAGTTCACGCCCAGATCGGCGGACTTGCTGATGTCGACATCGACGATGATGGCCTCGACCAGCACCTGCGCCTTCGGAATGTCGAGTTTGTCGATGATGTCCATGATCTGGCGCATCACCTTGGGCGGGGCGGTGATGACCAGTGCGTTGTTGCTGGTGTCGGCCCACACCTGGGAATTCTTGCTCTCCTGGGCCGTGGGCGTCGCGGCGGCGCCCCCGGTGCCGGTGCCGGACGCCGCCTGGGCGACCCCCGTCAGCTGCTCCTTGAGTTTGGGCGCCAGTTTCTCGGCATCGGCGTACTTGAGATACACCACCCGGGTATCCCCGCCGCCCTGCTGGGGGGTATCCAGGTGCGCGATCAGCGCCTTGGCCCGCAGTCGCGCTGAGGGTTCGCCACTGAGGATGATGCTGTTGGTGCGGTCATCGGCCACCAGCTTCAGCGGCTGCACGCCCGGCTCGGCCTGCGCCTGGCCCTGGTACAGGCCGGTCAGGACGCGGGCCACTTCCGTCGCCGAGGCATTCTGCATCGGGATCACTTCGACATCGCTGTCGCTGACCTGGTCGAGGCGCGCCACGATCTTCTCGATCCGGCTCACGTTCGCGGCGTGGTCGGTGATGAGGATCATGTTGGCGGTGGTCAGGGCGTTGATGTTGGCGGTCGTCGGCACCAGCGGCCGCAACACCGTGACCAGTTGCTGCGCGCTCACGTTCTTGACGGGAATCACTTGCGTGACCGTCTCATCGGAGGTGCTGCTGACGTGCTCCGGCAGATCGTCCACGCCGGGCGAGAAGCGCTCGTTGGTGTCCGGGACGATCTTGACCGTGCCGTCGGCGCCGGGGACGGCGATCGCGCTGTGAACCTGCAGGATGGACTGGAAAATCTGATAGAACTGGTCCGGCGTGACCGGGGTGGAGGACAGCATGGTCACCTGCGCCCGTACCCGCGGATCGATGATGAAGGTCTTGTGGGTGGCCATTTCCACCGCTTCGGCAATCGTCTGGATATCCGTATCCCTGAAATTCAAAGTGATGCGCGCATCGTTATTGCGCGCTGCACCATTCGGAGCGGGGTTCGCCGTCTGCGCCAAGGCCACGCCCGGGCTGACCACGGGTGCGGAGGCCACCATCAGTACGGCGCCGCCCGCCAGCGAACTGGCCAGAACCCGCGCCACCACCGAGGTCACCGCATCAGAAAATTTCATCGAAAGTATTCCTTGGAGCTCGAGTCACCGCGGCCTAGCGGCCCGGCGGGGCGTTGGGTTCAGAGGGGCCGCCCGGCTGCTCGGACCCGTTGCTCAACTGTTCGGCCTGATTGGCGATCTGCGCCATGTTCAGATTGATATCCTGCTGCTGCCCGTTGCGGATTACCGTGACGCGCGCCTGATCTGAATTGCCGAGGCTGCTGAAAATCTCATTGCCGCGGTTGGGATCATCCAGGGTCGTGCCGTTGATCGCCAATACCAGGTCGCCCTGACGCAGTCCCAATGCCGCAAAGGCCCGGGCGTCGCGACCTGGATACACCCTGTAGCCATGCAACTTGCCATCGGCGAACACCGGCTGCGGGCGTAGGACATCGGAAATCAGTCCCGGTTCGTTGGTCAGCGCACGCTGCACCCGATCGAGCGGCGAGGGCCCCGGGAGCGGCGGGGGCGGCGCCCGGCTCACGAACTTGCGCGGCAGCATCAGCGCCTCGAGGGTGCCGTTACGTTCCAGCAGCACCCGGTCGGCATAGACCGCATGCACGCGCGCATTGCCGGGCACGCGGTCGCCCACCGGATAGAGCTTGGCGTTGTTCGCCGTGGTGCCGATGATGGCCAGCCCCGCCTGCGGGTTGCCCGCGGCGATGATGCCCGTCAGGACCAACGGCATGTTGGTCTGGGGCGCATTGGCGTCGTCCACCGGCGCGGGCGGTGGCGCCGTGCCGAACAGGTGACTGTTGGTGAGAGCCAGCAGGTCCAGCGGCGCACGGGGCACGACCGGGGTCGCGGTCCGGCCTGCGGCGACGGGCCGCACACCGCTGCCTGCGAGGTGCGTCACGATGACCGCGGCCTGGACGCCCAGCGCGGCGGCGAGGACCCATACCGCCAGCTGCGGCGCGCGCGCCACCACTTCGGTGCGCGAAGCGGGCAATCCGGCGCCCTCCAGCCACGAAACAGTGCTCATACTCGAACTCGCCCCTCAGGCGTGAAGGCCACAGCGGCTGCGCGGACAGACCCGTGTGCCATTGTGGCAGGTCCTGCAATCATAAGGGGGCTTCGCTTTTGCTCTCAAGCAATTGTTTTCCAATCGGTTTCAGTGTGGCCGTTTGCCGACACTATTCGGGCCTTGTGCTGGCGTTTTGGTAACCCTATAAAGAGACCATGTCGGATCCGTTTCCCGCGCGCCAGGATGGGGGTGTCGTCGTCGAAGAGGCGCGACCCAAGATCAAGCAACCTCCGCTCTACCAGGTTGTCTTACTCAATGATGATTACACCCCGATGGAGTTTGTCGTCGACGTGCTGGAAAAGTTCTTCAGTCTGAACCGGCCCTCGGCGACGCGGATCATGCTGGAGGTCCATACCAAGGGTAAGGGCGTCTGCGGGGTCTTTACCTTCGAGATCGCAGAAACTAAGGTGGCCCAGGTGACAGGCTATGCACGGGACCACCAGCATCCCCTGATGTGCACTCTCGAAGAGGCGTAGGAATGAAAACTTGCTTAACCCCGCGGGGTTTGCAGAAGGCGTAGTTAAAGTGCTGTCCAACGAGCTTGAATACTGTCTGAACGACGCCTTCCACCAGGCGCGCGAAGCCCGCCACGAATACCTGACCGTCGAGCATCTGCTGCTGGCGATCCTCGATACCCCGAAGGTGCGCGAGATCCTCAAGGCCTGCGGCGCGGACCTGGCGAAGCTCAAGCAGGACCTCAAGGACCACCTGGAGCAGTCCACTCCCAAGCTCGACGAGGCCGAGGACAACGAAGTGCAGCCGACGCTGGGGTTCCAGCGGGTCCTGCAGCGCGCCGTGTTCCACGTGCAGTCCAGCGGCAAGAAGGAAGTCGGGGTCGGCAACGTGCTGGTGGCGATCTTCAGCGAGAAGCAGAGCCACGCGGTGTACCTGCTGAACCGCCAGAACATCTCGCGCCTGGATGTCGTCAATTACCTGTCCCACGGGCTGTCGAAGATCGCCGAGGAGAAGACCGACAAGGAAGACGGCGCCGCGGCCGACGGCGACCGTGACGCCGAGGGCGGCGGCAGCGCCCTGGAGAAATACGCGGCCAACCTCAACCGCATGGCGCAGGAAGGCCGCATCGATCCGCTGATCGGGCGCAAGCTCGAGGTCGAACGCACCATCGAGATCCTGTGCCGGCGCCGCAAGAACAATCCGCTGTACGTCGGCGAGGCGGGCGTCGGCAAGACCGCGATCGCGGAGGGCCTGGCGCGCCTGATCGTGGAGGGCAAGGTCCCCGAGGTGCTCTCCGACTGCACCATCTATTCGCTGGACATGGGCTCGCTGATCGCGGGCACCAAGTACCGCGGCGATTTCGAGAAGCGCCTGAAGGGCGTGATCACCGAATTGAAGAAGATTCCCGGCGCGATCCTGTTCATCGATGAGATCCACACCGTGATCGGTGCCGGCGCCGCCTCCGGCGGGGTGATGGATGCGTCCAATCTCATCAAGCCGGTGCTGACCAACGGCGAACTGCGCTGCATCGGTTCGACGACCTACCAGGAATACCGCGGCATCTTCGAGAAGGACCACGCGCTCGCGCGGCGCTTCCAGAAGATCGACGTGGTCGAGCCGTCCGTGTCCGAGACCATCGAGATCCTGCAGGGCCTGAAGCCGCGCTTCGAGGAGCATCACTCCGTCAAGTACGCGGATGAGGCGCTGGTCGCGGCCGCGGAACTGGCCGCACGGCACATCAACGAGCGGCACATGCCGGACAAGGCCATCGACGTGGTCGACGAGGCGGGGGCGCGGCTGCGCCTGAAGCCCGTCGGCGAGCGCGAAGGCACGGTGGAAGTGCGCCACATCGAGGACGTGGTCGCCCGCATGGCGCGCATTCCGGCCAAGAGCGTGTCCTCCTCGGATCGGGAGGTGCTCAAGACCCTGGAACGCAACCTGAAGCTGGTGATCTTCGGCCAGGACCGCGCCATCGAGGCGCTGTCCTCCTCCATCAAGATGGCCCGCTCGGGGCTCGGCGACCAGCGCAAGCCGGTCGGCAGTTTCCTGTTCGCAGGTCCCACCGGCGTCGGCAAGACCGAGGTCACGCGGCAGCTCGCGATCGCGATGGGCATCGAGTTCATCCGTTTCGACATGTCCGAGTACATGGAGCGGCACACGGTCTCGCGTCTGATCGGCGCGCCCCCGGGCTACGTGGGCTTCGATCAGGGCGGACTGCTCACCGAGGCCATCGCCAAGCATCCGCACTGCGTGTTGCTGCTGGATGAGATCGAGAAGGCCCATCCGGATGTGTTCAACCTGCTGCTGCAGGTCATGGACCACGGCACGCTCACCGACAACAACGGGCGCAAGGCCGATTTCAGGCATGTGATCATCGTCATGACCACCAATGCCGGCGCCCACGAAATGAACCGGCCCTCCATCGGCTTCACCCACACCGACAATGCCAGCGACGGCATGGAGGCCGTGCGCCGCCTGTTCTCGCCCGAATTCCGCAACCGTATCGATGCGATCATCCAGTTCGCGCCGCTGGATACCACGACCATCGAACGGGTGGTCGACAAGCTCATCGTGGAAGTGGAGGCGCAGCTGGAGCAGAAGGGCGTGCAGATCACCCTGGATGACGCCGCGCGGCGCTGGATCGCCCTCAAGGGCTATGACCCGAAGATGGGCGCCCGGCCGATGGCCCGGGTGATCCAGGAGCACATCAAGCGTCCCCTGGCCGAGGAACTGCTGTTCGGGCGGCTGGTGGGCGGCGGTAATGTGCGGGTGACCGTGTCCGAGGACGACTCGAAGCTGGCCCTCGACATCGCGCCGTCACAGCAGGTGGTGCCGGCCTAGATCGGCAGGCCGGCGGCCGCTACCGGCCGCGGTAGATGATGCGGCCCTTGGACAGGTCGTAGGGGGTCATTTCCACCGTGACCGCATCTCCGGTGAGGATGCGGATGTAGTTCTTGCGCATCTTCCCCGAAATATGGGCGGTCACGACGTGACCGTTCTTGAGCTTCACGCGGAAAGTGGTGTTGGGCAAAGTCTCGACGACTTCGCCTTCCATCTGGATCGCATCTTCTTTAGACATTGGGGCGCGGATATTGCACAAACGCCGTCGGCATTGCAATCTGCTCGCGCAGCAGCGCCTGGAACTGCGCCCGGGAGATGAGCCGGCTGCCCAGGCTCTCGAGGTGCCGCGAGGGCAGCTGGCAGTCGATGACCACGATGCCCTGGGAACGGCAGTACTGGACCAGGTGCGCCACGGCGGCCTTGGAGGCATCGCGTTCGTGGCTGAACATCGACTCGCCGAAGAACACGTTGCCCAGGCGGATGCCATAGAGGCCGCCGACCAGGGCTCCCCCGAGCCAGGTCTCGAAGCTCATGGCATATCCCTGGCGGTGCAGTTCGAGGTAGGCGCCGCGCATTTCCGGCAGCAGCCACGTCCCGGGGCTGCGGGCCCGCGGCGCGGCGCAGCCATCGATCACTCCCTGGAAATTCTCGTCTATGGTCAGCCTGAAGCCCCGGTTGCGCAGGGTCTTGGCGAGGCTGCGGGTGAGCCGGAACTGTTCCGGCAGCAGTATGGCGCGCGGATCGGGTGACCACCACAGGACCGGCTGGCCTTCGGAGTACCAGGGGAAGATGCCGCGCCGGTAGGCCGCCAGCAGCCGCTCCGTGGACAGATCCCCGCCCGCGGCCAGCAATCCCGCCGGGTCATCCAGTGCCCGCTCGATGGGCGGGAAGCGGTCCGGGGGGTCCGTCGGCGACAGCCAGGTGATGCTTTTCATGTGTCGCGCCGGTAGGGCACATGTTCACTCACCTGTGTGGCGTAGGCATCCACCGCGGCCCCTTCGCGGACCAGGTAGTCCCGCACGGCTGCACGGAAGCGCCGATCGCCGAGGTGGTGGGCCGACCAGGTCAGGGTGGGGGAGAAGCCGCGCGCGACCTTGTGTTCGCCCTGGGTACCCGGCTCGAAGCGGCGGATGCCGCGCTCGATGCAGAATTCGATGCCCTGGTGATAGCAGGTCTCGAAGTGCAGGCTGTGATGTTCCTCGGCCGCGCCCCAGTAGCGGCCGTAGAGCGCATCCTGACACCAGAAGAACACCGCGGCGGCGACCGGCTGCTCCCCGATCCGCGCGATCTTGAACATGAGCGATTCACCCAGGGTGGCCGCGACCTCGCCGAAAAAGGCACGCGACAGGTACGGTTCATGGCCATGGCGCAGGAAGGTGTCGCGGTGGAATCCGAACACCGTATCCAGCAGCGACTTGCCGATGTCGTGGCCATAGCGGGTCTCGAAGCGGATGCCCGCCTCGGCCACCCGGCGGCGCTCGCGGCGGGCTTTCTTGCGCTTCTCCGCGGTGAAGGTCGCCAGGTACTGTTCGAAATCCGCGAAGTCCTGGTTGACCCAGTGGAACTGGCAATCCCGGCGCAGCAGCCACCCTGACTGCTCGAAGGCCTCCCGGCCCGGCTCATCGAAGAACAGCGCGTGCGCCGAGGACAGCCGCCGCTCGGCCGCGAACTCCTCGAGCGCCCGGACCAGCCGTGGCCGCACGGTTGCCCCGTCCAGGCCCGGCCGGACCAGCAGCCGCGCACCGGTGGCCGGCGTGAACGGCACGCACACCGCGAGCTTCGGATAGTAGTTGCGGCCGAAGTGCGCATAGGCCTCGGCCCAGGAGAAATCGAAGACGAACTCGCCGTAGGAGTGCGTCTTGATGAAGGCCGGCGCCGCGGCGGCCAGGCCCGCCGCATCGTGCAGCGACAGGTAGGCCGGGGTCCAGCCCGTCCCGGGACCGACACAGCCGGTGTGTTCCAGCGCCGCGAGGAACTCGTGCCGCAGGAACGGCACCTCGGTGCCCGCCAGGGCGTTCCAGGCTTGCGGATCCAGTTGATCGATACTGGTGTGCTGGCGGGCGAGCATGGGTCCTGCAGGTCAGCTAGGCATGAGTGCTGAGGCCCTCAAGATAGCGGTCCGCATCCAGCGCCGCCATGCATCCGGAGCCCGCCGAGGTGATGGCCTGCCGATAGACGTGATCGGCGACGTCGCCTGCGGCGAACACCCCGGGGAGGCTGGTGGCCGTGGCGTTGCCCTCGGAGCCTCCCTGCACCTTGATGTAGCCGTCGTGCATGTGCAGCTGGCCGGCGAAGATCTGGGTGTTCGGGGAGTGTCCGATGGCGATGAACACCCCGGTCACCGGGATCACCTTGTGATCCTGGCCGCTGGTACCGCGAACCTTGAGGCCGCTCACGCCCTGGCCGTCGTCCAGCACTTCCTCGACCGCGTGGTTCCACAGGATCGAGACCTTGCCCGCACGCTCCTGCGCAAACAGGCGCTCCTGCATGATCTTCTCCGCGCGCAGCCTGTCCCGGCGATGCACCAGGGTGACGTGCTCGGTGATGTGCGAGAGGTACAGCGCCTCCTCGACCGCGGTATTGCCCCCACCCACGACCGCCACGCGCTGGCCGCGGAAGAAGAATCCGTCGCAGGTGGCACAGGCCGACACGCCGCGGCCACGGTTGCGGTCCTCGGACGGCAGGCCCAGGTACTTGGCGGCGGCCCCGGTGGCGATGATCAGCGCCTCGCAGGTGTACTGGCGCGAGTCGCCCTCGAGGCGGATCGGCCGCTCGGTGAGATGGGCCTTGTGGATGTGGTCGTTGACGATTTCGGTGGCAAAGCGCTCCGCATGGCGGCGCATGCGCTCCATCAGCGCCGGACCCTGCAGCCCCTCCACATCCCCCGGCCAGTTGTCCACGTCGGTCGTGGTCATCAGCTGCCCGCCCTGCTCGACGCCGGTGATCAGGAGCGGCGCGCGGTTGGCGCGGGCGGCGTAAACCGCTGCGCTGTAGCCGGCCGGACCGGAGCCCAGAATGATGAGGGGACTGTGGCGGGTAGTCGACATGTATAATCGTCCTCGAGGCGGATGCCCGCAGATACTAGCGCGTCGGCTTGTTGCTTGGGTCCAGGGACTCATAAAATCAAGCCCCTACGCATCAATCACCACCAGGAATACACCGTTGGCAGAGTCGACCGCCCAAGCCCGGGGAGCCCAGCGTTTTTCAGCGGCCGTCAGCCGGGGGCTGCGCGAAAGCGCGGTCATCGCACTGGCCGTGGTGGGCCTGGTGCTGCTGGTCGCCCTGGCGACCTACAGCGCCAATGATCCGGGCTGGTCCCAGGTCACCGATGCGACCGGCATTCACAACCGTATCGGTCCGGTGGGCGCTTGGCTGGCGAACCTGCTGTTCTTCATTTTCGGGCGCCCCGCGTTCCTGTTCCCGGTGATGATCGGGCTGGTCACCTGGGCCCTGTTCCGCAGCGGCCGCCAGCAGCAGCGCTCGCGGGCCAATACCGCGGTGCGCATCGCGGGTTTCGTGCTGCTGCTGGCGGCCAGCTGCGGCCTGGCGACCCTGCACTGGTCCGGCGCCGGCATGCCCGACCGCGACGGCGGGGCGGGCGGCGCCATCGGCGACATGGTCGGCAACGGCCTGAAGTCCGGGCTGGATTTCCTCGGCGCCACCTTGCTGATGCTGGCGGCCTGGATGGCCGGTGCCTCCCTGTCGCTGGGGGTCTCCTGGCTCACGGTCATGGACCGGCTGGGCGCCTGGACCTGGGGTGGCATCGCCGCGCTGCGCGCAAGGATCGCCGCCCGCCGCGAGGTCGCCGCGGGCCGCGGACGGCGCGAGGCCCGCAAGGTCGTCGTGGAGACCGAACAGAAGAAGGCCGCGGTCCGCAAGCCCACCCGCATCGAGGCGCCACCGCCGCCGGTGCCCAAGAGCGAGCGGGTCGAAAAGGAACGGCAGGTGCCGCTGTTCGCCGCCGCCAAGCCGGGCGAGCTGCCGCCCCTGAGCCTGCTGGACGATCCGCCGCCGCACAAGCCGCTGTATTCCAGCGAGGCGCTGGATGCGATGTCGCGGCTGGTGGAGATCAAGCTGCGCGATTTCGGCGTCGAGGCCGAGGTGGTCGCGGTCCAGCCGGGTCCGGTGGTGACGCGGTTCGAGCTGCGGCCGGCCCCGGGGGTCAAGGCGAGCCAGATCACGACCCTCGCCAAGGATCTGGCGCGGGCGCTGTCGGTCATGAGTGTGCGGGTCGTGGAGGTCATTCCCGGCAAATCGGTGATGGGCCTGGAGATCGCCAACGAGAAACGCGAGCTCGTCACCTTAGGGGAGATCATCCGCTCCAAGACCTACGATGA
The DNA here is from genome assembly GCA_035503515.1 of Steroidobacteraceae bacterium. Lineage (GTDB taxonomy): Bacteria > Pseudomonadota > Gammaproteobacteria > Steroidobacterales > Steroidobacteraceae > DAIDKA01. The sequence goes on from DATJTJ010000175.1 coordinate 19,829, forward strand.
GGTGGCCTCGCCCCTGGCGCTGGCGCTGGGCAAGGACATCGCCGGGCAGCCGATGGTGGCGGATCTGGCGCGGATGCCGCATCTGCTGATCGCGGGCACCACGGGTTCGGGCAAGTCGGTCGGCATCAATGCGATGGTGCTGTCGCTGCTGTACAAGGCGACCGCCGAGCACGTGCGGCTGATCATGATCGATCCGAAGATGCTGGAACTGTCGGTGTACGAGGGGATTCCGCATCTGCTCGCGCCCGTCGTCACCGACATGAAGCAGGCGGCCAATGCGCTGCGCTGGTCGGTCGCCGAAATGGAACGGCGCTACCAGCTGATGGCGGCGCTGGGCGTGCGCAACATCGCCGGTTTCAACAAGCACGTGCGCGAGGCGAACGAGAAGGGCAAGCCGATCCTGGATCCAGTGCTCATCCAGCGGGCCGCCAACGATCCTGCCATCGACCAGTCGAAGATCCCGAACCTCGAGCCGCTGCCGTACATCGTCGTGATCATCGACGAGCTCGCGGACCTGATGATGATCGTCGGCAAGAAGGTCGAGGAACTCATCGCGCGCCTCGCCCAGAAGGCCCGCGCCTCGGGCATCCACCTGATCCTGGCGACCCAGCGGCCGTCGGTGGACGTGATCACGGGCCTCATCAAGGCCAACATCCCGACCCGCATCGCCTTCCAGGTCTCGGCCAAGGTCGATTCGCGCACCATCCTCGACCAGATGGGCGCGGAGACGCTGCTGGGGCATGGTGACATGCTGTACCTGCCCTCGGGCACGTCCATGCCCACCCGCTGTCACGGCGCGTTCGTCTCCGACCAGGAAGTGCATCGGGTGGTCGAGGCGCTGAAGACGGCCACCCCTCCCAACTACGTGGACGAGGTGCTCTCCGGTCCCTCCGTGCCGATCCCGGGTCTGCCGGATGAGGAGGGGGAGGGTGGATCCCTGGGCGGCGACTCCGAGTCGGACGCGCTCTACGACGAGGCGGTGAAGATCGTCACCCAGGAGCGCAAGCCTTCCATTTCCTACGTCCAGCGGCGGCTGAAGATCGGCTACAACCGCGCCGCGCGGCTGCTCGAGGCCATGGAGAACGCCGGCATCGTAGGTCCGCTGCAGTCGAACGGCGCCCGCGAAGTGCTGGTGCCGCCCCCGCCCGGAGGCTGATTGGAATGAACCGTCGCAGACTGTTGCCGCTGCTGGGTGCCCTCGGACTTGCGCTGGCGGGGGGTGCACACGCCGATGAGACGCACACGGCGCTCGATGCCTGGCTTTCGGGACTGAAGTCCCTGCGCGCGCAGTTCACGCAGACCATAACCGACGCGCAGGGCCGCCAGACCGACAAGACCACCGGCGACCTGCTGGTGCTGCGTCCCGGCAAATTCCGCTGGGACTCGCACGATGTCCCGGCGACCGGCAGCGCCCCGGCGGACTCGGGCCAGGTGCTCATCGCCGATGGCCGCAACGTGTGGTTCTACGACCGCGACCTGCAGCAGGTGACCGTCAAGCCGTTCAACGACGCCCTGACGGCCACGCCGCTGATGCTGCTCTCGGGCGGTGCCGATGCGCGCAAGGCGTTCGAGATCACCGATGCGGGCAGCCGGGACGGGCTGTCCTGGGTGCGGGTCAAGCCGCGGGCCACCGATGCCGATTTCCACCAGGCGCTGCTCGGCTTCGGGGACGGTGAACTGCGGCAGATGATCCTCGAGGACAAGCTGGGTCAGAACGCGACCCTGGTGTTCAGCCGCTCGCAGCGCAATGCGCCGGTGTCGCAGGCGGAAGTCTCCTTCACGCCCCCGAAGGGCGTGGACGTGCTCGGGAAACCGCAGATGTGACGCCGGAGCGCACCGCAAGCACCGCGCTGCGGCCGCTCGCCGATCGCATGCGGCCGCGCAACCTGGACGAGTTCGTGGGTCAGGCGCACCTGCTGGCGCGGGGTAAGCCGCTGCGCCAGGCGCTCGAAGGCGGGCGCCTGCACTCGATGGTGCTGTGGGGGCCGCCGGGCACCGGCAAGACCACGCTCGCGCGCCTGATCGCCCAGCGTGCGGAGGCACAGTTCCTGGCGCTCTCGGCGGTGATGGCCGGCGTCAAGGACATCCGCGCGGCGGTCGAGCAGGCGCGGCAGGAGCGTCGCACCAGCGGGCGTCCCACGGTGCTGTTCCTGGATGAGGTGCATCGTTTCAACAAGGCCCAGCAGGATACCTTCCTGCCGTACCTGGAAGACGGCACGCTGACCTTCATCGGGGCGACCACCGAGAATCCGAGCTTCGAAGTGGTGAGCGCACTGCTCTCGCGCGCCCGGGTCTACGTGCTCAAGGCGCTCGGCGTCGAGGATCTGGTGGCCGTCCTGCGCACGGCGCTGACCGACACCGAACGCGGCCTCGGCCTCGAGGAGCTGCACGCGGCGCCCGAGGCGCTTGCGTTGATTGCGCGGGCCGCCGACGGCGATGCCCGCCGGGCACTGAACATGCTGGAGCTCGCCGCGGGGCTGGTGGAGGCGCGGGGAACCGAACTCACGCTCGCCATCGCCCAGGAGGTCGCCAGCGGCGGCCGACGGCGCTTCGACAAGGGCGGCGACCAGTTCTACGATCAGATCTCCGCCCTGCACAAGTCGGTCCGGGGTACCGACCCCGACGGCGCCCTGTACTGGCTGGCGCGGATGCTCGATGGCGGCTGTGATCCGCACTACATCGCGCGCCGCGTCGTGCGCATGTCGGTCGAGGACATCGGACTCGCCGACCCGCGCGCGCTCAGTCTCACGCTGGATGCCTGGCAGGCCTATGACCGTCTGGGAAGTCCCGAAGGCGAACTGGCGCTCGCCGAGGCCGTCGTGTACCTCGCCTGCGCGCCCAAGAGCAATGCGGTTTACGTCGCCTTCGGAGAAGCCGCGCAGGATGTGGAACGGTTCGGCACCCTGGAGGTGCCCGCCCGCTTCCGCAATGCCCCCACCCGCCTCATGAAGGAGCTGGGCCACGGCCAGGGGTACCGGTACGCCCACGACGAACCGGACGCCTACGCCGCGGGGGAACGCTACCTGCCCGATGAGCTGCCGGATCGGCGATACTACCGCCCGGCGCCGCGGGGGCTCGAAATCCGCATCGGCGAGGCACTCACCCGGCTGCGGGGCACCGCAAAACCGGACGCTCGACCCGACGCCAGAACCGACCCTGAAACCGACGATAAAGGTCCGACGTGATAGACCCGAAACTGCTGCGTTCCGATCTGCCAGGCGTGGCGCGCAATCTCGCGCGCCGGGGCTTCGTGCTGGACGAGGCCCGGATCTCCGCCCTGGAGGAGGCCCGCAAGCGGGCCCAGATCGATGCCGACCGGGTCCGGGCCGAGCGCAACGCGAACGCCAAGGCGGTCGGACAGGCCAAGGGCCAGGGGCAGGACGCCACGGCGCTGCTGGCCCGCGGCGAGGAACTGACCCGCGAACTCTCGCAGGTCGACGCCACGCTGGCTTCCGTGCAGGGCGAACTGGAAGCGCTGCAGCTGAATCTGCCGAACCTGCTGCACGAGTCCGTGCCGGACGGGCGCGACGAGAGCGCCAACCGTGAAGTGCGCCGCTGGGGCGACCCCCGCAAATTCACCTTCAAGCCACTGGATCACGTGGCTTTGGGCGAGGGCCTCGGCGGCATGGACTTCGAAGCCGCGGCCCGCATCGCCGGGGCCCGCTTCGTCGTCATGCGCGGTGCCCTTGCGCAGCTGCACCGGGCGCTCGCCCAGTTCATGCTGGACCTGCACACCGTGGAGCATGGCTACACCGAGGTCTATGCGCCGTACATGGTGAACGCGGCGGCACTGGTGGGCACCACCCAGCTGCCGAAGTTCGAGGCGGACCTGTTCGCCATCCGCGGCGAGCATCCCTTCTATCTCATTCCCACCGCCGAAGTGCCCGTGACCAACCTCGTGCGCGAGCAGATCCTGAACGCCGAGTCCCTGCCCCTGAAGTACGTGTGCCACACGCCCTGCTTCCGTTCGGAGGCCGGATCGGCCGGCAAGGACACGCGCGGCATGATCCGCAACCACCAGTTCGACAAGGTGGAGCTGGTGCAGATCGTATCATCGGATGCCTCATATGCGGCCCACGAAGAACTCACGGCCCATGCACAGACAGTTCTCGAGCGACTGGAGCTGCCGTACCGGACCGTGGCGCTGTGCGCGGGCGACATCAGTTTCCAGAGCGCCAAGACCTACGACCTGGAGGTCTGGCTGCCCTCGCAGGACAAGTACCGGGAGATCTCTTCCTGCAGCAACTTCGAGGCCTTCCAGGCCCGGCGCATGCAGGCCCGCTGGCGCAATCCCGCCACCGGCAAGCCCGAACCCGTCCATACCCTGAACGGTTCCGGCGTAGCCGTGGGCCGGGCGCTGGTGGCGGTCCTTGAAAACTATCAGAATGAGGACGGCAGCATCACGGTGCCCGCCGTCCTGCGCCCCTACATGCGGGGGCTGGCACATATAGCGAAACCTTGAGGACAAACGATCATGAGCAATCAGGATGTCGTGGCCTACCACGTCGAGAACCGCATCGCCTGGCTGAAATTCAATCGCCCGGAGAAGCGCAATTGCATGAACCCGGCCTTGAACCGCGCGATGCTCAAGGCGCTCGAGGAGCTGGAGTTCCGGGATGACGTGGGCGTGCTGGTGCTCACCGGCGAGGGCACGGCCTGGTCCGCGGGCATGGACCTCAAGGAGTACTTCCGTGAGTCGGCGGCCGAGGGCCTGAAGGGCACGCGCAAGGCGCAGTCCGAAGCCTATGCCTGGTGGCGCAAACTGCGCTGGTACCAGAAGCCCACCATCGCGATGGTGAACGGCTGGTGCTTCGGCGGCGGCTACGGCCCGCTGTATGCTTGTGATCTCGCCATTGCCGCCGAAGAGGCCACCTTCGGTCTGTCCGAGATCAACTGGGGCATCCTGCCCGGCGGTGGCGCCACCAAGGTGGCGACCAACTCCATGAGCTTCCGCGATGCGATGTACCACACGCTCACGGGCGAGGGCATCTCCGGCAAGCGGGCCGCGGAGTGGAAACTGGTCAACGAGGCCGTGCCGCTGGCGCAGCTCAAGACCCGCGTGACCGAGATCTGCGAAGTGCTGCTGAAGAAGAACCCCGTGACCCTCAAGGCCGCCAAGGATGCGGTGCGGCGGGTCGTGGAGATGACGTACGAGAATGCCGAGGATTATCTGATCCGCGCTCAGGAGGCGGCGGATTCCTTCGACAGCGAAGGCCGCAAGGAGGGCATGCGCCAGTTCCTCGATGAGAAGAGCTACAAGCCCGGCACCGGCACTTACGACATCGCACGCAAGGCGAAGAAGGCCTGAACCGGAAACACGGGAGAGGTGGCAGAGCGGTTGATTGCTCCAGTCTTGAAAACGAGTTGCCTCGGAGCATAGTAGCGAGTGCAAACAGCCACTTGCGCACGCGCCAGTTTCTGGCGGTAAGCAGATAGTAAGTGCAGCCTGTGGATGGGTGGCCGAGCGGTTTAAGGCAGTAGTCTTGAAAACTACCGAAGGTTCACGCCTTCCGTGAGTTCGAATCTCACCCCATCCGCCAATTTACTTAGGGAGATGTAATGCACTACGTCTACGTCGACGATTCGAACCTGTATACCGAGGACTCTCGCCGAACATCATTCAGGCGATGAATGATGGCGTCCTTTGCGGAACGGACAAGAGACAGATCAAGCGCGCAGCATTATTTGGTTCAAGGCCTCCGCCGAACGACGGCGACATTCCCATCGCGATGTCTCCCAGCTCATTTTCTACTTTGTTGCTTAAGCCGTCGCAGCCAACCCATGGTGATCGTCGGCGGGATGCGTGAGCAAAGCCAAGCGATGACGCCGCCAGCCTGGAGGCCGCGAGAGCAGGGTTATAATGCGGTGACCGTAAGGCATCATTGGAAAGCCGGCGCCTTGGTTTGAATGCTTTCCCGGCGAGGGGTGGGGGATGTTGAACTGGCCACCGGCGCTGCGCTCCCGCTCATCAGATTCTGTCATCCGGCCCGGGAGTTTCACCACGCTTGCGACGCATGATCCGGTCGAACGCTGTGAAGTCCGCTCGGTCGCGGCGCTCGGCAAAGAACGCCGCCGAATTCATAACAGCCAACTTCTCCGCCACGGCCGTCGCGACGAACTGATTGACACTGATGCCGTCGGCTCTCGCGCGGCGTTCGACCTCCGCTTTCACCGAACGCGGAAGCCGCAGCGGGTACGTGCTTTGAGGGCTCTTGCTCATGCCTTTATCCTCCGTAAAGTCTCTGCAGGCGTCAGTACCTCAATGCCAAATTGCAGCGGGATGGTGCCGAAGTCCCGCTTGTTGAACGTCACGATCGCTGTCGCCTGTCCGTTTGCGGCCGCTTCGAGAACCAGCTCATCACCCACATCGCGCAGCAGCGGTCGCCACACGTAATGACTCTCGACCGGTTCAACCATCGCGATCACAGCATCGACGAAGATTCCGACCTCAGCTTCGTTAAGTCCCGCCGCGATGCCATGCTCCGTCCGTCGGCACGTCGCTTCATATTCGAGCGCCAGCGCCACGTTCGCCAGGAGGGTGATCTTGGCCTTTCGTGCCAGCATCAGCAGCGCCGCCGAGGCCCCCGTCGGGCTGCGCATGGCAGCGACCACGGCGCTAGTATCGAGTACGACTCTCATATTGCCGGTGATATCATATCACCCGCAATGTTAAAAGAGGAGGGTTCGCGCGGCAATCGCTTGCAGACGGCGAAGTAACCCTCTATTTACACTAATATTATCGACACATTGAGGTCGTATGTTTGCGACATGAACAGGCCATACACCAACCATCCGGGGTCGAATTGCGGAGCGAATTCGCCGTACACGCCGGACGGACGTTTTTCTAGGTCAGGACTTTGCGGATTTCGGCACCCACGACGTCGTTGGTCGAGAGTTACGAACGCTTGTTGAAGTGGGACGTCTGTCGCCGGCGGCCGCGTGAAGCGAGAATCGCCTTTGGGCCGCGCGTCATCGAATACACACGAAACGACTCGCGAACGCGCAATCCGAGCCGACTGACGCCTTCCTCGCCGAGTACCCGTAGCATGCCCACCGCGCGGCTCGAAAACGACTTCCTGCCGACCAGAAAGAGGCCCCATCCCAGCCTCTTCCGCCAGTTGCGACTCAAAACGGCTCTTCGGGGCCGTTGCGCCTTGCTCTAATCCGCGGCCAGGCAGCCAGCGCCCGCTGTATCTCGGCCTGCGTCAGTTCCGCATAGGGATCCATACCCTCGACGCCCGTGCGACCGGCCTTCAGGCGTTTGTAGAGTGCGACGCCCGTGAGGTAGGCGCGCGCGCCTTCCTGATCAGGCTGGGACTGGGGTTGATCCGGGTTTTCGTGCGACATACAGCCCTCTGCCCGACGGTCCCACCGGGTCGTGGGAGGCCACGAGTCCTGCCAGTTCGAAACAGTCGAGCATTTGCTCGACTGTGTAGAGCGCCAGTTCGTGATCTTCCTGAACGTACTCCACGCCGGCCGGGGTGGCAATCAGATAGTGGAAGCGCAGCAGGGAAACATCACCGCGGCGCTCCGATACGTTCATACGGCAGATCTTCAGCTCCGGCCGATCAACCGGAGGAGCCAGCGCGGGCCTGCCGTCCTGCCATCGTGCCGGAGTGAGCCAGGGCTCGACGATGATCACGCCGTCGTCGGCCAGATGATCCGAGAAACACTGCAGCGCCCGAACCACCTCCGTCTCGCGAAGGAGGTAGCCGATGGAGCTGAACAGGCAAAGCACCACGTCGTAGCGCTTGCCGAGATTGAAGGCGCGCATGTCGGCAACGGAAAAATTTCCACCGCTGACCTTCGATTGCGCGCTGGTAACGAACTCGGGCTCGAGATCGATGCCGTCGACGGTGAAATCCGCCGCCAGCAATCTCGCGTGTTCGCCGGTGCCGCAGGCGACATCCAGAATGGACCGGGCCCTGGGATGTTCGCGCCCGATGAGGGAAATGATACCGGCCGCTTCGGCGCGGTAATCCTTGAAGGAGTAGATCGCGTCGTAATATCTGGCGGTCTTGCTGAACATCAGAACGGTCTCTTCTCAGGAGTCCAACGAGGTGCGATGATCGATAGCGAGCATAGTTGATAATCCCGCTGGAGGAGTCGCAGATGCGCATTTCGACGGTTTTCGGGGTTTCCCTGGTGTGTTGCACGTGGCTCATCGCCCATGCCGACACTCCGCTTCCCTACGTGGTGGGGCCCCAGGTTCGCTGCCTGCACCTGCCACCCAATGCAATCGTGATGGGGCCGATCATATGCAAGACCGTGGTTCTGCGGACCGACTCGGATTGGACCCATTTGAAGCAATCCGATCCGGACGATTACGCCATCGCAACGCGGGTCATGCTGGCCGCAGACAGGCTCTGTGGTTCTGACGCGCCGCGCCCGCTCGTTGTTGGCCTGAAACCCGGAGAAGTCGCCTGCTCGGCGTGGGTCTATCCCAGCAATCCTCCAAAGCGTGAGTTGTGGTTCAAGATCGGCCACACGATGTACCAGCTGCTGGTCACGATCCCGCAGTAACGGGCAGCGGCGCAGCCCTGCGGTCCGCGCCGGTGAATATCGGCGTCATGGGGGCCGGTGCCGTAGGCTGCTACTACGGCGCCGCACTCGCCAGGGCGGGCCACGAGGTGACTCTGGCAGGACGGCAGAAATTCGTGGATGCCGTGCAGACAGAGGGTCTGGTACTCGAGTCTGGAGGTTCCATTACCCGGGTTCGGGTCCGGGCCACGACCGATCCGACGACCCTGAGCCGGTCCGATCTGATCCTGTTTTGCGTCAAGGCCGCCGACACCGAGGCCGCGGGCCGGCAGCTCGTTGCGCACGTCGGCGCGGACTGTCCGGTGCTGAGCCTGCAGAATGGCGTCGACAATGCGGAGCGGCTGGCCGCCGTTCTCGATCGAGCTGTGGTTCCGGTGGCTGTGTACGTCGCCGTGGACATGGCAGGCCCCGCCCATGTCAGACACTGGGGTCGGGGCGACCTGGTCATGGGTCGTTTTGCGGGCTGCGAGGCCGTGGTACAGACCTTCGAAGCCGCCGGAATCGAGGTTACGGTATCGGACCAGGTACTCCCGGCCCTATGGCAGAAACTCATTACCAATTGCGCCTACAACGCGCTGTCCGCCATCACGCAGCTGCCATACGGACGCCTGATCCAGGTTCCCGATGTCCCGCAGGTGATGGCCGATGTGGCCCGAGAATGCGTGGCCGTGGGCCGCGGGCTGGGCATCGCGCTACCCGAAGTGGACATGGAGCCTATCCTCCAGATCGCAACCAGCATGGCCCATCAGTACTCTTCGACGGCTCAGGATCTCGTCCGGCACAAGCCGACCGAGATCAACTATCTGAATGGCTATATCGTGCGCCAGGGTGTGCTGCTGGGCATACCGACGCCGGCGAATCGCGTGCTCCTGACCCTCGTGCATGCGCTGGAACAAGGCCCCGGACCGGCTGCCCCGATTCAATCTGGCGGATTATGAGCGCGCAGGAAGGCAACGGTCGCTTCCAGCATCTGCATCCGGGTCTCGCCGTGCGAGAGCCAGTGATCCTCCTTCTTCAGGACCACCATTTCTACGTCGCGTTTGTCCTTTTTCAGGGCATCGAACATCATCTGGCTCTGTTCGAAGGGCACCACCGTATCGTCGCGCCCGTGGATGAGCAGCAGGGGCGCCTTGATGGCATCCACGTGCCGGATGGGAGAGATGGCGTTCAGCGCCGGGTCCAGGGCACCGGAGACCCCCCAGAACCGGTCCCAGTACCGCGTCACGCTCCGGGCATCGATTCCGCCGCGGCTCTCCCACTTGAGCATTGCGGCCAGGTCGGAAATCCCGGCAACCGAGACCGCACAGCGATATACCGATGCATCCAGCGTTATGCCCGCCAGCGCCGCATAGCCGCCGTAGCTCCCGCCGACGATACAGACCCGTGATGCGTCGACGATACCTTCCTTGGCCAGGTACCGGACGCCATCTGACAGGTCGGTCTGCATTTTTCGACCCCATTGGCCGAAGCCCGCATGGAGGAAAGCTACATCGAGATTGGAGCCGCGATAGTTCGGACGCAGGACTGCATAACCCTGTTCGGCAAGGGCCTGTGACCACCAGTCGAACTCGGCCGTGTCGCGCGCGGCAGGGCCGCCGTGCGGCAGCACGATGAGCGGCAGATTCCGGGCCGGCCGGTCCCGGGGCAAGGTGAGATAGGCGGGGATCTTCAGTCCATCCGCCGCGGCATAGGTGATTCGCTGGACTTCGAGCGCATTGTCGATGCCGGCGTACACCTTGCCGATCGGAACCGCGGCTGCCTTTTCCAGGTCGATGAGTTCATACCGGTATCCATGCTTGGGGCCCTGCACCAGGACCACGATCCTGGAATGATCGCGCGAGGCCGATACGTACTGCACGTTGTCGCCATCGAATGCCTTGACCACCGATTTCCAGTGGTTCTCGAGCGCAGGATCGAGAAACACGTACTCGGGGACGTCGACCAGATTGATGCCGCCGACGAGCCTGTCGGTCAGCGGATCGTTCAGTGCGCTGTCGAACACATCGCCGTCCCCCATCGGCGCCGAGAACTTGCCCTCATTCATCGACAGCGTTTTCCACGTGCGGCTGCCATTCTCCACCGACTCCACCAGCAGCGTATCGCCGGTACTTCCGAAGCCGAGGACGCTGGGCGCATCGAGCGCGGCCTGGCCTGAGACCGTTTGATGCTGAGTGCCGTCGCGGAACAGCCTGATGGACCAGCGCTGGGTCTGCTCGTCATAGTCCTGCTCGGCGGCCAGCTGACCCTTTGCATCCACCAGCCAGGTGCTCGTGTCGGAATCGCCGACCCTGACCACGTTGGTGGCGCGGGTGGTAAGGTCGCAGCGGAACAGGGTCACTCCCTGATTCAGATGGATTCCGGGCACGAACAGGACCGTATGCCCGTCGATGTAACGTACCCTCACTTCGCCGATGACGGTGTTCATCACCCGGTCGTCACTTTCCATTTCGAGGGGCTTGCCGGGCAGCGAACGCACCTCGTTCTTGGAGACGCTGTACACCCGGAGCATCGACCACTCGTCCTTGAACCCCCGGACCGAATCGGTCACCGAGGTGGTGATCATCACGTTGTCATCGTCGGCCCATTCGAGGTTCCTGAGTTTCTCATCGGCGGCCTTGATCCAGCGGATCATCTTGCGGTCCGCAACCGTCGCGATCACGACGATGCGCGAGTCGCCCTCGGTGCGCACATACGCAACCCGCGACCCGTCCGGTGAAAGCGCGACGTCTTCGATACTCGGCAGGCCCCCATAAACCTGCAGAGGGGATGCATTGCCTGGCAGCGCCATAAGCGCGCCGCACAATGCCAGTGCCAGCCTTGACACACGACCCGCGACCGCCATGAAGGTCCCGCGACTATGGATCGCCAGCATCGGTTTGCTCCCCGGATCGGCCCGTTTAGTTGTTCTGTGCGTCCGCAGCTTTAGAGTCTGGGCAGGGCGTAAGTGTAGCGTCGGTCAGAACGGGGTGCCGTCCTTTCGCGTCATGAGCCAGCCTCCATCGGGGCCGGCCTGCGCCGCAATATCGTCTTTGGGATATTCCACCCGCTCGCCCTGTGTCCTGTCACCGATTTCGAGGTAAGCCACGACTTCGGCGGTCCGGTTGATCACTTGATGGCCGATTCCAGTACCGGCCTTGAAACCCATGCAATCGCCGGGGGACAGGCGGTACTCACGATCCCCGAACGCGATGGTCGGATTGCCTTCGAGAACGAACACGAACTCGTCCTGGAGGGCATGGCTGTGGAACAGGGCGGAAGCCGCACCCGGCTCCAGGTGTGTGAGGTTGACGCCGAAATTGCTCAAGCCGAAGACGTCCCCGAGCTTTCGTTTGGTGCGTCCCGCCACCACCCGCGCGAAGGGTTCGGGATAGACCGTCTGGCCCCGCCTTACTTCAACATCCAGCGCCGCAATCGGCCTGTCTTTCATCGGGGCACTCCTTGGGGTCGGCAGTCATTTCTTGCGCAATACAAACAACACGACGAGAGCCACGAGCAGGGCGAGAAAAAAGAAAGTGCGGCGCACGCCCCTGGCCCTTGATGCCGCAAATCTGGCGTGCAGCTCCGGATCGGCAGCAATGAAGTTCTCCACCAGCTCCTTGGCGGGCTTGAGTCCGCAGCCGTCGACCTCGCGAACGATCTTGATCGCCTCGATCTTGTTGCCTGCGCGCACCGCAGCAACGGCGGGTGCCGGAAGGCTCCTGGGATTTGTATTCACGGGCCGGTCACCGGATTGGAATAGTGGAACGGAGGGGTATCGGGACTGGGGAGGAGCTCATCGCCGGCCGCCAAGCCGCCGCGCGCCCAGCCGCGGGTGTAGTCGACGGTGAACATCGGGTACAGACGCAGCTTCGTGAACTTCCAGACACCGTCGACGTTCACCAGTTCATTTTCGTACAGGCCGGCGCCCCACAGCGCCCGACCATCCGGCGCGCGTCCCTGGCGCAGCAGCCGCGAGCGCACTTTCGCCGTCCTGCCGTCCGCCGCAACGTCAATCAGCGGCTGCAGTTGCAGCTGGTCGTTGAGTACGTCCTTCTGCGGGCCCTCGGGACCTGATGCCCGCAGGAAGGCCAGGATATGGTCCGGTCCGACCGCGACGGCGGAGTCTGCGATCTGCAGGGACCCATCCTTTGCAAAGAGCAGTGCGACGTCCTGCCACAGGGCCTTGTCCATGTAATAGCCATAGGCATCCTGAAGATTTTCGATCGCGTCGTAGGCCTGGACTCGCCGCAGCTCGCGTTCGGCTTCGACCATCTGCGCCCCGGCGGAGCGCTGCGGCACCTCGGACTTCGAGGCTTCCGGCAGGGATGCTGCCGCTGGATCCGCAGGGCGCGTCGCATCCGCGGCGTACTGCGTTGGCTTGCCGGTGGCCGGATTGGCGAAATGCAGTGGCGGTGTATAGACCTTGGGGTAAACCTCGTATACCGCGGTCGGCGGATGATCGGGCGGGAGGGCACTGCTGACGGATGCGGCCGGCTGCGCATCCTTGCCCCAGCCCGCGAGGGCGTCCGTCACCATCGTGGTGTAGTCATGCACGCCTGCGATCATCCATGTGCCATTGCGGCGGACGTAGCGGTTCTCCTCGACGCTTTGCATGAGCGTGCCCCTGGAGCCGTTCCCGAGAAGCGCGAGTTCGAAAATGCGGCCCTTCGCCGACAGCCCATCCGGGGCAACGTCGATGATCGGTTCGAGCTGGAGGTGGTCGTTGAGTTCTCCTGCCGTCAGGCCCTGCGGCGCGGATGACTGCAGGAAGCGCCGGATATGATTACGGCCCACATAGACGCCCTGCAGACCCTGTTCGAGCGAGCCCTGGGGCGCAAACAGGCTGGCTGCCTGAGCCCACAGACCCCGGTCCAGGTAGTAGCCATAGGCGAACTGCAGGTTGGTCACGGCCTGTTCTGCGGCCAGGCGTTGCACCCGAGCCAGCAGCTGTGCTGCCTGGGCGCCTGCGTCCTGTGCCGTGGTGGGGCCGGCATGTCCGGCACCCACCGCCGCGACCGGTGCGTTGAGCGCCACGGCGGTGCCCGGATTGGCATAGGGGAAGGGAGCCACGCAGACCGTCGCGTCATCATCGCAGGGCTGCTGGCGTGGCCGATCGGCCGGATGCGGCAGGTTGAATTTGATCGCCGAGGTGTCCAGCCGGGTGTCGGCCCGGGGGAGTGCCCAGCCAACGTCGTACCGGCCCCCGTAGTCGGAATACGAAATCAGGCTCCGGATCTTCCAGACTCCGTGCTCCTTGACATAGTCGAACCGGTACAGGCCCCCGGCCCAGGAAGCCGTGCCGCCGAATCGGCCCAGCATCCCCAGGACGCGCCAGCGGCCGGTGGCCGTGGCACCGTCCGGGCTCAGCGTAATGACGGGCTGCAGGATGGTGTGGTTGTAGAGGCGTCCGTCGGCGAGCCCCAGCCGGCCGGCGCCCAGGTCCTGGAAGAACAAGCCACGGATGCTGGCTTTGCCGAGGAAAATGCCACTCGGATAATCCGCGGTCGCATCCTCGGTGAACAAGTCCGCGAGGTCCGACCACAGGCCCCGGTCCGCATAGAAGCCGTAGGCGCGCTGCAGTTTCCGGATCGCACTCGAGTCCTCGGCGCGGATCACCTCCACTTCGAGTCGCTGCAGCCGCGCCTGGACGCCGCCCGGGTCGGCCTGCGCGCAGGGTGAGGTCGCCCCGAGCGCAGCCGCGATCAGTGCGGGCAGAGCATGCCGAAGGGACCGTGAATGCGGAGTCCTCACGAGGGAGGATTATGGCCGGTGGCGAAGATTCCGCAACACTTCGACCAGCCGGTCTGCATGCGACTCTGCGGTGCGCCACGAGCAGACGCTGATGCGGAAGGCCGGCCGTCCCTGCCACATCGTCGATCCGAACCATGTTTCACCCGAGGCCTGGGCGGCCCTGCACACCGCCACGGTTTCCGCATCGCTCGCGCCGCGTACCAGTACCTGGTTGATGATCACCCGGTTCACCACCTCGTAACCCGCAGCGCGCAGTCCCGCGGCGATCCGGGAGGCGAGGGCGCAGTGCCGATCGACCATGGCGGCGACGCCGGCGCGACCCAGCGATCCCAATGCCGCCCACACCGGGATGCCGCGTGCGCGGCGAGAGAATTCCAGGCCCAGATTCTTCTGGGCATCCCGAGCGGCCGTGAAATAGGCGGCGTCACTGTTCATCGCGGCCGCGAGGGCGTCCGCATCCTTGCAGATCACCATCGCGCCATCGTAGGGAGTGTTCAGCCACTTGTGGCCGTCGGTGGTCCAGCTGTCCGCGTGCTCGATGCCGTCCGTGAGCGCCGCCTGGGAAGAGGCCCGCGCCCACAATCCAAAGGCACCGTCGACGTGCACCCAGGCGCCCGCCGCGCGGGCCGCCGGAATCACCGCGACGAACGGATCGAACTCGCCGGTGTTCACTTCGCCCGCCTGCAGGCACAGGATCGTCAGATCGTCGAGCATCGGCACCCGGGAGGCATCGACCCGCCCGTGCTCATCGACCGGCGCGATGACAATGCGCCTTGTGCCGAAACCCAGGATCCGCAGCGCCTTCCTCACCGTGATATGCGCCGTTTCGGATATCACCACCCGCACCTCGGGCGCGCCGATGAGCCCGTCGCCGTCGAAATCCCAGCCACGGCGCGCCAGCAGGGCGCGGCGCGCGGCGGCGATTGCTACCATCGTGCAGGCAGTCGCGCTGGTGCCGAAGCCGACGGCGGACCCGCGCGGCAGGTCCAGCACCTCGAGCAGCCAGCGGGCGGCAACCTTTTCCAAGGTCGCGGCGGCCGGGGAATTGTCGAAGGAAGAGGCGCACTGGTCCCATGCGAGCGCCAGTCTTTCGGCGGCGGCCGCGGCCGGCAGCGTGGCGCCGATCACGAAGCCGAAATAGCGCGGATCGTTCGAGGCAACCGTGCCGGCGGAGCCGTACTCATCGAGCAGCGCCAGGACCTCCCGCGGATCGCGGCCCGTTTCGGGCAGCGGCTCATCGAGCGTGGCGAGCCGTGCAAGCGTGGCAGCGTCCGGAAAAACCCGGCGTTTGCCGATGCCGGCCAGGTACTGATGCGCACGCCGGTCCGCATCGGCCAGCAGTTCTGATTCGGTCATAATGAGCCGATTCAAGCATGCCGGCATCGAGGTGACAATGCGGTGACAGCGCTGCGATGATTTCGTTATGGTGAACTGCTCAAGTGGCATTTCCGCTGCGGCCGGCTCTGCGGTACTGTGGAGTCCGGCGCCTCGAGGGTCGCTGTTTCAGACAGGACCCCCCTCCCTAATGAATAACGTCCTCGAGGCTGCCACCACTTTTCCGAGGCTTCCGCATGTCCGTGTACCCGTACCCTGCGCACCTGCCCGTCATCGATCTTTCGCCGTTGGAGTCCGGCGGACCCTGGCGCGATCACGTCGCCGCGCAGATCGATTGGGCAGCAAGCGAACTGGGGTTCTTCTACGTCACCGGGCACGGCGTGGAGCAGGGCATCATCGACTCGATGCTGCAGTTCAGCCAGTCGTTCTTCCGCATGCGCGAGGAATCCAAGCTGCGCATTCATGTATCGCGCGGCGGGCGGGCGCTGCGGGGTTACTTTCCCGTAGGCGGAGAACTGACCGCGGGACATCCGGATCTGCGCGAAGGGCTCTACTTCGGCGAAGAACATCCCGAGGACGATGAGCGCGTGCGTGCGGGCGTGCCACTGCACGGCCGAAATCTGTTTCCCGAGTTGCCGGGCTTCCGCGAGTCGACACTGGAGTACATGCAGGCGCTCACGGGCCTGGGGCACAGGCTGATGAGCGCGATCGGCCGGGGACTGCGGCGCGGTGACACCTATTTCGTCGATCGCTATACCGGTCAGCCGACCACGCTGTTCCGGATTTTCAACTATCCACCCGCGGCGGATGCGGCCTGCCGCAAGTGGGGCGTCGAGGAGCACACCGACTACGGCCTGATCACGCTCGTGTATCAGGACGAGGTCGGCGGGCTGCAGGTGAAGCACGGTTCATCCTGGATCGACGTGCCGCCCGTGCCCGGATCATTCGTCGTGACGGTCGGAGACATACTCGAACAGCTGACCGGGAGCCGATATGCCTCGGCGGTGCACCGGGTCATCAATCATCCGCAGCGTTCCAGGGTCTCCATGCCGTTCTTCTTCGATCCGCATTTCGATGCCCCGCTCTCGACGGCGGGCACTTACGGCGACTACCTGCTCGGCAGGTTTGCGAAGATCTACGAGGGGGTCGGTCCCCTGGCGGGCGGCTGACGGCGGCTCCTTCAGCGCTCCAGCGGCCAGTACACCTCGGTCTTCCAATCCGCCGGGTCCGGATGCTGGCCGGGATCCGTCACATAGGACTCCCAGGGCGCACCTGCGGCCTTCAGTCCCTGGTCGGTCATCCATTGCTCGATTGCCGCGTAGGTACCGGGAAGTTCCTCGTACGGGCCGGCATGCACTCCAACCGCCACCGGTCCGGCCGGCAGGCTGCCCGCTTCCATTTCACCGTCACCGGCCGCAGCGCTCGCCAGGGGCATGGCGGCCTCGACCGTCCACAGGCCCGGTCCCACGGACAGGTAACGCGCCACGGGCCAGCCGGCAATCGCCAGCCCCGCCTTGTGACCGTGGCCGAAAAGCTTGCCAAAACAATCGGAGAGCATGGACTGAAGCTCATGACGCGCGATCCGACGGCGGATCAGCAGAATGGGTTGTCCGGCAAAGTGCTGACGGGTCACAGATATCGTGGGCATGATCGCCTTCCTGGGGGTGGACTGCAGGGGCAGATGGTACAGGTGGATGCACGGACCCATCGCCGTCGTGAGCGCCAGGTGCCGTGCATGGGGGCCGGCGCCTCGCCTGGCTCCCCGGCTCGCCCGATAGTGGCGGGGCCCGCATCCGAAGTGACGCCGGAATGCGCGCGAGAATGTCTCGGGACTGGAGTATCCCAGTCCCAGCGCCATTTCCAGAACGGAGTCGCTGCTTCCCAGCAGCAAGGCTGCCGCCCGCTCCAGGCGCTGCCGCTCGATGAACGCTCGCGGTGTTTCCCGCAGCGTCCGATGCAGGTCGCGGTGCAGCTGAAAGGGCGATCTGCCCGCACGACGCGCGATATGGGCGAGCGATGCAGGCCGCACGAGCTGTTGGCTCAACCCGCGGATGATCCTGAGGAGTTCCCGGTGACGCATGCGTGGCCCCCACTATAGGCAAACCGGGGCGTGCGGTCCTGACGTTTCTTGCGATTGCGCGTGGTCCGGGCTGGCTATTGCGGGCTGAGCTTTGCCGCCTTCGAGCGCATTGCTGCGGCCGTGAGATCCCCGGTGGCCAGCGGTTGACCCAGGTCGAAAACGCGGGTCCGGGCCAGTGATCCGATGACCACCGGATCAAAGCCGATTTCACTGATCAGCTTCCGGGCCGTCGCCAGCGCTTCGGCATCATCGCTGCCGATGGGGATGGCCAGTGGCTCGGGCTTGTGAAAGCCATCACTCGCCAGCGAAGCAGCGCCGATGCAGTTGAACGCGCGCACGACCCGCTTGCTCTGCAGCAGTTCGGCCGTCGCCGGACCCGCCCCCAGTTTGCGCGCATCCGTCGCCATGGCGCCGTCGCGCGACTCGACCGGATTGCTGGTATCCAGGATGACTTTGCCGGCGAGTTCGGCGTGCAGGTCCGTCCCGATCTGCGGCATTGCACGATAAGGGACTGATATCAGGATCACTGCACCAAAGGCCGCCGCTTCGCGCGGCGTGCCCGCATGGGCGCGCGGACCCAGTTCGGCGACCAGCCCCTGGAGTTCGTCCGGATGCCGGGAGGAGACGAATACCTCATGGCCCGCCTTCACCCAGGCACGCGCCAGGGCGCCGCCTATACGTCCCGTGCCGATGATGCCGATCCTGACGGGGCTCTGCGGATCTGCCGCGTACGCCCCGGGCGCGCCGCCCCAGGTCACAAGGCCCAGCAACACGACTACGGCGAAAAGCTTCAGGGACTTGCGCATCTGGGATCCTCCGTTTTCCTAACGCCACGCTCACGCGCCCGTCACTACAGTGCCAGTGTCTGGAAACAGGAGGCGCTTGTGGACGTCGTATTCATCCTGGCCATCGCCGCGCTGTACGCAGTGACGCACTGGCTTGTCTGGGCGATCGAACGCATCAGGAGCCCCGAATGACCACGATTTACATCATCAGTGGAGTGCTGTCCATCGCCCTGACTGCCTACCTGTTGTACGCGCTCATCAAGCCGGAGAAGTTCTGATGCCTGCCGCAACGGTCGCCCTGATCGCCGTATTCCTGGTCGTCGTTCTGTCATGTGCCAAGCCGCTGGGTCTGTACATGTCGCACGTGATGGCCGGCACGCCCATCTGGCCGCTGCGCCTGGGCGCACCTCTCGAACGGTTCGCCTACCGCATCGCCGGCGTCGATCCGGCCGAGGAGATGGACTGGAAGCGCTTCACCGTCGGATTGCTGCTCTTCAACACGGCAGGGGCCCTGCTGGTGTATGCGTTGCAGCGGCTGCAGGTGTGGCTGCCGCTCAATCCGCAGGGCTTCGCCAACGTCTCCCCGGACTCCGCCTTCAATACCGCGCTCAGTTTCGTCACCAACACGAACTGGCAGGGGTACTCGGGCGAATCGACCATGAGTTACCTCACCCAGATGGCCGGCCTCGCCGTGCAGAACTTCATGTCCGCGGCGACCGGCATCGTGGTGGCGTTCGCCCTGATCCGCGGCCTCGCCCGCCACAGTTCCGCCACCATCGGCAACTTCTGGGTCGATCTGACGCGCATCACGCTGTACGTCCTGCTACCGATTGCCGCAGTACTGGCCTTGGCGCTGATCTCCCAGGGTGCCGTGCAGAATTTCAGCGCCTACCAGGATGCGACCACTCTCGAGACGCTCACGTACCAGCAGCCGAAGGTCGACGCGCAGGGTAATCCGGTGAAGGACGCCGCCGGCAATGCGGTGCAGGAGACGGTCACGACCCATACCCAGACCCTGCCGATGGGACCGATGGCCTCGCAGGAAAGCATCAAGGAACTGGGCACCAACGGGGGCGGATTCACCAACGCCAATTCGGCGCACCCCTTCGAGAACCCGAATGCATTGACCAACTTCCTGGAAATGTTGGCCATCCTGCTGATTCCGGCCGCGCTGACCTATACCTTCGGCCGCACGGTCGGCGATACCCGGCAGGGCTGGGCGGTGCTGGCGGCCATGGTGATTCTGCTGGTGCCCCTGCTGGGGCTGGTCGAGTACAGCGAGCAGGCCGGCAATCCGCTGATCGCACATCTGGGCGTTGACCAGGCTCCCAGCGCACTGCAGTCCGGCGGCAACATGGAGGGCAAGGAAGCTCGGTTCGGCATCGGCGCATCCGCATTGTTCGCCGCGGTGACCACCGCCACGTCGACGGGGGCCGTCAATTCCATGCATGACTCCTTTACACCCCTGGGCGGCTTCGTACCCCTCTTCCTGATGCAGCTCGGCGAGGTGGTGTTCGGCGGCGTCGGCACCGGAATCTATTCAATACTCATCTTTGCCATCGTCGGGGTGTTCATCGCCGGCCTCATGATCGGCAGAACTCCGGAATACCTGGGGAAGAAGATCGAAGCCTTCGAGATGAAGATGACGTCCATCGCCATTCTGGTGATGCCGATCGTGGTCCTCGTCGGTACCGCCGTGGCGGTCTCGGTCTCCCCCGGTCAAGCCGGCGTGGCCAATCCCGGCGCGCATGGCTTCTCAGAGATTCTGTATGCATTTACCTCGGCGTCCAACAACAATGGCAGTGCCTTCGCGGGGATCTCGGTCAATACAGTGTTCTACAACGTGGCGCTGGGCCTGGCCGTGTGGTTCGGTCGTTACTGGCCGATGGTCGCGATCCTCGCGGTGGCCGGCTCCCTGGCCGCCAAGAAGCGTGTGCCGGTGACTTCCGGAACGATGCCCACGCATGGCCCGACGTTCGTGGTGCTGCTGATCGGCACCATCTTGCTGGTGGGCGCGCTCACCTTCGTTCCAGCGCTTGCCCTCGGGCCCATCGTCGAGCATCTGATGCTCTGGAAATGAAGTCTCGCACAAGGTTTTCCCATGACGCATCCTAAACTGTCCATGTTCGACCGGTCGTTGCTGGCGCCCGCGGTGGCCGACAGCTTCTCGAAACTCGATCCGCGGGTCCAATGGCGCAATCCGGTCATGTTCGTGGTCTACGTCGGCGCCATCCTCACCACGGTGCTCGGTGCGCAGGCACTGCTGGGCAAGGGCGAGGCACCGGCCTGGTTCATCATCCATGTGGCGGTATGGCTGTGGTTCACGCTGCTGTTTGCGAACTTCGCCGAAGCGCTGGCGGAGGGCCGCAGCAAGGCCCAGGCGCTCGCGTTGCGGGGTCTGAAGCAAAGTTCCGCGGCCAAGAAGCTCAGCGATCCGGCGAACCGGACCCAGTACAGCAGCGTGCCGGCGATCCAGCTGCGGCGCGGCGATGTCGCGCTCGTGGAGGCCGGTGACTATGTGCCGGCGGATGGCGAAGTCATCGAGGGTGCGGCATCGGTGGATGAGAGCGCCATCACGGGCGAGTCCGCCCCGGTCATCCGCGAGTCCGGCGGCGACTTCTCGTCGGTGGCCGGCGGTACGCGGCTGCTCTCCGACTGGATCGTCATCCGGGTCAGCGTCAATCCCGGGGAGACTTTCATCGATCGCATGATCGCCATGGTGGAGAGTGCCAGACGCCAGAAGACCCCGAATGAGATTGCGTTGACCATCCTGCTGGTGGCGCTCACCCTGGTGTTCCTGTTCGCGACCGCGACCCTGCTGCCGTTCTCGCTGTTCAGCGTGGCCGTCGCGAAGCTCGGTGTACCGGTCACCATCACCGCGCTGGTGGCGCTGCTGGTATGCCTCATTCCCACCACCATCGGCGCGCTGCTCTCGGCGATCGGCGTCGCGGGCATGAGCCGCATGATGCAGGCGAACGTGATCGCCACCTCGGGCCGCGCGGTGGAGGCCGCCGGCGACGTGGACGTGCTGCTGCTGGACAAGACCGGGACCATTACCCTGGGGAACCGCCAGGCCGCCGCATTCATGCCGGCCCCCGGGGTGACCGAAGAGGAACTCGCGGGTGCTGCGCAGCTCGCGTCCCTGGCCGACGAGACTCCGGAAGGCCGCAGCATCGTGGTGCTCGCGAAGCAGCGGTTCGCACTTCGGGAGCGGGACCTCGGCGCGCTCGGGGCGACGTTCGTCCCGTTCTCGGCGCACACCCGCATGAGCGGCGTCGACATCGGCGCCCGGCAGATCCGCAAAGGCGCCGCGGATGCCATCATGAAGTACGTGGAGGCGGGCGGCAGTGTCCTGCCGAAGGGCATCCAGACGACGGTTCAGGATGTCGCGCGGCGCGGGAGCACCCCGCTGCTGGTGGCGGATGCCGGACGGATGCTCGGGATCATCGAGCTCAAGGACATCGTCAAGGGGGGTATCCGCGAGCGCTTCGGTGAACTGCGGCGCATGGGCATCAAGACCGTCATGATCACCGGGGACAACAAGCTCACGGCGGCCGCCATAGCCGCCGAAGCAGGTGTCGATGACTTCCTGGCCGAGGCGACCCCGGAGGCGAAGCTGCGGCTGATCCGTGCGCACCAGGCCGAAGGGCGCCTGGTGGCGATGACCGGTGATGGCACCAACGATGCGCCGGCGCTGGCGCAGGCCGACGTCGCCGTGGCCATGAATACCGGCACCCAGGCCGCGAAGGAAGCCGGCAACATGGTGGATCTGGATTCCAATCCCACCAAGCTCATCGAAGTGGTCGAAACCGGCAAGCAGATGCTGATGACCCGTGGTTCGCTGACCACTTTCAGCATCGCCAACGATGTGGCGAAGTATTTCGCCATCATTCCCGCGGCGTTCGCGACCACCTATCCGCAGCTCAATGCGCTCAACGTCATGCACCTCGCGAGCCCGTTCTCGGCAATTCTGTCGGCGGTGATCTTCAATGCCCTCATCATCATCTTCCTGATTCCGCTGGCCCTCAAAGGAGTGCGGTACCGGCCCCTCGGTGCGGCGGTGCTGCTGCGCCGGAACCTGCTGGTCTATGGCGTGGGCGGCGTGATCGTGCCCTTCATCGGTATCAAGATCATCGACGTCGGGCTTGCCCTGGTGCATCTGACATGAGGTCCTCGTCATGAAATCCCTGCTGCGTCCCGCAATCGTGCTGATCGTCTTCTTCACCGTGCTGACCGGCATCCTGTACCCCCTGGTCATTACGGGCATCGCCGGGGTGGCCTTCCCCGAGGCGGCGGCCGGCAGCCTCATCGTCCGCAACGGCAAGGTCATCGGTTCGAGGCTGATCGGCCAGAGCTTCAGCGATCCGAAGTACTTCTGGGGCCGCCCGTCGGCGACCTCGCCGCAGCCCTACGCGGGAACCGCCTCGTCCGGGTCGAATCTGGGGCCCCTGAATCCGGCGCTGACGGATGCGGTGACAATGCGCATCCAGGCCCTGCGGGCGGCCGACCCGGGTAATGCGGGGCCGGTGCCCGTCGATCTGGTGACGGCCTCTGCCAGCGGTCTGGACCCGGAATTGAGCATTGCGGCGGCGCTGTACCAGGCGCCGCGCATCGCCCGGGTCCGGGGACTGGACGTGATCGCGGTCCGCCGGCTGATCGCGGCGCATTCGCAGAACCGGGTCCTGGGGGCGTTCGGCGAGCCGCGGGTCAATGTCCTGGCGCTGAACCTCGCGCTCGATGGCCTCGCTCCCGCCACGGGCAGCAGGTAGCCTTGGCCGCATGGCAGGCCGACCGGATCCAGACCAGCTCCTGGAGCATGTCCAGGCCGAGGAGGCCCGGGCCCGGCGCGGCCACCTGCGGATCTTCTTCGGTGCCTCCGCCGGGGTCGGCAAGACCTACGCCATGCTGGAGGCCGCCCGTGCCGCGCGCGCCACGGGTACGGATGTGGTCCTGGGGTACATCGAACCGCATGGACGCATCGAGACGGAGCGGCTGACCGAGGGCCTGGAACGTCTGCCTCCCCTGAGCGTGCGCTATCGGGACATGACGCGCAGCGAGTTCGACCTGGATGCGGCCCTCGCCCGGCATCCCGCGATCCTGCTGGTCGATGAACTGGCGCATTCGAACCTGGTCGGCGCCGAACCCGCTCCGCGGCATCCCAAGCGCTGGCAGGACGTGGAGGAGCTGCTCGAGGCGGGCATCGACGTGTGGACCACCGTCAATGTCCAGCATCTCGAAAGCCTCAATGACCTCATCGTGCAGACCACCGGTGTCCAGCAGCGCGAGACGCTGCCCGACCACGTATTCGACCGGGCCGATGAAGTCGAACTCATCGATCTGCCGCCGGATGACCTGCTGGCGCGGCTGCGCGCCGGGAAGATCTACCTGCAGGCGGATGCGGCCAATGCGGTGGAACGGTTCTTCCGCAAGCCCAATCTCATGGCACTGCGCGAGATTGCCCTGCGCCGGGTGGCCGACCGGGTGGAGGCCGCCGCGCGCGATTCGGCCGGCACCGACCGGGCGCCGCGTTCACGACTGGCCAGTGACCGGGTGCTGGTGGCGACCGGACCGGATGCCCAGTCCGAGCAGCTGATTCGTGCCGGGAAGCGTCTGGCGGATGCCCTGGATGCCGACTGGACCGTGGTGTACGTGGAGACGCCGGCGCTGCTGAAGCTCTCCGAGGCGCAGCGCAACCGCAGGATCGAGCTGCTGCGGCTGGGCGAATCACTGGGCGCCGAGACCGTCACTCTGGATGGGCCGACGGCGGTCGAGGCGCTGCTGGAGTATGCGGCCACCCGCCATGTCACCCGCGTCATCGTCGGGTCCCCCAAGCGCTACGGCTGGCGGGCACTGCTGCGGCCCTCGGCCGCCATCGAACTGGCGCGGCGCGCCCGGGGCTTCGACGTGATCACGGTCGCGGCCACCGAACCAGTGGCCGCCGAGGCCTCACGCAGCCGGCCGTCGGCCGAACAGCTGGCCACACCCATCCGCTGGAACCGCTATGCCTGGGCGGTGGCCCTCACCATTGCCTGCACGGCACTGGCTTTCTCCATGTACCGGCACCTGGATACCGTGAACCTGGTGATGGTGTACCTGCTGGGGGTGACCATTGCCGGACTGCGCCTGGGTCGCGGACCCTCGGTGCTGACCTCGGTGCTGAGCGTCGCGGCCTTCGACTACTTCTTCGTGCCACCGCGCTTCAACTTCGCGGTCTCCGATGCCCAGTACCTGATCACCTTCGGGGTGATGCTGATCATTTCCCTGGTGATCGCGACGCTCATGGCAAGCGTGCGCCAGCAGACCCGCGTCTCCGGCGCGCGCGAGCGGCGCACGGCGCTGCTCTATGCCATGAGCCGGGAACTGGCCGCGACGCGCGGCACGTCCAACATGTGCCGGGTGGCCGTGCGGCACGTGGCTGAAGTGTTCCGCTGCCAGGCGGTCGTGCTGCTGCCCGATGCCAGTGGCCGGCTGCAGTTTCCCGCCGACCCGCCGGTGGAGGCGTCGCTGCGCGGAGCGGACCTCGCCGTGGCCCAGTGGGTCGCCGATCATGGCCGTCAGGCGGGCCTGGGCACGGACACGCTGCCGGCTGCTTCGGCGCTGTACGTACCCCTGGGTGACAGTGATCGCCGGCTCGGAGTGCTGGCGGTGCTGCCCGAAAATCGCCGCCGGGTCATGCTGCCCGAGCAGCGGCATCTGCTGGAGACTTTTGCCGGACAGACGGGTGTTGCGCTCGAGCGCTCGCAGCTGGCCGAGAAGGCCGAGACGGCGCGCGTCGCCGTGGAGGGCGAAAGCCTGCGCAATACCCTGCTGGCCTCCATTTCGCACGACCTGCGGACGCCACTGGCGGTCATGGCCGGGGCCGGGAGCACGCTCGCGGACCATGGGGATTCGCTCGATGCGGCCACGCGCGCCACCCTGGCGCGCTCCATCGAGACCAAGGCGCGCGAGATGTCGGAGTTGATCTCGAACGTGCTCGACCTGATGCGCTTCGAGTCCGGCCAGATCCGTCTGCGCAGTGACTGGCAGACGCTCGATGAACTGGTCGAGTCGGCGCTGCGTCGCCTCGAGCCGCGGCTCGAGGGCTATGGCGTCGAGCTCAGACTGCCGGCGGACCTGCCGCCGGTGTTCGTCGATGCCAGTCTCATCACGCAGGTGTTCGCCAATCTCCTGGACAACATCGTCAAGTACACCCCACGCGGAACGCGTATCCAGATCTCCGCGGCGGTCGATGACGCCCCCTCCGGACGGCCGGGCGCACAGGGCGTGCGGGTGACGGTCGCCGACGACGGTCCAGGCCTGCCCGCCGGGGATCCCTCGCGGCTGTTCGAGAAATTCCAGCGTGGCAGCGGCGAAGGCACGATCGTCGGGGTGGGCCTGGGGCTGGCCATCTGCCGCGCCATCATCCGCGCGCATGGCGGTGAGATCGAGGCCCACAACAGGCAAGGGGGCGGAGCCCAGATCGAACTGACCTTGCCGGTCGCGGAGCCGTCGTGACGCAGGCGATGCACCAGATCCTGGTGATCGAGGACGACGCGTCGATCCGCGAAGTGCTGCGCGCCCTGCTCGGATCGGTTGGCTTCCGGGTGGTTGAAGCCGCGACTGCCGCGCGCGCCGATATCGAGGCGCGCGCCCATAAACCTGATCTGCTGCTGCTGGATCTGGGCCTGCCCGACGGCGACGGCCTGGCGGTGATCAGGGCGGTGCGCAGCTGGTCCCCCGTGCCCGTGATCGTGCTTTCGGCGCGAACCATGGAGGAACAGAAGGTGGCCGCGCTCGACGCCGGCGCGGACGACTACGTGACCAAACCGTTCAGCGCCGCGGAGCTGCTGGCCCGGGTGCGGGCGGCGCTCAGGCGCAACGTCCGTGCCGGCGATCAGTCACCGACGCTGTCCTTTGGCGCCGTCAGCGTGGATCTGCATCGGCGCGAGGCCGGCTCTGCCGAAGGTCCCGTCCACCTGACGCCGCTCGAGTACCGGGTGCTCGAGTGCATGGCGCGGCACAGCGGATTGATCGTGATGCAGGACCAGCTCATTCGCGAGGTGTGGGGGCCAGGGCATCTCGGCGACAGCCGCAGCCTGCGGGTGTGTATCCGCAACCTGCGCGGCAAGCTGGAGCCTCTGCCGCATCGTCCCCAGTACCTGGTCACCGAAGCAGGCCTGGGTTATCGGCTGCGGCAGGACTGAGCGCCGAATCTTCCTTGAGCCGCACGCCGCTGTGGCCGGCACGCCGCGCCGCCCGCAGCAGCCACAGCGCGCGCGCCGCGGCCTCCTCATACGGCAGTCCCTGGGGGGATCGAACATTGGAAATGCAGTTGCGTTCGTGGTCGAGCCGACCGGTTCTCGGATCGAAGGTGAGATAGATTCCGAGGCTGTCGGGAGAGCTCAACCCGGGGCGCTCGCCGATCAACATGACGGCGAGCCTGGCTCCCATCCGGCTGCCGATCTCGTCGCTCAGCGCGACCCGCGCCTGGGTCGCAATCACCAGCGGCGCGATGCGCCAGTCCGCGAGCGATCCCAGGATCAGTTTGAGGGTGGCGGCGGCGTGCACTTGCACCGCCCGTGCCGACAGGCCGTCAGCCAGTATGAACGCCACATCGAAGTTGCCGCGCGGCAGGGCCGCCGCGCTTTGCACACTCAGTCTGCGCCCGAGGTCCGGTCGCTGCAGGTAGGTGGCGCGATCGGGGGCCTGACTGCCGACTGGCATCGATTGCCACGGGGCGAGGTCCGCCGCGAGGCGCTGCAGATCCAGCGCTTCGTGGACGGCATCGCGTGCGTGAGCGTGATCGAGCTGAAAATCGAGGAGGGCGGCCGTCGGCAGCCCGGCGCCATGGTGCCCCAGCGCCACGCGCGCGGGCGTCCGGCTGCGCAGCGGCGCCAGTGGATGCCGCCCGGGTGTCACGACTTTCCCGGCGGACTGCCGTCGAAGGACAGCAGGCGCGCGCAGGCCGACTCCAGGGCCGTCGCCTCGCGAATGTAGCCGCGCTCGTCCGTGATGCCCATCCCGCGCAGCCACGCCGCGAATTCCGGAGCCGGACGCAGCCCGAGGATCCGACGCAGGTACTGCGCGTCGTGAAAGCTGGTGCTCTGGTAGTTGAGCATCACGTCGTCCGCACCCGGAACGCCCATGATGAAATTGACGCCGGCGACTCCCAGCAGCGTCAGCAGGGTGTCCATGTCGTCCTGGTCGGCTTCACTGTGATTGGTGTAGCACACATCCACGCCCATCGGCAGCCCCAGCAGCTTGCCGCAGAAATGATCTTCCAGGGCTGCGCGGATGATCTGCTTGCCGTCGTACAGGTATTCAGGGCCGATGAATCCCACCACGGAATTGACCAGCAGCGGCGAGAATTTGCGCGCCACGGCATAGGCGCGCGCCTCGAGCGTCTGCTGATCGACGCCATGGTGCGCCTGCGCGGACAGCGCCGAACCCTGGCCGGTCTCGAAGTACATGAGGTTGGCACCCGCAGGGGCGCGCCCCAGCGACCGGGCCGCGGCGTGCGCCTCGGCGAGCAGCGCCAGATCCACGCCGAAACTTGCATTCGCCGCCTGGGTTCCCGCGATGGACTGGAAGACGAGGTCCACGGGTGCGCCACGGGCGATCACCTGCAGGGTGTTGGTGAGGTGCGAGAGCACGCAGCTTTGGGTGGGGATGGCGAAGCGTTCGCGCACCTCGTTCAGGAGCTGCAGCAGGCGGATCTGGGTCTCCAGGCTGTCCGCTGCGGGGTTGATGCCGATGACGGCATCACCGCAGCCGTTCATCAGTCCATCAATGATCGACGCCGCAATGCCCTCGGAGTCGTCGGTGGGATGATTGGGTTGCAGGCGCACGCTCAGGTGACCCGTCAAGCCGATGGTGCAGCGGAAGCGGGTGACCACCTCGCATTTGCGCGCGACGTTGATCAGGTCCTGATTGCGCATCAGCTTGCATACTGCGGCGACCATTTCCGGGGTCAGCCCGGACGCCAGCGCGCGCAGCGCCGGGGTCGTGGCGCCGTCGCCGAGCAGCCAGTCGCGGAATCCACCCACCGTCAGGGATGCGACCGGGGCAAAGGCCGCCGCATCGTGCGAGTCGAGAATCAGCCGCGTCACCTCATCCTGCTCGTAGGGCACCAGTGCTTCGTTGAGCAGCTGGCGCAGGGGCAGATCGGCCAGGACGAAGCGCGCTGCGACCCGTTCCTGCATGCTGCCGGCGGCAACTCCGGCGAGAGCGTCACCGGAGCGAAGGGGGGTTGCCGCGGCGAATACGGCCCGCAGATCCGGGAAGGAATGGACCGTGCCACCCACGGTCATGGAGTAGGGCATCGCCTCGCTCGTAGGCCCGTTGCCTTAGGGGATATAGGCACTATCCGGCCCCCTGGCCCGAACCGTCAATGGGTTATGTCAGCGTCGGGATTTCGCGACGGCCGGCGGGGTCAAAAGGACGCCGTGGCGCATGTATGCTTGGGGGATGCAGACCTCAGTGCAGTGGATCAGGGTCAAATGAAGTGGTTCTGGAGCAGTGCCCCGGCGCCCGCGAGCGTATCCGTCCGCAGGGTGACTGCGACCTTGGATGACACCCCACGGTTCGCACGGCTGCTGCGGGAGTTGCCCGAATCCGAGGAACTGCGCCCGCGGCTGGCGGCGAACTTCTTTGCGCGCGCCTGGGACGCGGCGACCGCGCGCGACCTGTGGATCGTCAGTGACGGCCATCGCGTGGACTGCTTCGTGCTGGCGGGCCTCAAGTTCCAGCAGGCGGCCTCGGTCCGGGTGCGCTGGGATGCCAAGCGCCAGGAAGTGGGCCAGCTGTCGACGGAATCCCTGGCGGATTGCGTGGCAAAAGTGACCCAGGGCAGCGTCACGCTGCTGGAAGAGTGACCGTCGGCCGGATCCTAAGGTTTGGCATAATGGGGAAATCCGCCACAGAAGCGGGTCGATCACCGTGCGACACAGGGGGCGGACTTGGGCCAGACCATCCGGATCGATGATCTCGTAGATGGCCAGAAAATCCGCGGGTTCAACCTGAACCTGCTGTTCTGGTCGTTCCTGGCGATGTTTGCGGA
This sequence comes from Steroidobacteraceae bacterium, assembly GCA_035503515.1. Classification (GTDB taxonomy): domain Bacteria; phylum Pseudomonadota; class Gammaproteobacteria; order Steroidobacterales; family Steroidobacteraceae; genus DAIDKA01. Next base: position 49,338 of record DATJTJ010000175.1, read on the forward strand.
TGGGTACGACATCAGTGTCATGCCGTTCGCCATGCCGACGCTGTCCAAGCTGTGGCATGTCGATGCGGGGATGCAGGGCTATGCACTCACCGCCAGTCTGATCGGCGTACTGGCCGGTTCGCCCCTGCTGGGATGGGTGGGCGATCGGCGTGGTCGCAAGACCGCCATCCTCTCGGGCAGCATCATTTACGGTGCCACGACGCTCGCGGTGATCTGGCTGCATGGCTACTGGGTGACGCTCGCATTGCGCTTCTGCACGGGCATCGGCCTGGGCGGGCTCATGCCCAATACGATTGCCCTGAACTCCGAGCTCTCACCCACCCGCCTGCGGGCGACGCTGGTGGTGCTCATGTTCACCGGCATCACACTCGGCAGCAGCGCGCCGGGATTCATATCCGCATGGGTCCTGCCGACCTTCGGCTGGCAGGTCCTGTTCCTGGTCGGCGGTGCCGTGCCGCTGCTGGTGGCGCTCTGTCTCACCTTCGCACTGCCCGAGTCAGTCAAATTCCTGGGAGCCCATCCCGAGCGGCGGGGCGACCTGCTGCGGGTGGCGCGGCGCATGCGCCCGGACCTGTCGCTGGCCGAGGATACGCAGCTCGTATCCTCCGTCCGGCTGGAGCCGGGCGACGATGACGCCGGCCTGGGGGGCATATTCGACCGCGGTTTCGTCCTGATCACACCGCTGTTGTGGGTGTGCTTTGCCACCACCCTGATGGCGAACTACTTCCTCAATTCCTGGATGCCGCTGCTGTTCAACGATGCCGGCCTCACGCCGCCGAAGGCTGCGCTGGCCTCGAGCCTCTACCACATCGGTGGCACCGTGGGCGGCCTCCTGATCAGCGTGCTGCTGGATCGATTCGGATTCGTCGTGATCGCGGCGCTGTTCGTCTGCGCGGCGCCCGCCATCGCAGCCATCGGTGGCAGTACCATGTCGTACTCGGCGCTCGCGCCCCTGGCGACACTTTCGGGCCTGTGCGTCCTGGGCGCACAGTTCGGCAACAACGCGGCCGCCGGGCTGCTGTATCCGACGGAGTTTCGCTCCAAGGGCGTCGGTTGGGCGCTCGGCGTCGGCCGGTTCGGGGCCATCGCCGGGCCGCTGCTCGGAGGTCATCTGATCAAGCTGCATCTGCCCCTGCGGCAGCTGTTCCTGGCGGCCGCCGTGCCCATGCTGATCGGCGCCGTGGCCGCGGTGATCCTGGTGCGCCTGTGCTACGTGCGCCTGGGCGCGCTGCGCCTGAGTGACGTGCCCGTGCGGCGCTGACCGTCACCGCGGTGTGGTTTCGGAGATCCTGCGAAAGAACGCCTCATGCCGTCCGATGCGCAGATCCGCCAGGACGGCTTCCTCGATGATGCCCTGTGGGTTGATCAGGAAACTCGCCCGGCGTACGCCGAAGCCCAGCGGGCCTGTCACGCCGTATGACCGGATGAGAGTCTTGTCCGGATCACTCAGCAACGTGAAGGGCAGGGCGTGCCTGGCCGCAAACGCCGCATGGCTCGCGGCAGACTGCGGGCTTACTCCAGCAACGGTCACGCTGGCTGCCCGCAGCTGCGCGTGCAGGTCGCGCAAGGAGCACGCCTCCTGGGTGCAGCCGGGCGTGAAATCGGCCGGGTAGAAGTACAGGATGAGCGGCCCGGCCTTCAGCAGCTGGGCCAGCGAGACGGGCTGGTTGTTCTGATCCGGGGCCGAGAAATCGGGGGCACGGATTCCGGGTGCAAGCATCGCCCCCATCATAGTCTTTGTGGGATTTGCCATCCCGGATTCGGGTGCTAGAATCGCCCGCTCTTTTTGGGACCCGCCGGCCGCCAGGCCGGGGCTCCCTGGCGAACATGTGGGGCGGTAGCTCAGTTGGGAGAGCGTCGCGTTCGCAATGCGAAGGTCGAGGGTTCGATCCCCTTCCGCTCCACCAGTCACCCCTGGGCACACAGGTAACACTTTGGCGCCAAAGGGGTTCTGGGCGCTGGTGACCTGCTCGATTCCCACGTTCTGACCGGCAAGGACCGTGCTGAGGCTAATCTTGCGTTTGCCGATGCAGATCCGGCCGCAGTGGGGGACGCTGACTGTGCGGTCGTGGAAGGGGTATTCCAGGTCCGATAACCCCCTGTAGGGTCTGCTGGAGCTCTCGTACAGCTCGGCCGGGTATTTCATGCCCAGGGCACGGTGTGGCCGATCTTCGACGCGGATTTGGTGGCCTCCTTCTTCAGCGTCAGATGCAGGCGCTCATGACGGCCATCTTGACGAATCACCGCGGCACATCGGGCACAACAGCAGATCAGTACGCCGCGGTGCGCACCGGTAACATCAGCAGCAGAGTAATCGCCGGCTGAGACCTTCCGGCGCGCGATTGCGCGCTGTGCACGAGGCCATTGTCATCGGCGCCGCGCTTGCTGGTCGAAGCACGGATCGCCGCCAGTGGGTTGACTGATGTTCGATGCAGTGAAGACTGGGAGTTCCTAGCCGAACCGGATGTCGACTTCCGGTCAATGAGACTCATGGTCAATCTGGTCTCCTTTCTCACTTATGCAATGTCTAACTGCTGTTGGTAGCGCTTTGAGCTGCTGTCTACCGCGATTCACGCTCACCTGTGCGCCACCAGTGTCCATCCCGTAAGGCCCTTGCCAAACCACATTTACCAGTACCCGATCGTTAATCATGAAGGCGATGCGCATTCCAGAGTGATTGGATGTCGCCTCATGCAGTCTTTTGTCTGCCGCTGGAGTAAAAGTGAGCTGAATTACCGCATCGTCCGGCCCGTCGAGCAATTTTGCATCGGTTACTACTTTCAGGCTCGTAATGTCGCTGGTCGTCGTGATCGGTATCTTACGTACGAAGATCGTTTGGGCGCCCCACTTTACGGGGCGAGTTTCCGGCGTCGCATGAGGCTCAACGACGGTGTACCCGATTTGCGGGCATTGGGCTGCTAAAGCACAAGTGCCGGTTAAGGCGCTCGATAGAATCAGGTACACAGGCGCAAAGCGCTTTGCGAAATAGAACATGTTTTCCCCCCGTGCGCGTGATGGCGCTCTTTAGGCCCATTGGGGCCGGCTATTGGGGTTTCAAGTGTGCGGCGCGTTCGACGGGAGTTCAGGGGCGCTTGCGCGCCTCGACTCTCTGCTGCTTGGCCTTGAGTTGCTTCAGCCGCCCTTCGAGTTTGTCGATGCGCTGGGGGATCGCTGCCGACACGAGCGGGGTTCCTTGCCGGAAACGTTGTGCCGGAAGCATGGCTCGGCCCCGGTGCAGGGGAGTGCCGTTACTGGCGCAGCGCGCAAGATTTCCGTTGCCGGCAGCTTCTTTGGAAGCTATTGACCGGCAATGAAGCGCCTAGTACTCATCGAGAGGTAGGGACCGTCGCCGTCCATCGAATGAAATTCCATGACGACGTCCACGCCTTCTGACCAGCTCGAGACCGCATCGTTCAGACCGTGACCATGGACGATCTTATACCGTTCGATATGCGAAACGGGTTTTCCGTACTTTCTTTCCATGGCCTTCAGCACGTTGTCTGATGACCCGGTCCAATAGATCAGGATGTCCTGCACTACATCATCGTCAGCGGTGGTTGTGACGACGACGTGGCAGACGGTGCGGGCGATGACACAATCGCCAAATCGCTCCTGCATCGGGCCCAACGCTGTCGTTTTAGACGATTGTGACGGCGCGGAGAAGGGGATACCGGCTCGGGCGGCGTTGAACTTCTGACCGACGACGACATGGTGAAAGTCCAGGGCCTGTGCAGGCGGGGTGCAGAGCACCACCGCAAAAACAAGCGGCCAGAAATTCTTGATGACGCTTGGCTCCGCTCCAGCGACCGCGCTTCTTCGGAATAATGCAGGTAGCCTAAGGAGAGTCATGGTTCACCGACTGTAAGTCTACATACCACGCGACTTTCGTGTACTTTTCCATTGTGACGCCGATTCGACCGCGGACCAAATAAAGCATCTCTTGTCTTGGCACGACCTGCGGATAGTCGTCTGGGTGGTATGGCCCAGGAGAACGCCAGGCGCCCGGTATCATGCGGCGCGCTACGGTGGCTAAGGCGATCCGGCGGTTTCAGGCAGTATCGAGGATGTCGAAACACAAACTGCTACCGATGGTTCTTGTCTGTGCCGCACTGGTCGGTGCAGTGTTCTTCGCTACGCGGCCTCGCGACGGAGCGCCGCCAGCGCTGGCCTATGTTGGCACCCCGGCGTGCGCCGTCTGTCACTCGCAGGCCTACCAAAACTGGCTGCAGAGCGACCACCGGCATGCCATGGAGAAGGCCACTAACCAGTCCGTCCTGGGCGATTTCAGCAACATTAGCTTCGACTACTTCGGCACGACTTCCCGCTTCTTCCGGCGCGATGGCAAGTACTACGTGCAGACCGACAACGCCCAGGGTCAACTGCAGACATTCGAAATCGCGTACACCTTCGGTCATTACCCACTGCAGCAGTATCTGATCGCCTTTCCCGATGGTCGCCTCCAGGCACTGTCCATCAGTTGGGACAGCCGCCCCGCGGTGCAGGGCGGCCAGCGCTGGTTTGATCTGTATCCTGACCAGAAGATCACGCACGAGGATGCGCTGCATTGGACCGGCGCCTTTCAGAACTGGAATTCGCGCTGCGCGAGCTGTCACGCCACCCACCTGGTGAAGAACTATTCGCCGCTCACCGACCGGTACGACACGCACTGGCAGGAGATCGCCGTCGGCTGTGAGGCCTGTCACGGACCGGGCTCGCAGCATGTGGCTTGGGCGAACGGCAAGGATTCATTGCCGAACAGGGGCCTGGTCACCCATCTGGGTAGACTCTGGGAGCCTCACGGCGGGCAGCTGCCAATTCCGAAGCTGGCGGATACACCGCTGAGCGGGCAATTGCAGGTCTGTGCGGGATGTCACTCACGCCGCGCTGAGTTGCAGCAGCCCGATGTTACGCAGAGCTTCTTTGACAGTTATTCGATAAGCCCGCTGCTGGACGGACGCTACTTCGCGGATGGCCAGATGCGCGAGGAGGTGTACGTGACGGGCTCCTTCCTGCAAAGCCGCATGCACGCGAATCACGTCTCGTGCACCAACTGCCATGATCCGCACACTGGCAAACTGCGCCTGAGCGGCAACTCCCTATGCCTGCAATGCCATCGGGCGCAGCAATTCCAGACCGAGGCACATTTCTTTCACAAGCCGGATTCGTCGGGCTCGCAATGCGTCAACTGCCACATGCCACAGCGGACCTACATGGGCGTGGACGTCCGTCGCGATCATTCCATCCGCGTACCCGACCCGATCGCGAGCGTGCAGTACGGCGTGCCGAACTCCTGCACGCAATGCCACCGGGACAAGAGTGATAAATGGGCGGCGGAGTTCATTACCAAACGGACGGGACGCACGCAGCCCTACTACAGTCAGACGGCGCTGTTCAGTGCCGCCCGCAAGGCCGAGGCTTCGGTGGCGCCGACCTTGCTCGAGTATGCCGAGGATGTGAGTCGGCCGGCCATCCTGCGCGCGACGGCCTTGCTGGAGAGCGGTCGTTTCTCATCCTCGGAGCAGCTGCGTGTCATGGATGCTGCGCTGCGTTCACGCGATCCGATTATTCGGCTGGGGGCGATCTCGGCGCTGGGTGGTATCGGTCCGGCCGAACGATTGAAGCACTTGCAGCCGCTCGTCGCGGATCCCGTCAAGTCGGTGCGCCTAGCGGTGGCCCAGCAGCTGGCCGACGTA
>DATJTJ010000176.1:0-69861 GCA_035503515.1 Steroidobacteraceae bacterium
CCAGTTCGCATGCCTTGAGCTCGAACATGCCCTGATCCCGCCCCATCCTGGACGGCGCCGATCCATTGCGGCGCAGCCCGCTGCACCAGAACCCGTAACGGGCTGTAGCTGATTTCAGAACAACGCGCGTTTTAACGGGGAAATTCCGCGGCCTGGCGAGGGAACGCTCGCGAAGCTCCCGCTGTGCATGCTTTTTGCAATTCAGAATTTCATAGATACGAAATCTGAAATTTATATGCCAAAAGTATCAGGGAGATGGGTCATGAATAGGCAACTCGGCAGGCGCCGCCCGGGACGGCGGATCTGGATAACAGGCCTCCTGACCGCCGCTGCCGTGGGTCCGGTCGCGTTTGCGGATCAGGCGGCGGCGACCGACGCCAGCCAAGACACCACGAGCAGCAGCGCCGCCAACACCACGCCGCAGGGGCAGGGCGACATGGATGAGGTGGTGATCAACGGCATCCGTCGCGGTGACCTGGTGCTGCCGACGACGGTCAGCTCCTCATCAGCCTATGGACTGGATCTTGGCGTCATGGAGACCCCAAGGAACAACACGCTGCTGTCGAAGGCGCAGCTCGACGCCCTCAACATCCAGAATCCGGGTGGCTTCTCGTACCTCACCTCGAGCAGTTACTCGGATGCCGCCTTCGGCCAGCCGGCCGTGCCGCGGATCCGTGGTCAATATGCTGACATGTTCTTCAACGGCATGCGCGATAGCTTTTCACTCAACGGCTACGGGGCACCCGTCAGTTTCAACAGCGCGGACTCGATCGACATCATCAAGGGACCCGCAAGCGTGCAGGGTGGCCCTGGAGCGGGGGTGGGCGGCACCATTGACATCACGACCAAGCTGCCCTCGCTGACCCGATGGACTCAGATCTATGACCTGGAGTTCGACACCCAGCAGAAGCGTCGGGCGCTGATCGATATCGGCGGCCCGCTCACGTCCAGCACTGCCGCCCGCGTCAGCTTCACCTCCGATGACAGTGGCAGCTATTACTACGACATGTTCTTCCACCAGCAGTCGCTGTACGCCGCCGTGGTCACGCAGTTCACCTCCAAGTTCAGCGTCATGGTCAATGGCTCGATCGAGGACACCCTGTATCGCGAGAACGACGGCGTCAACCGTGTCAACCAGGCGCTGATCGACGACGGCACGTACCTCACCGGCGGCGCGGTGGGACCGGTGGAGGGCTTCCTGACACCCGTCGACCTCACGGGTAGCGCACAGCTGAGCGACCGCATACTGATCGATGAAACTCCGGGCACCGGTGCGCACTCTGTGCACGCCAAGGCGCAGATCATTCTGACCTACGACGCCTCCGGCGACTTCACGGTCACCAATAATACCTTCTACGATTACCTGAATCGCTACAACCAGACCATGGAGTACTATGCGGATACCGCCCGCGGCAGCTTCACCCTCGAGAACAAGACCGACCTGAAGGTGAAGTTTCCCTTGGGCATCGTCGGCAATGAGGTGGATGGCGGCTTCACCTACCGGTACGCCCATGTCGACGACATCCAGAATTATGCGAATGAACCGGTCAGTGTCTGGGATCTGACCACCAATCCCGATTCCTGGGTCTTCCCGGCTGCGGCGCAGGCGGACGGTGGCGCCATCCCGTACCTCGCCGCATTCGACCATCCGCAGTACGGAACCCCTGGCCGCGACACCTATTTCCTGAACAGCAGCGTCATCTCCAACCTGCAGGACGCGGCAGCGTTCCTCGAACACCGCATGCAGTTCACTCCGCAGTGGAGCGCGCTCTACGGGGTGCGGGGCGATCTGGTGCAGCTGAATGAGACAGATCCGCTCGGCGGCACCGGGCTCTTCGACGGCCTACCGCAGAAGCAGGCCACGGCGTGGTACGGCCTCTACAACGGCAATGTCAGCGTGGTCTATGCGCCGGCCGCCTTCGTCTCCTCGTACCTGACATTCAACAAGGCACAGTACGTGCTCCCCGATGCCAATGACGGCGCAGTGGGGACCTTCGCAGAGGCCGCGACGGCGCAGCTTCGCCAGAACACTCAGCTCGAGGAGACCGGCGTCAAGTTCAGTCTGCTGGACTCTCGGCTGTTCATCTCGACGGCACTGTTCAAGCAGGAGCGTTCCATCCCCACCGGCGCCGGCGACAACGGCCATTCCGAGGCCCACATATGGGGCGCAGAGTGGGAACTCAACTACCAGCCAAACTCCCATTTCTTCGCCACGGCGAGTTACTCGTACCTGCACACCACGCTCGACACGGCATCACCTTTCTACAACTTCCCGGCGTATGCAGGGCTGAACGTCGATGGCGCGGGCACCCTGGCGGTCTTTGCCGCTGGCCAGACCTTCGAGGACCCGGGCGTCCCGGCGCATCTCATCAACATGCTGGCCAACTACAAGTTCGACTCGGGCTTCGGAGTCCAGGCGAACCTCCAGGTCACGGCGCCGATCGAGACCACACAGTCCGGTTACATCGACATCGCCGCGACCAATGCGCTGGCGGCATCGGATGGCCTTACACAGCTGGTGGGCAATGGCGGCCTGGTGCCGCTCTCGACCGTCGGCGCCAACGGCTACTACAGGTCGCCCCGGATTCCCTGGCAGTACACCCTCAATGCGGCGGTCTTTTATACCTATGCGAACTACACCGTAAAGGTCACGGCCTACAATGCCACCGACAACCGCAACCTGACCAACGATTATCCCTTCTACGGCAACGACTTCCTGACGCGCGTGCCGCCGCGCAGCTTCGATCTGACGCTCACCGCCCGATTCTAGGGCCACGGACCATGAGCAATGCTGCGCTACCCTCCGATCCGGGACTGCGGGCGGCCTTCGAGGAGGCGCTTGCGGGCTATCGCGAAGGGGGTCTGCCCATCGGGGCGGCGCTGGTGTATCGCGGCGAGGTGATCGCCCGCGGCCGCAACCGGCGGGTTCAGGACGGCAATCCCATCCTGCACGCCGAAATGACCTGCTTGCAGAACGCCGGCCGGCTGTCCTCAGCCGTCTATCGGCAGGCGACGCTCTATTCGACCCTGTCGCCGTGCTACATGTGCGGCGGCGCCTCTCTGCTGTTCGGGGTGCCCAACTTCGTCGTCGGGGAGAGCCGCACCATCCGTGCGGCCGATGACTGGCTGCGCTCCCGTGGCACCGTCGTCACAGTCGCCGATGATCCCGCCTGCTACGAACTGCTGCAGCGTTTCATCGCCGAGCAGCCGGAAGTCTGGGCCGAAGATATCGGTGAGGCGGGGGTCAGGGGCCGTTATCCGGGCGGCCGCGCGGACGTGTAGATGAAACCGGCACCCTTCCGCTATGTGCGGCCCAGGAGCGTGTTTGAGGCGGTGGGGCTGCTACTCGAATATCCGGGGGAAGCGCGGTTGCTGGCCGGCGGTCAGAGCCTTGTGCCGCTGCTATCGCGTCGGCTCGCGACTCCCGCGCTGGTGATCGACATCAATCACATCGCGGGACTGGATGCCATCGAGGTTCTGCCGGATCGCATCCGCATGGGCGCTCTGGTGCGGCAGGAGCAGGCGCTGCGGTCGCAGGTGGTCCGGGCGGAAGTGGCCGGGCTCGCCGAGGCGCTGGCCTGGGTGGCGAACCCGGTCATCCGGCAGCGGGGCACGGTGATCGGCAATCTTGTGGCGAATACGCCCGGTGCCGAATTGCCGGCGGTCGCAATGGCGCTGGGAGCCCAGTTCGTGCTGCGGCATCTGGGCGGCGAGGAGACCGTCGGCGCCGCAAGCCTCCTCGGGCCAGGCCGGACAGTGCCCCCGCAGGCCATGGTGACGCATGTGCTGTGGCCGCGCCGGCCGGCACGCGCCGGATTCTATGAAGTGGCAAGGCGTGACGGTCACGCGCCGGTGGTCGCCGCTGTCGTGACGCTGAACGCCGCCGACTGCAGGGTCGCGCTCAGTGGCGTCATGCGGACCGCCCTGGTCTGCCCCACCCTGGCGCATCTCATTGGTCGGCATTTTCCCGACGTGCCGGCCGCCGCCGACTTCGCGACGGCGCTCTCGAGCGACCTCATCGAACCCGTATTCGGCGATGCCTACTCCAGCGCGCGATACCGCCTCGAGGTGGCGCCCGTCGTCAGCCGGCGAGCGGCTCAGCGCCTGTCGTTGTGACGTGCTGCGTGATGCAAACGCATGACATCGCAATCAGAGTGGATGGCGTGGAACTGCGTGCGAGCGTGAGCCCGCGGCTGCTGCTCAGCGATTTTCTGCGCGAGCAGGCACGTGTCGGGGGCGTGCACGTGGCGTGCGGGCAAGGCGTCTGCGGAGCCTGCACGGTGGTGGTCGATGGGGTCCCGGTGCGCGCCTGTTTGATGCTGGCCATTCAGGCCGACGGCACGCTGGTGCAGACCATCGCCAGCCTCCCGCAGCTCGAGGGTAACGAACCTCAAGAGGGTCTGACGCGGCTACAGCGTGCGTTCCGGCACCACCATGCCCTGCAGTGCGGCTACTGTACGCCGGGGTTGCTGGTGGCCACGGCAAAGTTTCTGGCGACAACCCCTGCGCCCGACCGAGCGCAGATTCTCGAGCATCTGAACGGCCATCTATGCCGCTGCTCCGGATACGCCAACATCGTCGCGGCCATCGAATCGGTGCGGGCATGATCGGCGCTTCGCCATTCGGACGGCGCGCGCGCCGCCGGGAGGATGGTCCGCTGCTCACGGGCAACGGCGTCTTTCTCGCCGATCTCGTCCGGCCCGGCATGGCCGCGCTGCGCGTGGTGCGCTCGACCGAGGCCCATGCCCGCATTGCGCACATCGATTTCGGCGCCGTTGCAGACGATCCTGACTGCGTGGGGGTGTTGTCGGCTGCGATGCTGCCGGCGGCCATGGGCACCCTGCCGGTAACCGACCTGGTCGCAGGCTCCCGGCCGGCGCATCACGGGGTCCTCGCCCGCGAACTCGTGCGCTATGTGGGCGAACCGGTTGCCGCCATCGTCGCCGCCGATCCCTACCGGGCAGAGGACCTCGCCGGCCGGGTGACGGTCGACTACGACGTCCTGCCGCCCGTCATGGATGTCACTTCGAGCACGGCGCCGCACGCACCACTGCTGTATGCCCAGTTCGGCAGCAACATCGTGCACGAGACCCACCAGCAGGTCGGCGACCCGCAGGCAGCCTTCGCCGCGGCACATCTGGTGATCGATGAAACTTTCCGCTTCCAGCGTGTCTGCGCCAGCTGCATGGAGGCGCGGGGCGCCATCGCGACGCTGGATCCCGGGACCGGACGCCAGCTGGTCTACAGTTCGACGCAGATACCGCAGGTGCTGCAGCAACAACTCGCACACCTGACGGGAATCTCTCCACAGCGCCTGCGCGTGGTGGCACCGCAAATCGGCGGCGGGTTCGGCATGAAGGAGGCGGTGTATCCAGAGGAAGTCCTGGTGCTGCTCGCCCTGCAGCGCTTCGGTCGGGCCACCTATTGGCTGGAGGACCGGCAGGAGTCCTTCATCGCCAGTACCCATGGGAGGGAGGAGATCGTCCGGGTCCGGGCCGCCGTCACCACTGCGGGCGAGGTCACGGCAGTGGAGGTCGACTGCCAGGCCGACATTGGCGCGGCCTACCTGTTTCTGAGCAACACTCCCGGGGCGGCCGTCGCGAGCATCCGCGGCCCCTACCGCATCGCGAATTTCGCCAGCCGGGCGCGCTCGGTAGTGACCAACAAGACCCCGCTGAATGTCTACCGCGGCGCCGGCTACCCCCAGGCAACCCTCGCCATGGAGCGGGTGATGGATCTCGCCGCTGATGCCCTGCGACTGGATCGTGCCGAGATCCGGCGCCGTAATCTCATCGGACCTGCGGCCTTCCCGGTGGATCGCGGTGTGTCCTATCCCGGTTGCGGACGCGCGATCCTGGACAGCGGCAATTATCCGGCGTTGCTCGAGTCGACGCTGGACGCGATCGACTATGCGGGGTTCGCCGCCCGGCGTGCGGCGACCGCTGCCGGCAGCGCGCTCGGCCTGGGTCTGTCGTTCGTGGTGGAGATGTCCGGGGGCGGTGGCGGCGAACCCGCCCGGATCCGCGTCCTCCCCGACGGCCGGTTGCAACTGCTGAGCGGCGTCACGCCCGTCGGCCAGGGGAGTCAGACCACGCTTGCGCAGATTCTGGCGGACCACCTGGGTGTGTCTCCGCAGATGATCGAGGTGCTGCCCGCGGACACCGATCAACTGGCTGCTGCACCCGGGACCTTCGCCTCCCGGGGTGCCACCATGGGTGGCAATGCCGCCTGCCGCGCGGGGGACGTGCTGCTGGACCGGATCCGGCAGTTGGCCGCGGAACTGCACGGCACGGCGCCGGAAAACATCAGCTGGCGGCAGGGACTGCTGCTCGATCGCACACGCCCCGGGCGGACCCTCAGCCTTGCTGCGCTGCTGCAAGAGGCGGCAACGGCCGGCATCGATGGCGCAATGCGGCTGGATGTCAGCGCCCGCTATGAGCGCGACGCCGTCAGCTGGGCCAGCGCCTGTCATGCCGCGGTGATCGACCTGGATCGGGAAACCGGAGTCATCCGCGTCATCGACTATGCTGTGACCCATGATTGCGGCCGTATCGCCAATCCCTTGTTGGTGGATGGTCAGATCATGGGCGGCGTGCTGCAGGGATTGGGGCAGTGTCTGTTCGAGGTCCTTGGCTACGACGCGCACGGCCAACCCCTGACCCGCGGCTTCATGGACTATGTGCTGCCCACCGCTGCAACTGCGCCGCGCTTTACGTTGCGCCATATCGAGACGCCCTCACCCCTGAACCCGCTGGGCATGAAGGGAGCGGGCGAGGCCGGCTGCAGTGGGGCGGTGGCGGCGATCGCCAACGCCATTGCGGATGCCTTGGGTCCCCAAGTCGCGTTCGTGAACGGCTCGGGGCCGTTCACGCCGGACCTGGTGCTCGCGATGCTGCGGGAGGCAGGTCGTCATGCGGTATGAGGAACTGATGCTGCGCTATCTGCAGCGGCTCGGTCTCACACGGCCGCCGATGCCGACGTGGCCTACCTTGTGCAGGCTCGTCAGTGCCCATCTGGAATGCGTGCCGTTCGAAAATCTGGATATCGTCTCGGGCTTCGATGCTGCCCTGACCAGTGAGGCCACCCTGCACAAAGTGGTGATCCGGCGCCGCGGTGGCTTCTGCTACGAGCTGAACGAGGCCTTCGGCAGGCTGCTCGCCCATCTTGGCTTCAGTGTCACGCGTATCGAGGCGCAGGTGTGGTCGCCCGTGCGGCATTCCTTCGGCCCGCCGTTCGATCATCTGGCGCTGGTCGTGGCTTTGCCGGAGGGGAAATTCCTCACCGACGTGGGCTTCGGTGACAATAATCGCAGACCGCTGCGGCTGCCCGCGGACTCGCTGACCGACATATCCGGTCATTACTCCTTGCAGCCGGCGACCGACGGTGTTTGGCTGCTGTCACGCCAGGACCGGCCGCTATACCGGATGACCCTCGAGCCCCGGGAACTGCAGGCGTTCGAGGGCATGTATCGCTTTCACCGCTCATCCCCTGAGTCATTCTTCGGCCAGGGCCTGATCTGCACCTGCGCGACGCGCACGGGCCGGGTCACCATGAATGCGCAGGGTCTGAACATCGTGGCGGGTGGGAAGCGTTGGGATATCCCGTTCACCGACCCGGACCGCGTGCTGGAACAGTACTTCGGGATCGTCAAGGAGCCGACATGCTGATGCATCAGATCCTCATCGATGGCGCGCAGCGCACGCCCGACAAGCTCGCCTTGCATTGGGTCGACCGCGATATCGGACTCACCTATGCCCAGGCCGTCGGGCGCATGGAGGACATGGCGGGTGCCCTCGCGTCGCTCGGTGTCGCCAAGGGCGAACGGGTGACGGTCTTCGCGCATAACGGCATGGATTACCTCCTGAGTCTGTTCGGTGCCTGGCGTATCGGGGCGATTGCGGCGCTGGTCAACGTGCAGTTCGCCTCCGAACTGGATTATTACTTCGCCGACCATACCCCGGCGGTCGTGATCTACACCCATGATATGGCCGGTCCGGTCAGACAGGCGGCGAAAGCGGTGGGTTGCGTGCGCCACCTCCTGTGCATGGATGGCTCTCAGGAGGGGGCGCTGTCGCTGCCGCAATTGCTGCAGGCGCGGCTGCCTCCGCCGGCGGATCCCGGCGATGAGACGGCCATCGCTCATCTTGCCTACACCTCGGGAACCACGGGTAAGCCCAAGGGGGCCTGCCTCGCGCACGAGCCGACGATGCGCGCGGCGCGCTGCATCGCCGAGCGGCTGCGGATCACGGCGCAGGACGAGTCCTTCGGACCCACGGCGCTTTCGAGTTCCTACCAGCTGGTCGCCAACCTGCTGCCACCGCTCAGCCGCGGGGCCGGTGTCCACGTCATGGGAAAATGGACCCAGGCGACGGGATGGGAGGCCATGGACCGGGTCGGCGCCAGTATCCTGGTGGCCAATCCGACGCTGCTCGGGCAGGTGCTCGCGGAAAGCCGTCAACGGGGCCGGGTGCCGCGCAAATTGCGGGCCGGCCTGTCCGGCGGAGGTCCGGTACCCGCCGCCCTCAAGAAAGCGTGGCGCGATGAACTCAAGCTGCCCCTGGTCGAAAGCTTCGGCCAGAGCGAATTGGGCGGCTTCATGGCGCTGGGATTTCCGGACCCGATCGTCGATGACGCGCGGCTCGGACGAGTCGGACTGCCGCTGCCGGACAAGGAAGTGCGCATTGTTGATGCCCACCGCGCACCACTGCCTCCGGGGCGAATCGGGGAGATTGAACTGCGCGGCGGCTTCATGGCCGGTTACTGGGGCAAGCCCGAGAGGACGGCCGAAGCCATCGGCACGGGCTGGCTGCGCACCGGCGATCTGGGCCTGATCGACAGCGAAGGGTTCATCACCATGCGCGGCCGTCGCTCCGAACTGATCGAGACTGATGGAGTCCTGTGGTTCCCCAGGGACGTGGAAGAGGCCTTCTGCGGTATCGAAGGAGTGTCGCAGGCGGCCGTCATAGGTGTGCCCGATCCGGCGCTGGGCCAGCGCCCCTATGCCTTCATCACGCTGCGGCCCGACGGGGCACTCAGCGCCGCGGCGGCCAAGTCCGCCATCGTCGGCAAGGTGAACTACGATGTATCCGCGCTGGAGGTGCGGGTAGTGAGCGATTTACCCATGACTCCCACCGGCAAGATCGCCAAGGCGGAACTCTTTGCGCGGTTGGGTGCATGAGCGCGCGCGAGTGGTGGGATCTGACGACCGAGGAGTTTGCCCACCTCGATCCTGCCCGCACCGTGGCGCTGCTACCCGTGAGCGCCGTCGAGCAGCATGGGCCGCATCTGCCGCTGCGGGTGGATGCGGCCATCAATGCCGGCATCCTGCGCCGCGCGCTGGAACTGATTCCGCCCGAACCGCCGCTGCTGGTGCTGCCGGCACAGCAGGTCGGCAAGTCCAACGAACACCTCGCGTTCCGGGGAACCCTCAGTATCCAGTACGAGACCCTCGGGCGGCTATGGTTGGACCTGGCTGAGAGCGTTCAGCGCGCGGGCTGCAGCAAGATCCTGTTCTTCAATTCCCACGGCGGTCAGCCGCAGCTGCTGGACATCGTGTGCCGAGAGCTACGCGCGCGCCGGGGCATGCTGGCCGTGAACTGCGCCTGGTTCGACGTGACGCCGATGGCCGACCTGTTCGATCCGCGGGAGCTGAAGTACGGCATCCACGGCGGTGCGGTGGAGACGAGTATCATGCTGCATCTGCATCCGCAGCTGGTGCGGATGGATCGGGCGTGTGACTTCGTATCGCGCGCCGAGGCGATCGAGGCGGGGACCGCTGTGCTGCGAGTCGAGGGCGCCACCTCCATCGGCTGGCAGACGCAGGACCTCAACGATCTGGGAGCCTGCGGCGATGCGACACGTGCTACGGCGACGGCAGGCAGGGAGCTGGTGGAGCGGGCGGCGCGGGCGCTGGTCGATCTCATCCTGGATATCTGGCGCCTCGACTGGAATCCGCAGCCTGCAGGTGCGGTCAGTCCGGCTGCGGCACCCCAGCAGAAGGCAGGCGGGAAGGGCGGCTGACCGGCAGCTTTGCCAGCAGCAGATAGGTCAGCGCCGAGACTGGAAATCCCAGCAGCCAGCTCAAGTCCGCGCCGCCCAACCAGCGAGCCAGCGGACCATCGTACAGCGGTGAGCGCATCGTCAGTGCGCACGCCAGCATGCCCAGGGCCAGCGCGCCGCATCCGGCCAAATTGAAGCCGCGCCAGCCCCAGTAACGCGAAGTGTGCCCGCTGCGGTGAATCGCGGCTCCGTCGTAACGGCCACGACGGAACCAGGCGTCTGCAATCCACACGCCACCGAACGGGCCCACCCACATCATCATCAGTGCAATGAAATCGTTCAATGCTGTGGTGAAGTCCTGCACAAAGATCACGTACAGCGTGATCAGCGTCGATACCACCACATCCAGCAGCGTCGCGGTCCAGCGATGGACCCTCAGGCCCAGGGCCTGCAGCGTCAGTCCCGATGAATAGTAGGTCGGTACACTGTTGGCCAGTGAACCGCCGATGACTGAAATGATGTACACCGCGAACAGGGGACCGGGGATGTAGGGCTTGAGGCCTGCGACCGGATCGGACATGTCTCCCAGTGTCGCGCAGTAGGCCCCCATCATGGTCAGCAGGATCGATGGCATGAATGAGGCCCGGAACACGTGCCGGCAGATGCCGCGCCAGGGTGTGTTCGCAGGCAGGTAGCGCACCCAGTCCGGGCCGTTGAACAGGAAGGAGATGGGATTGGAGGCGATGACCGCGGTCGCGGTAAGGAACGCGGCCAACGCCGTACCGGTCGAGAGCGTCGCATGAGCCGTCGCCGCATGCGCCCAGTCGACCTTGGGCAGCGTGCAGCCCATGACGGCAAGGAACGCCGCGCCGACGGCGACCGCGAAGAAGCGCTGGAACCATACCATGGTGGCATGGCCCAGCACTGCAATGCCGCCGCACAGCAGCAGCTGCAGCATGACGGCCAGTAGCTTGCCGGCGCCGCCCGGAGCACTCCACCCCAGCAGCCGGAACAGGGCAAGCACGGCCTCAACCCCGAAAACGGTATTGATGACCTCGAAGATCACGGAGGCGACCCAGGACAGAAATGCGTTGCCGAGATTGCCACGCAATCCAAAGGCCGCCCGCGACAGCGTATTCACCGGCAGGCCGGCCCGCACCGTCGCAATGGAACCGATCGCGACCAGCGCGTACAGCAGCGTACCCACCAGGCACGCTCCCAGGGCCAGCCACAGGTTCAGGCCGGTGCCGATGGCAAGCACCCCCAGCGTGAAGGAGAGCAGGTTGACGCTGGTCCCCACCCAGAGGTAGTCGACCTGCGGCAGGGTCATGTTGCGTTCCGAATCGGGAATGTGGTCGAAGCCCCGGACTTCGACATGGAAGACATCGTTGCCGTGCGCGATGACCGTCTCTGACTCAGGCATGGACGGCCTCCACGGCCGGATCGGTGGCGGGGTCCGGCATCCAGCCATCGGGACCTGATCGGAACAGGGGCGCCCGTAGCACCGACAGCACCGGCGGGGGCTCGGGGCAGGTCATTGTCAGCCGCTGCTTCCAGCAGCGGCTTTCCTGCATCGCGGTGACGATGCCCACCACCCTGGCGCCGATTTTCGCCATCAACGCCAGCTGCGCGAGCACAGTCGTTCCCGTGGAGATCACATCCTCGATGAGCACAACGCGTCTGTCCTGGAGCCGCTCAAGGAGCAGAGGGTCGAGGTAGACCTTCTTTGGCGCGCCGGGTGAGGTGACGGAATTCAGCTCCACGCACAGGGCATCGTCGAACCAGAACTTGCGCGAATAGCTCAGCGGCACGTAGTGCACGTGCCCAAGTTTGCGTGCCACGGATGCGGCCAGTACCAGGCCCTGGGTGGGCATCCCGACGACGATTTCCGGGGTGAGGGTGCGCGCAAGGGTGGTCATGGCGGAACTGAGCCGGTCTTCGAGTTCGAAGGAAGCTTCGGTGATGCACAGGCTAACGATGGCGGATGTCATTTCGGGGGGCAGCGGCATCAGCGGCAGTTGCAGCCAGTCGCCGTCGGGCAGCCGCAGCGTGTAATGCCGGGCATAGGGCGCGACCGGGGCCTGTGTCAGCGCTGCTGCCGGTACGATCCGGTCGCGGTAGGAATTCACCTCGGCAAGCCGCCGTGGGTCTGCATGCGCTGCAGTTCCTGCAGCGGTGGCGTCGCCGACAGCTGCTCAGGCTCAAGCAGGTTCCACTTGACGCCCTTCGGCCGCGAAGCACGTCGCACGTGAAGGTAGCGGGTCGGAGTGGAGATGGCGTCCACCAGAATATCGGTTTCGCTCGGAAACAGTTTCTCTTCCACCACCTGCACGTCGTGGACGATGGCGACCACCGGCGTGTGTTCGTCGGCGACCCCGATATCCGTGAACATGCCCCATTCCAGATCGAAGAACCCGTGGCCCTTGCCGAAACGCACGCCATTGAGCGATACGGCGGAGGCACCGGTAGCCATGAAGTCGAAGCGGCCGCGCTCGCGGATCTCGGTCAACGAAATGGGGCGTCCGAAATGTTCGAGGCCGTCCAGCCAGGAGGCGAACAGGTGGTGTTCGCGGGAAATCCGCGAAGGCTCGAGCAGCACGAACCCGCGAAAGATGCCATAGGTGGACACGACCACGGTTTTGCCGTCATCCAACATTCGCTGCCGCAGCCGCGCCAGGCCATTGTCCGGAGTCACGAACGCATAGCGGGACTCGCGGTAGACTGGCTGCGAAACGAAAAGTTGAATAGCCTGCTCGCTGCCCTGAAAATCGGGAATGACATTGGTGAAGTCGAAATGGAACCGTGAGTCGGGTTTGGCCAAAGGCCGCAGGCGGTCCCAAATCTGCTGGCGAATGGCCTTGGCTTTACTCATGACAGCCTCGGGACGGTCGGGACGAATCGGATCGATATGGGCACCTTGTTAGCGCTCCGCATCCAGGAAAAGTTCGACGAGCTCACCCGCAGCGAGCAGAAGCTGGCCGCAGTACTGCTCGATCATTCGGATGACATCCTGTCGTTCTCCGCGAAGGAACTGTCGCTTGCATCGGGGGTTTCGGCGGCGACCGCAGTACGGCTCTTCCGCAGCCTCGGCTATCGTGACTTCAACGAAGTGCGGCTGCAGGCGCGCCAGGAACGCAATTTTGTCGGACCGGCGACCGGCCGCGGCGTGTCGCTGGAGTCCGTACCGCAGGGCCAGGTGACTGTGGCCTCGCACCTGCAGGTGGAACTGGCCAATCTCACGCGCACCTTCACCGCGCTGCAGGCAGCGACGCTGCGGCAGGCCGCCGAGTCGCTCTCGGGCGCGCGTCGCGTCTGGATCGCCGGTCTGGGTGCGGACTCGGCGGTGGCAAATCTTGCGTGGACTCTGTTCTCCCAGGCACGCCCCGGAGTGCAGTTGCTTCCCAATGACGCCCAGAGTTGGCCTGCCGAGCTGGCCTCGATGGGGCCTGGTGATTTGATGCTTGCCATTGCGCCCCGCCCCTGGCTGAATGCATTCAACCCGGTGCTGGAGTTCTGCCGTACGGCCCGTGTGCGCCTCGTTGCGATCTGCGATCCGACCAGCCAGGGCCGCATCGAGCGTCATGCAGGCATTGCGTTGGTGTGCCACATGAATCAGGTGCCGCATACTCGCGCCTATACGTCCATGATCAGCATGGTGGCTCTGCTGCATGTGGCCGTGCTGGAGCGTCTGGGCGACAGCGCTCTCATGCGGGCCCAGCTGATCGAGGGCCTGCGCGAGGAATTCCTGAGCGATTGAGACCCGCTGGGCACAGCCTGTATGGGTGAAACAAGGATTTCAAGGGAATCCTGCGTGCAATGAACATGCCACATCGATTCCTAGCACACTCAGATACTTACGAGAATCCGACGCGCCTCTTCGGCCCCAATTGCCCAATTAGGGTGCAGCTACAGATTATTGGAGGGCAAAGCCTCCGGGATCCGGAACCTCTGCCCCGACTGGCAGCTTCAGCTTCGAAACCAGCCGGGCCTTGAACGTCCGTCGGCACTCCTGCGTGTCGGATAACACGCGGCGATCGGCCGGGGGCGGCTGATGCGTCGCAACCGGGCTGAGCGGGTGACGGCAACGCGGATCACATGCCGATTCCGAGGCATCTTGCACGGTGCCCGGCCTCCGCGCCCCCTACACTCAACGGTGCACATTTCATAGGCGCCTGCTTGAATGCCCCTTTACCTGCCAGCTTCGTTTCTGCTGCTGCAGTTGTTGCTGCTGCTATTCGCTCGTCCGATCGCCGGACCGGCCTCCTACATCGTCATGGTGATCGCGCCGCAGCTCGCGGCGGTCACTGCCATCCGGCGCGCCCACCTGGAGTGCGCTGAAGCCCGCTTTGGCTGGTCCGCGCTCGCCCTGGCACTGCTGATCTGGTCGCTGGGTGCTTTCGGCAATCTGTGGATGGAGCTGGTGCGTCACCACCAGAACGAGATGTACCGCGATGCCATGCTCGCCTTCAACCTGGCGGTCGTGCCGACTACGTTCCTGCTGGCGACCGACTGGCGACTCAACCAGCGCTGGCTGGTGCGCGGGGTCGATGCCCTGGTGGCTCTCACGCTCGGCTACGTCTATTTCCGTTGTACCTGGACGATGATCAGCGATCACGCCGGACCGGCGGAATCGGGCGTGACGTATCTGGTGTGGCTGCTCGATCTGCAGAATCTGTACATACCGGCTGCCGCGCTGACTCGCTGGTACGCCGCGGAAACCCGTCCCGAGCGGGATCTGTTTCGTGCCCTGTCGGTATACGGAGCGGTGTACATGGTCATCGTGTTCGTCAACGACCACTGGTTCGCGGGGAACCCGGCCTTCGGTCCGGAATACGGCAGCATCGTCTCGCTGGCCTTCGCCGTGCTGAGTTTCTTTGCGCTGCGGCCTGCCTCGATGCAGCCGATCCGACAGCCCGACCCGGCCCTGGCCCGCGCGGTACGCAGCGGCAGTCCGATCGTGCTGGCATTGGCACTGCTGGTCGCCTCGCTGTTCCTGGTCCGCGTCGATTACCTGCTCGGCTGTGTCGGCGTTGGCATTGCAGTGATCGGCATCGGGGTCCGTACGACGTTGATCCAGGTGCTGCAGCTGCAACGCGGCGAGGCGCTGCAGCGCCAGACGTCGGCATTGCAGGCCATGGCCTGGACGGACGCTCTCACGGGCGTGCCCAACAGGCACTTCTTTGCCGAGGCAGTGTCATGCGCCTGGCGACGGGAGCGCCGATCCGATCAGCCTCAGGCTATCCTGATGATCGATATCGATCACTTCAAGGCGCTGAACGACCGGTACGGACATCCGGCCGGTGATGCCTGCCTGCGCCAGGTGGCCCGTGCGCTGCAGGCCTGTCTGCCGCGACCCGATGATGTTCTGGCTCGCTATGGTGGCGAGGAGTTCATCGTATTGCTCCACGACACCGATTCGCCCGGCGCCGAGGCCGTCGCCGAGCGGCTGCGGGCAACCGTGGAAGGCCTGCAAATCGAGCACGCCGGAAGTCCCATCGGTCGCGTGACTGCGAGCGTCGGAATCGCTACTGCCCCACTCACGGGTGAGGCCGCCGCCGCGCGCCTGACGGAGGAGGCCGACCGGGCACTCTACGAGGCCAAGTGCGCCGGCCGGAATGTCGTGAAACTGGCCACCAGCAGGTCGGAGTCGGGTCTGTATGCGATGCTGACCGGAAAGCACAGGATCCCCAGGCGCTGAGCGGCAAGGATCGAAATCACGCCATGCCCGACAATGATCAGAAGCCGAGCCGTTTCAATGCATGGTCGAATCGCTCCCGCGTCGGACTGTGCTTGATCGGAAAGGCGTGAAAGAAGCCTTTGCGGGTCAGGGTGGGACTACGCTCCCTGACGTTGGCGGCCCAGGTTGCGGCGCGCGGGTTGTTCCCCTGGATGGCCTGGACGCCCGCCGCGATCATGGCGATCAGCACGTGGGCCCCCGGGGAGCGGGCGCCGCGCTCGGCCCAATCCGCCGCCTCGGTGTCTTCGCCTTTGGTCAGATGCGTGAGCGCACGCGTGGCGAGCATGGCGTAGTACAGGGGATCGATCGGGCTTAGGCGCATGGCAAGGTCCACCCGGGGCCGGCCCTCTGCCGGATGCCCGGCGATCGTCTGCGTCCAGGCCAGGGCGTAGAGCGCCTGGGCATAATTCGGGCAGATGTCCGCGGCGCGCTCGAGCCAGCCGATGCCCGCATCGAGATTCCCATCCAGCCAGTAGCTGCGCCCCATCGTGAAGTTGATGAAGGGATCGAATGGATCATATTGCAGGCCGCTCTCGGCAAAGCGGCGCGCCTTGAGCGTCGCGGCGCGTACGTCGTCCGAGTAGCGCATGAACGATGACTGGAAATGGACGAAGGACAGCCCGGCGTAGGCGCGGGCGAACCCCCGATCCAGCGCCAGGGCCCGCTCGAACAGCTGTTCCGCAATGGCATTGTCCCGCCGGTTGAAGCGGTACACGTGCTGCAGTCCCAAGTGGTACGCGGACCATGCATCCAGGGCCTCCGGGGCCAGCAGTCGGGCACGGGCCGCCTCGCGGACCGGAATGCGCACGTCCAGAGCGGTAAGGACCTGGCCGTAGATCTGTTCACGCATCAGGTGCACGTCATCGACGGGGCCGTGAAAGCGGTCGGCCCAGATCACGGTCTCATCCGCAGCATCCATCAGATGCACGACGATGCTGAGCGAGCCGCGGGACAGTTCGACGCTCCCGGACAGGCAGTAGCGCACGCCGAGGGTCTGACCAATGGCCGCGAATCCGCAACTGGCGGCCCCGATGCGGAACGTTGAGCCGCGCGCCGTCACGAACAGCCAGTGCAGTTTTGCGAGCTCCGAGATGAGCTCATCCGGCAAGGCGCTGGCAATGGCGGCGCACTGCGAGGCATCGCCCAGAACCTGGAACGGCAACACCGCCAGGGATGGCCGCGTCAGGTGATCCAGCTGCTGAACCAGAGTTGCGACGCTCGTCTGGGCCTGCGGGTGGGGCGCGACCGCGACTCGCGGCTGCGCTTCCACCGCTGCCACGAACCGGAATCCCTTGCGATGCAGGGTCCTGATGAACCGCTGGGTGCGGCCATCGTCGCCCAAGGCGGCGCGGGCGGCCTTGATCCGGCTGGAGATGGCCGCGTCGGAAATCGGGCGGCCGCCCCACACCTTCTCGACGATCTCCTCCTTGGAGACCAGCCGGTCGCGGTTATCCACCAGCAGGGCGAGCAGGGCGAAAACCTGGGGCTCCAGGGCACGCGGATCACCCTCGGCTCGCAGTTCACCGGCGGCAATATCCAGTTCGAAGCCCGCGAAACGGTAGAGCATGCTCTTCAGAATAGGGCCGTATCCGGCCGGTTGCCAATTCTGCAGGAAATCTCCACGTCATCTTCAAGGATCGCCGCGGCGGATGGCCCATCCTCGGATCCACAGCGGCGGAATCGACCGTCGCCCCACCAGAGGGATCCTCCATGCCACTTGTAACGATCGACGTGATCCAGGACGTGTTCACTCCGGCCCAGAAAAAGGAACTCATCGCCAAGGTGACTCAGGCAATGATCGACGTGGAGGGCGAGAACATGCGCCCCGTCACGTGGGTGCGGATCAACGAGTTCCAGAGCGGCGACTGGGCTATCGGCGGCAAATCGTTGACGACGTCGGACGTGAAGACGCTCGCGGCGGGCAAGGCGGCCTGAGCAGCGCATTGCTGCGCAGCACCGCGATCGGTGCGTCGGCTGAGACCCTCGGCCGGCGCGCCGAACTCTTTTTTTCAAGCGCTGAGCGCTCAGCGGGCAAACTCGCCGGTATTCGAGAAACCCACCTTCCGGATGCCATTGCGCTGCGCCAGCGCGAGGACCTTGGCGACGACGTCGTACTTCACATGCCCGCTGGGACGCAGATGAATCTCCGGCTGCGTGGCCTTCTGAGCCTCCGCCTGGAAGTAGCCCCCGAGTTGCCGCAGCCCGGACACAGGCCTTCCGTTCCAGAGCAGCGTCCCGTCGAAGTAGATCTCGACATCGATGGTTTCGGGTGGAACCTGACGCACGGCCGTTCCCTGCGGCAACTCGATCCTGACCGCATGATTGAGCAGCGGCAGGGACAGGATCAAGGTGATGAGCAGCACCAGCAGGACGTCGATGAGCGGCGTCGTATTGATGTCGCAGATCGCCGGCGCATCGGCTGCGCCCTCATCCAGGGAATACAGTCTGCCGCCGTGGCCTCCGGAAGCACCCAGGATCGCTCCCGCGACGGGAACGTCCGCGCTCGGCGCAACCGACACCACGGGCGCCGTCGCGCCATCGTGGGCAATCGTGATTGCGGCCCAGAGGCAACCCAGCGCGAACCCCAGGCGTGACAGCGGGCCGGTTCGGTCACTCAGGTCCGCCAGCCACTCCTCGCGCAGTCTTTCGGTCAGATCGGGCGGCGCGCAGAGCGCTGCGCAACCGATCAGCCGCGGACTGATGAACTCGGGCCGGGAATGATGATTCATGCGGGTACTCCTCTGCCGAGACTGAGGGTCGCGAAGGCTTCGCCGGCACGGGCCAGCCCGGTCCGGGTCAGGCGATAGAGGCGCCGCCGCGGTCGGCCGGCGGCGACCGGATCGATCTGTTCCCAGCGGCTGGTGAACCAGCCGGCGGATTCCAGTCGCAACAGGATGGGATAGAGGGTGCCTGACGCAATCGAGCTGCGCCGTTGGACGTCGGCGCCGGATTGCTCAGCAGCGGGGTTTTCCAGGAACGCCTCCAGTACCCGCAGGGTCTGCAGCGAGATGCGGACGGACCGATCCTTCCTACCCATGGTTGTAACTCTACATAGGTATCGGGACCGGTGCAACCCGCGTGCGCGCCCTGGCTGACGGCCGCTTCAGCCCTCTGCCGACACAGTTCGGAACAGCAGGAGGCTACGATGCCGCTCATGCAGACGCATCGCACACCCCACAACGCCCTGATCCTCATCGGGGACGGAAGAAAGGCCCTGTTCCTGCG
The DNA here is from genome assembly GCA_035503515.1 of Steroidobacteraceae bacterium. Lineage (GTDB taxonomy): Bacteria > Pseudomonadota > Gammaproteobacteria > Steroidobacterales > Steroidobacteraceae > DAIDKA01. The sequence goes on from DATJTJ010000176.1 coordinate 18,962, forward strand.
CAATCTCGGCTCCGAACTCGACCCCCGGCTCGAAGTCGAGCGGAAGATGCAGCATCCCGACGCACCGACACGGGAGCTCGGCACGGAACATCCGGGCCGTGCGCCGCTGGCGCCGGGCCATGCCCGCGGCGCCACGCTCGAGACCGACTGGCACCGCATCGAGGAAACCCGCTTCGTACAGCACGTGGCGCAGCTTCTCTCCCGGGCCGCCCAGGCGGATCCGGACTTGAGGGTCGTTGTCATCCTGCCGCCGCGGACGCTGGGTGAGTTCCGCGAGGCAACCGAGGCCACCTTGAAGCGCCACATCGTTGCCGAAATCAACGAGGATCTGACCGGCCATACGTTGCCGGACATCACGAAGAAGCTCACGGCCACGCCTCCCGGAGCCTGAATGCTGCTCGCGTGAGCTATCATCGGGCCTCGCAAGGAGAGCCCATGGAACGACGCAGGTTAGGCCATACGCAGATCCACACCGCGCCGCTGGCATTCGGCGGCAATGTCTTTGGCTGGACACTGGACGAGGCGGCCTCGTTCCGGATGCTGGACGAGTTCACCGGCGGGGGGTTCGATTTCATCGACACCGCGGATGTCTATTCGCGCTTCATCCCGGGCCATGTCGGGGGCGAGTCCGAGACCCTCATCGGCAAGTGGCTCAAGGCGCGCAACAACCGACAGCAGGTGGTGATCGCGACCAAGGCCGGCATGGACATGGGCGACGGCAGACAGGGCCTGTCGAAAGCCTATCTGTTGCGGGCGGTCGAGGCTTCGCTGCGGCGGCTGCAGACAGACTACATCGATCTGTTCCAGTCGCACGTGGACGATGAGAAGACGCCCCTGGAGGAAACACTCGGGGCCTACGAGCAGCTGATCCGCTCGGGCAAGGTGCGCGCCATCGGTGCCTCCAACTACAAGGCCCCGCGTCTTGCCGCGGCGCTCGACGTTTCGAAGCAGCGCAACCTGCCGCGCTACGAGAGCCTGCAGCCGCTCTACAACCTGTATGACCGGGCGGAGTTCGAAAAAGAGCTGCTGCCGGTATGCACGAAGAACAACGTGGGCGTGATCACCTACTTCTCCCTCGCCAGTGGCTTCCTCACCGGCAAGTACCGCTCGCAGAAGGATCTGGAAGGGTCTTCGCGGGCGCGCATCGTCGGCCGGTACCTGACGCCGCGGGGCGATGCGATACTTGCGGCACTGGATCAGGTGGCCGCTGCCCACCAGTCCACACCGGCGGCCGTGTCGCTCGCCTGGCTGATCGCGCGTCCGGGAGTCACGGCGGCGATCGCCAGTGCCACGAGTTCGAGTCAGCTGCAGACGCTGTTCGAAGCGACGCGGCTCAGGCTCGATGCGGCCTCGATGGACGCCCTGGACAAGGCCAGCGCGGGAACGTAACCGTCACAGGTACTGCTGCAGGTGCTCGGCCAGTTCCTCCGTGCCGTCTCCCTGCAGCAGGGTGAGATGATTGCCGGGAACGTCGATGACGCGAATGGGGGCGTGCGACAGTCGCTTCCACCCCAGCGTGCGGCCGTAGGTGCCGCTGATGGTGCGGTCGGTCGCGCGGAACAGGACAATGGGTCCCTCGTAGCGCGTGGGTCGGTAGCGGCCGACGGCGCGTTCCATCGCCGCGCGCACCGGCCCGTGGGGCAGGCCTGCGTCGTCGGCGGGCTCGCCCTTGCCTTGTGCCCGGCTCAGGATCGCCCGGCCGAAGCGCGCCAGGTTGCGCCAGAGGTAGACCCGGCGGTAAGCGGGGGGCAGGCTGCGGAAGCGGTCGTGGTGGAACCGCAGTCCGTCGAGCAGGCTGCGGCGCCTGTACATTGCGGCGTCGACATCGATCAGGGCGAGGAGTGACACCGGCTCTCCCTGTGAGCGCAGCAGCCGGGCCATCTCGAATGCAATCAAGCCCCCGGAAGAGTGGCCTCCCAGGGCATACGGCCCCCGCGGATGCCGCGCGCGGATCGCCTCGACGTAGCGGCGGGCCATGGTCCCGATATCATCGAGCGGCGGATCCTCCGGGGCGCGGATGCCATGGACCGGCACGCGGCCGCGCAGGTGTTGCGCCAGCAGGCGGTAGCGGGCGATCTCGCCGTCGATCTGGTGGACGAGGAAGAGGGGAATGCCGCCCGTATCGGGCGCGAGCGGCACGATGATGTCGGCGTCGCAGGATCCCGCGCCACCCGCACCGGCCTGTTCCGCGAGGCGTCTGGCAAGACTCTCGATGGTGGACGTCTCGAACAGCACCTCCGCGGAGAGCCGGGTCCCCAGGACCTCGTTGATGCCGGCCACGAGCTTCACCGCCAGCAGCGAATTGCCCCCGAGCGCGAAGAAATCATCCTGTACGCCGATCGGACGGGCCTCCAGCAGTCCTTCCCACAGACGCTGCAGGTGCGCTTCGCGCTCATCACGCGGGGCGACGGCAGCGTGCTCTTCGGCCGGGTCCGCCGGCAGGCCCCGCAGGGCGTTGCGGTCGAGCTTGCCGCTGGGCGTCATCGGCAGGGCGGGCAGGAATGCGAACCGGCCCGGAATCATGGTGGCAGGCAGGCGGTCACGCAGGAAAGTCCGGATCTCGGTCCGGCCCGGGAGCACGGGGCCGCGCGGTACGATGAAGGCCGCCAGCATCGTCCTGCCCGCGGCCTCCCGGCAGACGACGGCCGCGGCTTTCACGGCCGGGTGATCCAGCAATGCCGCCTCGATGTCGCCGAGTTCGACCCGGACCCCATTGACCTTCACCTGCTCATCGATGCGTCCCAGGAACTCGAGCGCGCCGTCGGCGCGGAGGCAGCCGAGGTCTCCGGTCCGGTAGAGCCGCCCGCCGGGACCTGCGAGCGGATGGCCGATGAAGCGCTCCGCGGTCAGCGCCGCGCGATTGAGATAGCCTTGCGCAAGACCTGCGCCCCCGATGCAGATCTCTCCGGGTTCGCCGCGCGGCACGGGCCCCAGCGCCGCATCGAGCAGGTGCACCTGGGTGTTGGCGATGGGATGCCCGATCGGCACCGCGCGCGCGTGAGGCTCATCGATGCACCGCCAGAACGTCGAGGCGATCGTGGTCTCAGTGGTTCCGTAGCCGTTGTACAGCGTGGCGGACGAGAACCGATCGCGGACCCGCCGCTGCAGCGCCATGGTGAGGGTTTCACCGCCGGTCGTCAGGCGACGCAGCGTGTGACAGGCGTCGGCACCGGGCTCTTCCACCAGGGCGCGCAACAGCGAGGGCACGAAGCAGGCCGCGGTGACCTGCTCCTGGCGCATCAGCGCCACGAGATAGGCGGTGTCGTACTCGAAGCGGGGCCGGGCCAGGATCAGGCGGGCGCCCGTGCTCAGGGGCTCGAGCATTTCCCAGACCGAATCATCGAAGCTCAACGATGCCTTCTGCAGGCAGCGATCGGCGGCGGTGAGCGGGAAGTAACTCGACCGCCACTCAAGGTAGTTGCGGACGCCGCCGTGCGTCACGAGCACTCCTTTGGGGGTGCCACTGGATCCCGACGTATACATGAGGTATGCCACGTCCATGTCGGTCGGCGGGATCTGGGCGGGCGCAGCCCCGGCGCTGCCGAGATCTGTATCCCGGTCCATGCGCAGCACCTGCGCGGCATGCGGCGGCAGCGCCGCTGCGTCCGTGGAGCGCGTCAGGATGATGCATGGGGTCGAATCATCCAGCATCGTGCGCAGCCGGGCCGCCGGATAGGCGGGGTCCAGCGGTACGTAGGCCGCGCCGCTCTTCAGGGTCGCGAGCACGGCCACGACCATGGCGGGCGAGCGTTCGAGGTGGACGCCCACGAAGCGGCCGCGCCTGGCGCCCAGCGCCACCAGGCGCTGCGCCAGGGCGTTCGCCTGGCCGTTCAACTGCGCATAGTCGGTGGCCCGGCCTTCGGACACGATGGCGATGGCAGCGGGTGTGCGGGCGGCCTGGGCCTCGAAGGCGGCCAGGCATCCGCCGCGCGTCACGGTCATGAGCCGATGGCGACGTTCGGCAGCGGGACCTCGTCCTGCAGCTGCCGCGCGCAGTGCAGCGGGCGACGCAGGCTCTCCAGGCAGAGGCCGTTACGCAGCGCCAGCACGACGCCCGCCGCCTCGGTGTAGGTCCGCACCGGGATGACGTTCCGCATGTGCATCATGTCGTTCGTCACCCGCAGCAGCGTTGCGTTTTCCTCGACGGCGATCAGCGGGATATTGCTGTACTCGGCCGCGAGCGCCGGGATGCCTCCGAGGCAGCTCGCCGGCACGACGATGGCGCCCACGTTGTTGAGGGTGAGCTGTGAGTGGCCGGCGGCGGCGAGGCGCTCCAGCGGCATGAGTCTTGGTGCGCGCGCGAGCCCTTTGAGCACGCAGAAATAGTGGGGGGTGGAGATGAATTCCGCGGAAGCCCGCGGATTGTGCGTCGCCGTCTTCTTGACGTCCCTGTAATAGGGAAGCGGCGCGTGCGCGGTGGGCACGCGGAACACCTTGGAAATGAGGTGCGTGATGATGGCCTCGATGCCGCCGGAGGGATTGGGGATCTCCCCTGCCAGATGTTTCGAGAACTCCTCGGGAGTGACGCCGTGGATGACGGACACGCCGCCGATGGCCTCGGCGCCCTCGGCCAGCAGGCGCCCGGCGCTCTCCAGCACGACGGCCGGATGGTCGACGACCCCGACGGCGCAGCCGGAGCGTGTCCACTCGGTGCGGACACCGATTTCCCGGCCGGCCAGCATGTGCAGGCCGCAGTCGATACCGGCCGCGGCCCGCGCGGCGTTGAGCGTGTTGATGACATCGTCGACGTATTTGCGGCCGCTCGGATCGATGAACGTGCCGATGCGGTTGCCGCGGCTCGGCAGCAGCGCAAGCTGTCCCAGCAGGAAATCATCCAGGCTGCGGCCTTCGACGTACAGCACGTTGCGCGCCATCTCGTTGAGTTCGGAGGCGTTGACCGCGTTCGGATGAGTGATCACGACATCGGCGGCGGCCGCCAGCAGGTTGGTGGCCGGACAGGCATCCCCGGCGAAGCCACCCACTTCGCAGCGCACGCCGGTGGGGATGATCTGCACCACCGCGAAGGTCTGCTCCTGGTGGGTCTTGCGGCGCGGTGCCGCCAGTTCGTTCAAACCGAACCGGGCCCGGTAGGGATCGTCCGGCGCCAGCTCGACGAAGGTGGTCTCCACAGTCGCTTCGCGCGCGGTCACATGCGTGATCGCCACGCGCAGGGGGTAGCGTTCGGATGCGGCTCGCTGCGCCGCGAAACTCTCGGCCAGTCGTTCGAGCCAGGTGCCGGCGCCGAAGGCAGGTATGGAATGCAGGCTGTTGACGATCTTCATGCCCTGGGCAGCCTTGTTGTTCGAGTCGCGTATGCACAAGGCTCAGACAGCGTCCGGTCAAAGTCAATCAGACGGATTATGGTCAACGCCGGTGTCGGCCCATCTCGAAAGGGGATCTGGGAACCCGTGCGGCGCGAGATGGCGCCGCCCTGACCCTCGCGGCCCCGCGGCCGTGCTGCGCCGCTGCAGCAAAAGGTCCGGGTTTTCGTGACCGGCTTCGCAGCCTTCGGTGGAGGCAGTTGCGGGGCTCTCTCGTCGACTGCAGATTATGCCCGCAAACGGTGCATCACGGACAGGACCGGCCATGGATGCCGCTGGGGCCAGACGCGCGGCGCTTCGCCGCTGGGTAAAAATCAGTGGAATCGCGCTGATGTGCGCGTTCGGGGGCCTGTTGTGGTCGGCGGTCGTTTCCAACCGGGAGGCACGCTATACCGCGGACATGATCGCCCGGCGCGCGCTGCTGCACCGCTTCGACCAGCATCTGCGCGAGTTCGTCACGCTGGTAACCGATGCGGAAACCAGCCAGCGCGGATTCCTGCTGACCGGCCGATCGCTGTATCTGGCGCCGTATTCTACCGCCGCGCGGCAGGCGCTCGCGGGTATGGGCTCCTTGAATGCGCCACCGCTTGATGATCCGGCGCTGCGGGCGCACCTCCGCAACATCCGGAGCCTTGCCGCGAGCAAGCTTGCGGAATTGGGCCGGACCATCAGCCTGTACCAGTCCGGTCGGCGCGAGGCGGCCATGGCACTGGTGCAGAGCGATGTGGGCCAGCAGGCCATGGAGCAGGTGCGGCAGGAAGCAGCCGCCAGCGCGACCATCGTCCAGATGGCCCTCGCCGCCAACGATGCCGCGATCGTCAAGCGCACCCGGCGGGGCCAGCAGCTCGAGGACGCCACATTGGTCGCGGTCCTGCTGTGCGCGGTATTCGCCGCCGTGCAGATGGGCAGTCTGTGGGTCGTCCAGGCGCGGTATGAGCGCGAACTCAGCACCAGCGAACGCCGCCATCGCGCCATCGTCGAGGACCAGACCGAACTCATCGCCATCTCGAACCCGCAGGGCGGACTTGAGTTCGTGAATCCCGCCTATGCGCAGTTCTTCGGCATCGATGCGGAAGACCTCGATGGCCGGACGCTCTATGACTCGCTGTCCGGCACGGAGCGCCAGGAGTGGGTCGAGCGCATGGCCCTGGCCATAGACAAGAATGACTGCCTGCTGCGCGAACAGCAGATCGCAGGGCCCGCGCGGCCGCGCTGGGTGGCCTGGCGGCACCGTGTCCGCATCGGCTCCGATGGGCGGACCCGGATCCATTCCGTGGGCCGGGATATCAGCCTGCGCAAGCGGGCCGAGGAGGCCCTGCAGGCCCGCGAGGAATTCCTCGAGCGCATCGGCCGCGTGGCCGGTGTCGGCGGCTGGTCCCTGACCCTGAAGACCGGGGCGGTGCACTGGTCCGAGGGAGTGCGCAAGATCTACGAGGTGCCCGAGGCTTTCGTTCCCGACTACGAGTCGGCCATGTCCTTCTACCCGCCGCGGGTGCAGGTCGTGATCCAGCAGGCGGTGGACCGGGCCATCGAAACACACGAACCGTGGGACCTCGAGGTTCCCATGACTACCGACAAGGGCCGGCAGATCTGGGTGCGGGCCGTCGGCGAAGTGGAGCTGGATGATGCAGGCAAGCCCATCCGGCTGGTCGGCGCCCTGCAGGACATCACCGAACGCAAGGCCATCGAGCGCTCGCTGCGCGAACTGACCGATATCCTGGAAAACACCAGTGACTTCATCGCCCAGACAGATTGGCGCGGCATGGTGCAGTACATGAATCCGGCGGCGCGCACCGCCGTCGGGCTGGCACTGGATGCGCCGGTCACGGGCCGCAGGTTCTCCGACTACTACACGCCCAAGACCAACGAACTCTTCGTCCGGGAAATCGTGCCCACGGTCAAACGGCAGGACATCTGGGTCGGCGAGACCCAGGTCGTGCTGAAGGGCGGCCGGGTCGTGCCCATCAGTCACATGGTGATCGGCCACAAGGACGCGGTGGGCCGGGTGGCGCGCTATACATCGGTCATGCGCGATATCAGCGCCGAGGTTGCCGCGAACCAGGAACTGGCGCGCAAGACCGCGACCCTGGATGCCATCGTCGAGGCGATACCTTCGGTCCTCTCCGTGTGGGATGCCGGGATACGCTACCAGCTCGTCAATCGCGCGTTCGAGCGTGCCCGTGGCCTGGATCGCAGGCAGATGGTGGGACGCACGATGCAGGAAACGCTGGGCGCCGAGGAATTCGAGCGCAGCCTGCCGTGGATCCGCCGCGCCCTGGCAGGCGAGACCGTCAGCTATGAAAAGGAGTATCCGCACGTCTCCGGGAGCGGGCAGCTGAGCGTGACCTACACGCCGTTGCGGTCCGAGGACGGCGCCATCGGAGGATTCGTCGAGCTGGCGCACGACATCACCCACCACAGCAAGGAGCGCCAGCGCCTCGCGGGACTCGCCGAACATGATCCGCTGACCGGGCTGCTGAATCGTGCAGGCCTGGAGGCCTACCTCATCGCCCGGACCGAGGCGGGCCAACTGGCCACTCTCGCGTGTCTGTACATCGACCTAGACCATTTCAAGCCGGTGAATGACCGCTTCGGGCACGCAGCCGGAGACGAAGTACTGCGGCAGTTCGCGAGCCGCCTGAAGGCCATCGTACGTCCCACCGATGCCGTTGCGCGTCTGGGCGGAGACGAGTTTGCCGTGATCCTGGCGGATGTTCGCGAGCCGACGCATGCCGAGCTGGTGGCCGACAAAGTGGTCGAAGCCGCGCAGATGCCCTTCTGCGTCGAGGAAACGCCGGTGCTGATCGGCGCCAGCGTGGGTGTCGCCTACGATGCCCAGGGGCCCGAGGGCTGGAAAGGCCTCATCGCCCGGGCGGACGCCAGGGTCTATGAAGCGAAAGCCGCCGGACGGGGCAGGCGCTCGGTGGCCTAAGGCCAGCAATCACGGGGTACCAGGACCCTGTTGTTCTTTCGCGTCTGCCGCTTCCGGCCCAATGCGGCCACTGACGGTCCGCTGCCAAAATCAGGAAGATCGATCCCGCTCGGTTCTTGATATCGATTTCGCGCGATTTGTCCATGACAACCGTGGAGCATCGAGCTGGACCGCCGCCTCGCTGCGAAGGTCTTACTGTGGGAATCGCCGATATGACCCGGGATCCGCCACACAATGGTGAACTGCACCCGGACGGGGACGAGCTGATCTACATCATCTCCGGGAAGGTCAGAGTCGTCGGCGATTCTGCGCCAGGTCACCCATGCGAGTTGGGGCCCGGTGACATGTGCATTGTCCCGCGAGGCGAGTGGCATCGGGTGCACCTGCTGGAGCCTACGCGCCTCATGCATGTGACACCGGGCCCGCGAGGCCAGCATCGAGCCATTGTTTGATGCGGCCCCGGCAATACATGCGGAATTTTCCGGCGGTCAGCGCGTCTCTGGTGTGTTAGCCGCTGGAGGGAGAAGTGAAATGGATGTGCCAGACGCAATAGTCCGCCGCGTCCGAGCGGTGATACCAATGTTAGTGTGCGTCGACGGAGCTTCCGAAATTGAATTCTGCCGGCGGGTGTTCGGTGCCATAGAACTGGCGCGTCGATCCGCAGACAACGACACTGTTATGCATGCGACGCTTACGATTGGCGACAACCTGATTATGATCCACGGGGAGTTTCCAGCTCTTGTAAGCCGGCCCCCACCGTTGGACGGCGGCTCGCCAGTCGTGATCTACATTTACGTTGAGGACGCGGATGCTGTGATGACGCGCGCAGTATCGGCTGGTGCTCGTGTTCTCATTCCGATTGCCGACCAACCTTGGGGCGACCGCATGGGACGAATAATTGATCCGTCTGGGCACGTATGGAATGTAGCTACCCGTGATGCCACTTAAGGGCGAAGTAGCCACGCCGGTTAGGAATGGGGTTCGGTCACCGCGCTGACCGCTTGGACCCATAGGACCGGATTGGGCACAAACCAGCCACTCGAAAGGAAAGTCCTCCGCCGGAGGGGTGGAGTGTTGGCGACGATTGGACCGTTGTAGAATCAGAAATGTGAACTGAGGTTGACTTGCGCATCCCGAGGGTGTGCACTTCCGGGTGAGAGATGATGCATTCGGACCGCGGTCGCCAGTAGCGCTGGACACGCAGGTGAAGCAGGTGCCTCTCGGCCGAGCGACTTTGTTAGTAGCAGTCGGTCTCCTGCATGGGGCAGTGCTGTACGCTCTCGTCCACGCCCACTCCCGCCCCACACTCGACGGGCCGCCGCTCTTTGGGCCCGCTCAAACAAGTAATCCCAACTTTGTGCAGCTGCGACCGGTTAAGTCGAGGCTCTACACACCGCCGTCTGTCGACGACCCGAAGAACAATGTAAAGGCGTGGCACTTCCCGGCCGCACGAATTTGGCCAATAACGGGCGAGCCAGATCCGGTCCCGTCGGAGTTCAGCCCCTTCATGGATTCGGAGCCCACAGTGGAGCAATTCGTCCCCACCCCGATTCGGGCGGGTAGTCCCGAGGCGGCGGCACTGAAGGCCGACGAACCACGAATGATTGTGTGGATGCGACCGGCATATCCCGAGGAGTGGGCCAGCGACGGGAGCGGCCGGACGATAACTCTTGCCTTTCACATCAGTTCCGTCGGATTCCCTTCGGATATCAGGATTGAGCGGGCCTCGGGCTCGCAACGGCTCGATGCCGCCGCGCTGGTTGCCGCAAAATCGTGGCGATTTACGCCGGCGAAGTGGCGGGGCCAGCCTATCGAAAGCCAAGCAACGGTTGGCATCACATTCAACTTCTAAATGTTGCTCGGGGCCCCACCCTGGCTGGTGGTTGGTATGGTTCTTGATGATCCGGCAATATCTGAAGGATGCGTGGCATCCGGCGCATGGCGGTCATCGAGGTCCTGGACGCGGTTCGGCCGCGCGCTGCGTGAGCGCCAGACTGCGGCCCCGAGACGACGCCAGGGCGTGGCTGATCCGCTGGAAGCTTTGCCAACAGCCATGTGAACGACGCATCGGGTGGTTCGGATGAGCGCTCGGATCCCGCGCCGCGTCGGATAATCCCTACCGGTCCTGGACGAAAAATCAACGGGCGGCCGTCCCGTGAACCTGATGGCGGAGACGGGTCGGTCCCCGCCACCATGCCTTCGCCATGGCGCGGGGGGGAATTGCACTGGATATCGGGTCCCTGGCAGTGAAATTCCGGCCCCGGGCACTGGCAGCCTGCGGCCTGTGCGGTCTGTTGTTCTTCGGCACGGCATTCGGTGCGGACCCGCAGCCCTACAAGGTCCATATCGCCAAAACCTCCAACAACGCCTTGAACGCAATGCTTCAGGGAACCTCGAATCTGTCGGCGCTGCGCAAGAGTGCGCCGGTGGGACCCTTTGCGCTGATGGGTCGCGCCCGCAGCGACGTCGATCGCCTGCAGACGGTGCTGCAGAGCTTCGGGTACTACCAGGGGAGGGTGGTGATCACCATCGACTCCCTGGCGCTGGATGATCCGAACCTGGGCGAGGAGTTGACCAACCGGCCTCCGAAGCAGGATGCAGACGTGTCGATCGCCTTCTCCCTGGGACCCCTGTTCCACCTGGGGCAGGTGCAGCTGACCGGGGAGGTGCCGCCGAGCGCGGCCGCAGCGCTGAAGTTATCGACGGGCGCCCCGGCCGTGGCATCGGAGGTCCTGGCGGCGGCCGATCGCGTGCGACAGGCGCTGGGGGAGAATGGCTATGCCTACGCGAAGGTCGACCCTCCGCATGCGAAGGAGAACTCGGCCGCCCGCGTGCTGAACGTCTCCATCCACGTGACACCCGGCGCCCGTTACCGCCTCGGAGAGATCCGCCTGCAAGGCCTCAAACTGACCCATGAATCCTATGTACGCAAGCGGCTGAAGCTGCGCACCGGCGAGGAATACCGGGCGAGCGCCATCGAGGCGGCGCGCCAGGACCTGCTGGGGACCGGCATCTTCACCCAGGTCAGCGTCGCGGTGGCACCGATGCCGGACGCCAGCGGCAATGTGCCGCTGACCTTCACGTTCCGCGAGCGCAGGCAACACCTGGTCGGATTCAAGGCGTCCTATTCCAGCGACCTGGGAGCGAGCGCCGGCGTCAACTGGACCAAGCGCGATGTGAGCGGCCGGGCGGACTCACTCACCCTGGCCACCGACGTGCTGAACCTGGGCGGCGGCACCGCGACCGATGGCATCGGTTATGACCTCAATGGCAAGTACCTCATCCCGGACTGGAAGACCCGCGATCAGTCGCTGCAGGTGAGTGCCAGCGCCCTGCGGCAATACCTGGATGCCTACGACCAGACGGCGGCGCTGAGCGGAGTCTCGGTGATCCGCAAGCTGTCGAGCATCTGGAGCGTCAGCGCCGGTTTCACGGCGGAGCGCGAGCAGATCATCCAGGAGCCACCGCCGGCGGCTGCCGAAAGCGCCGCCGTCGGCTGCACGACGAACCTTGCTCCGCCCGCACCCGGCACCACCGCGCTGCGCTGCCGTTACGACTACACGCTGCTGGGCCTGCCGCTGACCGGCACCTACGATACGACGGAGGCCGGTCCGCTCGCCGATGCCATCAAGGGCGTGCGCGCGGCGCTGACCCTCACACCCACGTACTCAGTGGGGCATCCGAGTACCCGATTCCTGATCACCCAGCTCACGGCTTCCGCCTATTTCGACCTGCACAACCTCGGGCTGCCGTCCGCCCCGGGACGCAGTGTCATCGCCGTGCGGGTCCTCGATGGGCTTGCGGTCGGCGCCTCGCAGTACAGTCTGCCGCCGGACCAGCGCTTTTATGCCGGCGGCAGTGGCACCATCCGGGGCTATCGCTACCAGTCGGTGGGGCCGACCTTTCCCGATGGATATCCCATCGGCGGTACGGCCATCAACGCGGCGAACCTCGAGTTCCGGCAGCGGATCGGCACGTCCCTGGGGTTCGTGACCTTCGTCGATGCCGGCAACGTCAGCCGCACGCTCGATCCCATCAATGGTTCCCGGCAGGTCGGTGTCGGGGCGGGCCTGCGCTACTACACGGCGCTCGGACCGCTGCGCATCGATGTGGGCATCCCGGTGCAGCGCCGCTCGGGGCCCGGGGTCGTCAATCCCGACCAGGCGTTCCAGATCTACATCGGACTCGGGCAGGCCTTCTGATCATGAGACGACCCGCCAGAATCGCGAGCGCAGTGGCCGCCGGCTTGCTGGGGCTGATGGTCCTGGTGATCGCCGCCGTGCTCGTGATCCCGAATACGACGGGTGGCCGCGCGCTGATCATCCGCGAGACGGCCGCGCTGACCGACGGCAAGGTCCGTCTCGCCGGCATCCACGGCCGCTTTCCCGGGGCGCTGGACCTGGACCGCATCGAGCTGCGCGACCGCCAGGGTCCATGGCTGTGGGCACAGCACATCTCCCTTCGCTGGTCGCCCGCTGCGCTCGTGGGCCGGCACATCCTCGTGGACTCGCTGCACATCGCCCTGCTGCACGTCGAGCGCTATCCCCTCCGGGAGTCGAACCGCAGTTCAGGGTCCTCGTCGGTACCGCATACGGATGTGCGGGACCTGAGCATCGACACGCTGGAGCTGGGTCGGGCACTCACCGGCGATCCGGCATCGCTCAGTGTGAAGGCCTCGGCCCACGTCCGCTCTGTCCAGGATATGGACGCCCACCTGGCGCTGCGTCGGATCGCCGGCGATGGCGACTATGAAGCGGACGCTCACCTGGACCCGCAGTCCATCGACGCGACACTGCAGTTGCGCGAGCCTGCCCACGGTCCCCTGGCGCACCTGGTCAAGGTACCGGACGCGGGGGCGCTGTCGGCGCAGGTCGCGATCCGCGGACCGCGTGCCGCCGAGAACCTGCAACTGTCGGTGGCGGCGGGACCCCTGCAGGCACGGGCCAACGGCCGCATCGATCTGCACGACGGCGCCGCCGATCTCGGCTACTCCGTGGTGGCGCCTGCGATGACGCCGGCCGCGGGGCTCGCCTGGCAGAGCATCGATGTGCAAGGGCAGCTGCACGGACCGCTGAAGCTGCTCACGGCCGACGGCCATGTGCTCATCAAGGCCTTGCAGATTCCGGGCGGCACCCGCGTGGCCCAGGTCGATGCGCGCGTGCAGGGCGATCGCGGTTCCATCGATCTGAAGGCGGCAGTGGATGGCCTGCAGATCCCGGGCTCCGCACCCGACCTGTTCGCGCATTCCCCGCTCACCGTGGAGGCGGTGGCGCACCTGGATGACCCGACCCGTCCGGTGCGGCTGACCGCGCACCATGCCCTGTTCGCCCTGCAGGCCGATGCCGTGACCGTGGGCCGGCAACACGCCAACCTCAGACTCGAGGTTCCGGACCTGAAGCCTCTGGCGCCCGTGGCGGGCGCTGGCATCACGGGCGACGCACAGGTGACGGCGCATCTGGACTACGCGCCCTCGGCGAGCAGCATCACCGCGAATCTCAGCAGTCATCTCGATGCGCCGGGCGCCGCCTGGGCGGGCCTGGTGCGCGGCGGCCTCACGCAGCTGCAGGCGGCCGTGGACCTGAGCGATCAGCGCATCGAGGTGCGCACGCTCAGGCTCACCGCGCGGGCGATCACCTTCACGGCGGACGGTTCGGAAAATCGCCGCAGCGGGCAGGACGTGCAGGCCCGGTTCGAGCTGGGCCTGCCCGATGTGCATCGCCTCTCCCCTTCGCTCGCGGGGGATCTGCAGATAACGGGAACCGTCGCGGGTCCCCGGGAGCAGCTCGGTACCGACACGCGGCTCGCCGCGAATCTGTCCGTGAGCGGATCGCCCCGCGGCAAGGTTTCGGCCCGTATCCAGGCCAAGGGCCTGCCCCAGGCACCGCAGGCGACGGTCGAGGCCTCGGGGGAGCTGGAAGGATCCCCCCTTCAGGTCAACGCCGAACTGCGCACCGAAGCCGCCGGGGCATTGCGCGCCATCATCCAGCGAGCCCATTGGAAGAGCGCGAACGCACACGGCGACATCACGCTCGCGCGGTCGCTGCAGGAAGGCCGCGGCAGCGCGCACCTGCAGGTGGGACAGCTGAGCGACTTCAGCGGCCTCGCCGGCCGCCCCCTGTCCGGCTCGGTCAATGGCGAACTGCAGCTGGCCTCCCAGGCGGGGCGATCGACGGCACAGCTCCAGGTCGACGCACACAACGTCGCCACGGCCGGTATCACCGCCAACGCGCAGCTGCATGCGGGGGGACCGCTGAACGCTCTCGAGGTCACCCTGCGGGCCGACTCTCCCGCCATCGCCGGTCAGCCGGCCCGGATCAGCGCGGTAACCACCGTGGACCTCGGGGCGAAGAGACTGCGGCTGTCCAGTCTGCAGGCCTCCTGGCACGACCAGGACCTGCGGCTGCTGAACCCGGCTCAGGTGCAGTTTGCGCAGGGGCTGACGATCCAGCACCTGAAACTGGGCATGCGGCAGGCGATCGCGGAGGTCAATGGGGCGATTTCCCCGGCCCTCGATGTGCACGCAGCCCTCAGGCACGTGGATCCTACCGTGGTCAACGCCTTCGTACCGGGTGCGCTCGCCAGTGGCACCGCCGACGCGGAAGCCACCCTGAAGGGCACCCTTGCCGCACCCACCGGCACCGTGCAGCTGCAGCTGCTTCACGTCAGGGCCCTGAGTGTCCAGGCGCAGGGCCTGCCGGCGAGCGACCTGCGCGCGACGGCCCACCTGCACGGGGACACGGCCGACATCGATGCGCATCTGAGCGCCGGCGGCTCGCGGCTGATGCTGACCGGCAAGGCGCCCATGGCGACGGGCGGTTCCGCGGATCTCAAGGTGTCGGGCAACATCGATCTGGCGCTCGCCAATCCCATCCTGGAGGCGGGCGGTGAGCATGTGACCGGCACGATGTCGATCGATACCCGGGTCACGGGGCCGACCAGCGCCCCGCAGATCGCAGGCTCGGTCCGCCTGAGCAACGGCAGCGTCAGGGACTATGCGCAGGGGATCAGCCTCACCGACATCAGCGGCAGGCTGACCGGCGCCCAGGGGTTGCTGCGTATCGAGCAACTGACCGCGCGCGCGGCGCCGGGCGACATCGCGGTGCAGGGCACCCTCGGGGTGCTGCAGCCGAAGATTCCCGTCGACCTGAAAATCACCGCGAAGAATGCCCAGCCCATCGCCAGCAACATCATCACGGCCAACCTCAATGCCGACCTGCAGATCGATGGCGCAGTGCGCGACCAGCTGAACGTCAATGGCAGCGTTCATGTGAACAAAGCGAGTATCAGCATCCCGGGTGGCCTGCCGCCTGAGGTGGCCGTGCTGGATGTCGAGCGCGACGGGGTGGCCCCGCCGCCACCCGCCGCAAATCCCCTGATGGTCAACCTGCACGTGGACGTTGATGCACCCAACAGGATCCTGGTCACGGGCAGGGGACTCGATGCCGAAATGGGTGGCAGTCTTCACGTCCGCGGCACGACCGCGGTGCCGCGGGTCACCGGCGGCTTCGAACTGGAGCGCGGGTTCTTCACCCTGGCCAGCAGCAGGCTCACGTTCAGCAGCGGTACCGTGACGTTCAACGGCAGTGGTCTCGCGCACAAGCTCGATCCTTCCCTGGACTTCACCGCGCAGACCCAGGCGGCCGAGGTCACCGCCATCGTGCATATCACGGGCCTCGCCGATTCGCCGAAGATCGCACTCAGCAGTACCCCGGAGCTGCCTTCCGATGAAATCCTCTCCCGGATCCTGTTCGGGGAGCCGGCGGCGCAGCTGACGGCCCTGCAGGTCGTGGAAATCGGGGCCGCGCTGGCGAGCCTGCGCGGCGGCGGCAACGGGCCCAGCCTGAATCCCCTCGCGCGGCTGCAGAAGGCGCTGGGACTGGACCGTCTGTCCGTCGGCAGCGCGGCCAATACCTCCAGCGCTTCCTCCAGCACCCAGGCGTCCGGGGCGAGCGTCGAGGCGGGGCGCTATGTTTCCAACCGGGTGTACGTGGGTGTCAAGGAGGGCACCACCGGCTCCAGCCAGGTGGATGTGGATGTCGATCTGACCAAGAACCTGAAGCTGCAGGCGCAACTGGGCAACGGCACCGCCACCGCCCAGGGCGTCACGCCGGAAAACGATCCCGGCAGCAGTCTCGGAGTCGCGTACCAGTTCGAGTACTAGGAGCGGCGGCGGTACCAGATCATCCCGGCGCAAATTCCTGCGCCGATGCCGAGCGCGATGGCGGCCGCCGTCATCGGTCTTTGCCTGATCCAGCGGCCCGCAGCGGTCAGCGACTCGGTAGAACCTTCCCGGGCCACACGCCAGGCCACTTTCGCCCGTTGGCGCGGCGACAGCCGCAGCTGCAGGGCGCTGAGTATGCGATCCAGGGCGTGGCGCGTGGCCTCGATCTCCCGCTCCAGCGATTCGATCTGCCCGGAGTTCATGGATGGATCCGCCGCAACAGCACCTCCCGGTCCCGGCGCAGGGAGTCCGCAAGGTGCTCGGGTCGCAGCGATGTCTTGCGCAGATGCCTGCGGCCGCGCTCCACCAGCCACAGACCGGCCGCACCGATGACCAGTCCCACGGCGAGCGCGGCCAGCCAGGCCGGGATCAGCAACGCCAGCGCCAGCACGGCCGCGGCCACCAGCACCAGGATCGCCACGAACAGCAATCCGGCACCGCAGCACAGGTCCAGGGCGCAGGCGCGCAGGGGCGAACTTCTTTGCAGCAGTTCAGTTCTGGCCAGTGCCAGCTCCTGGCGGGTCAATACCCCCAGCTGCGCGATCAGCTGGTGCAGCAGACCGGGAATGGACTTGCGGTGGTCGGATATTTCGTGGTCACCCATCAACATGTCGGTTCACCGTACTCCCGGCATGAATCTAGAACAGTTCGGGTCTTCGACGCGTAGGAGGGGAACCCCAGCAGCGGAAGTCCGTTGCGAGACTTCCGTGTCGTCTCAGAGGCACCCGGGGATATGCGCCGCCGGTGCTTCGGCAGCGGGGTCTCTATTGGGAGAGATGCTTGAGGAATTCCTGCAGCGCCGGCCGGCCGTCCTGCCAGAGCAGGAATGTATCGGGCGAGTCATCCGGCAGACTCAAGTCTATCGCGTGGCTCGACGCGATCAGTTTCAACGTGTCGGGTTCGACGGCGTACGCGCGCAGGGCGGCATTCGTCGCCGGCACGAACAGGACCTCCGGCTTCGGCAGTCCCTCCGGTAAGCGCTCCAGCGGCGTCAGTTTGACCGAGTGTCCGTCGACATCGATGATCAGTTCACCGGCGGTCGCACCGCCGGCGGATGGCAGCTCCTTGCCGTAGTACGCGGACCAGCGGTACAGGAGCAGGAATTCCGAGTATTTGCCGGCATCATCCTTCTGGATCGCATCGAGCGTCAGGTAGTTGTGCGAGGATCTGGCATCCGCCGGACGCGAGAACGTGATGGGGGCGCCCACCACGGTCACCGTGGCGCCCGTGCGGTCATCCAGCACGTCACGCGAACCTGGCGGCACGCTCTTGCAGGCGGCCAGTGCCGCGAGGACCGTGAAGGCGAGTAAATCTCGGGACAGGTACCGACTGGCCATGCTGTATCAGGTCTTCTTCGCGTCTTTGTTCACGTCGATGATGACCTTTCCTTCCCGGTCTCCCGTGCGGCCAAAGCTCAGTGCCTGCCCGGTCCTGGCCAGCGGGAAGCTTTTTTCGACCTTCACGGAGTACTTCCCGTCATCCGCCATCTGCGTGAGCTTCTTCAGCAGTTCGGCGTTCGAGAGCGCCTGGCGGGCCACGTGGATGCAGGTGACCTTTGCCGCCGCGCAGGCCTTTTCGTCCACCTGTCCGGATGCATCCAGGACCAGGCCACCCGGCTGCACGTAGGAAAGGGCGTTCGCGTTCTCGGCGCCCACGGTGTTGAGGACGACGGCGACCGCCTTGGCCCTGTCCCGGACGTTGTCCTTGTCGTAGTCGATGATCTCCTGGGCGCCCAGGCCCTTGAGGTACTTGTCGTGGCGGGAGGAGGCGACGGCAATGACATGGGCGCCCGCCGCGCGGGCTGCCTGCACGGCCGTGCTGCCGACACCCCCGGCGGCACCGATGATGAGTACACGCTCGCCCGGCTTCACATTGGCCATCACGACCATGCGCAGGCCCGTGTAGCCCGCGATGGGAATGCCCGCCGCTTCCTCGAACGTGAACTTGCGCGGCTTCATGGCCAGTTCCGCGGCAGGCGCCACGGCATATTCGGCATAGGCGCCACCGCCGGGCAGCGCGGTATAGACCTTGTCTCCGACCTTGTATTCAGAAACTCCCGGACCGACCGCGACGATGACGCCGGCCACATCGCGACCCGGAGGCGCAGGGGCTCTTGTCGGTATCGCGCCCTGAGCTCCCGCAGGCGCCGGTGGGCGACTACCCCAATCGACCGGATTCGTTCCCGCCGCATAGACCCGCAGCAGGACCTGCCCTGCGGCAGGTTGCGGCACGGGGACGGTCTCGAGTTTCACCGATCCGGGCGGCCCGCCGGCATCGGCGCGAATGGCGTGCATGGATGGGGGGATCTTCGAGGGTGCGGCGATCGCGACAGCCGTCACGGCCAGTGCCATGAGGCCGCCGACCCCGATCATTGCGAGAAAACCGGTTTTTGCTGATGCGATCACAAATTCCCCCGTTTGCGCGTCGGTTCCGATTCTATCGTCATCGACCGCCGAATGGTTGACTCGGGCGCGGCGGTATTCGAAACTGTGCGCAGTGCGCGTTGGGGCGCCTCCTGTCCGCGGCAAGGGAGATTACTCCCACCCAAACGATCGTCGAGATCGGCCCATGCTTTCTTCCGGCCTGGATGCAAGCGGACTTCAGGCGCAACGGAAGGAAGTCCCATGACCCGACATCTCACGCCCGACACCCGCCTGGAGACGCTGCGCAAGGAAGCCAAGCGCTGGCTGAAGGCGCTGCGTGCCCAAAATCAGACGGCGCGCGATCGGTTCAACCACGCCTACGCTGACGCTTCGCAACAACCGAGCTTGCGTGACGTGCAGCATGCGCTGGCCCGCGAGCACGGTCTTGCGGACTGGGTGGCATTGAAGGCCGCCGTGGCCGAGGCGGCTCTTGCCGGCCGCGGTCGCGAGGAGCGCCTGGCGGAATTCCTCGAACATGCGCGCCTTCGTTATGGCATTCGTCCGGGCACGGGTAAGTGGGAGGAGACGTACTCGGATGACCCGGGGCGGTGGAGTTACGCCGCCCGGATTCTCGAGCGTCATCCGCAGATCGTGGCCGGCAACATCCACGCCGCGGCGGTCAGCGGCGATCTGGAGGAGGTCCGGCGAATACTACGCGAGCGCCCGGCGGCAGCGTTGGAACGCGCCACGCTCGATGGCGCGCAGCCGCTTGACTACGTCTGCTACGGCCGCCTGCCGATCCCCGCGGCCCGCGACAACGGTGTGGCGATCGCCGCTGCACTGCTGGATGCGGGGGCGCCGTTTGAACACGCCGTCGCCGCGGACGACGGCGCCGAGTTCCAGCCGCTGACGGCAGCCATCGGCGATGGGGAAGCCGGTCAACCCCCTCATCCCCAGGCCGAGCAGCTGGCGACGCTGCTCATCGACCGCGGCGCCGATCCGTACTCCAGCCAGGCGCTCTACAACACGGCCTTGCACACGGATGATGCGTTCTGGCTCGATTTTCTGCACGAGCGCTCCGTACGTCGCGGCGACGCGCACAAGTGGACGATGCCATCCAAAGCGTGGCCCAAATCGCCGATGGTCGATTTCCTGCTCATCATGGCCGTGCACGCCAACCATCTGGTGCGCGCGCGCTGGGCGCTTGCGCGCGGCGCGGATCCGCGCTGCCGGCACCCCTACTATTCACGCGGCAACCTCCACACGCACGCCACCGTCAACGGCAACGACGAAATGGCCGCCTTGCTGCTGGAATTCGGCGCCGTCGCCGACCGTTTGACTGTACAGGAGTCTTTCCAGGCGGCCTGCATCCGACTGGACCGCGCAGCGGCGGCGCGGTTGGCGCGAGAGCACCCGCAATGCCTGAGGGACCCCGCGCCGATGCTGCTCGCCGCGACGCGGGACCTGAAGGACATGGCGCGACTGCTGCTCGATCTGGGGATGTCACCGGACATCGCCGATCACACGCGCTACAGCGCGCTGCATGCCGCCGCCGGCCACGACTCGGTCGAAGTCGGCCAACTGCTCATCGAGCGCGGCGCGCAGATCGATCCCCTCGATACCCGCTTCCAGAGCCCGCCCCTGGGGTGGGCCACCTATCGCAGGCAGCGGCGCATGATGGCCATGCTGGGCACCGTCAGCCGCCATGTACGGGCGTTGTGCTGGACGGGGAATGTGGCGCGACTGCGGGAGCTGTTTGCGCAGGACTCAGCGCTGGCCCGGACGGTATATGAGCGCGGCACGCTGTTTTTCGAGCTGCCAGACGATGAGGATGTCGCGCACCAGATCGCCGAACTGCTGCTGGCGCATGGGGCGGATCCCGGTCTGCGCAATCCGGATGGAAAAACCGCGGCGCAAAATGCCGAAGACGAGGGCCTGGATTCGGTCGCGGATCTGCTGTCAGAGTTTCATGCGAGGTAGGCGACCGGCCGGCTCGTCTTTGCGACGATGTGCCGGACCGTCGCCAGCGCGCTGCTGTATTCCTCATCTTGTTTGAAGGCAACGGCGAATCGCGTTGATCGTACTTCCTGCGCAGCGAACGGGCGTGCAATGGCGGGCGCACTGCTGCCTAAAATGCTAGCATTCCGATTGCTGTGGATTGCTGTTGTGAAGCTTAAGTGATTGAAGTGGCGGACTTTCGTACCACGGGTGATGATGATTCATGGGTCGTACTAGGCAGCGTGCATCGGCACGGTCAGCATGCCCGCGGCTGAACACGAGCCCGAAACGGCGTCGCCGGCCGGTCCGTCGCAAAGCACTGGTGAAAATCCCGGGAGTAGCTTACCGCGCCGGATCTTGAATGGCCGTTCGCGCCGGCTGTTCCTGCAGGCGGGACTTCCATGGACCGCCGCCCTTCTCGTGGGCCTGGTTTCGGTGCTCTACGCCCGCTGGAGCGAAGATGTCTCCGATGCGTTCCGCAGTCTCATCGCCGGCCGCGCCTGGCTTGCCTTCATCGTCACGCCGGCACTGACCGTTCTTTCGCTGTTCTTCACGCGACGCTGGTTCACGGGGAGTGAGGGCAGCGGCATTCCGCAGGTGATCGCCGCACTGCATGCGCCGCGGCCGGAGGACGAGCACACACTGATGCGACGCCTGTTCGGTGTGCGGGTGATCGTCGGCAAGATCGGGATCTCGCTGCTCGGGCTGCTGGGTGGACTCACGATCGGCCGCGAGGGCCCGACGGTGCATATCGGCGCGGCGATCATGGCGGAGATCCGGCACTTCTACCCGCATCGCAGTGCGCAGCTCGAACGCCGTCTCCTGCTTGCCGGTGCCGCGGCGGGGCTGTCGGCCGCATTCAATACGCCGCTGGCCGGCATCATCTTCGCCATCGAGGAACTGGCGCGGGATTTCGAAAGCCGCACCAACGGCGTCATGATCACTGCGGTCGTGTTCTCCGGCCTGACTTCCCTTGCGCTCGCCGGCAACTATCTGTACTTCGGCCAGCTCAACGTGCCCGGCAATCTCGGCGGAGCGTTCGTGCTGCCGGTGGTGTTGTCAGCGGTACTGTGCGGGCTGTTCGGCGCGGCGTTCAACCTGGCGCTGCTGCGCTGGCGGAGCTGGATGCCGGGCTGGCTGCGCGCCCTGCGGGCCAACCGGCCGTTGGTTTACGCAGCGATCATTGGTCTTGTGGTGGCGGCGCTCGGGGTCGGTTCGGCGGGTGAGACGTGGGGCAGCGGCTACAACGAGGCGCGCCGGTTGCTCACGGGCACGGCGCCGCTGTCGGAAGGCTATGCGATGACGAAGTGGGGCGCCATGGTGGCGACCTACATGGCCGGGATCCCCGGGGGACTGTTCTCTCCATCGCTTTCCATCGGGGCCGGGCTCGCGCAGTGGGTGCATCTGGTGTTTGCCTGGGCGCCGATGGCGGCGGTGATCGCGCTGTGCATGACCGGCTACCTGGCCGCGGTGACCCAGTCGCCGATCACCTCGTTCGTCATCGTGATGGAAATGACCAATGGCACCGGCATGGTGATTCCGATGATGGCCACGGCGCTCGTGGCTTCGCGCATTTCGGCGTTCTTCACCCCGCCGCTGTACGAGGCGCTGGCGCAGAACAACTACTTCCAGGTGGCCGGCCTTCCCGCCGGCGGCTTCCTGCAGAAGAAGCCGGTGCCGCCCCCGGGCGCCTGAGCATGCGTTGCGCGCTCAGGTGTCGCCGGGCGGCGCCTTGAGACTGGCGCGTTCGTTTTCAGGTAACCAGAAGAAGAGTTCGTTCTCGTCCAGGTCGTGGATCACCAGCGTCGGCTCGCCCCAGTTGAAAACGGTGCTCTTGACCTTCTTGTCGCGAAGATGCCGCTGGAAGGGTTCGAGCACGTCGTCATCGACGCCGACGAACAGCCGGCCGTGCCCGGGCCGGTCCCGGGTCCAATCCTCGGCCTGGTTCAATATCAGCTGCAGACCGAGCAGGCTGACCTGGCACACGAATGCGCGGCCAGCCTCGCGGTGACACCAGTCCACGGAGAATCCCAGGGTCTCGGTGTAGAAGCGCAGCGCCTGTTCGGCGTCCCTGACGAAAAAGACGGTCCGGGCGCCCAGCTCCTGCACGTTCGAGTCTCCCTTGCATCGGGCTTTCATCTTAGCGCCCGCACTGCGGTCGTCACAAATCCTTCACCGTCGCCCGCTACAACCTAAACATTTTTCGGCGGGGACATCGGGTGCTGCGGTCGTGTGTTTTCGAAGGGGTGGCGGGGATGCTGCTTGCGGCAGGTGTCGCGCATGCCGCACCGGCATCGATGTCGCCGCTGCAGCAGCTGGGCAGGAGCATGTTCTTCGATGTCTCCCTCTCGGCCTCGGGCAAGGAGGCCTGCGCGACCTGCCATGATCCCAAGTACGCCTACGGACCCCCGCCGGGGCGGGCCATCGAGAGGGGCGGACCCCACATGGACCGGTGGGGCACGCGCACCGTGCCCTCGCTGCGGTATTTGCGCGAAGTACCCCCCTTCAAGGAGGCGTACAAGTTCCTGGATGGCGACGTGGGGCCCATCGGCGGTTTCATGTGGGACGGTCGTGCCGCAAGCCTCGCGCAGCAGGCCACGCTGCCGCTGCTGGCCGCCAATGAAATGGCCAATGCCAGTCCCGCCGCCGTCGTGCGCGAGCTCTCCCGGGCGTCCTATGCGCTGCAGTTCAAGGCGCTGTTCGGCGCAGACATTTTCAGGCACCAGGCCAAGGCTTTCGCGGCCGGGATGAGCGCGCTGGCGGCATTCCAGCAGGTGCCCTCGGAGTTCTTCCCCTACAGCAGCCGGTACGATGCGTACCTGCGCGGCGACATCGAACTCACCGAGCAGGAGGAGCGGGGCGCGGACCTGTTCAAGGATCCGGACAAGGGCAACTGCGCCAGCTGCCACCTCGGGACCAGTCGCGATGGCATCCCGCCGCCCTTCACGGACTTCGACTTCGTGAACGTCGGCGTGCCGCGCAATCCGCGGCTGCCCGCGAATGCCGATGCACGCTATTACGATCTCGGGCTGTGTGGTCCGAACCGGCGTGATCTCACCGGCAAGCGCGAATTGTGCGGGTTCTTCCGCTCGCCCACCGTGCGCAACACGGCCATCCGCGACGCCTTCTTCCATAACGGGGTGTATTCGAACCTGCAGCAGGTGCTGGAGTTCTACAACGAGCGCGACCTGCACCCGGAGAAGTTCTATCCGCGCAATCCCGACGGCAGCGTGCACCGCTACGATGACATGCCGCCGGGCTATCCCGATGACATCGACCACGATCCGCCGCTCGATCGCAAGCCGGGCCAGAAGCCGGCGCTCACCGATGCCGATATCGACGACATCATTGCGTTCCTCAAGACGCTCACCGACGCGGACGTGGCCCGATGATGATCGCGCTGCTGGCCTGCGGGCTGATGCAGGCGGCCGCGAGCGATGCCGAGGCCTGGCGGATATTCGCCTCCCTCGATCCACCCGGCAGCGGGCGCCCGGCGCTGTGGGAGAGTTGGGCCAGCGCCAGCGGCACTTTCCGCCGGGACGGAGCGGATCCCGGGCCGTGGTCCGCCGTGTCGCATCCAGGCCCCGAGCGCTTCGAGCTGCTGACGCCGGCCGACTTTCCCGATCTGCGACATATCGTCAACGGCCGGATGGTGCCGGTCACCGATCCGCTCGCGACGGCGAAGCGGCTGGTCGAAGTGCGGCTGAACCAGGTGTCTCATGACTTCATCCGCGCGCAGCACCTGTACACCGTCGATGGTCAGCGGCGTGCGGTGCTGCAGGGCAACGTCGAATTTCCGGTCGGCGCCATCCAGCTCAAGGCCGGCTGGGCCCCCATTTCGGCGGCGGAGCGCTCACAGTTCCACACCCTGACGCTGCGGCTCGCCGACGGCAGTACGCGCCTGTTCGGACTCGCCGCCCTCAACATCGCGGCGAAGACCCCGCAAGGCTGGCTGTGGGCGAGCTTCGAGCACACCGCGGAAGCAGCAGGAGCGCACTACCGCCTGCGGGGCACGCAGACCGGCTATCTCGATGCGGATCGGCGGCCCGTGCGGCTGGGCAATGCGGTGCTGGAAGCGGGTCTGGGCGACAGTGCCTCGTGCATGACCTGCCACGCGCGCGCGACGTTGAGCGTGGCGGGTATCCCGAGCCGGCTGCCGGTGTTTGCGCCGGCGCCCCCGGGCGTGCGGCGCGGCTATATCGGCGATCCGGACCCGGCCTGGTTCGGCCGCAATGATGGACAGGGGAAGTGGCAGATGGCTTACGCGTCGCTCGATTTCGTCTGGTCGCTGGCGCAGGCGGCCGAACACGGCCCCGGAGTGCACCCATGAGGTTGCGGATGCTCGCACGGATGGTCTGCTTCGCCGGCGCGCTTGCGCTGAGTATCGGCGCGGCCGCCGATACGCCAGCCGCTGCCTCATCCTCGGCGCCGGTTCCCATCCGGCGCATCGAAGACACCAACCAGACGGGTGGCGGTCCCGAGGAACCCAAGTACGGCGTCGATGCCAGCTGGGTGATTGCGGGGTACAACGATGACGAGGTCATCTACTCCATCATCATCACCAACCGGGACCCGCGCATCATCCGCTGCAGCACGGTGCTCAGCGGGTTCTACCTCGAGAACGGCACCCGGCACTCGGTGTCCGACCGCCAGGGAGTCACGATCTTTCCGGGCAAGCAGTCCAGCGCCGGTCGTTGGGTGGGAATGGATCAGGCCGCGGGCGCCACTTACAAGGTGACGTGTCGCGCGGTCTCTTAGGCTTGGATCAAAGTTCAATCAGCACCGCGTTCTTCATGGAACTGAAACACGGCTGCGACAAAGTCGGGTCAGTTGAATTTCAAGACAGGCGCCGCCACAGCCTGGCTCCAATCAAGACCAAAGCCTTCAAAGGGGAGAACATGTCCACTGCCCAGTCACTCCGCGTGCGCGTTGCCGTCGGCGCCGCGCTTGCCAGCGCCATGCTGGCCGGCGTCGCCCAGGCCCAGAACTTCCAGGGCCCGAATTTCAATCAGCCAGGTCCCGGATGGGATCCGGATCCGGTGGTGTTCAGTTTCGCGACTGTCGGCGACAGCCGCACCGAGTCGACGCTGACCGGCGGCGCCCCCGATCCGACGACGCTGCTGGAGGCGGGCGAACCCGGTACGTTCAGCAGCGGCGCCACGCTCGGCACGCCCAGTGAGCCCGGCAAGCCCGACCTCACCGGGACGCTGCTGCCGCAGGACAACACGTTCCTCACGAACACCAAGGCGCTGTCGCGCATCCTACGCGGCATCCAGCGCCAGAAGCCGAACCTGCTGTTCTTCAACGGCGACATGATCTACGGTTACGGCCGCCCGGCGGTCCCGCCGGAACTGGCTTCCATCACGAGCGTCCAGGGCACGACCGATACGGCGTTGGTCTGGACCGATGCAGTGTTCGAGTACCGGCAGTATGCGTACTGGCGCGGCATCATGGGGCCGCTGTTCGAGACCGGCACCTACGTCGTGCCGGTGCCGGGCAACCACGAGACCCAGTGCAACGTCAAGGCGGCCCACGATCCCAAGAACTGCGGAGCCTCGGGCAAGCACGCCTACCCGGAGAACGAGGCGGCCTTCAAGGACAACGTCGGGGACCTGGTCGAGGACATCTACACCAACGAGCGTTTCCAGACCGTCAGCGGGTTCCCGGCCATTGCCGCCAACGGCTTCTCCAGCACGACCGCACCGCAGGCCGGGGGCAACAACGGCGCAATCGAAGGCGTCGTCAACCCGACCAATCCGACGGGCGAGGCGGAGCTGAGCTACTCATTCGACATCAGGCTCGAGAGCACTCACCAGCTGCTGCACTTCGTGGTGATCAACACCGATCCGGCAGGTGCGGACGCCACGGCGCCGACGGACTGGCTGGCCCAGGACCTGGAAGACGCCCAGAGCCGCGCCACCGCCAATCACCTGACGCCCAAGTACTTCGTGTTCGGCCACAAGCCGGCCTTCACGTATGGCTATAACGTGGTCGCGAATGCACCGGCCACGGTGTATACCCCGTACGCAGCAAACGGGCTGGATTCACTCACCGGGCTCAATTCCACGACCGCCCCGACATCAGTCACGGTGAAGGACGCGAACGGCAAGACCGTCACCATCGCGACCAACGTGGCGCAGATCATCGTCGACAGCAAGCCGCAGCAGGTCGTCCCCGAGACTTACAACAAGGTGGCTGCCTATCCGTACGCGAACCTGTTCTGGGCGGTGATCGCGCATTTCGATGCCACCTACTTCTCGGGCCACGAGCACATCCCGCACGTCGAGCAGTTCAAGGACGTGACCGGCGGCTCGAAGAACACCCCGTACCAGGTGATCGTCGGCTCCGGTGGTTCGCCGTTCGATGACGCCATGACGAGCGACAGTCCGCCGCGCGAGCCGGTGCCGCTCGCCAACTGGCAGGACCGGTACTATGCCTGGGCCACCGTACAGGTTCACCGCAGTGGTGCCGTGAGCCTCCAGGTCCAGGGCTTCGGCGATGGGGCGCAGTACAGCCCGAGCACCGGCGTCGTCAACAACCTGGGCGTGGAAACCCCGGCCCAGATCTTGTGGGCCGTTCCGCACCTGCAGTAAGCCGAGCTAGGCCTGGGGACGCACCGGGGGTACCGGTGCGTCCCCGGGGATGATCCGCCGATGCATCCGCGCCTCATTCCCTGGTGCCTTGCCGTGACGGGATTCTTCGTCGCGCTCGTCCTCTTCACCTGGCAGGCCCGTCCGGACGGGACGGACCTGCCGTTACCACCTCGGCCACAGACCGCGCATGTGCCCCTGCCGCGCATCGCCGATGCCGTGGCTCAGGCACCATCACCCGATGCGTCCGCGGAGCCGGTCGCGACGCAGAGCACACAGGTGCTGCCGCTGCCCCCCGCCACCCGGCCTGACCCGAATCCGGCCGTGCAGCCGGTTCCCGACAATGAACCGGTGGTGGACGATCTGCCGGTCCGGCCGAACCCACCGCCGCAGGAGTGATCCAGCCGCCGTCCGGTCAGGGCCGCACCGCTTCAGGTCGCATCGGCGGCGGAAGCTCCATCCCCAGGTGAGCCTGGGCCCGCAGCATCGGTGCCATGGCCTGGGACTGGATGTGGATCCGGTACATCTGCACGTCCCGGAAATAGCGTTGCAGCCGGTCGCCGCGCTTCGCGGTGGCCGCGCCGGCAGTCCGGAACAGCATCTCGACGCATTCGCAGGCGTTGCGGCAGCCCTCGCGGGCGATGCCCCACACGCGCAGAGTATCCGATTCGGTGATCGGTACGCCCTTGCGCATCCATTGATCGCACTGCTCCAGGTGCAGCCGCGTGGCGCTGAGCGTGAGTGCCTCGGCCGCATCGGCCCGGCACATCGCCTCGCCGAAGACCCGCTGCAGTTCCGGATCGTGCATCCGGGTGCGGCCGGGATCGAACAGCAGTGTCTTGTGTTTGAGGAGTTGCTCGTATTCCTCGAGCGCGGCACGGGCCGCGCCGGTCAGGATTGCCCCGAACTCGCAGCTGAACCAGCCGAACAGGATCCCGAGAAAGACACCGCTGCCGTGCAGCCGGGTCCCCGGCGTGCCCTCGGGCAGGGTTTCGGTGCTCATCCGCATGACCGGAGAAGTGACGATGTGCGCGTCCGGAACGAAGACGTCCCTGATGCGCACGCTGTTGGAACCACTCGCCTGCATGCCCATCGCGGCATCACCGCCCCAGTCCGCCAAGATTTCGATGTCCGCGCGCGGCACGGCGATCATCACCGATTTGACGCCTTTGGGACCTGGTATCAGCGCGCCGCCGAAGAAATGATTGCAGACGGGAACGCCGGAGGCGAAGGTCCAGAAGCCGGTCACGAGGTAACCGCCCTCGCGCCGCTCCATCTTCGGCATGCCGGTCGCGGCCGCGACATAGGGTGCGCGGAAATCCCCCTCCGGCCCGAAAAGCTCCCGCTGCACGGCTTCCTCGAAATGGGATCCGAGAACCAGCGCGTGCGAGGAGGCCAATGTGTAGCACCAGGCACCACCCGGATGGCCCTTCGACAGCTCCATGATGACGCGGATATAGGTTTCGCAGTCGGTGCCGCCGCCGCCGAACAGGCGCGGCTGCAGGATCCTGTAGAAGCCGCCCTGCAGCAATCGCTGATGAACCGCTTCCGAATACCGCCCGCGCGCATCGCTTTCGTCCTGTTCGGCACGCATCTGCGCGGCAATGTCCCGCGCCGTCGCGATCAGTTCGGCTGCCTTGGGATGAGGGGCACTGTCGTATGTCATCGTGGCTTCCACTTCAACGTCGATGTCATCTTGAGCGCAGACGCGACGCGCGGCAACCGTAGGAGGAATCCGTGACCGCGCGGTTGCGCCGCCCGGATGGTCGTGCCCGGCAGCGAGTCGAGAATGGCCGGCATGAAACTCGGTACCGCAGGTGCGGCCCCCTGGATCGTAGCGCTGGAACTGTCGGTGATGTTCCTCGCAGCGACCCTGCCGACGCCGCTGTATCCCCTCTATCGGCAGACCTTCGGGTTCGGCGGAATCACGCTGACCCTGATCTATGCGGTTTACGTGCTTGGGAATCTCACGGCGCTCCTGTTCTTCGGTCGCCTGTCCGACCAGGCCGGGAGATTGCGCGCAACACGGCCGGCGATCATCGTTGCCATCATCAGCACGCTGACATTCCTGTTCGCACAGGCAACCGGTTGGCTCTTCGTCGCGCGCGGCCTGAGCGGCTTTGCGACGGGTCTGGCTTCGGGAGCGGCGACGGCGTGGATCATGGAGCTGTTGCCGGAGGACCGGAAGCGCCAGGCCTCGGCCATGGCGTCGAGCGCGAATTTTGCGGGGCTCGCCCTCGCGCCGCTGCTATCCGGAGCGCTGGCGCAGCTCGCGCCTGCTCCCCTGCGGCTGGCCTACCTCCTCTTGCTGGTTCTCCTGGTGGGAATTGCGGTCGGCATCGGCTGGGCGCCGGAAACGGTCAAGGATCCCAGGCATCATCTTTCGGAACTCTCGTTCCAACCGCGGCTCGGTCTGCCGCAGGAGATCCGCACGGAGTTCGTCGCGCCCGCGATCACGGGATTCGTGACTTTCGCACTGCTCGGCTTCTATGCGGCGCTGATCCCCAACCTCCTGGCCCGGAGCATGGGCGAGACGTCGCCGCTGCTCGCCGGGGCCGTGGTCTGCGAATTGTTCGCCATCGGCACGCTCGCGGCGATCCTCGCCGGCAGGCTGCGGCCGCGTCCGACCATGCTGTCCGGATTGGCGCTACTGGTCCCGGGGCTGGGGCTGCTGGTGCTCGCACAGGTCTTGAGTGCTCTGTGGCTGCTGTTCGTGGCGACGGCGATTGGCGGTATCGCGGCAGGCTTCGGCTACAGCGGCAGTCTTGAAGTGATCAATACGATTGCTCCCGAAGAGAAGCGCGGGGAAGTCGTTTCCAGCTACCTGGTCACGCTGTATCTGGGCAACAGCCTGCCGGTCATCGGGGTGGGCCTGCTCACGGCGGCCGCCGGATCGCTGGTGGCACACGCGGTCTTCGCCATCATCATTGCCCTCATGGCTTGCGCCGCCCTGATTTTCGGCGCCCGCCATGCGCCGCAGCATTCCTCCCGAGGGATTTGCTGATACCCTGCATGCACTCGGCCGCCTGTACGGGCCACATCAACAATGAAGGGGACGGGTATGTCGCGACACCAGGGGTTCGTTGCAGTGGTGGCGCTCATTCTGTGTGTCCCGGCCATTGCCGCTGCGCCTCCAGCCGACACCAGGGCGGACTGGCCGGCATACAACCGGACGCTCGGGGGCGATCGCTATTCACCGCTCGACGAGATCACGACCGCCAATGTGGGGCACCTGGCGCTGCATTGCGTGTACACGCTGCCCGAAGTGGTGGCGTTCCAGACCGGGCCGCTGGTCATCGCTGGCACGATGTACTTCACGAGCTACGAGGGCTCGTACGCCATCGATGCGGCCACCTGCAGGGTGAAGTGGAGCCGTCACGACAAGAGCCGCGCGCCACCGGGGCTTGCGGTCAACCGCGGCTTCGCGTATCTGGATGGCCGGCTTTATCGCGGGACTGCCGATGCCCACATCGTGGCGCTCGATGCTACGGACGGTCATATCGTGTGGGACCACCCGCTCGACATCGCGGGGCCGGGCATTTCCGTGCCGATGGCGCCGATCGCGGCCAATGGGCGGGTGTACGTGGGGAATGCCGGCGGTGATGCCGCCGGTGTCACCGGGCATGTCTATGCCCTGGATGCGCGCGACGGGCACGTCATCTGGCGCTTCGATGTGGTACCCGAGCAGGGCTATCCGCGCAGCACCTGGACCAACAAGAAGCTGCCGGTCTCCGGCGGCGCCTTCTGGACTTCCTTCACGCTTGATCCGGCCAAGGGCATTCTGTATGTGCCGGCCGGCAATCCTGCGCCGGACTTCGACTCGCTCGATCGAACCGGGGACGATCTGTTCGCGGATTCGGTGATCGCCATCGATGCGGCGAGCGGCAAGCTCATTGCCTACAACCAGCTCGTCAAGCACGACAGCCACGACTGGGACGTCGACAGCGCCCCGACGCTGGTCCGGACGCGAAGCGGCCATCTGATCATTGCCTCGGCGAACAAGGACGGGCAGCTGTCGATACTCGATCGCGCGGGCCTCGGCCATCCCGCCGCATCGCTCGAGTACGCACCGGTCATACCGCTGCTGACCCAGTCGCCGACGACGACGCGCGAAAACGTCGATGAACCCCTGTCCCGGGACAAGCAGGTTCACTTCTGTCCGGGCATGGGCGGGGGGACGGAGTGGAACAGCGCCGCCTACAGTCCTGCGACCGACCAGCTGTTCGTGGGCGCGGTCGACCTGTGCGCCCACGTGCAGCTGGTGCGCGACCTGAAGATCCCGGCCATGGGTGAGGTCTGGTTCGGCAGCACCGGCGGCATGGGCGACATGACCGACCCTGCGAACTCGGCCCGGGGCTGGCTCACGGCGTTCGATGCCGAGAACGCCCGCGTGCGCTGGAAGTTCAAGGCGCCACATCCCATCGTCGCGGGCGTCACACCCACGGGCGGCAATCTGGTGTTCAGCGCCGATCTCGGTGGCGATATCTTTGCGCTTGATCAGAAGACGGGCCTGGTGCTGTGGCAGACGAGCACCGGTCAATCGATAGGCGGCGGACTGGTCGTGTACGGCGCCGCTGGACATGAACTGCTGGGAGTGGCGGCCGGCATGAAGTCGTTCGCCTGGCCGGGATCGGCGGACAAGAGCCGCATCCTCGTATATGGCGTGCCTTGAACAACCAAGGGAGGACTGTCATGAAACTCAGGATTGGTCTGATGCTGTTGGCAATGACGCTCGGTGGCGGGGCCAGTGCCGCGAAACTGCTGGAAAACGTTTCGCTGCAGTGGCGACCGACTTCGGACCTGGAACTGGGGACCGTGCAGATGTCACAGGCGACCATCCAGTTCGATAACTTCACGGATGCCCGGGAGAACAAGACGGCGGTAGGCGAGAACATCGAGGACAAGCAGCCCAAGCCCGTGACCACCCAGGACGACATCGGCGCCTTCGTCGGCAAGCACATGCGGGACCTGTTCCAGCATGCCGGTTTCAAGGTCGTGGACAGCGACGGCGCGGTGATCATCAAGGGCGAAGTGGTGCAGTTCTTCGTTCGCGAAGAAAGCACCTATAAGTCCGAGGTGCGGGTGCGGCTGACGGTCGTCAATCGCGACGGCAAGACGCTCTGGAACGGCCTTGCTTCCGGTGAGGCCACCCGGTTCGGCCGCTCCTACAAGCTCGAAAACTACGACGAGGCGCTCTCGGATGGCGTGGTCAATACGGTGAGCTCGATGCTGCAGGATTCGAACTTCGAGGCGGCGCTCTCAGGGCATTAGCGCCCAGCACCCAGATGGTCAGGGATGCGAGGGCGAGGCCGCCCAGGGCGAGAAAGGCCGCACCATAGCCGTACCATTGCGCAAGCCATCCTCCGATGGCCGGACTCAAGGCAGCGCCAATGCCCTGCACCGTCATGACCGCACCCTGCCCCACGTTGATGCGGCCTGTACCGTCCAGTATCCGGGCGACCAGTGCCGGCACGGCGACGCTTTGCAGTCCGGCACCGACGCCATCGAGGATCTGGACCGGAAGGACACCCCAGCTGCTGATGGTGTTCGCCGCGACCAGGCCGCGAAGCGGCAGCGCCGCGAAGGAGACCAGCATTACGACCCACAATCCGCGGCTGCGGGCCATGCGCATCGCCACGAGCGCGGTGACCACCATCGTGCCCTGCGCGATCACGATCGTGGCCGCCACGAATCCCGCGGGATTGACCTTCCCGGCGACAACCCCTGCGAGGCCATACAAGGGCAGCATCGCCGCATTACCGAGGTGAAAGAAGGCCAGTGCCGCGGCCAGTACCAGCAACGGCTTGCATTGCAAAAGCACCGCGAGCGCGCGCGGTGCCTGCCTGGTCTGGATTTGCGGGTCCAAGCCGCGCGCCACCTGGTCGTCGATGCTATTTCGCGGAATGAGGAACACAGAGAGGATTGCACAAAGGGCGAATCCTGCCGCAAGCGCAAAGACTGACGTGAGGCCGAACTTCCAGCCGAGCAGACCGGAGAGACCGGCGCCTACCGCATTTCCGGCGTGGTTGTAGGCCTGGTTCACGCCCGTCTGGCGCGTGAAGCCCGCCTGCGTGAACATCCCGAGGGTGATGCCTGCCACGGCGGGACCGATCGCGGCGCCCGCGATCGCGGCAGCCACCTGGGAGAGCGCTATCGGCCAAAACTTCTGGGAGAGCAGCATTGTCGCCGACGCCAGCAGTGTGCAGATCCCCGGGATTGCCACCAGCCATCGCTTGCGGGAACTCCTGTCGACCCATGAGCCTGCCGGGGCGGTCATCAGGACGCCGGCCGCGCCGCCGAGGGTCATGATCGAACCGATGGCACCGCTTTGCCAGCCATGGGACATGAGGAATACGCCAAGAAACGGCCCCACGCCCGCCTGCATGTCGGCCATGAAGAAGTTCAGCGACTGGAGAGCGCCCCTGCCTCTAATCGTTGACGCTACCATCATCCGATTAACGCATGTGGGCACCCGGCACCGTCTGTCGGAAGACGTGCCCTGGCGAGGTGGGAGACTCTCGGGCCAGAACCGGATTCAGGATCCACCCGCCGGTGATCGCAACCTGCAAGCAAGGCCGGCCGCGAGCGTGGCGAGCAGTCGCAGAACAGCAAAGCAGGATCGTTACAGTGAGCCCCGCCGGGCCTTCGGCGCAATGAGGAGGGCCGTGGGGGCGGCGAGCCCCGGCACGGCGGCCGATAAGCCTACGACCGAGCGAAGTCAGCGACCTGACTCCAGCCGCGCTTAATCCAGGTTAAGGCGGTTCGAGCGGCTTTTTCGATAGCGTGTGGGCCTGCACGGAGAATCGTCATGCGCCGCTTCACTATCCTGATTGCCGATGACCTTGCGGATGCGTTCGATCTGTACGCCAGCGAGCATGGTTACAACAGCCGCTACGAAGCCTTTCGGGACCTGATTCGCGGGGCCCTGTACCAGCAACGCATCCAGAAGGCCGCATGGTTCGCCGCCTCCGGACATACCGACTCCGCGGACCCGCAAAGCAGTCCGGTGCAGGTGCTGGCAACGGAAAACACGGGAGTAGGACGACTCTGATGTGATCTACGGCAATTGCGCGTTGTCTATCCTCTGTCGAATGCGCACATTGGGCACTCAGCCCGCCGAATGGGGGATCGATGGTGATAATGCCGATGCCGAAGGGTCCGTCGCGAACCCGTCAAATGCCCCCGCCGCCGATGGGCGATCCGCCGGATTCCTATCTGCCCCGTCAGCCGACTCAGAGCCCGCCCAAGAAACCGCATTGACCGGCGGCGATGGCCGCCAATCCGGCCTCGAGGGCGATCCCGACGGGGTTGCCCCCGGGACGTCCCGCCGACACCGGTAAGCAGGAATCGCGTAGAGTCTGGCTCAAGCTTCGCCAGACGACGCACCCTTGGACGCACCGACAACCCGCTCAGGCGCCGGCCTGCGTGTAATCCCATACCTCTGGGTACCCGCCCTCTTCATTGCTGTCGGGCTCCTGGCCGATTTCCTGCAGCTCGTGGGGGCGGCCTTCGCATACGTGATCGCCGTGCTGGTCTGCCTGACGCTGCGGTCACCC
Source organism: Steroidobacteraceae bacterium (assembly GCA_035503515.1). Taxonomy (GTDB): domain Bacteria; phylum Pseudomonadota; class Gammaproteobacteria; order Steroidobacterales; family Steroidobacteraceae; genus DAIDKA01. The sequence goes on from DATJTJ010000176.1 coordinate 53,943, forward strand.
CTTCTGCCGCTCATCGTCGCAGCCACCGCCACGCCAGCGGCGGCCTCGAGCTATTTCCTCTCGCATGCATTGGGTGTCCGTCCCATCTTCGTGGTTGCGGTACGCATCGCGATGGTGTGGATCACGGCGCTGCTGGTGTCACGCGAGCTGCGCCAGGCCGCCGCGCGGGAGCGCACCCAGGATGACCTGCGCGATGCCCGTCGGCTCGCCGCCGAGAAGCTCAGCGAAATCGAGACGCTGTATGGCATAGCGCCGGTGGGAATGATGGTTCTCGACCGGCGACTGCGCTGCATCCGCATGAACGAGAAGATGGCGCAGCTCATGGGTGTGCGGGCGGAGGCAGCCCTCGGCAGGCAATTGCGCGACTTCCTCCCGGCCGAACTGGCCGGACTGCTGGAACCTACGGCGCGACACGTCTTCGAATCGGGGCAGGGCGTCGAGAACGTGGAGGCGGCTGTCGGTACCGGAACCGGCTCGTCGCAGTGGCTGCTGGGGTTCCATCCCTGGACCAGTTCCGGTGAAGTGCACGGCGTGCAGGCCATCGTCCAGGACGTCACGGAGCGCAGGCACATTGAGCAGGCCCGGTCGCAGATCAAGAGCACGCTCGACCTGGCGCTGCAGGCGGGCAGGGCGGGAACTTTCGATTGGGACATCAGGAATGACGTCAACCTCTGGTCCGACCAGTTGCTGGAACTCTACGGCATCAGGCCGGAGGAATTCGGTCAGAAGAGGGCCGACTGGGGAGCCGCGGTGCTTGCCGAGGACCGGGCACAGGCACTGGCCGCCCTGGAGCGCTCGCTCAGGAGTGGACGCTTCGAGGCGGAATTCCGGATCGTCCGTCGCGATACCGGCGAGCTGCGCTGGATGCACGGTGCCGGCCAGGTTTTCTTCGAGGACGAGAGCCCCGTCCGGATGGTCGGCATCAATGTCGACATTACCGAACAGAAACGCATCGAGGCCGCACTGGCGACCCGGACCGAGGAATTGCGCCGGACCTTCGATGCAACGCCCACCGGGCTGGCCCGCTGCAGCAGGGACTTGCGCTATCTCTCCGCCAATACCGGATATGCCCGCATCATCGGCATACCCGTCGAGGGCATCGTCGGCTACGGCATCGCCGACGTACTGGGAACAGAAGCGTTCGAGGCGATGCGCCCCCACATCGGGGCAGTGCTCGGCGGCCAGTCGGTCGAATACGAGAGTTCCATCGTTTCCCGATCATCCGGTCCGCGGCTGCTGCAGACTGCATTCACGCCCTGGCGGGAGCCGGACGGCACCGTCAGCGGCTGGATCGCCTCCGTCACCGACGTTACCGCGAGGCAGGCAGCCGAGGAGAAACTGCGGACCGCCAATCGCCAGAAGGACGAGTTCCTGGCCATGATGGCGCATGAGCTGCGCAATCCCTTGGCTCCGATCCGCAACGTCGCCGAGCTGCTCGGCCGGCGGCTCGAGTCGCAGCCGGATGCGGCGCCGCTGCTTGCGATCCTGCACCGCCAGAGCGACCAGCTGACGCGTCTCGTCGATGACCTGCTCGATGTCTCGCGCATTTCCCAGGGCCGCATCAACCTGCGGATGCAGAGCATCGACATAGCGGTGGTGCTGGACCAGGCCGTCGAAACGATCCGCCCGCTGGTGGCCGAGAAGTCCCATCAGTTGCGGATCCGCAAGCCACTGTTCCCGGTCTACGTCAACGGAGATACCGCACGGCTGGTGCAGAGCCTGGGCAATGTCCTGCACAACGCCGCCAAGTACACCGACGCGGGCGGTGAGATCGATGTGGACATTCAGCAGTCGGCAGGGGAGGTGCGGATTGCCGTGCGCGACAGTGGCACTGGCATCGCACCCGATCTGCTGCCGAACGTCTTCGATCTGTTCGTGCAGAGCCCCCGCACCCTGGACCGCTCCGAGGGCGGTCTGGGGATCGGGCTCACGGTGGTGAAACAGCTGGTGCAGATGCACGGGGGCACGGTGCTCGCGCAAAGCGAGGGCCAGGGCCGCGGTTCCACGTTCACCCTCTGTCTGCCCTCGGCGCCTCCTCCGGGCCCTGCCACGACCCGCGAGGTCCGCGTCAAAGCGGCTCCCCGCCGCATCCTGGTCGTCGACGACAACCGGGATGCCGCGGACTCACTGGCGATCATCCTGCGGCTCGAGGGACACGAGGTGTCCACGGCCTACGGCGCCCGCGCCGCGCTCGACGTGGCCCAAAAGCTGACGCCAGAGGTCGTGTTGCTCGACATCGGCCTGCCCGTCATGGACGGCTACGAAGTCGCGCGCCGGCTGCTCGCCAGGGCGGACGGCCCTGCGCCGCGGGTCATTGCGCTCACCGGATATGGGCAGTCGGAGGATCGTACCCGTGCCCTGGCTGCCGGTTTTGCCGGGTATCTGACCAAGCCGGTCGACCACGACGTGCTGAACCAGATGATCGCGGACGAACCCCGCGAGCGGCGCGCCTGACTGAACTGCATCCGGATCCCTGCGGCGTCCGTATATGCCGGACATGCAGCCCCTGTTGCGTTCCCTTGCCGCGCCTCTTGCCATCGCCCTGTGGTCGGCAGGCGGTGCCCGGGCTGCTCCCGACCCCGCCGCCCACCCCACGCAGCGCTGGCATTTCCGGGTTCTGCTCGATGGCAAACCGATCGGGACACATGACTTTGCGGTCACGACCGCGGAGTCGCATCTTGAAGTCGACGGTCACGCGCGGTTCAGGGTGACCGTACTGGGCATTCCGGTGTACCGCTACGAGCATTGGGACCAGGAGACCTGGCAGCAAGGTTGCCTGACCCGCATCGACGCCCGAACGGATGACAACGGCCACAGGTTGAGCGTTTCCGGCGCACGGACCGCTTCCGGCTTCGCGCTGCATTCGTCGCAGGGTGACACGACGCTGCCGGGTTGCGTCGGTACCTATGCCTATTGGGATCGGGATCTTCTCGACCGGACGCAGCTGCTGAACGCGCAGACGGGCCGTTACGACCCCGTGACGGTCAAGCATCTCGGTGACGGCACGATCCGCCTCGGGAATCATTTGGTCGCGGCCACTCATATCCGGATCGAGGGCGGCTCACTGCACATCGATGTGTGGTACCGCGACGACGACGGTGTCTGGGTGGCACTCGAATCCCCCACGCAACAGGGGCGTCTGCTCCGCTATGAACTCGATCAGTAGGTTTCAACACCTGGCCGCGATGGCCATGGCCGTCATCGCGGTCGCGGGCCTCGCGGCCTGTCGCACGCGACCCCCGTTGGGGGTAGTGCCGACCCTGGACGTCCCGCGGTTCATGGGGCGCTGGTACGTCATTGCGTGCATCCCCACCTGGATCGAGCGCAATGCCTACGCCGCCACGGAAACGTACGAGCGTGATGCGAAGGGTCGTATTCTCACGACATTTACCTTCAGGAAAGGGGGGCTGCACGGACCAACGAGGTCCTACCACCCCCTGGGATTCGTGGCCCCGGACAGCGGCGGGGGTCTGTGGGGCATGCAGTTCATCTGGCCGATCCGTGCCGACTACCGCGTGATGTACGTGGACCCGCAGTACCGTTTGACGCTCATCGGCCGCAATCGGCGCGATTACGCCTGGATCATGGCGCGCACGCCGCGGATCAGTGCAGAGCAATATCAGCAAATGGTCGCATTGCTCAAGGAGGCGGGCTACGATACCGACGCACTCCGGCGCGTGCCACAGTTGGATGGCGATGGCTGAACCACCGTCGATCGAAGCTCTGCTGTCGCAGATTGCCCTCGGCGATCGGGCGGCGTTCGAGGCCCTCTACCGGGCCACGGCCGATCGCCTGTTCGGCATCTGCCTGCGGGTGCTGAACAACCGTGCCGAGGCGGAGGAGGTGCTGCAGGAAGTGTTCGTCAGCATCTGGCGCAAGGCCGCGCAGTTCGATGCGCAACGCGCCGGCGCACTGACCTGGCTGGGCATGATGACGCGCAATCGCTGCATCGACCGGCTGCGCGAAGAGGCGGTGCGCGGCGCCGCAGGCTCGATCGCCCTCGCGACCGACATCCCCGATCCCGACGCCTCTCCCGCGCAGGAGGCGGAGGCGCAGATCGATCGGCGGCGACTGGAAGCTTGCGTGGAACAGCTGGAGGACAGGCGCCGCTCGCTCATCCGTTCGGCATTTTTCGAAGGCAGTACCTATGAGGAACTGGCCGCCAGGGTCCAGGCGCCCCTGGGCTCGGTGAAGAGCTGGATCCGTCGTGGACTGCTGCAACTGCGGGCGTGCCTTGAATCATGAGCAGTCGACCGCCCTCTGCAGAGGATCCGGACTCCGGCCAGGCCGGGCCTCCGGATGATGAGACGCTGGCCGGCGAGCTGGTGCTGGGCGTGCTGGACAGGGACGCCCGACGTCAGGCGCAGGAGCGCAGCCGCCAGGAATCCGGGTTTGCCGCCCGGGTCGCCGGGTGGGAAAGACGCCTGGCACCCTGGCTCGCGGAAGTGGCGCCCGTGGCCGTGCCGCCGGACCTTTGGTCGCGGCTGCGCTCCCGGCTCGGATGGCAGGAAAGCCGCCCCCGCCATGGTCTATGGAACAGCCTGGCGCTGTGGCGCACCGCGACGGCGCTCGCCGTGCTGGTCGCGATTGCACTGTGGGCGGTCCACCGGCCAACGCCGGTGAATGAGGCGGCCCTGACCAAACCGGTGACGCCGCTGGCACAGACAAACGGCGCCGTCGGCTGGCTCGCCTCGGTGGACCGGGCGGCAGGCACGGTGCTCATGGTGCCGGTCCCGCGCGCCGCCGATGCGCAGGGTCGCATTCCGGAACTGTGGGTGATCCCAGCCGGTGGCCCGCCGCTGTCGCTCGGAGCCATCTCGATCAGCCGTTCGCACACGGTCACGGTGCCCGCTGCTGCGCGCGCGGCGCTGGGGGCACCGGGCTCGGTCCTGGCCGTCACGCTGGAGCCGCCCGCGGGGGTTCCACACCGCGCCCCGAGCGGGCCGGTCATTGCCCAGGGCGCCATCCGCAGCTAGCTGAATCCGGATCCACCGCCGATCCGTATGTGCAACAGGAATGCACCAACGGAGATCGGGGGATGCCTGCGCGGCTCAGTGGCTCACTTCGGGGCTGGTTCGACACGGACGGCAACGCGGCGCACCTTACCGGACCGGACCGCATCGACTGGGTGCGGGCCGCACCCTTCGTGGCGCTGCACCTCGCCTGTCTCGCCGTCTTCTGGGTCGGAATATCCCGAACGGCCCTGGCGGTCGCGGTGGCCACCTATACCGTGCGCATGTTCGCGATCACGGGGTTCTACCACCGCTATTTCGCGCACCGGACCTTCAGGACCAGTCGCATCGTCCAGTTCGTGTTCGCCTGTATCGGTGCGGCGTGCGCCCAGCGCGGACCATTGTGGTGGGCCGCACACCATCGCGTGCACCACAATCATGCGGACACGGCGGCCGATCCGCACTCGCCACGGCTGCAGGGATTCCTGTGGAGTCACATGGGATGGTTCCTGACTCCGGCCGGTTTTCGCATCCACTGGAACCGTATCGGCGATTTTGCCCGCTACCCGGAGTTGCGCTGGCTGGACCGGTACGACGTAGTCGTGCCCGTCGTGTTTGCAACGGCACTGTTCGGCCTGGGATCCTTGCTGTCGCGCCACGCGCCTCACCTGCACACCAGCGGCGGTCAGCTGCTCGTATGGGGCTTTTTCGTCTCGACCGTGGTGCTGTTCCACGCCACCGTCACCATCAACTCGCTCGCGCATCGCTTCGGTACCCGCCGGTTCGTCACCGCCGACGATTCCCGAAACAACCTGTGGCTCGCCCTCATCACCTTCGGCGAAGGCTGGCACAACAATCACCATTTCTTCCCGAATTGTGTCCGCCAGGGATTTCGCTGGTGGGAGATCGATCTGACGTTCTATGGGCTGCGGCTGATGGCGGTGCTGGGACTGGTCCAGGGCCTCAGGCCGATTCCGGCGCGGGTGCGCCGCGCGATGCGGAGCTGACCGCATGCGCATCGCCGTCGTCGGTTCCGGAATCGCCGGGTTGGCCAGCGCGTGGCTGCTGGGGGAGCACCATGAGGTGACCCTGTTCGAGGCGAACGACTACCTGGGTGGGCATACACACACGCACTGCGTCACCCTCGGCGAGGAGCGTCTTACGGTGGATACCGGGTTCATCGTCCACAACCCGCGCCACTATCCGCTCCTCAGCCGCATGTTCGCGCAGCTCGGTGTGCAGACGGAGCCCACGACCATGAGCTTTTCGGTGCGCAACGAGCGCACGGGGCTCGAGTACAAGGCGGCGACGCTGCGCTCGCTGTTCTGCCAGAAGCGCAACCTGTTCTCGCCGCGGTTCCACGGCATGCTGCGGGACATCGTGCGGTTCTACCGTGAAGCACCGCGGCTGCTCGATCAATCTGAGCCGGGACCGGCCCTGGGCCAGTATCTGCAGTCGGCAGGGTACGGGGACGCGTTCGGCGAAGACCATCTGATTCCGATGGCCGCCGCGCTCTGGTCGGCGCCGCCCGCCGAAGTCCTGGAGTTTCCGGCCTCGTTCCTGGTGCGCTTCATGGCCAACCACGACATGCTCCGCCTGGGCGCCCGGCCTTGCTGGCGCGTCGTGCGGGGCGGCTCGGCGAGCTATGTGCGTGCACTCGAGAAGTGCTGGCGGGTCGCCGTGCGCCGTTCGTGCGCCGTCACTTCGGTGCGCCGGGTGGCGGGCAGGGTGGCCGTCCAGAGCGCTGCCGGCAGCGGACTCTTTGATCACATCGTCCTCGCCTGCCACAGCGACGAGGCATTGCGGCTGCTGAGCGATGCGACCCCGCAGGAGCGTCGCGTCCTGGGCGCGATCCGCTACCAGCCCAACGCCGTGGTGTTGCATACGGATGCCACGTTCCTGCCCCGCCGTCCGCAGGCCTGGGCCGCCTGGAATGCGCTCGTCCCCAGTGAGCGAGGACAGCCGGCGACCGTCAGCTACCTCATGAACCAGCTCCAGGGCCTGAAGGCGCGGCAACCGCTCATCGTCACCCTGAACCCCACGCGCCCCGTGGCTCCGGAGCGGATCCTTCGGCGGATGAACTACTCCCACCCGCTGTTTACCCCCGGGGCCATCGCCGCCCAGGGCCAGAAGGCAACCCTGCAGGGACAGCGCGGCACCTGGTTTGCGGGTGCGTACTGGGGCTTCGGATTTCACGAGGATGGGCTGCGCAGCGCCGTCGAAGTGGCCGAGGCCCTCGGAGTGCAGTGGCAGCAGATGGCGGTGGCCTCATGAGTGCAGCGCCGAGGCTTCGAAGCGCAGTATACGAGGGCCGCGTCCGGCACCATCGACATGCGCCCCGGTCGCATTTGTTCAGCTACCGCATGGCGCAGCTCTACCTGGACCTCTCGGAACTGGAGACGATATTCGCCGGGCACCTGTTGTGGTCGGTCGGCCGGCCGAACGTGGCGCAGTTCCGGCGCGCCGACTACCTCGGCGGCGAGGGCCCGCAGCCCTTGGCCGATGCCGTCCGCGAGCGGGTGCAGGACGCGCTGGGCCGGCGTCCGCAGGGAGCCATCCGGCTGCTGACCCACCTGCGCTACGCGGGCTATGTCTTCAATCCGGTCAGCTTCTACTACTGCTTCGATGGCGGCGGGGCCCTCGACAGCATCGTGGCCGAGATCACCAATACGCCCTGGGGCGAGCGTCACAGCTACGTGCTCGATGCCCGCAATGCCGAGTGCGTCAATGGCGTGTTCCAGTTCGAATCCGCCAAGGCCTTTCACGTCTCACCGTTCATGCCCATGGAGCGCCAGTACCGCTGGCGATTCGGTGTTCCCGGCGAGCGGCTGCAGGTGCACATGCAGGTGCGCCGGGCTGAGCATCGCGACTTCGATGCGACGCTGCTCCTGCACCGCCATGAGCTGAACGCCCGATCACTGCGGCGGGTGCTGCTGGCATATCCACTGATGACGGCGCAGGTGACCTCGGCCATCTACTGGCAGGCCCTGCGCCTGTGGCTCAAGCGCATCCCCGTTTACCCCCACCCGCGCGCCGCGGCGAGGTCCCGATGAACGCCATTCCCGATGCATTGGAATCGTCCGTAACGATGGGTCGGCGTCCGCTGCTGCGCCATGGAGTGCCGCGCGCGCTGGTGTTGCGCCGGTTGCGGCAGCTGCAGGGCGGCTATCTGGTGGTAGAGGAGCGCCACGGGCGCTACGGGTTCGGCGACCCTGACGCGCCGCTGCGGTGCCGGGTCCGGGTGCATGATCCGTCACTCTACGAGGCGCTTGCCCTGCGCGGCAGCGTGGGGGCCGGCGAGGCATACATGGACGGCTGCTGGGAATGTGATGACCTGGTCGCGCTGATCCGGCTGCTGGTTCTCAACCGCGACGTTCTGGATGGCCTCGAGCGCGGCTTCGCCCGACTCGGGGCCGCAGCACTTCGGCTCTGGCACCGGCTGCGCCCGAATACCCTGACCGGCAGCCGCCGCAACATCGCGGCGCACTACGATCTCGGCAACCCGTTCTTCGCGCAGTTCCTGTCGCAGGACCTGATGTACTCCTCGGCCATTTGGGAAGGGGCTGATGCCACTCTCGAGCAGGCCTCGACGCGCAAACTCGTGAGGATCTGCGAGCGATTGCAGCTTGCGGCCTCGGACCACGTGCTGGAGATCGGGACGGGATGGGGTGGGTTCGCGCTGCATGCGGCCCGGTACCATGGCTGCAGGGTCACGACGACCACCATCTCGCAGGAGCAATACCGGCTGGCACGGGACCGCGTGCGCGCCGCGGGGCTGGAGCGACAGGTCACGGTGCTGCTGCAGGACTACCGGCAGCTGACCGGCGTGTACGACAAGCTGGTGAGTATCGAGATGATCGAGGCCGTGGGCGCATCGTTCCTGCCCCACTTCTTTGCAAAGGTGGGACAGCTGCTCAAGCCTTCGGGCCTGGCCCTGCTGCAGGCCATCACCATCGAGGATCACCGTTACGCCCAGGCGCTCGCCTCGGTCGATTTCATCAAGCGCCATGTCTTCCCGGGCAGCTTCATTCCCTCCATCGCCGCGATGCTCGAGGCCAAAACCGGGGTGAGCGACCTGGCACTCGTGCATCTTCAGGACTACGGCTCGTCCTATGCGCGCACGCTGGCCGCGTGGCGCGCCAACTATCACCGCAACCTGGATGAAGTACGTCGACTGATGCCCGATGAGCGCTTCATCCGGCTCTGGGATTTCTATCTTGCCTACTGCGAGGGCGGCTTCCGGGAGCGGGCCATCGGCGTCGCACAGCTGCTGTTCGCGCGCCCCGGCTATCGCCCGCCGCCAGGCTGAACGTCGTGTTGGCGCTGCTCAACTTCATCGGCTACGAGGCCGTATGGTTCACGGCGGTGATCGGCGCGGGCGCCGGCTGGAACTACCCAGGCGTCGTGGCTGCCGCTGTGTTCGCGACCGTGCAGCTGTCGGTGTCACGCATGTGGTCCGCGGACCTGCAGCTCGCCGGTGCCGCGCTGCTGGTGGGTATGCTGGCGGATGGCCTGCTCGCACACAGCCACCTGCTGCGTTACGCCGCCGCCTCCACGGCGCTGCCGCCGGGCGGTGCCCCCGTGTGGATCCTGTCGCTGTGGGTGGCCTTTGCCCTGACGCTGAATCATTCGTTGAAGTGGGTGGTGCAGCGGCCGCCGCTCGCCATCTGCCTCGGAGTCTGCGGCGGACCTCTCGCCTACCTCGCCGCGGCGCGGGTGGCCGCAGCGGTGCAGTTCAGTCCACCGGCATGGCGGGCGCTCGCCATACTGGCGGCGCAGTGGGCGGCTGCCATGGCCCTCTTCTGTATCCTGCATCGGCTACAGGCCCGCGCACCGGCACAGCATGCCGCGGTGGCGCCATGATGAGTGTCCTGGCCAACCTCGGGCTCATCTGGCTCGGCGCAGCCCTGCTGATGACGGGGGGATGGGTGTGGCAGCAGCGGCATCGCAATACCGGCATCGTGGATGTGCTGTGGGCCAGCGGTCTTGGCATGAGTGCCGTCGCCTGTGCGGTCCTCGGCACGGGTGCGTCCGTCCCACGCCTGGCGCTGGCGGTGGCCGGCGGCCTGTGGGGTGCACGGCTCGCCGCACACCTGAAGCGGCGCATGGCCGGCGAATCCGAAGACGGACGCTATCGTTACCTGCGGGGACGGTGGGGGGACGGTGGTGCCCGATGGTTCGCGATGTTCCAGTTCCAGGCACTGCTGATAGCGGTGTTCTCCATTCCTTTCGTCGTAGTGGCCGCGAACCCAAAGATCCATCCGGCGGCGACGGCGCTGGCGATGGTCCTGTGGGCCGCCAGTATCCTCGGTGAGCGGGTGGCGGACCGGCAGCTGATGCGCTTCCGGAGCGACCCCGCCAACCGCGGGCGGACCTGCCGGTCCGGATTGTGGCGCTATTCGCGCCACCCGAACTACTTCTTCGAGTGGCTGCACTGGTTCACCTATCCGCTGCTCGCGATCGGCGCCCCGCAGGCGGCCTGGGCGCTGCTCGGGCCGGCAGCCATGCTGCTGTTCCTGCTCTTCATCAGCGGGATTCCCTTCACGGAGGCGCAGGCGCTGCGGACCCGTGGCGAGGACTATCGGGACTACCAGCGCCGCACCTCGATGCTGATCCCGCTGCCGCCCCGCCGCCCACGAGGAACGACCCCATGACCACGCTCGATTCCGCCACCTACGAGCTGCCGCACGACCGGCCTGCGCCCGGATTGCTCGGGCTTGCCGAGCGCGGCTGGCTTCCGGATGCACTCATCCGTGCCGGCATCCGCAGCCAGTGCCGCGCACGGCTTCAGGCCGAGGCACGCGGCGGCGTCACGGAGCAATCCCGGAGGATGACCGAGCGGCTGCAGGCATTGCGTACCGACGTGCTGGCGGTGCACACCGAGGCCGCGAACCAGCAGCACTACGAACTGCCGCCGGCCTTCTTCCAGTATTGCCTTGGGCCGCGCCTGAAGTACTCCTGCGCCTACTTTCGCCGCGGCGATGAATCCCTGGAGGCGGCGGAACTCGCCATGCTGGAGCTCTATGCGGAACGCGCGCAGCTGGCCGACGGCCAGAGGGTGCTCGAACTCGGCTGCGGCTGGGGGTCGCTCACGCTCTGGATGGCCGAACGCTTCCCGCATTCCACGATTCAGGCCGTGTCGAACTCCCTCGCGCAGCGGCGCTACATCGAGACACAGTGCCGGCTGCGCGGCATCCGCAACGTCCGGGTGCTCACCTGCGATGTCAACCGACTGAGTCTGCCTGCGGGTCAGTTCGACCGGTGCGTGTCGGTCGAGATGTTCGAACACCTGCGCAACTACGAGACCCTGCTGGCAAGAATCGCGGCCTGGCTGACGGTGGAGGGCAAGCTCTTTGTGCACGTCTTCGCCCATCGCGCCTACCTGTATCCCTTCGAAACCCAGGGAAGCGACAACTGGATGGGCCGGCACTTCTTCACCGGGGGCCAGATGCCCGCGGTGGACACATTTCTGTGGTTCCAGCGCGACTTCAGCGTCGAGGGGCGCTGGTTGATTCCGGGCAGCCACTATGCGATGACGGCGGAACACTGGCTGGCAAACCAGGATCGCCACGCCGTGCAGATCCGTTCGTTGTTCTCCTCGGTCTACGGTCCCCATGCCGCGGGCCTGTGGTTGCGTCGCTGGCGGATGTTCTTCCTGGCCTGTGCCGAGACATTCGGTTATGCCGCTGGCCAGGAGTGGCTGGTCGCGCATTACCGGTTCTCGCGCTGTTAGGGGGCCGCGGTCAAGAACTGCGGCCCCTATCTTCAGCCTGACCATGGCCCGTCGGGCACCAATGTCGCAGGCGCGGCCATGGTCTTACACGGCTTGAGCCAATGGCTTACATCCACGCCAAGCATCTTGTTGCTAACTTGAGACAAGGTGAGCCGGCAGATCAATTTGGAATTCCGGAGAAGCGTTCATGAAAAACCGCACGGTGTTGCTCTTATGTGCCTGCGCCATAGCCGTCCCTGGTGTTGCAGCGGCCGCGGATGGCGATGAGTGGTATCTCACGCCTTTTGTAGGTGGCATCTCACCCGATTATCGCTATGACAGACAGAATCCGCAGCCGGCGACACAACTCGCCTTCGGCCGCGAACTCGGTCCCGTCTTGAACATGGAGCTCAATGCGAATTCGGGAATAGATATTCCAACCGCGCCCCCCGTGGCTCCCGGCCATCTGAACCTATGGGGCCTGTCCCTCGATGCACTGGCGGTCGGCAATCGGGGAGGGCAGGTTCAGCCCTACATCGGCCTGGGAGTGGGCGCAGTGCGGACGGACTACCGGCTCATGGGCAACTTCGACTCCGGTTATGACACGCGCCTTGCGATCGAGACCGAGGTCGGTGTGATGTTGAAGATGTGGGAAAGCGAGGACAAGACCAGCAAGGTCTCGTTGCGCCCCGAGATCAAGTTCCGCTGGGACAACCCCGGCAACACCAACTACAAGGATTACCTGTACCTGGTCGGCGTGCAATGGTCCTTCGGTGGCAGCGCGGTTGCCACGCCGGTGGCCGCCGCACCCCCGCCGCCTCCGCCGCCACCGCCACCACCGCCGCCGCCCCCGCCGCCGCCGCCGGCCCCCGCTCCGGCACCGGCTCCCGAAGCGCAGTTCGTGGCCAAGAGTTCCATCATCCTCGAGGGTGTGAATTTCGCGTTCAACAGCGCCGAGCTGACCGATGAATCAAAGCCGGTCCTCGATGCGGCGGCGGATGGTCTCAAGAAGCATCCGCGGGTGAAGGTCGAAATCCAGGGTCATACGGACAGCGTGGGCAAGCCCGCATACAACCTCAAGTTGTCGCAGCGTCGGGCGCAGAGCGTGCTGGACTATCTGCTCAAAGATGGGGTCGGATCCGACCAGATGGTCGCGAAAGGCTACGGCATGACCCAGCCGGTGGCCAGCAACAAGGATGCCGAAGGCCGCGCCAAGAACCGTCGTGTGGTCATGTATGTGCTGTCCAATCCCGGCGACGTGAACGTCAAGGGCCAGGGCACGGCGCAGGATACGCCGAAACAATAGGCATCCAGGCGCACGAGGCCCCGTGTGAGCTCCCGCTCGGGGCCTCTGCGCTTTTTCCGCCATCTGTTCCTCAGAGAAAAATCAGCTGCCGAAGCCGCAGGCGCTGCTCCGCATCCAGATTGCGGAAACGCAGGCATTGACCGCAAGAGACCTCGGCGCCCCCGATGACGTGAGCCTGCCTCGTGCATCTTCTGCACGGTACCGAGAACGACTGCAGGCGGGACTGAACTTCCGGCGTGGCGAAATGGCGCCTGTGACCGATGTCGGAGGCACTCATGTGCACTAGTGCACATAACTGCCCGCGCCAACACCTGCAATTCGGACTAACTGAGACAACGGGACGAGGTATTCAGCCGACTCGGTGGTGAGTGCGAAGCCGGCATCCTGGCAATGGATGCCGTTATCCATCATGGACACCAGCAAAGACCAGATCGTTGTCTGCCCGGGCAACGGGTGGCGCAGATTCATCCCTGTCCCACCCGATCATCGGCGCATATGGCCGATCGGCACGGTGAAGGTCGGCTCTGAGCTTGAAGGGGCTCTGATTATCGACCTGACCCACCAGACCTACGTCCTCATAGACCGATACGGATCGCGATTCGAGTTGAACCAGAATTCCGTCCGCAGTGCACTCGAGCGATTGGACTCCTAGTTCAGTTCATCGCGTCCGCAACTGCGGAGATCGCGGTTTTCGGTCACAATTGCAGCACGCGCCAGCTGCATCATCCGGAAAGTCTGGAGCGGCTACGGAGAAGTCCATGACAGGCGTGTGTGTAAAGTCGACGCTGCTGGGCAGTCTTATTGCATTCTGTCTAAATACCCAATCGGTGTTTGCAGACGATGCAGAGCCGACGCCTTTCCACGTCAATCCGCGGGCGGAAATTCCTCTGCGGGTCGGATGGAACGCCCTTGACCTCGCCTTCGACGGCTCCGAGTACCACGTCCTGGGACAGCGCAATGAAATTCACACGGCGCACAGCAACGAGACCTTTACATTCGTCGACCCCCAGTTCAACACGGTGTTCTTCGAGCCTGGACAGCTGCTTCCCAGGAAGCTCGAGTTTCCTGCGACCCACGCCAACGATGTATCCACGGCGCAGGGTGCAGATTACCAACTGACGAGCGTGCGCCTCCTGGTTGACACCAGTGCCCGGAGTTCCTTCGTGGTCGTGGCGATGCGGGAGCGGGGCCATACCTATGTGGACGCGCGCCCGGTGACGCTCGAGCTGTTCCGATTCCGCAGGAACGGGCCCGACTTCCAGAACGGCGATCCCGTGTCGGCGTTCGTGCTGGTGGCGGCCTATGCGACCCGCCGGTGCTATCACGATTCCAATGACGCGCTCGTGAATGAACTCGGCCTGAGCCGGGCGGCGGCTGACGAGCGGCCGATGGGCGTGGACCGCTCGGCGCCCTGCACGTCTCCCTAGATAATGCCCTCACGAGTGTGTTAAGCCATGGCCAAATGATTGCGAATCCCTGATGGCACCGGTTTCGCGGCACAGAATCGCGGGCACGCAGGCATTCCTGTCGGCTCTCGCGCTGCCCATGACATGGGCGCCCGCCGCCATCGTGCAGGCGGCTCCGCCCTCATCGCATGCGGCGCCCCAGGAACAATTCACGTGCCAGCGGCCGGGCACCACGGACCATCGCGAAATCGGCATCTTCCGCGCGGCCGGTTCGCAGCGATGTCGCGTCGACTACACCCGGGATGGCAGGACGCAGTCACTCTGGAGCGCCGGCCACGACTATCGATTCTGCGTCCGCAAGGCCGTTGAAATCGTCGGATTGCTCGAGAACGTGCATTTCAAGTGCACGCCGCACACCGCCGGTACTCAATCATCCGGCCGCTGAACCGGGATTGCCGGGGCCGGCGCACGCCGGATGTGCAGTCCGCCCAGGCACGCCGTGAATTCGGCTCCAAACAGGAAGATCTGGGCAGTGTAGTAAAGCCACAGCAGCAGCGCTGCGAAGGAGGCGGCGGCACCGAACGCCGATGGCTCGGTGGTGCGCGAAAGGTAGACAGCGATGGCCCATCGGCCAATCTCGAACAGCACGGCCGTAAGGAGTCCGCCGGGAACCACGATGCTCCACCGCAGACGCTCCGCGGGCATCCAGCGGTAGATGACCGTAAAGATTATAGCGACCGACACCAGCGAGAGGACGTGATCGATCGCGCCGAACAGCGCGAGGACATCCGCGTACCGCTGCCCGATCAGCTCACGCACCGACGAGAGGGCCGTCGAGACGGTCAGCGACACGAGGAGCAGGAAGCCAAGCGCGAGAATGATGCCGAGCGAAAGCAGGCGCGTGCGGATCCAGCCTCGCAGGCCGGTG
Source organism: Steroidobacteraceae bacterium (assembly GCA_035503515.1). GTDB lineage: Bacteria > Pseudomonadota > Gammaproteobacteria > Steroidobacterales > Steroidobacteraceae > DAIDKA01. The sequence goes on from DATJTJ010000176.1 coordinate 69,247, forward strand.
CGGCGGACCGAGCGCGTATTCCAGATCCGTTCCAGCGCATCCTCCAGGGCAGCGAGCACCGTCGTCGCGCCGATCAGCAGCGTCACCACACTGACGACGGTGGGGAGGACCCCGTTGGCATGCTGGGAACTCTTCAGCGCACCCATGAGAATGCGGGTGGTCGCCGGGCCGAACATGGCGGTCAACTGCAGGGCAATCTGATCATAGGCCGCTGACTGGCCGATGATCGTGCCGGCCACGGTCAGCACGATGATCAGCAGGGGAGCCAGGGAGAAGGCGCAATAGAAGGCGAGCGCCGCCCCGGTGCTGGAGGAGTTATCGGCGATCCAATAACGGACGCTGCACGCAAGGAGCCGCCACCCCCTGCGGGGCCAGCTTCCGGTCAAACGCGGCCCGGCGGCGCTCGTGGCCAACGAGTCCCGCCTTCAGGGCCGTCCGACCTCATCGTCCGGTAACAGGTCTGCCGATTCCTCTCCTGATCCGGCCACGGGCTTGCGCGTCACCTTGGTGACATTGTGCGTCTCGATGAAGTTGCGCGTGTCCGCGTCGTCCTGGTGGGCCCGCCCGCCCGGAGCGTAGGAACGACTTCGGCCCGTGACCTTGGGATCTTCATTG
>DATJTJ010000177.1:0-4311 GCA_035503515.1 Steroidobacteraceae bacterium
TCCTCCGCGTACTCGCATTTCGTGGAACTGTCGCGCACCGGGGGGGAACTCGGATTCTCGGCGCCGTCCGACTACGTCAAGCTCGACAACGATTTCTTCGTCTATACCCGCACCGAGTGCGAGTTCTCCGGCACCTTCACCGCTTACGTGCTGGACATGAACCGCACCCAGCAGATGGGAGTGCGGCTCGGGTTCGACGAGAACGACGAGCTGCACTACGACCTGTTCCGGGGCCACGGCGACATCGTCGGCCAGATCGCCCACTTCGAGAAGTTCGAGGACAACACGGGCAATCCCGTCCCGGGTCCGAAGGACAAGGAAGGCAAGCCGGTCAAGGGCGGCCGGGCGGTGTACCGCCCCCTCAAGACCATGGAGAAACTGACGCCGGAGCAGGTCAACGCGGTGGTCCGGGAACACTCTTCCGCATTCCCGGCCCGCGTCACCACGGGCGGTGCGGCGGGCATGAGCGCCAATGCCCTGCCGGCCAGCGATTACCTGAACGGCAAGAGCTTCACGCTGCGCTACGACCATGGTCCGGTGATGGAGTACCGGGTGGACGCGGTCGATTCGCTCAGCTGGCGCAGGGACGGCACAGGTGACTGGATCAAGGCGCGCTACCAGTCCTACGAAGTCGCCCCGGGCCTGATCCTGTTCGGGCATCTGCTGGAGGGCGCCCCGGACCATGACGGCCACATCATCGCAGCGGATTTCCATCAGGGCCTGGTGACCTGCTACAACGGCTATCTCAACACTCCGTACTTCGCCAACGAGGCGGGGGCGCGCACCCTGTTCGGCGTCCTCGAAATGGAGGGTATTCAGCCGCCGATGTATCGCCGGCACAGCCGCACGACCGAAATGCTGGGCCGCTGCATCACCTACAGCTATGCGCCGGGGCTGGTGTCGATGCACCTGTATTCGACGCCGAACACGGTGTCCTGGATCATCTTCACGCCGGACCAGCACGGCGGCCTCGAATGGAGCGGCCCCGGTGATTTCGTGAAGATCCGCGACGGCATCTACTTCATGTACTGGCTGGAAGAGGCCTGCAACGGCACCCTCGGTACCATCCTGCTCAACATGAACATCATGCACGACGCGGGCATCGGCTATAACTGCGGAGCGCGCGGCCTCAACATGAGTGCCATCGGCGCCATCGTCAGGCATGCCGGCAAGTTCGACGTCGACAAGTACTTCCAGATCAAGACCTGAAGGAGGCGCGCATGGGCATGCATAAGACCTCACGCCGCCGTTTCCTCTCAGGCGGAGCGCTGCTGGCGGCGCCACTCGCGGGCGCCACGCTGTGTGCTTCGGCCGTGGCCGGCGCAGGGCCGCCGCCGCAGCTGACGCACCTCGAGGATCAGGCCGCGTTACGCGAGGTACACCACCGCTGGTTGCGTAAGGTCAATGCCGGTGAGCGCACGGCGCTGCTGGAAACTTCCGTGCGCCGGATCGTGACGGATCACGCGGGTGCTCCGGAGCGGATCGAAGTCGCCGCCGACCGGGGCAGCGCCGTCGGGTACTTCGACTGCGCGGTCGAACTCGAGACGGCCCTGGACCGCGACTCGACTCTGGCGCAGATGGCCCATGTGCAGGGCCACGGGTCCGTGCGCCGCACCGAGCGGCGAATGCTGAAGGTGGATTACGTCCGCTCGGCCGGGGCGTGGACGATCCGCACGGTCGCCTTCGCACACACCTGAGCGGCTCATCGCCTCAGTGCGTCGGCGGCGGACCGGTCGGTTCGCCGCCACCACCGCTCGCACGCCATTTGCCGTAGAGGATGGCCCCCAGCGTCACCTCGCGTCCCCCATGCCGGTACGGTGCGGTCGCCTTCGCCCAGGAGGCCGCGAACTGCGAATTGCGGATCCGGGCAAGATAGTTCCCCAGGGCGGCTGCGTCGGCGAAACGCGCAGGGGTGCGGGGTTGGGCCAGTACCTGCGCCATGAACGCACCGTCTCCTCCGGCCTGGCGTAACAGTGCGATCGCCTGCGGTCGATTCCGCGGCACGCCGTCGCCGAGTTCGAAATCCACTCCCAGGACAAGCTGTGCCTGGCTGAAACCCTGCCGGGCACTGCGCATGTACAGTTCGACGGCCTTGCGCTCGTCCTTGGGGAGGCCGCCTGCTCCGTCCTCATACATGGCCCCCAGTTCGTACTGCGCGGCGCGATGCCCCTGCGCCGCGGCCAGGCCGAACCAGTACGCGGCCGCATGATCATCCTCGGTCAGGCCATCGCCGTCCTGGTAAATGATGCCCAGCATGGCCTGCGCGCGGGCATTACCGGCGCGGGCGGCCTTCAGCAGCAGCGGCATCGCGGCGGCGTACTGGTGCTGATCGACCAGCGCCTCGCCCTGTTGCATCAGCTGCTCGGGGGAGGCGCGGGGGTCGACCGAAACCTGCGGCGGTGGCGGGCGGTAGTTGGGGTTGTTACGCGGATCGTATCCCTGCGCCCCGGCCGGCCACGGCAGCAGCACGGACAATTGCGTCAGGACCGCCAGGCAAAGACGCCGTCTCATGTTCGGACCTCCCGTTCCGCGGATTATGCGTAAGCGCGGCGCGCTGCCACAAGTGCGGAACAACCGCAGTGCACGACAGTCCACTCCAGTATCTGCACACGCACGTACGGAGCCGCACTCATGAACAGCCCAGCTTCGATGAAGGTCGTCAGGATCACGCACTTCGGCGGCCCCGAGGCACTGCACGTGGAGAGCGTGCCGGTGCCGAAACCGGCAGAGGGCGAGTTACTGGTCAGGGTGTCCGCGGCAGGCGTCAATCCCGTGGACTACAAAATCCGCGGCGGCAAGTATCCGGCGGTGAAGCAGGACAAGCTGCCGTTCGTCATGGGCAGGGACGTGGCCGGAACGGTGGTCGAATGCGGGCCCTCGGTGGGACGCTTCACCAAAGGCGAGACCATATATGCGATGCCCGGCCTGGGTCGCGGAGGTTATGCCGAGTACGCGCTGGTCAAGGTCAGCGAGGCGGCACCGAAACCCGAATCGCTCGATGCCGTGCAGGCGGCCGCCGTGCCCCTCGCGGCGCTCACGGCCTGGCAGGGCCTGTTCCGGCATGGCCAGCTGCAGCAGGGCCAGCGGGTACTGATCCACGGTGGGGCGGGGGGCGTCGGCCACTTTGCCATCCAGTTCGCCAAGGCCAAGGGCGCCTGGGTCGCCACGACCGCCTCGGCGAGGCATCTGGATTTCGTGCGCCGGCTGGGTGCCGATGAAGTGATCGACTACCAGGCCCAGCGCTTCGAGGATGTGCTGGAGAAGGTGGACCTGGTGTTCGACCTGATCGGCGGGGAAACCCAGGAGCGCTCGTTCGGCGTCCTCAGACAAGGCGGCAGGCTCGTCTCCACGCTGAACGAGCCGTCCGCCCAGAAAGCTGCCGCCCATGGCATACGGGCCATGCGCTACACGGTGTCCGAAAGCGGTACGGACCTGGCCGCCATCGGCGAACTCATCGATGCCGGCAAGGTCAGGCCCGTCATCACCCGCACCTATCAGCTCAAGGAAGCCGCGGCCGCCCAGGAATTCCTGGAGCACGAGCATCCCCAGGCGAAGGTGGTGCTCTCGGTGCACTGAAGGCCCCTGCCGGCACGCCCGGCCCTCAGCCCGTGAGCTGCTCCGGCTTGAGGGGCGGCTCGTTTGCGTCCACGACGGCCTCCAGAAGGGCGGCCCGCGGCGACCGCAGCGTGCTGGCGATCGCGCCGGACACCTCCCCGGGTGTCGCGCAGCGGAAGCCGTCGGCACCGCACGCTCTGGCGTACGCCACGAAATCGATGGGCGCGAGGGCACACCCGAATTCCGGATAGCCGAGGTCGCGCTGTTCGAACTTCACCTCCGCCAGGCTGTTGTTCTTCAGCAGAATCACTTTCACGGGCAATCGTTGCTGGACCGCCGTGGTGAGTTCGGCCATCAGCTGCGCGAAGCCGCCATCGCCCACCACGCAGACGCATTGCCGCTTCGGCCACAGCAGCTGCGCGGCAATGGCAAACGACAGTCCCGGCCCCATGCTGGCGAGCATGCCGGTGCCGGTGAGGAACTGACCCGACCTGAGACGAAGATGGCGCGCGGCAAAGTGCGTATTGGCGCCGCAGTCCAGGCACACCACGGCATCGTCGGCCAGCGCATCGCTGAGCGCACGAATGACCCGCTGCGGCCGAAGCGGCGTGCGCGGGCTCGACTCGATGCGCTCGAGCAGGGCATTCCAGTCCCGCAGTTGGGCCTGGGCCGCCGCGAGGAAGGTACGATCCGGCTTCGGACTCAGCATCGGCAGGAGTGCGGCCAGGGTCTGGCGGGTGTCGCCCACCAGGCCGA
>DATJTJ010000178.1:0-3847 GCA_035503515.1 Steroidobacteraceae bacterium
GACCTGCTCCTGCGCCTGAAGCGGTAGGGCGGCCGCTCCAAGCATCAGCGTAACGGCTACGGTCATGCCGCGCACCAGGGTCACGGCGCGCAGCGAATTCACCCGAAACTGCGAGCTATTGCGGGCCATGTGCGCTCCTCACCACGTCGCCGAGCACGGCGTGGGCGCCCAGCCTGCGCTGTCTGACAGCCTTTTGAAGATGGAGTCTCTGACGAACGGCTTGGTCAGATAGACCGGATCGGTGATCACGCTGGTCACGATCACGATCTGCTCTCCGCCGATTTGCGGCATCATGTCATAATATTCCAGCATCCTGGTCCGGTCGCTGTAAGGAATGCCGTTCTTCCGAAGATAGCCGGCCTCGAGATCGGAGGTCATCACCTTGAGATCTCCGCCGAGAACCTTGCCGGCGCCGGCGTTGCGACCGCCCCCCCTGCCGAGGCTCGCCCGCGTGATCTCCCACTCTGCCGTGGAGTAGCCCTGCAACGAGGCTGGGCCCCGATCAGTGTCCGATCTGACGAAGTGCAGCAGACGGGTCTGCTCGCCCGCGTCGGCCTCTAGCTTCAGAGTCTGTTCGTCCTGCCAGCTGATGTGCAGATGCTCCGGATTGCGCATCAGGGAGGGCGCCCCGTAGGACTTGCATTGCTCGCCCGCCGCCGTGTCCCTGGCCGGATCCCAGGCATCCATGACCTGGATGCCGGCCGGGTTCAGCGGCACATTCTCGTAATCGCCCGGTCTGGGCGTGACCATGCGAAATTCCCAGTCGAACGTCGTGAGCGATGTCCAATAGCCCGTGAGGTCGATGGGCGCGGCAGCTTGCGCGCTCGGCGGGGGGCCGCCCGGTCTGCGACCTTGCGCGTGTACGACCGTTTGCGCCCCGAGCGACACCAGCAGAGCAAGCGTGACCCGCGCAGTGCAATTCGACAGGGAAGCTCGCATCATGTCAGCTACTTCTTTTTCGCGGCCTGCAGACTGTGGTAAACGGCGGCGACGAACCTGTTCGTCGTCCACGGGCCCGTGGTCGATCCGAATCGGGACTCATACGCTTTGGTCGGATCCGCCGCCTCGATCTGCTCCAGCGTCATGTGCCGTCTCATCATGTCGGCGATGGTGTCGCGGATGATCACCACCATGTCCCGGTAATCCACGACCTCCCATTGATCACTCACCCGCCCATGGGCCGGAATGACATAGGTACCGTTGTACTCGTAAATGAACGGACTCGGAGGGATCGCGATCCGCAGCAGGTCGTTCAATGCGGCGATCTCCCCGTCGATGCTGCCGCCATCGGCCACGTCGATCACCGGAAAGCGCGTCATATCCAGGACATCGCCGGCCATCACGACATCGGAGCGGCGGAACAGCACGAAGCTGTCGCTATCGGCTGCCGGCGCGTGCGTCACGACGATGGGCTCATCGTTGATGTAAAAGGACCTGAAATCGTAGATGTACGTGTCGGTCGGCCAGCCGTTGGTCGGATATCCCGCGGTTTCGGCCAGCCGTTCGATGACGTTCGCACGCGCGAAAATCTCCGCGCCGGGACCCTTCGGAGGGTTGAACAAGGTCTTGCCGGCAGCAGCCACCGCCGCGTTGCCGCCGACAACAGCCGGATCTGCGTCGGTATCGATGACATAGCGAATGGGCAACGGCGAGATGCTCTTCACCGCCGTCAGCAGGTCCGGGACCCCGGCCACGGTGCCGGCATTGACGAGAACGACACCATCGTGGCCGACCTGGACGCCGATGTTTTCGCCGTCACCGGCGATCACGTAGAAGTTCTGCCGAACCTTCAGGATCTCCAGATCACCATTGCCTGGTTCGGCGGCGCGGGCAGAAACCACGCCAAGCATTCCTAGCATCACCACGGAGAACGCGGTAACCACGGCTCGGTGGACGATCGCTCTCGTTGCTTGCGTCACAGCTTACCCCCCTGCGGCACGCTGGCCCTCGCCGGCGGCCTCAGGAGCCCGATTTCGCCCCGCGCCGGCCCGGTTTCGCCGCAGGGCCCTCCACCGGCTGCGGCAGATTCCCCACGGCCTGCTGGAAACGGAAATTGGTGCAGTATTGCGTGCACTTCTTCGGGAAGGTGGGGTAGAGCTTGAGGTACTGCGCTTTCAGCCTGTCGCGGAACTCGGGATACATGGTGTCCGCGCCACCCGCCGAAGCGTATTCGGGCACATGGAAGAACTCCATCATCTGCGTCATGAGTGGATTCTTGCCCGGCGGAAAAAACGGCACCGTGCCCTCGGAAGTGCCCTCGAAATTGACGATGCAGGGAGGGTACTGGGTGGCGATGGGACGGGTGACCGACCGCACGTAGGTGCGCGAGTAGACGTAGGGTGCCGTCATGTAAACGGGGTCGTGCAGGACGTAAACGATCGTCAGCATGTCATCGTGCGGGATGAAAGTGCTGGTCATGATCGACTCATCGCTGTGGAAGGCACCGTTGTCGCGGGCGGGAGCCCGCTTCATGCCGGTGGTCACCGCGATGAGCATGTCGCCCTTCCAGTGGCCGGTCGTGAAGGCACCGCGAAGGTGATCCGCGTATTCCGAAGGCGGCGATCTGCCGTCCATCCAGATCGTCATGCCTCCATTGTCCTCGGTGGGCTGGAGCTTCCAGGCCTGGATGGTGCCGGTGGGCCCTCCCGTCACCGGCCAGATTCTCAGGTTGAATACCGAGTTGGAATAGTGCCACTGGTCGTACAGCTGGCAGACGCGCTCCGGCTCGGCCAGCATGTCCGCCGAATAAGAAGCCGCCAGGGCCCTGCCGGCCGCATTGAGCGGCATGCCGACGAAATCGTCGGTGAACGGGCCCTCGTCGCGTTCCAGCACGTCATTGGTGGCGGGTGAGTCCCACGATCCGGACAGGTCGGCGGCCTCCTGCGCCGTAACGACCTGCGCTCGAACGGACAACGCAGCCGAACACAGCGTGAGCGCGACCGCCAAGGTCATTGTCCGCACGATCATTGGGCGTGCCGCGCCATGCGCCGCCCGAAACCGCGATTGATTGCTGGCCATGCTCGTTCCTTACCACATCGCCGAACAGGCCGAAGGCTCCCAGCCCTCCGCGCTCGACAGCTTTTGAAAATTGTCGTCGGTGACGAACGGCGTGAACAGATAGACCGGGTCGGTGACGACGCTGGTCAGCACCATCCACCATTGGCCGTCATTCTCCGGAGGAATCTGCACCAGGTCGAAATACTCCACGAGCCTGGCGTTCTCACTGTAGGGAACGCCGTTCTTACGCAGATAGCCGGCCTTGAGATCCGTGGTCGTGACCTTCAGGGCAGCCCACGCCGGCTTGCCACCGCCAAAGAATCTGCCGCCCTGGCTCTGCAGCTGCCACTGGGCCACCGAGTAGCCCTGCCAGGTCCTCGGGCCGTGCTCATCGGCCATCGAGGGAACGAAGTGAAACAGGCGGGTCTGCTCGCCCGCGTCCGTCTCCATCTTCAACGTCTGATCGTCCTGCCAGGTGATGTGCAGATGCTCCGGCACGCGCATGATGGCGGGCGCCCCGTAAGACTTGCACTGTTCGCCCGCCGCGGTGTCCTTGGCCGGATCCCAGGCGTCCATGACCTGCATCCCGGCGGGCTTCAGCGGAACGCCGGCATAATCGCCGGGCCTGGGGGTGACCATGCGATAGACCCAGTCCTCGTCCTGCACGACCGAGCGCCAGTAGCCCGTGAAATCGACGGGGGCGGCCGCTTCCGCCGGGGGCGGCGGACCCCCCGGTCCGCGCCGGCCCTGAGCGTGCACGAGCGTCGCCGCGCCCAGCGACACGAGCAGGGCAAGCGCGAGCCGCGCAGCGCAATTCGACAGGAAAGTTCGCATCACGCCCACCTATTTC
>DATJTJ010000179.1:0-28706 GCA_035503515.1 Steroidobacteraceae bacterium
CCGGCCCGCCCCGGCCCCGCCCCCCATCACGGTCAGCACCCGCATGCTCGAGGCCGGCGACCTCGACGGCGAGGGTGCGTTGCACTCGATGTACGAGCTGGCCTTCGGCACGCTCGCCCGGGAGAAGCCGCCCCAGCAGGAGTTGCGGGTCATCGCCGAGAATGCCGATCAGGTATTCGAGCAGCTGGCCACCGATCCGAAGTACGCCATGCGCCGCCCGATGATGCTGCCGACGCTCCTGCGGGCCGTTCACGATCGCAAGAGCACGCAGGGGCAGCTCGCGAATATCTTCGCACGCGATCCGGCGCTGGCCGGCAACCTCCTCAAGGTCGCCAACAGTCCCGTGTACCGCGTCAGCGAGGACCCGGTCGAAAGCCTGGACCGCGCCGTCGCGCTGCTGGGTACCGATGGCCTGCATTCACTCATCGCCACCGCGCTGGTACAGCCGGTGTTCAAACTGGCGGCGACTCACTACCCGCGCTTTCCGGAAATCATCTGGGAGCACACCTTCCGTTCGGCGAGCGCGGCCGAGAACCATGCCGCACTGGTGGAGAAGGACGATCCGTTCGCCGCCCAATTGCTGGCGCTGACGATGGGCCTGGGGATCATCGTTATCTACCGCATCATCATCGACCGCAGCCGCGAACTGCTCGACGGCAAGGTTCCCCATCCGGCCGTGATCATTTCGCTGATCGACTCGCATTGCGCGGGTGTGGCCAAGCGGGTGGCCGCGAGCTGGGAGCTGTCCGAGCGGGTGCTCACCGCCCTCGAGGAGCAGCGCCCGCGCCGCCGGTCCAGCGATCCGCAGAGCACTCTCTCGCCGCTCGGCCGTTCCCTGGCCTTCGGTCGCAAGATTGCGGCGCTGGCACTGCTGCACGAGAGCCGCAGGATCTCCGAGGACACGGTCCGCGCCTCCCTGGCGCTGCAGGGCGCCGCCGCCGACCAGTTCGACGGCATCTGGGCAAAGCTCATCGGGCATCCGAAGGGCTAAGCCAAGTACCTGCAACAAAAGGGAATTTTCCCCTCCCCCTGCAGGAGCCGTGCGGCGCATCCTCAGCAGCCGGACCCGCCGGCGGGGAGCCGTTGCCGCCGGGAAGTTAACGATGCGTAACCTCATGGAAGCCTTTGATTTTTCAAAGGTGCGCGCAGGACTACAATGTCATCGCCAACCGTGGAATTGCGTTTAGAGGGGTGAGGGCTGGTAATAGACGCCAAGGACCCCAGATTGGAAGAGAAACGATGATGCGGACTCATTTGCGATCCGCGACGGAGCCAACGATGAACGCCAAGGTGAATGGCAAAGGCCTGACCAAGGCCGGCAAGATCTTAAGGGTGATCGGAGTCGCTGCCGCCCTGGCGGTGGGCGCGTCTTCGGTGGCCATGGCAGAGCCGCATGGCGGCGGCGGCGCCCATTTCGGCGGAGGTGGACACTTCGGCGGCGGCGCGCACTTCGGTGGCGGCGCCCACTTCGCGGGGGGTGGCGCACATTTCGCGGCCCGCGGCGGTATCGCTGGCGGGCACTACGCCGTCGGAGCCCCGCACTACTACGCGGGCGGTCATGGCGGTTACGCCGGCGTTCACGGCGGTTACGCGGGCGTGCATGGCGGTTACGGGTATCGCGGCGGCTACGGGTACGGCTACCGGTCGGCCTGGGGCGGCGGGTACTGGCATGGCGCGTTCTGGCCGGGTGCCTACTACGGCTGGGCCTATCCCTTCTACTTGGCCACTCTCCCGGCGCTCTATGCCACTTACTGGTGGGGCGGGGTGCCGTACTACTACGTGAACAACGTCTATTACACGTACGACACCGCGGACAACGAGTACGTGGCGACCGATCCGCCGCCGGCGGCAGCCGGTGCGTACTCGGATGACGTGAATGCCGCGGCGGCGGCCGGACCGGACGCTGCGGCGCAGGATGCGACGCCTGCGGATGTGGCGCCGTCCGCCAATGCCGCGACGGACATCATCGCCTACCCCCGCAACGGGCAGAGCGATCAGCAGCAGGCGCAGGACAAGTTCCAGTGTCACAACTGGGCCAAGGGGCAGACCGGGTTCGACCCGACCAGCCAGGCGTCCTCGAATGCCTCGCCGGGCACCCGCGCCGCGTACGGCAGGGCGATGGCGGCGTGCCTCGACGCGCGGGGTTATACGGTCCGCTGATCCAGGCCGGTCACTGAAAATCGGGCGGGTGATCCCTCAAGGTCACCCGCCCTTTTTGTTTGGGTCGGATTTGCGCACCGCGCCATTCAAGGCGCGCCGTCAAATGCCGCTGGCAGCGCGGCGGCTCTTGAGTAAACTCCCTGCATAAACAACAGAAGATCGGGGAGGCCTCGTGCGTACTCATCGATTCACCGTCGGCGCTTTCACTGCGCTCCTGCTCTGCGGAACGGGCCTCATCGGCAGCGCCCGCGCCGATACGCCGCCACCGCAGATTCCGACCTGCGACAAGAAGATCGGCACGCTCGCCGTGACCGAGCCGGAAAACAACTGGTGGACCCAATACCAGCTCGACTCTCCGGAGGCCCTGATCAAGGTGTTCGTCTCGCAGTCCAACTGCTTCACGCTGCTCGATCGCGGCAAGGGCCTTGCGGCGGCCCAGAAGGAGCGGGCGATGGCGGCGAGCGGCGACCTGCGCGGCGGCTCCAACGTGGGCAAGGGCCAGATGAAGGCCGCCGACTACGTCCTCGTGCCCGACCTCGTCACCAAGAACGGCAACTCCGGCGGCACGAACATCGGCGGGGCGCTGGGCGGGTTCCTGCATGGCATGGCCGGTGCGGTCGTCGGCGGCGTCAGCATCAAGAGCAAGACCGCCGATGTCGTACTGACACTGACCGATGTGCGCTCCACGGAACAGGTGGCCCTGGAGCAGGGCCACTACAAGCAGACCGACGTGGGCTGGGGCGCGGGCGGCGGATCCTTCTTCGGCGCTTTCGCGGCCGCCGGCGCCAGCAGCTACGCGAATACCGAAATTGGCAAGGTCATCACCATGGCCTACCTGGACGCGTTCACGAAACTGGTGGACCAGGTGCGTACCATGAGCCTCAATGCCAAGGCCGACAACGTCTCGCAGTCGGTCACCATGGCGAAGCCGGGCAAGATGTACGACAGCGCCAGCATCAAGGGCAAGGTCGTGCGCGACCTCGACCCCGGCATGACGCTCTATCCTTCCGGGGACAAGGACGGGATCTGGTGGAAGGTGAGCGACGAGCTCGGCAACGAAGGCTGGGTGCCCTCGACCCTGTTCCAGCTGGCGAAGTAGGGTCCGCTCAGCTCACTGCATAGAACCACAGTGCAACGGCGTCCGCAAAACGGGCGCCGCTGCACAGGAAGATCCTGCGGTTCAGCCAGTCGTAGGCTCCGGCCGGAGCCGTAAGACGCGGCGTGGCGCGGAAGTAGTAATCGGCCGCGTCGACCGGCTCGCCCGCGGCGAGGCGCTGCATGACGGCCTCGGGGCCGTGCCGCATGCCACGGTTGCTGACCTGGATGATGACGCCGTCGTCGGTGCGCAGCAGGTACTGGGCTTCGACCACCATCACCCCGTCACTGCGCAGGTACTGCCAGTCGGCGCCGCCGGGCATTATCGTGCCCCGCAGTTTCGGACCGGAGAAAGTTCCGCCCGTGACCGGCACCACCCGGCGCCTGCCTTCGGGCACCTCCCCCACGACGATCGGCGTATCGAGCGTCGCCCGCAGTTCCAGCAGCAGATTCAGATCGGGTTTCATGCCGGCATTATACGGCCGGATTCAATCACGGCCGCGCATCTGCGGTATGCTTGCCGCGCGCGCCAGAACCCGCCGAGGTCTGCTTGAACGCAACTGTGATCAAACCCGCCGTCGCCACCCTGGACGACGATGCCTGGGATGACCTTTTGAGTTACATCGAGGAGCATCGGGTCATTCCCATCGTGGGGCCCGAACTGCTGCAGGTCGAAACCGATCGTGGACCGCGTCTGCTCAACGACTGGCTCGCCGAGAAACTGGCCGCCAAGCTCGGCGTCGATCTGTCCCTTCTCCCCGAGCCGTGCACCCTGAATGACGTCGTATGCTGGTACCTCTCCACCCGCGGCCGGCGCGAGGAAGCGTACGTGCGGCTTCGCGGCATCATGAAGGATGCCGCCTTCGAACCGCCACTCGCCCTCAGGCGTCTCGCCGCCATCACCGATTTCGACCTTTTCGTCTCCACCACGTTCGACTCGCTGCTCGAAGGCGCGCTCAACTCGGTGCGGTTCGGTGGTTCGGCGCTGACCGAAGTACTGTCATACGCACCCAATCGCATCGCCGACCTGCCTGCGGAGCGCGACCGGCTGACCCGGCCGGTGGTCTATCACCTGTTCGGTAAACTTTCGGCCTCGCCCACGTACGTCGTGTCCGACGAGGACCTGCTCGAGTTCATCTGCGCGCTGCAGAACGAGCACCTGGCTCCCGAAAAGCTGTTCCACGAGCTCGAGCACAGCCACCTGCTGTTCATCGGCAGCAATTTCTCGAACTGGCTGGCGCGACTGTTCCTGCGCATGGCCAAACGGCAGCGCCTGTCCGACCCGCGCGACGTGGGCGAGGTGCTGGCCGACGGTCATTCCGGCTCGGACGAGCGGCTGGTGGCGTTCCTGCAGCAGGTGAGCCTGCGCACGCGCATCTACATGGGAGCCGAGAACTTCGTGGCCGAACTGCACGAACGCTGGCAGGCGCGACGCAGGCCTGCCGCCGCGATCGTGGCCGCGCCGTCGCGATTCCTGCCGCCGGCGCGTGAAATGCCGGAGAACGCCATCTTCATCTCCTATGCGCGGGAGGATCTGCCGGCGGTGCGCGAAATCAAGGCGGGGCTGGAGGCGGCGGGCGTCACCACCTGGTTCGACCTGGACCGGCTCGAGGCCGGCGACGACTACGACCGCAAGATCCGCCAGAACGTTGCCCGCTGCTCGTACTTCATCCCGGTCATCTCGGCCACCACGCAGCGGCGTACCGAGGCGTTCTTCCGGCGCGAGTGGAGCTACGCCATCGATCGGCTGCGCAACATGGCCGACGGCGCACTGTTCGTGCTGCCGGTGACGGTGGATGGCACCACGGCCGAGGAGGCCCTGGTCCCCGACCGGTTTCGGGCGCTGCATTTCAACAGCCTGCCCGGGGGAGCAGTGCCCCCCGATTTCGCGCGACGGCTGCAGGAACTGACGAGGCGGGGCCCATGAGCGCCGCCGTTCATACCATGCCGGATTCCGATGCCGCGGCGGCCCTCGATGCCAAGAACCCGTGGCTCGGCCTTGCCTCCTTCACCGAGGAGACGCGCGACTTCTTCTATGGCCGCGAGGCCGAGGTTGCAGAGCTCGGCCGGCGTGTCCAGCGCAAGCTCCTGACCATCCTGTTCGGCCAGTCCGGGCTCGGCAAGACCTCGGTGCTGCGGGCCGGCCTCGTGCCGCGGCTGCGGGGCCTGGGGTACTGTCCGGTCTACGTGCGCATCGACTACGCGCGCGAGGCGCCCGAGCCTGCCGATCAGATCAAGGGCGCCATCGCGGCCGCGGCCAGCCGGGCGGGCGAGTGGACGCAGGTCGGCGTGGCGGTCGAAGGCGAATCGCTCTGGGAATTCCTGCACCATCGCGACGATGTGCTGCGGGACGAGGCAGGCCGGACGCTGATTCCGCTGCTGATCTTCGACCAGTTCGAGGAAATCTTCACGCTGGCGCAGTCCGATGACTTCGGCCGCGCCAGGGCCGCGCGCTTCATCGCGGACCTGTCCGATCTGGTGGAAAACCGGCCGCCGCGCGAGCTCGAAGCCAGGCTCGAGCAGGATGATGCGGCCGCGGAGAAATTCGACTTCGCGCGCGGCGACTACCGGGTGGTGATCTCGTTGCGCGAGGACTACCTGGCGCCGCTCGAAAGCCTCAAGGCTTCGATGCCCAGCGTGACGCAGAACCGGCTGCGGCTGGCCCCCATGACCGGCAGCCAGGCCCTCGAGGCGGTGTGCCGCCCCGGCGGGCGGCTGGTCAGCGAGGATGTGGCGGCGGCCATCGTGCGCTTCGTCGCCGGCGGTGCCGAGATCGCCAATGCCGAAGTCGAACCTTCGCTGCTGAGCCTCATCTGTCGCGAACTGAACGACAAGCGCATCGCCGAAGGGCGCGCCGAGATCTCCCTGGACCTGCTCGCCGGCTCGCATGCGACCATCCTCAACGAGTTCTATGAGCGGGCGATGGCCGATCAGCCGCCGGCCGTGCGGCAGGTGATCGAGGATGTGCTCCTGACCGACTCCGGGTACCGGGAGAACATTGCCGAGGAGCGCATCGCGTCGCTGTTCGCTGCCGCGGGCGCCGCGCCCGGCACCCTGGCACTGCTGGTCAACCGCCGGCTGCTGCGCATCGAGGAACGGCTGGACGTGCGTCGTGTGGAGCTCACGCACGATGTCCTGTGCGCGGTCGTCAAGGCCAGCCGCGACCTGCGGCATGAGCGCGATGCGCAGGACCGCACCGAGCGGTTGCTGGCCGAGCAGCGGGCTCGCGAACTGGCGGCGCGCCATGCGCTGCATCGCGCCCGGCGCATCGCGGCCGGTTGCGCGGCGCTGGCCGCCTGCGCCGTCGTCGCCCTCGTCCTTGCCTTCGTGAGCCTGGGGCGCGCGCGGCGTGCCGAGGCTGCGGCGCAATCAAGCCGCATGGAGGCCGAGTCCGCCCGCAGCCAGGCGGAGCACCTGCTGGGCTACCTCAACGACGACTTTGCCGTCCAGCTCGCCGGTTTTGGAACCAGCGCGCTGGTGAAACAGCTCGGCGAGCGGGAGACCCAGTATTACGATTCCCTGCCGGCGAGCCTGCAGACCGTCGATACGCGGCGCAGTGCTGCACTGGCCCGTGTGCACTACGGGATCGCGCAGACGGAGGCTTTCGATCTCAAAGGTGCGCGCAGCAGCCTGACGGATGCGGTGGCCACGCTGGAGCGGCTGCGTGAGAACGGCGACAACTCCGAGGAATCCGCGATTGCCCTCGGGATCGGGCTTGCGGCGCTCGCCGACGTGGATGATCGATCGGGTACCGCCACCGACCACACCCGCGGCTACAACGTCCGTGCCGAGGCCGTACTTCGGCCCTATGTCGAGGCTCCGCATCCATCGGTGGCGGTCCGCCGCGCCTATGGCGAGGTCGCCACCAGTGTCGCAAGTTATGAGAGCGGCAAGCAGGCCCTCGATCTGACGGCGCGCGCCAAGCAGGAATACGCAAGCATCGGCGCCCTGAAACTCACCGATCTGCCTGCGACCGCCGACTATGCCGCGACCCTCAGCATCGAGGCCGTCGAACTCTATCGCGAAGGGCGCACCGAGGAGCTCCGGAAAGTCTCGCAGCAGGGCATGCAACTGAGCGATGCGGTCCTGGCCCGCAATCCCGGGCATATCGTTGCCCTGGAGGCGCGCGCCCAGTTGAACCTGCTCGCCTCATCGCCGGCCGAAGTGGATCTGCGTCTGGCCGACTCCAACCAGTTCGTGCAGCGGGCCCTCGATGATGGCCTGCTGCTGCTGCGGGTGGACCCGGAGAACGTGGATACCCGCGGATCGGTTGCGTTCGATGCCGGCAACATCGCCCTGCATGACGAGCGGCTGGGTCGTCCGCGCGCGGCGCTGGGGGCGCGCCGGCAGGCCCTGGACATCCTTCTCGGAGCCGCCTCCCCGGTCAATTACAGCGATGAAATTGCAGGCCACTATGCGGCGATGGCACGGCTCGAGGCCGATCTGGGCGAGCGCGACGCAGGCGAAGCGATGTTGCGCAAAGTGCAGCCCGTCGTCGTCCAGGCCGGGGCAGCCTTCGGTGAGACGAGTTTCAAGACCTACAGCGCCAGGTGCACGCTGGTCGATACCCGCGCCAGGATCGCGTTGCTCAGGAGTGATTTCCGGGACGCCATAGCGTTTGCGCAGCCGGAGCTGAAAAGCGGTCTGGCGCGAAAGATGCCGTACGGACACGAAAGCGAAATCGGCAGCTGTCCGATCAATGCGGCCCTGATCATCGCCACGTCCGAAATAGCCCTGGGCAACTATGCCGCGGCGAAGGCCGCGATCGCTCCCGTCATACCGCGCGCGGAGGCGCACAACGACGCGCAGGCGCTCAACGTGCGGTCGCAGCTCATCGTCCTGCAGGCCATCGCCATGGCCCGGATGGGCGAGACCGTGCAGGCGCGGGCCCTGCTGAAGCCGGTAGTCGCCTGGCAGAAGAGCCGCTTCGCCCATAATCGCGATGACGCGCAGCAACGACTCGACTACGCGACGGTCCTGTACGCCTCGGCGCTGACCGGTGAGCCGAACCGCAGCGCGCTGCTCAATCAGGCAGGATCCATCGCCGACAAGTTGCCGACGGAAATGCGTTCCCTGAAGAGCACGCGGATGTGGAAGGATCTTTTCCAGGCCGAACGGACCGGCCGCAGCGTCGGCACGCACGCGCACCGCTCCGCGGCGACCTGATCCGCACCATCGATTGCTGCCGGCAGTCCATCAGGAAGTGGTAGTCTTGGCGGGACGCGAAGTGGCACCGACGGCATCGCCTCGTTGCCGATTAAGCAACTGAATCAAGAAGTTGCGGGTGTAGTTCAATGGTAGAACTGCAGCTTCCCAAGCTGCTAACGTGGGTTCGATTCCCATCACCCGCTCCATTCCACGCTAATGCGGGCCAATGTGCGTCAATGTGCGTTGCTGCCGTCCCGGTCACGAGATTCGCCGCACTGTACGGCGTCACGACGCTTCGTCTCAACGAGCAAGTCCGCCGCAATCGAAAGCGCTTTCCCAATGATTTCTTATTTGAGCTTATTGCCGAGGAGTTCACGAACTTGAAGTCGCATTTTGCGACATCAAGTTGGGGTGGTCGCCGTAAGCTCCCGCTGGCTTTTACCGAGCACGGTGCGATCCAGGCCGCTACATTCTAAATAGCCCGCGCGCAGTAGAAATGAGCGTCTACCTAGTGCGTGCATTCGTCGAGCTACGCAAAGTGCTCAGCACCAACCGCGAACTGGCACGTCGCTTCGAGGAGTTACAGACCCGTCTGGATCGTAAGCTCTCCCAGCACGATGAGGCCATTGATGCCATCCTTTCGGCTATTCCGAGAACTGATGAGGCCGGCGGAATCGACACGCCGCGGCATTGGCTTCACGGCTGAGTCCCGCCAGTATCCGAACTTCAGCTGAGGTATGTGGCTCGGACTCCATACGTTTCATAAACGGATGCGGCGCGCCGGTCACAAGTTACGAGTTCAGCTCTGTGGGCGATCGCCGTTGCCGCTACGAGTGCGTCGTAGGCACTTCCGCCCGCAACCGCGTACTCAGGTAGCTTCAACACAAAGGCCTTATAGGCTCGGGCGTCCAAACGAAGAAAGGGATCGTCGAAGCGAGCCCTGATAAAATCGCGGACTACATCACTCGGACAACGATGCGGAGGCGGCAGCCGAGTCAATACCGAGTAGGTTTCGAGCGCGCAGTGATCGATCAGGCGCAATCCGTGATCGAGAGCATCTCGGGCTCGATCGTGGTACTGGTGCCATGACGCAAACGCGGCAACGACGACGCTAGTGTCGGCCGCTTTCACCTTCGTATCTGCTCAAGTGTTTCCCGTACCGCATCGGCGGTGAGCGTTGGCAGCTCGATCTGAGGAACCGCAACGACCGCTTTGCCCTTCCCTTTCAAGCTCATTGGCGTGGCAGCGACCTCAATTTCGAGCCGTCCATCGCCCGCTCGTATCTCGAGCGGCTGACCGGGCTTTAAGTTAAGTGCCTGGCGCAAGGACTTGGGAACGACAATGCGTCCGGCGGAATCAATGGTTGTCTTCATGCCATATATTATGCCATTTTAATGCCATTTTCCCAACTTGCGTGGCGCACAGTTCACACGTAGATCACACCCGGTGGGAAGCTGCGCGCTACCTCGTTGGTTCACCGAAGGCGGCAATGCACGCGCCCGCTATCCAACGCCCGCGAGTGAAGCGTCAGCCCCACATGCACTGCAATAGATCGGGCTGGATTGGCTGGCATCAGCCTGGATTGCAAACGCAAGGTCGTAGGGCGACTAAGCTGCAAATGTTCTGAGGGCGTTGGCTCATTCGATCGCCGCTCCTACAATGGACCCGTCGAAAAGGACCGAGATCGGCATTCGGTAAGCCCGATCTCTCCCCGTCTCCCAGGCGGGAGCTCAGCGCCGAGGGCGAAGACGGCGCAACTTGCGAACTCCTAGAAATGGCGACCCCGCGTCTCTGGCTTGGCCGGTTTCGATTGCGGCCTGGACCGCACGATGGCCAGCCCATCGATGACCGTCTGCGGGGGCGCCTCGCCGCGCTGTGCGTACAGCATCAGGATCTGTACGGCCTGGTCCCGCGCCTTTTTCGACGCCCGTTCGGACCACACTGCGATCACCATGCAGCAGGCAACGAGCACGAAACTTCCCCCGATCACAAAGAAGGGAAAGAACCAGCGGAATGTCTCCATCGGACGAGCTCCTTCGGCGCAAAGCCGCATCTGCCCGTGACTTAGTTGCCGTCGGCGGCAGGTTTGGATGCGGAACCGGCTTCGGTCACGGCCTGCCGTTTTGCCGCGATGCAGCATCAGTGGGGTATATGGACAATAATCCTTCACCTGGCGTCGTGGGCCGCTCAAGTGATGGCAGCAGCCGGGTACAGGCGATAGGATCATCCGCAGAATCCGGCCGGTACTGATGAAAACAGGCGGGGAGGTTGGATGGGGGACCGCGCCGAGGCCTGGCAGGAACTCCAGACGCTGTTCGAACTGATCGATCGCACGCCCGAACCCGAGCGGGAGCGGGTGCTGGATTCGGCTTGCACCGATTCCGCCTTGCGGGCGCGGGTGCTGCGGATGGTTCACGGCGCCAATCAGGACCGGTACTCGGCCACCGGCCCGCTGCCGGCTGCGGTGTCGGCATGCGCGGAACTGCCGCAGCGGCTGGGTCCCTACACGGTGCTGCGCGTCATCGGCGCGGGCGGCATCGGCACGGTGTACCTCGCCGAGCGCCACCTGGGCGGTGCGCCGCAGCGGGTTGCAATAAAGGTACTTGCGCCGCATGCGGCGGGACGCCAATTCGTGGACCGCTTCCATCGCGAGCGGCACATCCTCGCGATGCTCGACCACCCCAACATCACGCGGTTGCTGGACGCCGGCATCAGCGATAGCGGCCAACCCTACCTGGTGATGGATTTCGTCGACGGCGTGCACCTCGACGAATACTGCGATCGCGGAGCCCTGAGCGTTCAGGAACGGGTGCGGCTCTTCCTTCAGGTCTGCGAAGCGATCGCCCACGCCCATCGCAATCTCGTGGTGCATCTGGACCTTAAGCCCTCCAACATCCTGGTCAATGCACAAGGAGTGGTGAAGCTGCTGGACTTCGGCACCAGCAAGCTGATCCAACCCGACGACTCGGTAACGACGACCATCCTTGCGACGCCGACCTACGCGAGCCCGGAGCAGCTGCGCAACGAACCCTTGACCACGGCTTCCGACATCTACTCGCTGGGCGCGACTCTTTTCTGCCTGCTGACCGGCGAAGTCGAAGGCGGGCGCCGCTCGGCCGCGATTGCCATCGAGCGGGCCTTCAAGGGACTGCAGCCGCAGCATCTTTCCACGGCCAGGATCGACCACGCAGCGGCGCGCTCGCGGGCGACCACCCTGCCGCGACTGCAACGCCTGCTGCGGGGAGACATCGACAGCATCGTCAGGCGATGCCTGCGCCCCGATGCCGCGGACCGGTACAGTTCGGTCGACGCACTGGTACAGGATCTCAGGCGTTATCTCGAGGGCCGCGCGATCCTGGCGCGGCCGCAGACCGCGCTCTATCTCGGCGCCAGGTTCCTGCGGCGGCATCGTCTCGGCACCGCGCTCGCGGCGCTGGCGCTGGTGGCCACCGGGCTTCTGGCCGGCGCCACCCTGCTGCAGACCCACCGTGCCACCCAGGCCCGCGAGATGGCAGCGCAGCGGGGTCAGTTCCTCGAGCACCTGCTGACCTCCGCCAACCCCGGTATCGGGCGCCGCGACGTGATGGTCAGTGACCTGCTCGACAAGGTGATGAACCAATCGGATGCGGACATCTCATCGGACCCACTCGTCGCGGCATCGGTGCTGGGCGTCGTTTCCCGCACCGAGAAGGCGCTGGGACGCTACCCAGAGGCCCTGGCGCTGAACGATCGGCAGATGGCATTGGTGCGCGGTGGTCACGGCGATCCGCGCGACCTGATCGATGCCCTCAACATCCGCAGCCTGCTGCTGCTGATGAGCGGGCACGTGAGGGAGGCGGAGGCCCCGACGCGCGAGACGCTGGCGCTGCTGCACGACAAATGCACCGTGGACGGTGCCTACGCGGACACACTGGATATCCTCGGGGAGATCCAACGCACGACGTTGCAGGATGACGCGGCCGACTCCACGTTCCGCCGGGAGTTGGCCTGTGCCCGAACCTTCCAGACCCGCCGCTGGAACGAACGCGCGGTACACGCGCTCAACAACATCATGATCGTGAACAAAAGCCGCGGTGACTTTGCCGCGGCGCTGGCGAGCGGTGAGGCGGCCGTCGCGCTGGGCAAGAAGTCGATGTCCGCGGATGCGCCGTATCTGATGACGACCGAGCTGAATCTGGCGGATACCATTGCGGCCGCACACCGGCCGGTGGAAGCCGAGGCACTGCTGCGGGATCTGCTCGCCAGGCGCGCCAGGGTCCTGGGACCGCAGCACGCGGAGACGCTGATGACCGAGGTCTCCCTCGCCAATGATCTGTACCTTCAGAACCGCTACCAGGAGGCAGTCGCGACGGCGCTGCCCGCGGCAACAGGTCTGGGGGCGGTGCTGGGGCCCGGACACCAGGTCACGGCCGGGGCGTGGCAGGTCTACGGAAATGCAGCCTGCCGCGCAGGCGAGCCGGCCGCAGGGCTTGCGGCGCTGCGCACCAGCGAGGCGGGGAAGAAAACACGCTTCGGAGCCGATACCTGGCAAACCCAGGGCGTGGAGGCCGATATCGGGGTCTGCCTGGGCCTGATGCACCGTTTTGCAGAGGCCGAACCGGTGCTGCTCGCCGCCGCTCGCGGCCTCGAGGCCAGTCGCGGGGAAAACTTCTATCTGACGCAGGCCGCCTTCGCCGACCTGCGTGAGCTCTATGCGGCCCAGGGCGACGCCACGAACGCCTCGCTCTGGGCTGCCAGGATCCACACCCCGGCGACGCTCGCCCGCCTGGAGCGCTCATCCGGCCCGTGACCGCCGCTTCATGGCTGCATTCCCCAGGATCATCGTGCCGTCCCGTCCATGAAGAAATTCCTCGACGAAGGGAATGAGCCGGCCGAGCGCCGCCCTGACTGAAAAAATGACGATGATGCCGGTCTCATGTGCGTGTGGCAGGGTCGAATGTGCGGCGCAAGGCGCACCGATCATGGTGGTGGCCTGTTACTGCGATGACTGTCAGCAAGGAGCGCGTCAGATCGAAGCGTTGAGCGGCGCCACTGCGGTTCTCGACGCGGATGGCGGCACGGCCTACGTGCTGTATCGCAAGGACCGTTTCGAATGTACGCGGGGCCGCGAGTTGCTACGCGTTCTGCGCCTGAAGGACAGCTCGCCGACCCGGCGGGTGGTGGCGGGGTGCTGCAATTCGCCGATGTACCTCGACTTCGAGAAGGGCCACTGGGTGAACGTCTTCCGGCCACGCCTTGGGGCCGGACCGCCCCGCGTGCAGATGGGCATTCAGGGCCGGTTCAGGCGGTCGGGCGGGGCACCAGCGGATGTCCCGGTGTATCGGGCCTTTCCGCCGAAGTTCTTTGCGAGGCTGCTGTGGGCCCGGATCGCGATGCTGTTCTCTCACTGAAGTACATCCAGGGGCGCAGCCTACGCCGGGGCAGCAATCACCGTCTTGCGCCGTGCAACAGCGGTCCTGCCCCGGCAGGCGAATATTGTCTGCTATGCTCGCGCGGGCACCCTCGGAAACGGCCCCAAGTCACGGCGGGAATAAGGAATTGGCTATCGGAACCCAGCAACCGGACACCGGCTCTGCGACAGCGGCCGCGGGGAATTTCAGGCGCGAGCTGCTCCATGCCGCCATCGTCGTCTTCTTCGGGATCACCGCGGTAAGCCTCAGTCAACAGAACGCCATCGGACTGATACCGCTCAAGAATCTTCTCAAGAACGAGCTGCACGAAGGCAAGGCTTCCACCGCCGCCTTCTTCTTCTGGCTCGGCATCGCCTGGTACTTCAAACCCTTCTTCGGCATCTTCATCGATGCCTTCCCGCTGTTCGGTACGCGGCGCAAGAGCTACATCCTGACGGGCTCGATCCTTTCCGTCGCCGCTTTCATCGGTCTGATCTTCACGCCGCACGTGTACTCGACGCTGCTGACGGTGTGTATCGCGATCAACGTGTTCATGGTGATCTGCAGCACCGCCGTCGGCGGCTACATGACGGAGAAGGCTCAGGCCCTCAATTCCTCCGGCAGCTTTGCATCGGTGTTCCAGTTCGCCTACCAGACGGCGAGCGTCGTCGGCGGACCCCTCGGCGGAGTGCTTGCGGGAATGGCGATCGGCTGGACCAGCGGCGTCAGCGCCGCAATCATGTTCCTGCCGGTTCCGGCAACGATATTCTTCCTCAAGGAAAGGCGGATCCAGGTCGACTCGCAGAAGCTCCTGGGAGATGCCGGTCGGCAGCTCGTGAAGATCGTCAGGGCCAGGACCATGTGGGCCGCGGCGGGCTTCAGCTTCCTGTTCTATTTTGCGCCGGGTATCCAGACCGCACTGTTCTACCGGCAGCAGGACGTGCTGCACATGAGCACCGGGCAGCAGGGTCTGATGCTCTTCCTGAACGGCATTTTCGCCATCGGCGTCGCGGCGCTTTATGGCACATATGCGGCCAAGCGCTGGACGCTGCGCAGACTGCTGTTCTGTTGCATCCTCGCCGGCTCCATCGCGCAGATCGGCTACGCGTTCTACGATTCCATGACCGAGGCCTACATCATCGAAAGCATGTGGGGACTGGGCTGGGCCGCCGCCGACATGGCCCTGACCGACCTCTACATGCGCGCGACGCCGGCCGGCAGCGAGGCGCTGGGCTTTTCGCTGATGGTCAGCGTCCGCAACCTCTCGCTCTTTGGAGCCGACTGGCTGGGTGCGAAGGCGATGGAGGCGTATCACCTGCCTTTCAGCACCATGGCGATCGCCAACGGCGTCGTATCGATGATCGCGCTGCCGCTGGTCTTCCTGTTGCCGTCATTCATGGTCGATCATGCGGACGGACAGGCAGAGCGGGTCCCGCCGACGCCACCGGGAAGGACCCTTATCGAGGAATGACACGGCGGGCGGACCCGATTCCGCCGGTTGCCCAATCTGCGGGAGGGGAGAAAGATGATCTTCGAAGCAGTCGCGACCGGAGGGTGCCGGTCCTACCTGATAGGCTGCGAGGACAGCTGTGCCGCGGCCCTCATCGACCCGGAACTGAGCCAGATCGACCGCTACAAGTCCATGGCGGCCCGTAGCGGGCTGCAGATCCGGTATCTCATCGATACCCACACCCACGCCGATCATTTCTCGGCCACCCAGCAGCTCGCGCGCCAGCTCGATGTCCCGGTCGTGATGCACGGCTCGAGCCCGGCGCCGTTCGTCGATCTGCGGCTGCGCGGTGGCGAACTGCTCGCCGTGGGGAAGCTGCGGCTGCAGGCGCTGCATACTCCGGGACACACCGCGGATTCAATGTGCCTGTGCATCGGCGACCGGGTCTTCACCGGCGATACGCTGCTGATCGGCGCGACCGGCCGCACGGACCTGCCGAGCGGCAATGCCGAGGCGCTCTTCGACAGCCTGTTCAATCACCTGCTGAGGCTGGATCCCGCACTCATGATATTCCCGGCGCATGAGTACAAGGGACGCACCCACTCGACCATCGGCCAGGAGCTGGCCGATAACCCCCGGCTGCAGAAGCGCGAGCGGGATGCCTTCGTCGAGATGATGCGCAACCTGAATCTCTCGATGCCCACGCATGTCACCGAGGCGCTGCGCACCAACATGAGCGGCGGCAAGACCGTGGCCCAGATGCTTTCCGAGGCGGCGGCCATCGTGCCGTTCATGTCCCTGGAGGAGCTCAACCGCCGGATCACCTCTCGGAATGACGATCTGGTGCTGCTCGATGTGCGCGAACGCGATGCCTTCGAGGAAGGCCACATCCCCGGCGCCCGGCATCTGCCGCGGGGCCAGCTCGAACTGCGGGTCAACCAGGAGCTCACCGACCCGACCCGCCGGATCCTGTGCTACTGCGAGTTCGGCCGCATCCCGACCCTGGCGGCCGCCACGCTGCGCCAGATGGGTTTCCAGGGCGCGGTGGCGCTCGATGGCGGCATGAAGGCCTGGCGCGAGGCGGGATTCCGGACCCGGGCCGGGAAGGAACCTTAGGCCGATGGAACTGGGACTGAAGGGGAGGGCGGCGCTCGTCACGGGAGGCAGCAAGGGTATCGGGCGTGCGATCGCGCTCGGCCTGGCGCAGGAAGGCGTCCGGGTGGCGCTGCTCGCGCGCACGGTGGTTGCGGTGCAGGACGCGGCGGATGACATCACTGCCGCGACCGGCGTTCCCGCGCTGGCCCTGCCTACGGATATCCGCGATACCGCGGCCGTTTCCGCTTCCGTCGACCGCGCGCGGGCGCAGCTCGGCGTCCTGCACATCCTGGTCAACAATGCGGGCGGTCCGATCAAGCGGCCCGAACGTCAGATCCGCTGGCCGGATGCCGACTGGCGCGACGACATCGACACCAAGACGCTCGGTATGCTGCGCGTCACCCAGTCCATGATTCCGCACATGCCCACCGACGGCAGCGGCCGCATCATCAACATCAGTGGCATCGCGGGCTCGAGCGTGCTCACCTCCGCCCTGACCCATGGCCTGAACAACGCGGCCATGAACCATGTCACGTCCTATCTGGCCGCGGACCTGGCGGCGGCGCGGATCACGGTGAACTCCGTGATTCCCGGACTGATCGCCACCGAGTGGCGGGAACACTGGGCGGCGGGCGCTGCCGGGCAGCAGCAGATCTCGAAGGAGAAATTCCTCGAACAGACCTGCCGCAACTGGGGCATCGTCGCGGGACGCTGGGGCAGCATGCGCGAGGTGGCCGACGCGGTCGTGTTCCTCGCGTCCGACCGCGCGGCCTACATCAACGGCGCGAAGCTCACCGTGGACGGTGGCTACGCCATCAACGTGCGGGCCTGAGCGCCTGGCGATCCGCGAGATAGCGGGCATACCAGGCATCGTTGACCTCATCGGTCACCGGCTCGAACGCAGGCCGCCAGCGCCCGGGCGATGAGCGTGGTGCCCACGCGCTGCGTGAACCACAGGAGGTACGATTTTTCAGGCGGTCCCACCATGGCACATGGACGCTTGTGGCCCCTTCCCCCGGGTGCTATTGATACCTCCATGTATGCGCCACGGCAATTCGCAGAGACACGGCTCACCGTGCTGCACGATCTGATCAGGGCCCACCCGTTCGGTACATTCGTGCTCGCGGCGGGTAACGAGCTGATCGCGAATCACATTCCCTTCATGGTTCACCCGACCGAGGGTGACAAGGGGACGCTGCGCGGGCATGTCTCCCGCGCCAATCCGGTCTGGAAGGACGTGGCAGGCGCCGGAAAAGCGCTCGCGATCTTCCAGGGGCCGCAGTGCTACATCACTCCGTCCTGGTACCCGAGCAAGCAGGCCGACGGCAAGGTCGTACCCACCTGGAATTACGCCGTGGTCCATGCGTACGGCAAGGCGAGGGCGGTGGCGGACCGGGGCTGGCTGCTGGAACACGTCACGCAGCTGACGGCCACGCAGGAGGCCGGCCGGGCGCAGCCCTGGCGGGTCTCCGATGCGCCGGTGGACTACATCGAACAGATGCTCGGCGGCATCGTGGGGGTCGAAATCCCCATCGCGAGACTTGAGGGAAAATGGAAGGTGAACCAGAACCGCGGGCCGGCCGATCGGCTCGGCGTCGTGGCGGGACTTGAGGCGCAGGGGACCGAGCGCTCGCGGGCGATGGCCGCCCTGGTGTCGGACCGGTCGGGAGATGCCTGAGCTTCGGCGCTTGCTACGCGTAGCCGGAGGGCGAGACACCGAAGCACTGTTTGAACGCCGTGCTGAACGCCGCGGTGCTCTCGTAGCCCACCGCGTGGGCGACCTCGCCGATGCTCTTGCCATCGGCCAGCAGCGACAGTGAAGTCAGCAGGCGGCTGTGGCGGCGCCATGCGGCCAGACTCAACCCGGTCTCCTCCGCGAACAGCCGCTCGAAGGTCCGCAGGCTCGCGCCGCCGATTTCACCGGCGATGATCTCGACCGAGCGAGCGTCGCCGACCTGCGTCGCAAAGTAGTCGGCAAGTTTGCGCGCGCGCTCGTGCCGTGGGCGGGGCAGGGAGAAGGACTCCGGTCTTGCTTCCGGCAGGATTGCCTCGATCAGGGCGAGCGCGTGCGCGTGCCGTTCGCCGCGCTGCGCGGGACTCGGGACCGTGCACAGCAGCAGGAGCAGTTCACGCGTCAAGGCGTCGATCCCCAGCACCTGGGGCTGAGAGTCGGTACGCACGGTGCCGGCCTCGAAGTACAGCGTGTGCAGATAGAAGGGTCGCGGCGAATAGATCGAATGTTCGACGCCGGCGGGTAACCACAGACCCTTCAGCAGTGGATGCACGACATACAGGGCCTCCGTCTCCACGATGGCCGCCGAGCCGCTGATCAGGGCCAGCTGATCCCAGTCGTGGGCATGGGGCGGGATGCGGCCGCCCTCGGGGTAACCCTCCACGTAGGACCTCAGTGATTCGATGCTGCCCATGTCACGTCCGCGTACTGCATCGCGCAGGCGATATTGCCTTCGGTGTCGGCAAACTCGCGGATGGAGACGACGCTGATGGTGCACCGGTAGCCGTTGATGGCCCCCTGGGATGCGGGACCCTGGCGGCGCGCGATGAGGCCGCGTGCGATGCCGTGCTCGACCGGAGGGCCCGTGAAGATGTGATAGAAGTCGGGCGGCCCTCCGGGCTCGAATCGCCAGGCGAAAACCTGCTCATAGAACTTGCGGGCCCGCTCGACGTTGTCGGCGAAGATCTCGAAGTGTGCGATGTGATTGGCCAAGGCAGTCACCTCCGTCGTTGGGTGGAAGACTAGCATTGCCGGCGCGTCGGAAACCCGACAGTATCGTTCGCAAATCCGCCAGGAACGGCGCGGTCGCGGCGCCGGGGTCCGCCGTTAATTCTTGTCGCCGACGCCGGGCGAGATCTCCACGGAGTAGTTGTCTCCGGAGCCTCGCGCCCAGTCGGCCCTGCCGTACGTGAACGGTCCTTTGGTGTTGTCGTTCGGACCATAGGCCAGCACTTCGATCTGATCGGCGGCGGCCGCCTTGCGCCGCTCGACGGCCATCACCTGACGCAACGTGGCGTCCAGATCGGCCCGCGAAATACCCACGGGGACGATGACCCGCAGTGACCGCCGCCGTAGGGCGGGACCGGAGCCGTCGGCAATATCGGCGTCCTGGGTTTCGAGCAGCAGGTAGGACACCGGCTGGCCGGCACGCAGGGACAGGGGATTGCGCCCGGCCGGCGTCACGTAATCATCGCGGTGCAGCGCAAACCAGCTCAGCGCACCGAAGGCCGACACCATTACAAGCACCGCGATCCAGAACGTGGGCCATCCTTTCGTGTCTGTGGCACTCGACTCCATGGGGTGCTTCCTGGGTTCGGTTCCCGAGCTTACAATGGGCGGGCTCGGTCGGAGCATCCACGTCCGCGGAAAGGGCTGCGCCCACGACACGACGACCTGACGATGCTGGGTCCTTGCATCCCTTTTCTGCCTGGGCGGGCGCAGGCGCACGAAAAGGGGATTGCCATGGCCGATGACCACGCGGCGAATCGTCTTCGCGATTTTCGCCTCAATCTCGAGCAGCAGCAAAAGCGCGCCAAGGAACTGCTGAAGTCGGCGCGTGCCGGGGAGCCGGCGGCGCTGGCGCGCTTCGGAAGCAGGCCCCCGAGGCTTGCCGAGGCTCAGTTCCTGATCGCCCGCGACCTGCGCTTCGACAGCTGGGCGGCATTGAAGCGGCATGTTACCGGCATGGCGCTGGCGCGCCGGTCCATGGGCGCTTCCGTGCCCGATGGCGACCTGCGGACGCTGCATATGCGCTGCGGCGCGGACCTGAAGGTGCCATTGCGAACGGCAGGTTTCGGCGGCGATTTCTACGAACACTCCTATCCCTACCTCATCGGTCCGGTGCGCGAAGGTGCGGATTGCCTGCGACAGCGCGCCCGGTTCATCGTGGACAGTTATGGCGAGATGTTCGACCCACCGTGGGACGCCCGCGATCCGGAGCTACTCGAGCAACAGGTCAGGGGCCTCGAGGAAGCGGAGCGGGTACTGCGCCAGGCGTCACAGTACGATCGGGTCGTCGTCTGGTCCGAGCACGACTGCTACGATCAGCTGACACTGATCCGCCTGCTGGCACACTTCGCGACGCACCCGCGCCCCGCGCGGCTGGAACTCATCACTGTCGGTGACTTTCCGGGCGCGAGGCGCTTCATCGGTCTCGGGGAGTTGCCGCCCGAGGCCCTGCGGCTGCTGTGGGCGACCCGCAAAGCGCCCGCTGCCGCTCAACTGGCCCTGGGCCTTGACGCCTGGCGCGCACTCGCGAATCCCGATCCGCGGCCCCTGGCGGCCATCATGCGCAGCGGCACACCTGCGCTGCCATTGCTCGCTCCCGCCTTGCATCGCCACCTGCGGGAACTGCCCTCGAGCGTGACGGGCCTGTCGTTGACCGAAGAGCTGGCGCTTGCCCTGCTTGCAAGGAAACCCCACAGCCTCGAGAGGATGTTCTGGGCGATGGCGTACTCGGCCGACCCTCTCCCGGGGCAGGGCGACTGGAGCGTGCGGCGGCGGGTCCTGGACATGGAAGCGGCGCAGGAGCGAGTGTACACGCGCACGCCCGGCCGCGACGGCGAAGGCCGGTCGCGGCCGCCGTGGACGGATGTTTTCGAAATCACGCCGTTGGGACGCGCCGTACTGGCCGGGGAGGCGGACTTCCGCTCCCTGCGCCCGCCGCGACGTTGGGTGGGTGGCGTCGAAATCGTCGCCGGCAATCCGGACTGGCGGTGGGAGGAACGAAGTCGCGAGGCGGTACGCCCACGATGACTCAATCGGGGGTGGTCAACTCGGTGACCAGCATCTGCGCGTCGTAGATACTGCGTAACGCCTCGGTGATCGATGCGGTCGAAACGGAGACGGTGCGGCTGACGCGGTCGTCAAAGGCGAAGGAGTTGCCGAGGCTGAAGATGTTGCCGTCGAAGACGGCGCCGATCACATTTCCCCGGGCGTCGATGCTGGGGGAACCCGAGTTTCCGCCGATGATGTCATTGTCACTGACGTAGTCGAACACGGTGTTCGGGTTCACTTTGGACCGGGCATCCTGCCAGCGCGGGGTGAGTGCGAATGGGTAATGGCCCGTCGCCCGCTCCCACAGCCCGGAGAAATGGGTGAAGGCCGGTACCCGGACGCCATTTTCCGTCCAGCCTTCGACCTTGCCGTAAGACACGCGTACCGTGAAGGTGGCATCCGGATAGACCTGCGTGCCATAGATCGCGAAGCGGGCGCGCGCGATCTTCTGCTGAGCCTGTTCGACCGGTCCCGCGACTTCGGCCTCGTATTGCGCGCGTATGGCGCGACTGTCCGTATCGGTCGCGAGCACGAACCGGATCATGGGATCACTGGATGCCTGGACCGCCGGCAGGCCACCGTCCCACAGTGCCTTGCGGACCGCGGGATCTCCCAGTCTGGACGAGGTCAGTCGGGTGGCCAGGCTCTGCGGCGAATCCTTGTCCAGGAAAAGGCGCGTGTCGCGCGAGTCGACCGTCAGGTTCTCCCGCAGGTTCGACAGCCAGAATCTCAGTTTCAGTAGTTCCAGGTCAGGGTAGACGGGCTGCGGATCGAGGATCGTCTTCCCCATCAGCGCCAGGCGGCTGTCGGTGTACTCGCGGAGGCGCTGGCCATTGGGTTTCTGGCGTTCCTGCGCCGCGCGCACCAGTTCGCGTGCGTATGCGAACAGATCGGACATGGGGGCGGCGCGGGCCTCGAGTTCGTAGTAGCGCCAGTAGAGCTGCCTGAGATGAGCCTGAATTGCGGCGATCTGCGACCATGGGTCTCCGGTCTGTGCGGCCAGAGTGCGATTCTGGTTCACGCGCGCCCGCAACTGCCGGTCATCGACCCGCTTCGCCGCGATCAGCGCGGGACTGAGCAGCGCCTGCTCCTGGCCGCGGTAGTTCTTGATGCTGTTCTCGACGCTGAACAGATTCTCATTGGCGATACGGGCGTGCTCGGGACTTTCGGCCGAGAAGCGCAGGAGTTCGCCGCGCAACTGCTCGAGCTGCAACAGAAGCTCCGGAATATTCAGGTCCCGCAACGTGGCGAGCTGCTCTGCCGTCAGCAGCCGTTCGGTCGTGCCCGGGTTGCCGACGACGAACACCGGCGCGCCGTCAGTCGGGGGTGCGGTGCTCCAGCGCAGGTGGTCGGGCGTCCTGACCGGGCTGCCATCCTCATAGAGCCGCACGAAGGAGCAGTCCAGGTCATAGCGCGGAAAGTTGAAATTGTCGGGATCGCCACCGAAGAAGGCCATGTCGCCCTCGGGTGCGAATACCAGGCGCACATCCGTGTACTTGCGGTAGGTGTAGAGCTTGTATTGGCCGCCCTGATAGAGGGTCACTACCTGGCAGCGATACCTCGCCTCCTTCCCGGCGCAACCCTCCGTCTCGATGGCCGCGATCTGCGCATCGCGGGCCTTGATGAATGCGTCTCCTAACTTGCCGGACAACGCCGCCGCCAGGCGAGGGGTCACGTCCCCGATGCTGACCAGCACTTCGGCGACCATGCCCGCGCAAAGTTTTTCATCCTCGCGCCGCGCCGCGCGGAATCCCGCCTTCGCATAGTCCGTGGTTGCGGTCGAGAGCTGCTGCGCACAGCGGCGCACACAGTGATGATTGGTCAGGACCAGGCCCTGGGCAGTGACGATGGACGCCGAGCAGCCGGTGGACAGCCGCACCGCCGCCTTGCGTACGTGATCCAGCCAGGCCTGGTCGATGTCGACGCCGTATTTGGCCCTGACTGCGGCGGCGGGAAAATTGTCGAAGGTCCACATACCTTCGTCGGCAGGCGCAACCTGAGGCAGTAGCGATGCCGCTAACCACGCGAACAGAACCGGCACCGTATTCCGCGCCAACGTCGGTGTTTGCATGACGGACCTCTGTGGTTCCCCATTTTTGTCCTTCCCGCCGCATCTGTCCATAATCACCGGGCGTACCCAAGCCGGAGAACATGCATGCCCTCGATTCTGCTCATCGCCGCCTCGCGCGGCCTCGGACTTGCGATGGCCGCGGAGTTCCTCGAAAAAGGCTGGCACGTCGTCGGTACCGTGCGCGCGGGAGCGACGCGCACGAAGCTTCACGATCTCGCCGATTCGCACGCGGGGCGCCTCGAAATCGAAACCCTGGACATCCGCGAGCAGGCCGGGGTCGAGGCTTTGCGCCAGCGTCTGGCAAAACGACGATTCCAGATGCTGTTCGTGAACGCCGGCGTCGCGACCCGCGAGACCGCGACGCTCGTCGAGGCGGCCACCGAGGAGTTCGTGCGCGTCATGGTCACGAATGCCCTGTGTCCGATGCGGGTCGTGGAGTCCCTGCAGGAGCTGGTCACCGCGGATGGTCTCATCGGAGTGATGTCCTCCGGCCAGGGCAGCCTGACTAACAACGTGGCCGGGATGCGCGACATCTACCGCAGCAGCAAGTCCGCCTTGAACCAGTTGATGCGCAGCTACGCGGCCCGCGATCCGAAGTCGGGGCGCGCCCTGGTGCTGATGGCTCCCGGCTGGGTTCGCACGGATCTGGGAGGACCCGCAGCGCCACTGAGCCTGGATGACAGCGTGCCGAACCTTGTCAAGGTACTCCTCGGCAAGCAGGGCCGGCCCGGCCTCGAATACCTCGACTATCAGGGTCGTACCGTCCCGTGGTGAGCCGGAAAGCCGATGGTGTATGCTGATCGTCAGGGGGATAACAATAATGACGATCTCACTGCACCCGCCAGGGCGCGGGCGACTGCGTTCGCGACCGGGGATCTTCTGGCGCTCACTTGCGGTTCTGGTTTTGTGCGCGAGCCCCGCGGTGGGCATGGCACAGTGGCTCGGATATCCGGACCCGGGAATCCCCCGCACCAAGGACGGCAAGCCCGATATGAGCGCGCGGACGCCACGCACCCGCGACGGCAAGCCGGATTTCACCGGCATCTGGTTCGCGAACGTCCCCAACAAGGATTACTGCAAGGAGGCGGACTGCGTGCAGGAAGAGCGCATGGCCCGCGAGCAGATCAACTGGGGCATCAACATGCCCGGCGGCCTCCCCTACACGGAGTGGTCCAAGCAGCAGATGGTGGCCCGGCGCGCCAATGGCGGCCGGGAGGATCCACACACCTACTGCAAGCCGCCGAATTATCCGCGCGCCTGGACGCTGCCCCAGCACACCAAGATCATCCAGACACCAAAAGAAATGGTGATGCTCCACGAATTCAATGCTGCCTACCGCGAGGTGTACCTCGACGGTCGGCCGCTGCCGAAGGACCCGAACCCCACCTGGAACGGGTATTCGACCGGGCACTGGGAGAAGGACACTCTCGTCATCGAGACCAATGGCATCCGCAGCGACATGTGGCTCGACATCCAGGGCAGTCCGATCACAGAATCGGCGCGTGTCACCGAGCGGCTGCGTCGGGTCAACTTCGGTCTCATGAAAGTCGAGGTCACGGTGGATGATCCCAAGGCCTACACCCGGCCCTGGACGGTCACCATCGAGATGGCGCTGCAGGCGGACACCCAGATGCTCGAGGAGATCTGCCTGGACAACGAGCAGGACGTGAAGATGTACCGGTGAGCAAGGAGTCATGTCGATCATGCTGAAACACCCGTTGCGCTGGCTCGTCCTTGCCGGCTGTGGCCTCGCCATGAGTTGCGCGGCCTGGGCCCATCATTCCCAGTCGGAATTCGACTTCAAGCAGGTCGTCGAGGTGGAGGGCAACGTCACCCAGCTCGACTGGCGCAGCCCGCACGCGCGGCTGTACGTCGATGTGAAGGATGCCCAGGGCAAGGTCGTGAACTGGAATTTCGAGCTGCCGAGCCCGATGACGCTGATGCGCCGGGGCTGGAAGCGCGACTCACTGAAGCCGGGTGACCACGTGAAGGTCAAGGGCGCGCGGGCGCGGCACTTCCCGGACATCGCCTATGCCAACGTGATCAGGGATGGGACCGGCAAACCGCTGTTCACGGGCGTGACCGCGATCGAGCAGCCCGTGGAGGAGCCGAAGTCACCCTGATCGGCCGGCGCCTTCAGCGCACGGCGAACTGGGTGCGCTCGGAGGACTGCTCCTGCCAACCGCCGCCGAGCGCCTCGTAGAGGTGGACCGCGGCCTGCATGCGGGCCAGGCTCACCTGGGCCAGCTGGTCCTCCGCCGAGAACAGAGTCTGTTGCGACTGCAGTACGGTGAGCAGGTCGGTGGTGCCCTGGCGATACTGGAGCTGGGCGATCTGGAAGGCCTCGCGCGCGGCATCGACTTCACGCCCGAGGTGCTGCTCAGCCAGGTCGAAGTGCCGCACCTGGCCCAGTGCAGTCTCCACGTCGGCGTAGGCGTTCAGGACCGCCTTCTGATAACCCGCGATCATCTGCTGCTGCACGCCCTGCGCCAGTTTTTTCTGCGCCACGAGCTTGCCGCCGGCAAAGACCGTCTGCAGCAGCGTGCCGCCGTACTCCCACGCAACGCTCGGACCGTGCAACAGTGTGCCGAGAGCCGCGCTCGCGAACCCATCACTGCCGTTGAGCACGAACTGCGGCAGCAGGGCGGCGCGGGCGGCATCGACGCTTGCGTGGGCGCTGGCGAGACTGGCCTCGGCCTGGGCCACGTCCGGTCGCCGCAACAGGAGGTCGGAGGGCAGCCCGGGACTTACAAGCGGGGGATGGACGGATTCGAGAGTGGCGCTCCTGACCTCGAGTGCTTCCGGCGGCACACCGACGAGCACCGCGAGGGCGACCCGGGCTTCCAGTTCCTGTTCCTGCAGCTGCGGAAGTTCGGCCTCCACGGATTCGACCTGGGCGCGCTCCTGCGCCAGATCAAGATGCGAGGAGGTGCCGGTCGAGACCCGCAGCTGGATGGTCTGCAGGATGCCATTGATGGCGGCAATGTCCTCATTGGCAATGGCAATCCGCCGGCGCAGGGCCAGCACGTTGAAGTAGGCGTCGGCGACGTTGGCCGTGACCGTCAGTCCCACCGCCTGCCGGGCAAACCGCGCCGACATCAGCGTCTCGTCGGCCGCACGCAGATTGCTGCGCGCCAGTCCCCAGACGTCAACTTCATAACTCGCGCCCAGCGTGAGTCCGAAGACGGTGCCGGAGGGAGAATTGCTGAGGCTGATCAGCGAGCCGTCGGGTCGCGAGCGCTCCGCCTGCGCCTGCAGGTTCAGCTGCGGGAACAGGGCGGATCGCTGGATGAGCGTCTCGGCATGCGCCTGCACGACGCTCGCGGCGGCCGCGGCGATGTCGCGGTTGCCGGTCCGCGCCCGGACGATGAAGTCGGACAGCTCCGGGCTGCCGAACTGGTCCCACCACCCGGGCTGCGGCCATGCCGCACCCGCGCCAGTGTCGTGTCCGACGAAAGACTGCGGCGCGAGCTGCGGATCCAGGACCTGCGGCACCCGTGTGGCGCAGCCGGCCAGCAGCGACATGCAGGCGATGAGACCCCAGTGCAGGCGAGCCGCATCACTCATAGCGCAACGCGCCGATCGGACGGGCGCGGGCGACGCGCATCGCATGGGAAAGCACGGTCAGCCAGGCGATCAGTATCGCCAGCGCTCCCGCACCCAGGAAGTAGAGCGGACTCAGGGAAATCCGGTAGGCGAAGCCGTCCAGCCAGTCGTGCAGGTAGTACCAGGCGAGCGGCCAGGCGATCAGGTTCGCGACCAGCGCCGGAATGGAGAATTGCCAAAGCAGCAGCTTCACGACGTCATGGGTCTTGCCACCGAACACCTTGCGCAGGCCAATCTCCTTTGTGCGCCGGCCGGCGGTGAACGCCGCCAGGCCGAACAGGCCGAGGCAGGCGATGAAGATGGCGATGCCGACGAAAATGCCGAACATCTGTCCCTGGCGTTCTTCGGCCTCGTACAGCTTGCCGAAGTCATCGTCGAGGAATTCCCGATGGATGACGGCAATGGGCGCAAAGCTGTGCCACGCCCTGTCGATGGATGCCACCGTCTGCGCAATCATGCCGGGCCTCAGGCGTACCGATACGTTGGCGGCCACCTTGGGGTCATAGACGTAGTCGGTGGGCCTGACGGGTTCGCGTGCCCCGAGGAACTTCGCATCCGCCAGCACGCCGACGATAGTGACCTGGTAGTTGTCATAGAGAACCGTCTTGCCTATCGCCTGTTGCGGGGTAAAGCCCAGTCGCGCCGCGGCAGTTTCATTGATGAGGATACTGTGCCCGACGTTCGCCGGATCTCCTCCACCCATGGAATTGAATGTATCGAGCGCGCGGCTCTCCGACAGCAGCCGACCCGCCAGCAGGTGGATGCCATAGAATTCCGGAAAGTTCGGGCTGATCACGACCCTGTTGAACAGGATCAGGTCCGGTCCGCCCGGCAGCTTGACGGCATCGTTGCTCTGGCCGCCATTGAAGGGCGTCCTGTCGGACAAAGTGATATCGAGTACGCCGGGATTGGCGCGCAAAGCCTGCACAAAACTCTGGCGACCGTCCATGAACACCCGACCGGCGTGACCTACGACCAGTACGTTGTCGTGTTGGAAACCCAGGTCTATGTCCCGGGCGTAGCTGATCTGGCTGAAGATCACAGCGGCAGCGATCCCGAGGCCGATGGAGACGGAGAACTGCAGTACCACCAGGATGATGCGCAGGCGTCCCGAGCCCACCTGTCCGGAATTGTTGGCGCGCAGGACCGCGGCAGGGCGGAAACCCGACAGCACCAGCGCGGGGTAACTGCCGCTGATCAGCCCTGCCAGTACCGCTACGAGGAGGATCAGGAGTAGTACCGGCCAACCGGAGTGCAGGTCGAGGCCCAGCGGCCGTTGCATGAATCGATCGAACGCGGGTGACAGCGTTTCCACGAGCGCGAGCGCCAGGAGCAATGCCAGCAGCGCCATCAGCACTGACTCGCCGAGAAACTGCAGTACCAACTGGCCGCGCCGCGCGCCCACGGTCTTGCGCAGGGCGATTTCGCGCGAGCGCATCATGGCGCGGGCGGTGGCGAGGTTCATGAAGTTGAAGCAGGCCACCAGCAGGATCAGGGCGCCGATGGCGATAATTCCATAGAGCATCGTCTGGCTGCCGGGCGCCGTGAAATTGTAGGACCAATGGTCCGAACTCAGATGCACCTTTGCGAAGGGCGTCAGATGCGCGGTGTAGGCACGGCTGCCCCGCACGTTCAGGCCCATCTGCTTGATGATCGGTCCAAGGACCCGATCGAAGACGGGTGCCATCCTGGCGGCGACCGCCTCCGGATCGGCGCCGGGCGCCAGTCGCACATAGCCATAACCGTTCTGGTTGAACCAGTCGAACTGCGTACCGTGCTCGGTGTAATCGACGATGGAGGTATTGGGAACGAAGACCTCGCCGTCCAGCTGGGTGTTGTGGGGGAGGTCCCGCATGATGCCGGTGACGGTCAGCGGCACGGTGGTATCGCGGCAGGCGACAT
>DATJTJ010000180.1:0-6922 GCA_035503515.1 Steroidobacteraceae bacterium
ATCGGCAGCTGTTCGGGGGCACTGACCGGGCCGCGGTTGTCCTGGGGGCGGCCCAGCACGTCCATGATGCGGCCGAGGGTCGCCTTGCCCACCGGCACCGAGATCGGCTTGCCGGTGGAGCGCACGGACAGGCCGCGCTTGAGGCCTTCGGAGGCGCCCATGGCGATGGAACGCACGACGCCGTCGCCCAGCTGCTGCTGGACCTCCAGGATCAGGTCCGAGTCGGCCAGCTGCAATGCCTCGTAGACTTCCGGGATGTGCTCACGGGGGAACTCGACGTCGATGACGGCGCCGATGATCTGGGTGATCTTGCCTTCAGCTGTAGTGCTCATGCGGTTGTCCTTGACTTATACGGCAGCGGCGCCGCCGACGATCTCCGAGAGTTCCTTGGTGATCGCCGCCTGGCGGGCCTTGTTGTAGACGAGTTGCAGGTCCTGGATGAGCTTGCCGGCGTTGTCGGTGGCGGCCTTCATCGCGACCATGCGCGCGGCCATTTCCGAGGCGACGTTCTCGACCACGCCCTGGTAGACCTGGGATTCGATGTAGCGCATCAGCAATCCTTCCAGGATCGCGCGCGCGTCGGGTTCGTAGATGTAGTCCCAATGCTCCGGCAGGCCCGCGTTGTCGGTGGCCTGCACCGGCAGCAGCTGCGTCAGGCTCGGCTGCTGGGTCATGGTGTTCACGAACTTCGCGTTCGCCAGGTACAGCCGGTCGATCTTGCCGTCCCGGTAGGCATCGAGCATGACCTTGATGGTGCCCAGCAGGTCCTTGATGTGCGGCCGGTCGCCCAGGCCCGCGACCGTGCCGAGGAGCGGCGTGCCGAGGCGCCTGAAGAAGGCGATGCCCTTGTTGCCGATGACCGCGAGGCTCACCGGCACGCTCTTGCCCTGCCACTCGCGCATCTGCTGCAGCACCTGCTTGAACAGGTTCGCGTTCAGGCCACCGGCGAGACCGCGGTCGCTGGACACCACGATGATGCCCACGCCCCGGGTCTCGCGGGAGACCAGGAACGGGTGGCGGTAGTCCGGATTGGCCTCGGTGAGATGCCCGATCACGGTGCGCATCCTCTCCGCGTAGGGGCGCGCCAGCTTCATGCGGTCCTGGGCGCGACGCATCTTGCTGGTGGCGACCATCTGCATGGCCTTGGTGATCTTCTGAGTGCTCTTGACACTCGCGATCTTGGTGCGGATTTCCTTGGTTCCGGGCATGGCGTCGGTTCTTCAGTAGCTGCCGTTCGCGAGGAAGTCCTCGACGATCTTCTTCAAGGCGGCCTCGTGTTCCTTCAGGACCGGCCTGGCATTGATCGCATCCAGCGCCGCCTTGTGTGAACTGTTGGCATAGCCCTGCAGCGCGGCCTCGAAGTCCACGACCTTCCTGATCTCGACCTTGTCCATGTAGCCGTTGTTCACGGCATAGATGGACAGCGCCATTTCCGCGACCGACTGCGGCGCGTACTGCTTCTGCTTCATGACCTCGGTGGTGCGCTGGCCGCGCTCCAGCTGCCTGCGGGTCGACTCATCGAGATCCGAGGCGAACTGCGAGAACGCCGCGAGCTCGCGGTACTGCGCCAGCGCCAGGCGGATGCCACCGCCCAGACGCTTGATGATGTCCGTCTGCGCGGCACCGCCGACGCGCGACACCGAGATGCCGGCGTTCATGGCCGGGCGGATGCCGGCATTGAAGAGGTCGGTCTCGAGGAAGATCTGGCCGTCGGTGATCGAGATGACGTTCGTCGGCACGAACGCCGTCACGTCGCCGGCCTGGGTCTCGATGATGGGCAGCCCGGTCAGCGATCCGGTCTTGCCCTTCACCGCGCCCTTGGTGACCATTTCCACGTATTCCTCGTTGACGCGGGCGCTGCGCTCGAGCAGCCGCGAGTGCAGGTAGAACACGTCGCCGGGGAACGCCTCGCGGCCGGGCGGGCGGCGCAGCAGCAGCGAGATCTGGCGGTAGGCCACGGCCTGCTTCGACAGGTCGTCATAGATGATCAGCGCGTCCTGGCCGTTGTCCATGAAGTACTCGCCCATGGTCACGCCGGAATACGCGGAGATGTACTGCATGGCCGCCGGGGTGGAGGCCGAGGCCGCGACCACGATGGTGTGCTTCAGCGCATCGTGCTCCTCGAGCTTGCGCACGACGTTGGCGATGGTCGACTGCTTCTGGCCGATCGCGACGTAGACGCATTTGATGCCGGAGGTCTTCTGGTTGATGATGGTGTCGATCGCCATCGCGGTCTTGCCGGTCTGCCGGTCGCCGATGATCAGCTCGCGCTGGCCACGGCCGATCGGCACCATCGAGTCGACCGACTTGTAGCCGGTCTGCACCGGCTGCGACACGGACTTGCGGTAGATCACGCCCGGCGCCACGCGCTCGATCGGCGCGGTCTTCGCGGCGTTGATCGGGCCCTTGCCGTCGATCGGGTTGCCGAGCGCGTCGACCACGCGCCCCAGCAGTTCCGGACCCACCGGCACTTCCAGGATGCGGCCGGTGGTCTTGACGGTGTCGCCCTCGCCCAGGTGCTTGTAGTCGCCCAGCACCACGGCGCCGACCGAGTCCTGTTCCAGGTTCAGCGCCAGGCCGAAGGTGTTGCCCGGGAACTCGAGCATCTCGCCGTAGCGGGCGTCGGCGAGGCCGTGGACGCGCACGATGCCGTCGGTCACGGACACGATCGTGCCGACGTTGCGGGCCTCGGTCACACCCTGGAAATTCTCGATGCGCTGCTTGATGAGATCGCTGATCTCGGTCGCCTTGATGGCCATTGCTTACATTCCTTCGGAAATTTCGTGTGTTGCGCCGCTGTGTCAGGCGACCAGTTGGTTGGCGATGCGCTCCAGGCGCCCGCGCACCGAGCCGTCGATGACCAGGTCCCCGGAGCGCACCACCGCGCCGCCGAGGAGTTCCGGTTCGACGACGCAGTGCAGGCGCACCTCGCGCTTGAGCCGCCGGGCGAGCGCCGCGGCCAGGGCCTGCTGCTGGTTCTGCGCCAGCGGCGCGGCCGAGGCGACCGTGACGTCGGCGATGCCCTCGGCATCGTCCTTGTAGCGGTCGAACAGTGCGGCGATCTCCGGCACGCAATCCAGGCGGTGGGCCTCGGCCAGGGTCTGCACGAAGTTGCGGCCATGCTGACCCAGGCCGCCGCCGGCGATGTCCAGCACCAGCTTCGACAGCTGCGCCGGCGTCACGTGCGGATCCCCGAGCAGCGACTGCACGTGCGGATCGGTGACGACCGCCGCGGCCTTATGCAGTGCATCCGACCAGGCGGTGAGCATGCTGTCGGCGCGGGCCTCCGCGAAGGCGGCCTTGGCGTACGGACGCGCGATGGTGGTCTTGTCGGCCATCAGATCTGCGCTGCGAGCTTGTTGAGCAGCTCGGCATGAGTGCCGGGATCGATCTCGCGCTCGAGCACCTTGGAGGCGGCACGCACGGCGAGACCGGCCACGTCCTTGCGCAGCGATTCGCGCGCGCGGGTCGCTTCCAGTTCGATCTGCGTCTGCGCCGCGGCCACCAGCCGCGCACCCTCGGCGCTCGCCTGGCCCTTGGCGGCCTCCACCAGTTCGTTGGCGCGCTTCTGCGCCTGGTCCAGGATCTGGGTCGCGCGCTCCCGGGCCT
The DNA here is from genome assembly GCA_035503515.1 of Steroidobacteraceae bacterium. Lineage (GTDB taxonomy): Bacteria > Pseudomonadota > Gammaproteobacteria > Steroidobacterales > Steroidobacteraceae > DAIDKA01. The sequence goes on from DATJTJ010000180.1 coordinate 3,610, forward strand.
CGCGGATCACCGCGTCGGCCTTGACCTGCGCCTGCGCCAGCGACTGCTGCCCCTGGTCGGCGGCTTCCAGTCCCTGGGCTATCCTGCGCGTCCGCTCTTCCATGGCCCCCAGGATCTTCGGCCATGCGAACGTCATCACCGTCCAGATGAGGATCGCGAACACGATCATCTGGATGATGAGAGTCAGATTGAAGTTCACCCTCGTCTCCTGATTGCGGGCGGACCCGCGGCTCGCGCCGCAGTCCGCGTCACGGACTTGCCTAGTGCGCCGCCGCGGCAGCCGCCTGCAGGGCGGATACGAACGGGTTGGCGAACGTGAAGAACAGTCCGAAGGCGATGCCGATGAAGGCCACCGCGTCGAGCAGCGCCGCGACGATGAACATTCTGGCCAGCAGTGCCGGGCCGAGTTCCGGCTGGCGCGCCATGCCTTCGAGGAAGCGGCCGCCGAGGATGCCGAAGCCGATGGCGGTGCCCAGGGCCCCCAGGCCGAAGATGATGCCGACAGCGAGGACGGTCATCCCTTCAATGTGTGCAATGTTTTCCATTCAACTCTCCAGATACCAAAACCGAAAGTAACAAAACGGTCAGTGATGCTCGGACGCCTGCGACAGGTAGACGATGGTGAGCATCATGAAAATGAAGGCCTGCAGGGCGCCGATGAACAGGTCGAAGGCGGTCCAGACCAGACCGACGCCCACCGAGCCGAGGATGCTCAGCCAGCCGCCGACCGAGCCGAGGGCCCGGAAGCCCGATGACAGGGTCAGCAGCGCGATCAGCACGAACACCATCTCGCCCGCGTACATGTTGCCGTAGAGCCGCAGCGCCAGGGACACCGGGCGGGCGAAGAACGTCGGCAGTTCCATGATCAGGTTGATCGGAATGCAGGCGATGCGCAGCGCGATGTTGGCCTGCTTGCCGCTGGGCGGGAACGGATGCATCGACAGCTCGGCCAGGAAACCGCCGAGGCCCTTCATCTTGATGCTGTAGAAGATGATCAGCAGGAACACCGTGAGCGACAGCGAGAACACGACGTTCAGGTCGATGCTGGGCACGATGCGCAGGTGGGCGAGGCCGATGGCGCCGGCCGCGCCGGGCAGCAGGTCGATCGGTACGATGTCCATGACGTTGAACAGGAATACCCAGCAGAAGATCGTCAGCGCCAGCGGTGCGATCAGCCGGTTGTGGCCCTGGAACACGCCCCGGACCTGGGTGTCCACGAACGTGACCACCATCTCGACGAAGTTCTGCAGCCGGCCCGGCGTGCCGCTGGTCGCGCGGCGCGCCGCGAGAACGAACGTGCCGCCGAACAGCAGCGCCAGCACCACCGAGAAGAACACGCTGTCGTAGTTGACGACCGACAGGTCCAGCAGCCCGTGGGGCGGGTGATTGGTGAGGAAGGTCAGGTGATGGGCGATGTACTCCGTTGCATTCGGAGTCTCGGCAGCCAGTTGTGGAACGAAGTTGCTCATCTCATCATCTCACGCGGCGCACCGCCGACCGATCGTCCGGTATCCGGCGCCGACGCGGCCCTTGCGGACCACAGCGCGCGCGCCAGCACCCCCCAATACACCAGGAACGTGGCCGCGAAGGCCGCGATCATCACCACCGCGTTCACCTTCATGAACAGCAGCGCCAGAACCAGTACCACGATCACCACCGTGATCTTGGCAATCTCGCCCATATAGAACGCCAGCAGCATCCGCTCGGCGCCCGAGCCGGAGAGCCGGCCGAAAGCGAGCGCCGCCATCACGACACTCGCCAGCGTGCTCGCACCGCCGCCGACCACGGCCGAAAGCGCGGCCCGCGGTCCCGCGAGCGCGAGAGTTGCCGCGGCCACCAGCAGTGTCGTCACGCCCTGTGCGCGCGCGCAGCTGAATGCCAGCGCTCGCGCGTTTGGCAGATCAATGCTGTTCACTAAAGAATTCCTGGCTAAAACCGGTCGTTGCGGCAGGATTTGCTTGTCCTACAGCCACTTACGTGACCGGGCGATAACGGCGGCGAATTATAGATATGCGGACGGGAAAACGCTACACGCACGCTGCGATTCAACGGATGTGTTCGAGGATGCCGTCCAGTTCTTCCAGGCTGTTGTAGCTGACCACGACTTTGCCCTTGCCGGCCCTTGTATGTTGAATCGCCACGCGGGCGCCGAGCTTTTCGGACAGGTCGAGTTCCAGGCGCTGCACGTCCGGGTCCACCTGCGCGGCGGGAACCTGCGGCCGCTCGGCTGCCGCCTGGGTCATGCGCCGGACGATGGCCTCGGTCTCGCGCACCGACAGGCTCTTCTTCGCCACCAGTGCCGCGACCTCCACCTGCTGCCGGCGGGTCGCAAGTCCGAGCAGCGCGCGGGCATGGCCCATTTCCAGCGCCCGCGCCTCCAGCTGGTCGCACACCTCCGGCGCCAGGTCCAGCAGCCGCAGCAGGTTGCTGACGGCGGCCCGCGAGCGCCCGACGGCGTCGGCGGCCTGCTGGTGGGTCATGCTGAACTCGCCGATCAGCCGCTCCAGGGCCCGCGCCTCCTCCAGCGGGTTGAGGTTCTCGCGCTGGATGTTCTCGATGAGCGCGACGGAAATCGCGGTCTCATCCGGGATGTCGCGCACGATGGCGGGGATGTCGGGCAGGCCCGCAAGCTGCGCGGCCCGCCAGCGACGCTCGCCGGCGATGATCTCGTAACGCGCGCCGCCGCTGGGCGTCGTGGCCTCGATGGGCCGGACGACGATGGGCTGGACCACGCCCTGGCTCCTGATCGAGGCGGCGAGTTCCTCGAGGCCTTCGGGGTCCATGTGCGAGCGGGGCTGGTACCGGCCGCGCTGCAGGATGTCCAGCGGCAGCCGCGCCAGCCGGTCCCCGGGTGCCGCGGCGGGGGCGGAAGGGGGCCTGGCATCCGGTGCGGCGTTCGGGATCCCGGGCCTGGCCGGATCCGGGGCGCCCATCAATGCATCCAGGCCGCGGCCGAGGCTCGGTTTCTTCTGGGTCATCGGCGTCCTACTGCACGGCCTGCGGCGGGGCGGCGGCGGCGGGTGGCGGTTCGACCTCATCGTCGCGCCGGATCATCTCCCCGGCGAGGGCGAGGTACGCCAGTGCGCCGCGCGACTCCTTGTCGTGCAGCAGCACCGGCTTGCCGAACGAGGGGGCCTCGGCCAGGCGGACGTTGCGGGGGATGACCGTGCGGAACACCTTGTCCGGAAAGTGCATGATGAGCTGTGCGCCCACTTCGTTGGACAGGTTGTTGCGGGGGTCGTACATCGTGCGCAGCAGACCTTCGATCTCCAGTTCCGGATTCACGGCCGCCCGGATCTGCTCCACGGTCGCG
>DATJTJ010000181.1:0-2724 GCA_035503515.1 Steroidobacteraceae bacterium
AGAGATGAGGCAGGAGACCCGCGCAACTTCAGGCCAAGCCTGCAGATAGGACCATGCCGCCTTCTTGCGGATGCCGATGTCGTAATAGCTGGCCAAGCCCTTATAAGGGCAGAATGTTTGTCCCTCGGCCGGCGTCAGCGCCCTCGCATCGATATCTTCGGGTGGCACATACCAGCGCGGCGCGAAACCCGACTCGAACAACACAACCGGCCGCGCGCTGTCGGCGATCACCCGATCATCGAGTTGGACGGAACGGCTTCGCCGAGAGCAGTAGGCGGAGGCCATAGTGGGCTGACTGGGTGCATCTTTTGGTTGGCAGGCGGAGGGCGCCTGTCGGGATCGACCAAGGGAGACCACCATGTCACCACTGCGCGTGCGGATGCTTGAGGACATGAAGCTGGCCGGATTGGCCAAGGGGACGCAGAAGCTCTACGTGAGTGCGGTATATCGGCTGACCGTCCATTACCGGCGGTCGCCGGACCAGCTCAGCGAGGAGGAAGTACGGCGCTACCTGCTGGGGCTGCGCGAGCGGGGGCTGGCGCGCGGCACGTTCAAGACGGCGCAGTACGGGCTGCGCTTTTTCTTTCGCCACACGCTTGGCCGGGCCTGGGGGTTGTTCGGGGAAAAAAAGGATCACCTCGCCCCGGCAGAAGCGGCTGCCTGAGGCACTGACCGAGGATCAGGTTCGGCGCCTGCTGGCCGGCATCCGCAACCCGGTGCACCGGACCTGCTTGACCGTCATGTATGCCTGCGGCCTGCGCATCCGCGAGGCGACCACGCTGGAGGTCACCGCCGTCGACCGCGCCCGGCGGGTGCTGCGCGTCATCGGCAAGGGTGACAAGGAACGGCTGGCGGCGCTGCCGGGGCCTGTGCTCGACGACCTCGGCCGGCTGTGGCGCACGCACCGCAACCCGCGCTGGCTGTTCCCCAATCGTCGCGGTGACGCGCCGCTCAACGCGCGTGTGCTGGCGCGCAGCTTTGCCGTCGCCGCCGCGGCGGCGGGGATCCGGCCCGGGGTGACGCCGCATGCGCTGCGCCACAGCTACGCGACCCGGCTGATCGAGAACGGCGTCGACATCCGCATCGTGCAGATCCTGCTCGGCCATGCCCGCATCGCCTCGACGGCAGTCTACACCCATCTCACCACACCCACCCTGGCAGCGCTCCAGGGCGTGCTCGACCGCCTCATGACCGGCCTCTGACGGAGGCGGCCATGATCGAGGTTGCCGACGTGTTCCGCCGCTTCGCGGCGGACTACCTCGCCGCGCATGGCGCGTCGCTGCCGCCGTCGCATCGCCGCGCCATCGCGGACATCCTGGCCTGCCGCACCGCGGCTCTCGGCGGTCAGGTCTGGCGCTGCGACGCCTGCAGCGCCGAGGTGTTCTCCTACCATTCCTGCGGCAATCGCAGCTGCCCGAAGTGCCACACCGCACAGACCCAGGAATGGCTCGAGGATCGGCAGGCGGAGATGCTGCCGGTGCCGTATTTCCACATCACCGTCACCGTGCCGGCCGAATTGCGCGAGCTGCTGCGCGCGCATCAGCGTGACGGCTACGCCGCCCTGATGCGGGCCAGCGCTGCCGCCATCATCGAGCTCGCCCGCGACCGCCGCTACGTCGGCGGCACGGTGGCCGTGCTTGCGGTGCTGCACACCTGGACCCGTCAGCTCACCTTGCACCCGCACGTCCACTGCCTGGTCAGCGGCGGCGGCATCTCCGAGGACGGCACCATCTGGCATCCGGCGCGCCGGGCATTCCTGGTCCCCGTCAAGGCGCTCGCTCGCCTGGTCCGTGGCAAGTTCCGGGCCCTGCTGCAGCGCTCCTGCCCCGACCTGGTCATCGCCGATGCCGTCTGGCGCAAGGCCTGGATCGTCCATGTCACCGCCTGGGGCCGCGGCGAACAGGCGGTGCTCGACTATCTCGCCCGCTATGTCTTCCGCATCGCCATCACCAACACCCGCATCACCGGCCTCGATGACGCGGGGGTCAGCTTCGAATACCGCGACCGCAAGACCGGCCGCCGCCACACCTGCCGTCTCCGCGGCGAGGAGTTCATGCGCCGCTTCCTCCAGCACGTGTTGCCGCGCGGCTTGCACAAGGTCCGCTACTTCGGCCTCTGGCATCCCGCGCACCGCCGCGATGCCGCCCGCGTGCGACAGATGCTCTTGCTGCACGCTCCACCGGTATCCCAGCCACCGCAGGAGCCAACGACCACGGTATCCGACCCGCCCGATGCCGCATCAGTGCCCGCCACCGAGACCAAGGTCTGCCCGCACTGTCACCACGGGCACCTCATCTTCCTCCGCACCCTTGCACGGGGATCGGCCATGGGGCCCTGATCCGCCGCCCGCGCACTCGCTGCCATCCCGGCCTGCCCGAGCGTGCCACGGCACGCCGAAGTCCGCCGCTGTCTCCTGCACAGCTGACCGCAATCACCGCGATGCAGATCGCCCTCTCACAACCCTCAATACCGCCGCACCGGCCTTCATGACGGGCACCTGGCGATTATGCCGACTTCGTCCGCAAGCCATCGGCAACCACTTCGCCAGCTGCCCGGCGTGAAATCCTCATAGCGCCGCACCCGCACGAACCGCGTTCCGTCCAACCGAGCTTCTGCGTCGGCTTCGCGCCGCAGAAACTCTTAATTCGTTGAGTTGCACTCTGCAAACTTCGCGGCGACCGAGGATGGCGTGATTTTCACGACGGAGCCGCCGTTCAGAGAGGG
>DATJTJ010000182.1:0-5319 GCA_035503515.1 Steroidobacteraceae bacterium
TACGAATCCATCGGCCGCACCACCTATCTGCGACGTTAGCAATGGCCCGCAACCCAAACCCCCTGGCCCCGGCACCCCGCACACCAACTCCCCCGGGGCTGCCCGGCTTTGGCGACACCGAGCGCTTCTGGGAACGCGGGACCGAGCGCTGGACGGTCAAACTCCTGCCGGGCGAGTGTTACGTCACCCGCAGCGACGAAGCCATCGTCACGGTGCTCGGATCCTGCATATCGGCCTGCATCCGCGACCCGGACACGGGGCTGGGCGGCATGAATCATTTCATGCTCGCCGAGCAGATCAAGGGCTCCGGGGAATACCCGGGATCCGGATTCAGCCAGATCAACCGCTATGGCTGCTTCGCGATGGAGAGCCTCATCAACAACCTGATGCGTCATGGTGCGCAGCGCGAGCGGCTGGAAATCAAGGTGTTCGGCGGCGGTCGCATCCTCAAGTCGATGACCGACATCGGCGCCCGCAACATCGAGTTCATACATTCATGGGCGCGCACCGAGGGCATGCGGCTGGTCGCCCATGACCTCGGCGGCATACAGCCCCGCAAGCTGGTCTACTTCCCGGCCACCGGCCGGGCGCGGGTGCGCAGGCTCCCGGCGATCGAGAATCGCAGCATCGCGGACCGCGAGTTGTACTACCTGAAGCACCTGGCACAGGCGCCCGACGAGGGGCACGTGGAGATTTTCACGTGAGCGCGGCAGGTACGGGTGCGGCGCGGATCCGGGTCCTGGTCATCGACGACTCGGCCTACGTGCGCCAGATCCTCAACGAGATCCTGCGTGCCGATCCGGGCATCGAGGTGGTGGGTTGCGCCAGCGATGCCCATGTGGCGCGTGAAATGATCCGCCGCCTCAATCCGGATGTGCTCACCCTGGACATCGAGATGCCGCGCATGGACGGGCTGACCTTCCTGCGCAACCTGATGCGGCTGCGTCCCATGCCCGTGGTGATGGTGTCCTCCCTCACCGAGCGCGGTGCGGAAGTGACGCTGGACGCGCTATCGCTTGGAGCGGTGGATTTTCTGCCCAAGCCGCACAACGACCTCGGCGTGACGCTGCGCGACTATGGCCAGGAACTGATCGCCAAGGTGAAGGCGGCCGCCCGCGCAGGCGTACGCTCGGTCCCCGCCGGCACCAGCCATGGCACACAGGCCCGCATCGCGGACGCCGGGCGGACGCGGGCCCCGATCAGTACCACCAACATCATCCTTGCCATAGGCGCCTCCACCGGAGGCACCGAAGCCATCCGCGAAATGCTCGCCGAGCTGCCGGCGGATGCGCCGGGCATGGTCATCACCCAGCACATTCCGAAGGCCTTCAGCGGTGCCTTCGCCCGGCGCCTGAACGACAGCAGCGCGCTGCGGGTCCAGGAGGCCACGGACGGACAGCAGATCCTGCCCGGACACGCCTATGTGGCTCCCGGCGATCGGCACCTGAAGATCGAACGCTCCGGCGCCCGCTACCTGTGTCGACTCGATCACGGACCGGCCGTGAATCACCTGCGGCCTTCGGTCGACGTTCTGTTCGAATCGGTGGCGCAGGCCGCCGGTGCGCGTTCGATCGGCGTGCTGCTGACGGGGATGGGCCGCGACGGCGCCCAGGGGCTGCTGCAGATGCGCCAGTGCGGCAGCCAGACCATCGCCCAGGACGAGGCCAGCAGCGTCGTGTGGGGTATGCCGGGAGAGGCCGTCGCCCTGGGCGCCGCACAGCTGGTGCTGCCCCTGACGGCGATTGCCGGCAAGCTGATGGCTCTCGTAGCTGCGATGGACATCACGCGCGCCAGCCAGTCCGCCTGATATTGTCCGGTCGAACAGGTCAAGGACCTCCAATGACAGTGACCCAACCCCAATCCGCGCCAGTTGCACCCAACAAGCTGGCATTCGAGTTCGTGCAGTTCCTCGCTCAGGAGCTTTCCTCCGGCAAGGTGGAACTGCCCAGTTTTCCGGACGTTGCAATCAAGGTCCGCAAGGTGCTTGCCGACGATAACGTCAACCTGGACATGGTGCTGCGCGTCGTCGGCTCCGAACCGGCACTGGCCGCGCGCCTGCTGCAGATCGCCAACTCCGCGGCGATGAGCAACGGCACCCCGGTGCACGACCTGCGCAAGGCCGTGCAGCGCATGGGCCTGACCATGGTGCGCAGCGCATCGATTGCGTTCGCGATGGCGCAGATGAAAAAGGCGCCCGACCTGAAGGGCCTCGAGGACACGATGACGGCACTGTGGCAGCGCTGCACGGCGGTCGCCGCCATGGCCCACGTCGTCGCGCGGCGCATGACCAAGGTCAATCCGGATACGGCGCTGCTGGCCGGGCTGCTGCATGGGGTTGGCGAACTCTACATCCTCACCCGGGCCCATCGGCACCCTGAACTGTTTGCCGATCGCCCCGCCTACGATGCGATCGTGCGCGACTGGCACGTGAGCGTGGCGCAGGCGCTGCTCGAGAACTGGGAGATCGCCGAGGACATCGTCAGAGCCGTCAGTGAATTCGAGGATCTCGACCGTCGCCATACGGGTCCCGCGGATCTGTCCGATGTGCTCACCGTGGCGCGCCTCATGGTCAGCTACCAGGAGTACCCCGAGTCGATCGAACTGAACATGCAGGGAGTCTCGGCCCGCCATCGCATGTCGATGGACAGCAGCAGCTACGGCGCCCTGATTCTCGAATCCAAGGACCAGATCAAGGAACTGCAGCAGGCGCTCGGCGCCTGACCGCACAACGCCCTGCGAAGAGCACCATGTCCTCAGCCGACACTTCGGAGACCCAGGGCAACAGTGTAGCGTTCCAGTTCGTGCAGGCACTGGCGGCGGAACTCTCCCGCGGTGCGGTCGATATCCCGGGCTTTCCTTCGATCGTCACCCGTGTGCGCCAGGTGCTCGCCGATGAAAGTGCTTCGGCCGACCGCGTGGCCCGCGTGGTCGGCGCCGATCCGGTCCTGGCCGCCCGATTGCTGAAGCTCGCCAATTCGGTGGCGCTGCTGGGCGCCGCGCGTCCCGCGACCGACCTGCGCACTGCCGTCAGCCGCGTGGGCCTGAACGCCGTGCGTTCCACGACCCATGCCCACGCGGTCCGCATCCTCGGCCAATGCGAGGCATTGCGGGGACTGGAGAAGCCCCTCGAAGTTCTCGCCCGGCAGACGGGACAAGTGGCGAGCCTGTGTCACGTGGTCGCGCAGCGGTACACCCGGGTGCAGCCCGATGCCGCGATGCTGGCCGGCCTGCTCCACAGCAGCGGCAGGCTCTATCTGCTGACGCGGGCCGGCAACCATCGCGGCCTGTTCGCCGATGTCAATGCGTACCGCGCCGTGGAGCGCGACTGGCACCTGAGTGTGGCCGTGGCGCTGCTCGAGAACTGGAACGTGCCCGACGAGATCGTACATTCGATCTCCGAAAGCGAGGATCTCTCCCGCGAGCCGCGCGGGGCGCCCTCGCTGACGGATGTCCTGGTGTTGGCCCTGACCATCGCCCGCCACGCCGCTCAGCCGGAGACCCTCGAGGCGCATCTGCGCGACATCAAGTGCCTGTCGCGCTTCAATCTCAATGCCGCCGCGGTGGCGGAAATGCTGGACGCATCAAGGACCGAAATTGCGCAGCTGGAAGCTGCGCTCACCTGAGGACATCCGGTCCCGGGCGACCGCCCGTCTCAGTCGACCGGATCTTCGGGCAGCAATCGCTCGAACTGCAGCAGGTTGTTGGCGATCCGTTCCGGGGAAATCTTGTAGGTGCCGTTGGCCAGGGCGTCGCTGGTCTCCGCGACGCGCCCGGGATTGATGACGGGAACATCGGTCAGCGTCTGCTCGGCCGTCACCAGGTAGCTGGCCGTGTCCGTGATCTGGACGCTGTCGGTGGCATTGCCCGAACCGCTGGCGCCGCCCGGCGTCTGTCCGGGGCCCGAGGCGGCCTGCGAATTCGGTGCCGCAGCCGCGCGTGCGCCCGCGGCACCGGTTGCCGGTGCGGCGGAAGGGCTGTTATTGACACCACTGATCTTGCCGGCCACGACTGGTCTCCTTCGTTGCAGACCTTAACGGCGGCAATCGCAGGAACTTTAGGCCATGAAACCGCCCCTCGGCGGCCGGATTATGTCCTGCTGCTCAGGCCTCGCGGATCAGGCCCTGGCGGGTGGCGACCGAACAGGTGCCCCGCGGGCCGTAGGTGACGGTTTCGCGGCGGCCGTCGATCAGCATCCCGAGACGCGCCTGCACGTGCTGCAGCCGGGCACCGGCGAGCGCGCCGTTGCGATCGTTCAGGCCCCGGCACCGCAGGGCGGCGGCGGTGCAGTCGGCCCAGGCGGAGGCCAGGGTGCCCTGCGGATCGCACCACTTGAGCAGTGCCTCCAGGCCCTTCAGGTCATGGGGGCGGCCCAGGAGGCGGCACAGTCCGCGCCGCTCATCGTCGACCTTGAGAATGCGCGCCACGCACTGGTGCCGTTCACGCATCGTCGCCGTCAGGGATTCAACGTCGTTGGCATCGAGGTGGGAATACTCGCGTTCCAGGAGCACTGCCAGCTCGCCGAGGGCGCTGGTTTCCTCGCCGAGGAGACGCTCCATTTGTGCACGACAGCTCTGCGGGTCCATGGTCCTTGCGACTCCCTAGGTCAGTCCTGGCCCGAGCCGAGCTGGGCCGTCAGCGTGAAGGCGCGCAGCGGATTCGACTGGCCAGCGGCCACGGATCCCGCACTCGCCTGGGCATTGAGTCTTCCGGCCGCGAGCAGCCCGTCGGCCACCCGCCCGGCATCGATCCGGTACGAACCATTGGCGAGCGCCTGGCTGATCGAAGCCACGCGGCCCTGATCGACTTCCGGGGTGCCCGCGAGCAGCTGTTCCAGGCTCGCCATCTGCTGCGCGGTCGAGGTGATGGCCACTTCCCCTGCAGCGCCCGTGACGGCGCTCTGGAGCTGGGGACTCTGATTTGCAGCCTGGCCCTGCGTCGCCTGGGTCTTGTCCGTCGTGCCGGAGCTGAGCCCGAGGCTTGCTTCGAGGCCGGTGTGAATGGTCGTCACTCTAAACGCTCCTTCGCTTGTCCGACGCAGTATCAGTCAACCCGTGCCACCGTGCAGAACCTGTTTCGCATTTCATAATGCAACCCGGACCACGTCGGCGGATTCCACGACCCCTTCGACCACGGTCATGGAGCTGAGATTCTGGACCTGGATCCGCGCGCCGGCCGGCGCGTCGCCGAGCGCCCTGCCCGCCGCACGGATCTCGATCGCGCCGCCGGAGGCCACCAGCGTCACCTGCTGCCCGCGATGGATCACCGTGTCGGCATCGAACATCTCCACCGTCAGCGCCGTACCCACGGCCAGTGGCCGCC
>DATJTJ010000183.1:0-3742 GCA_035503515.1 Steroidobacteraceae bacterium
GTTCTCGCGGGCCGCCAACGGCGGCAACGCTGATGCCCAGGCCTGGATGGCACAGACCCTGGCGGAAGGCCGCAGCGTTCCGGTCGATCTCGAGGCCGCCACCATGTGGTACGAACAGGCGGCCAAAAAGGGCCACCGCGGTGCCGCCCAGGCGCTGCTCGAACTGCGCGCCGGCGCCGGCAACGTTCCGGCGATGGCCGAACTTGCGCTGCAGAAGCTCGGGCAGTCGGGGAATCCCGCCGACGAGGCCCACGCGGTCGAACTGCTGCGGCGTGCCGCCGCCGCCGGACATCCGGATGCGCTGTATCACCTGGGTGAATGCCTGCGGGTGGGACGCGGAACGGCGTCCAATATCCCCGAGGCACGCAAATGTTACGAGGCGGCCGCAGTCTCGGGACATCGGCCTGCGCAGGAGGCGCTGGCGAGTCTGCCCACACCGCAGATTCAGACAATTTCGACAGCTGCTCCGTAACCGCGCAGTTCGCGATGAGCCTCAACGCGGGCGTCCTTCGACGGCGGCCATGGTCTCCTCATCCAGGGGTGCATTGAAGTCATCGGAAATCCTGATCTTGCCCTTGAGCAATCCGAGGTGCTTGCGCGCGGCAGGTCGGGAGAGGGGCATCAGCCGTGCCATCGGCTTGCCGGCTCTCGCGATGATGATTTCCGTACCCGCCGCAGCCTGCTCGACCAGCCGCGAGAGATGCGTCTTTGCTTCGTGGATGTTGACTTTGATCATGGCCAGTCTGCCTGGAATCAACTTGCTCCGATAGTAAGTTGCGGCATGGCCACGTGTCCCGCAAGTCTCGCACACGGTCTGGGGGCCGAAAAGACAGCTGCTGCACCGCAACCACCGCAGATTCCTATATAAAGGAGTCATGGCCAAGCCCTTGCTGGGGATCGCGGTGCTGGTTGCCCTCGTGGCGGCCGCCTTCGCCTATACCGCCGGCCTCTTTTCATCGACGCGGCTCACGCCGGACCGGTTCCTCGCCCAGCTGCAGCCGGCCGAAGGTCCCTCACCCGGACATCGCCGCAATCACCTGAAGGGCATCTGCTTCGTGGGCGACTTCGAGGCCAGCGGTGCCGGCACGGCGCTGTCACGCGCGGCGGTGTTCAAGCCGGGCCACTATCCCGTCGTCGGCCGGTTCAATCTGGCGGACACCCATCTGCACGCCTCAGACGCCATGGCGGGGGTGCGGGGCATGAGCATCCAGATCACGGCACCCGATGGTGAGCAGTGGCGCAGCGCCATGATCGATGCGCCCATGTTCCCGGTGGCGACGCCGCAGGCGTTCCACGAGCTTCTGGGATTGGGCCGGTCGAAGGACCCCCAGGCGCTGCCGCATTTCGCCGCGGCCCATCCGGAATTCGCAGCCTTCGGGGCGCTGTCGGCCCGCCTGCAGCACACGGCGAGCTATGCGCAGGATCAGTACAACAGCATCGACTCGTTCATCTTCACCGATGGCACGGGTGAGCACCACGCGGTGCGCTGGGCGGTCCTGCCCGCGGTGCCGCCGGAACCGAAGACCCAGGAACAGCTGAACCAGCTGGGTCCGGACTTCCTGTTCGCGGATCTGCGCACCCGGCAGGCCGCAGCGCCTCTTCGCTTCACCGTGCAGGTCGTGGTCGCTTCCCCGGGTGATCCGACCGCCGAGCCCAGCAAAGCCTGGCCTGCCGATCGCCAGCATGTCGACGTCGGCGTGATCACCGTGCAGCAGATCCAGGATGAGGCGAACGCGCGCTGCCGCGACGTGAACTACGATCCCACGGTACTGCCCGATGGCATGCAGGTGTCCGACGATCCCTTCCTCGCGGCCCGCTCGGCGGTGTACGCACGCTCGTATGAGCTGCGCACGGCCGAAGATGCGGACTATCCGCGCACCGCGCCGACCTCACCATGAGCCCGCGCAGCTTCTCGCCGCTGCAACGCGGACTGCACTGGCTCATGGCCGCGGCGATCCTGACCATGCTGTTCATCGGCATCGGCATGGTCTCGACCGTGTCGCACGCACACCTGACGCTCCTGGCCGTCCATCGGCCCCTGGGCCTCGCCATCCTGCTGCTGGCCATAGTGCGGCTCGTCATCAGGCTGACCCGCGGCACGCCGCCGCTGCCTTCAGATCTGCCGCCCCTCATGCGCCTGGGGGCCCTTGGCTCACACGTCCTGCTCTATGCGCTGATGATCGCCCTGCCGCTCATCGGCTGGGCCATGATGTCCGCGGCGGGCGATCCCATCCTCATCGCGGGCATGCACATCCCGCCGCTGCTCTCGCCCAATGCAGCGCTGCACGGCATCCTGCGCGAGGCGCACACCTGGCTCGCGCTGGCACTCCTCGCGCTCATCCTGATGCATTTCGCCGCCGCGCTGTTCCATGCGTGGATAAGAAGGGATGGGGTGTTCGAGGCGATGGCGGGTGGCGAGGGTGCGGCGCCGGTCGTAAAGCTGAGCCAGCAGTAGGACTGTCTAGTGTCGGTCCCTCCCCGGGTAATCACGTTCGGGAATCCCGGGCGAGTATTCGTAGCTGAATCGTGCGCGCCAGTTCGCCAAAGTTATTCAGCGCATCCACTTCCTCGTCGTCTAGTCGTATTTTAAAGCATTTCTCCGCGCCGACGATCAGACTCACATAGCGAAAGCTGTCCCAACCGGGGATGTCGGCGCCTGAGAGTTCCGGGGTCAGGCGGATATCCTGCCTGCGCATAACGCGATTCAATATCTGCTGCAATTCTGCGTAGATTTCATCTTCACGCAAGCTCAAACCGGCGGCTCCCCTGCATCCAGCCACGCAGAAATAGCTTCTCGATCCAGCTTGTCGTTCTGGGTTCGCGGCACGTGATCGATGAGCCGGATGATCGACGGTATGGCGTAGTCGTCAATCTTCTGTGCGAGAGCGGCCCTTAACCGCATTTCGTCGAACTCGACGCCAGACTTCTGCTCAATAACCGCCGCGAGCTGATCCCGCCATTTAAGTACACACGTTACTGCGTACCCTTGGTCATGAATGGCTCGTGCTACTTCGTCAAGTTCGAGGCGGAAACCCCTGATCTTGACCTGATGATCGATGCGTTCCTTGAAGTAGACGTATCCAGCGTGGCGTTCCGCCCAGTCGCCGGATAAGTATGCGCGCTTCGCAACGCCATCGACATCGATGGTCCGAAATGAACGTGCAGTCCTTTCGGAGTCGCCCAGGTACCCCAAGGCCAACTGAGGACCAGCAATGGCAATCTCACCTTCATCCGCATGGCCGCCGCCGCAAAGTACGATCTCCATACCGCGTATGGGACTGCCGATGGCCACGGTGTGACGGCAAGCTGCTCGGAAGTTGTCCCGCGTAAGGCGCAGTTCGGTCATGGTCACCGTGGTCTCAGTTGGACCGTATGAGTTCTGTACAACCACATCGGGCAAAGCAGCAAACACCCTTTCGAGGTGAATGGGCAACAGCGGTTCCCCACACGTATTGATCAGGCGCAGCGAGCCCAGGAACTTCCGGTCCATCTCCTCAGCTTGAATCATCAGACTGATGACACTTGGCGTCGAATTCCAGACCGTCAACCTTTCCCTTGCGACCAAACGCGCCGGAAACATCCGATCGGACCGTCTGACGGCAGGATACAGCGATGCGCCAGTGGTCAGGGCGCCGTAGATATCGGTCACGCTGACGTCGAACGCAATCGTAGAGTATTGTGCGATCCGATCGGCTACGGTCACTGTTTTCGAATCTCGAACCCAGGCGATGTAGTGGTTCAG
>DATJTJ010000184.1:0-3296 GCA_035503515.1 Steroidobacteraceae bacterium
TCGCGGTTGTAACCGGGGTTCTGCACCCACTGGTAGTCGAGCGTCACCTGCACGGCCGAGACGACGGCCAGCTGATAGTACGTCTCCAGGATGTTCTCGTGTCCGGCATGCGGCAGCCGTCCATCGCCCACCAGGACGCCGAGGCCGCCCGCTGCCAGGTATTCGAGGAGATTCCTCGATGCCGCATTGACGACGCGGGCAACGCCCACCGTGTCTCCCGGCCGGTGCCACGGACCTCCGCTCAGCGAAGCACCTGCTGAGGCCGTGTAATCGATGTCCGTGAATTCGTAAGTTTCCACATTTCCGCCCGCGTCACCCAGGCGCGCGAACATGCCAACATTGGCCGTGAGCTGCTGCTCGAGGTTCAGCGAGATGCCATCCCGTTTCCTGTAGCGACGCACCGGCGCCAGCTCCGGCGGCAATCCGTTGGCCTCCCCGTAAGCGATGGCGTCCTGGTACAGCGCCATGCGCCCGCGGCTCTCGAACATCGTCACGTCGAGCTTGCCCGGTTGCCCGAAGAGCTCGTGACGATGCTCCGCCTCGAGGTCGACCTGATACTCATCCAACCCCGGCTCCAGGTTCCTGCTGTTGGGCACGTTCGACAGGTCAAATACCCCGGCGCGCCAGGCCCAGGATCCCACGTACCACTCGGCGGCCCCGCCCACCGTGTATCCCCACGCGTCAGCCGCGTAGTCGAAGGTCCCCGCGTCGATGACGGACCAGTTGAGGAAGTCCCCTCTCGGATCGTGCGCGTAGCGGTTCGTATCGAAGATGTCGACGACACTGACCTTGCCCAGTGTGAGCACCAGCCGGTTGGATGACTGGGGCAGCGCGAACTGGTTGGGCCCCGCGTCCCCAGCGCTCACCGCGCCGCCGAGATTCAGCGTCTGGCGGATGAATGCGCGCGGCAGGCGGAAATAGGGCGGATAGTGTCCGACCTTGTACGCCTCACCGCTCGAGAAGCCGGCGAGCCCGAGCGTATCATCCAGCCCGGCCCCCTCGTCGACCTCAGGATTGACCCAGAGCTCCGCGTCGCGCCAGAGGCGCGCACCGAGAAAGAGGGTCGCGTCCGAGGTCTCGCGCCCCATGTCCGGCGACAGGCTGTTCGGCCCGGCGTAAGGCGCATGAAAGTCGTTCGTCTCCTGCTCGGTGTAGGTTGCCTGGCCATAGATGGCGAATCCCGGCTGCGATGCCGCGGTCGCCGCAGTGTTGGTCGCGGCCTGCGCGGGTGGCGGCGCCGTGTCCGTCTGCGCGTATGCTTGATCGATCCCGCAAAACGCCAGCGCGGCCGCGGCGAATGCCGCGGCCGCGCTCCGCGTACGGATTCCTGCGCCAGCAATCATCAGGCGGCGGCCCTTATGGCAACGTCGTCGACGTCCGACCGCACAGTGCTCTGCGGCACGGGCTGCCACCGCAGCTCGAGCCGGCCGGAGGCAGGATTTCGCCGCCAAACGGCAATGCAGCCGCGTGACGGCTGAGCCGCTGCCATCCGTGCGCCGCGCCCGTAGCCGATGATCCGGATCGGAAAAGCGCGCTTTGTGAACATGATCCACCACCTTCGAGCGCATGACGCTCGCTCGATCGCGGCCGCGGAGCGGCCGCACAGCCCATTTACACGCCCGCGCAATCGTCCATGGCAGTGCGGTGCACTCCACAGGATACGCAGGCTCTATTGACGGCCGGGTGACAGCGAGATAATCGGCGGCGCCGGCCCCCGTGGGGCATGCGGCTCAGCGGCTCGCCGCGGTGAGTTTTCCCGGGGCCAGCCCTGCCGAGCACAGGACTTCGCGGCGCGCGCAAGACCTGCCATCACTCGTACGACTACTGCCCAACTGGGAAAACCTCTGGTCCGAAAGAAGGGCGCGCAGGGTACTCCAACGACCCGATGGGGTAAAGAGGGTGGACGCGCGCGAGTCGGGCCGCCCCTCAACGGACCACGATCACTCCGTGCATGTAGGGATGCACCGAGCAGCTGTAGTGATAGGTCCCCGCCCGATGAAACGTGAACCCGAACCGATCGCCAGTGTCCAGCGCCGGCGAATTGAACGTCTCCGGGCCGCTCGTGCTCCTGATGGTGTGAACGTCGCCATCCTTGTTGACCCAGATCACTGTGGAGCCCGTATTGACCGTCAAGGTGGCGGGATGGAACGAATAGTTGCTGATGGTAACGGCCGGTTTCATTGCGGGTGCCACGGACGCCGAGGCAACCCGGCCGGTGTGAACCACCGCTGCCGTGGAGGCCATCGTCAGTATCGAGGCCACGAGTGCGGCGACGCGGCGTCGTCGAGAAAAATGTTTCATGAATCGTTCCTCATCAGGCAAGAGTGATATCCGTGAAGGCCACCCGGTTCGCCACGACATCGAGGCGCCGGATACCCAATAGCGCCTTCAGTTTGTCGGCCGGCACCTGCAACGGACCGGGTCCGGGTCCAACGCCCGGCGCGGGCTGCGGAAATGCGGTCGAGTCGGCGGTGTGATAGGTCATATTGCCCTCGACCTTCTGGATGACCTGGTGAATGTGTCCGTTGAGGATGGTGACGGAACCGAACCGCCGCAGTGTGGCGAGCGCGGGTGCCGAATCCTCGGTGCCCCAGCCCCACTGCGGGTAGATGGACCACATCGGCATGTGGGTGAAGACCACGATGGGGGTGCTGGCGCTGCGGTGCCGGAGGTCCCTGTCCAGCCATTGCAATTGCTCGGGACCGAACCAGCCGAGTCCGGCCGGGGTCAGTTTCACGACGTTGACCAGCCCCACGAAGTGCACGCCATGCGCGTCGAAGGTGTACCAGCCACCCGAGCCACTGCCGCGTCCGAAGCGTTGGAAGAAGAGCTTGCCACCATCGCCGATGGTGTCATGCTCGCCCGGCACGTAATAGACCTGCCGCTTTACGCCCTGCATGATGTCGGCAGCGACCGCAAACTGTCCTGCCGCCGACAGATGACTCACATCTCCGGTATGGATCACGAAGTCCGGCTTCAGCGCGGCCATCCTGTCGACCGCGTCCGCCAGTGTGTCCTGGGCGGACGGATGCGCACCGGCCTTGAATCCGATGTGCGAGTCGCTGATCTGGCCGAAGGTGAACCCACGGATCTCTCCGGCCTGTGCCTCGCCATCCACGCGCAGGAGGCGGGGCACCCCGCCCGCAAAGGTCCACACCATGCCGGCGCCTCCCCACAGGAGGTGCTTCAGGGCCTCGCGACGCCCCACATCTTTCGATCCGACGACTTTGCTCATGCTGTTGCTCTCTCGAGTTGACCCATGCAGTGCTGCTGACGTGGAAGGAGACTCGCGCGGC
>DATJTJ010000185.1:0-22500 GCA_035503515.1 Steroidobacteraceae bacterium
TCGCTTGCGCACAACATCGTTGATTTGACGTGTCGGCACATGCAATGACTTGGCTAAAGCATTGGCGCTTATCCCAAGAGGTTTCAGATAATCCTTCTGAAGAACCTAGCCAGGATGTACAGGGCGCATCCCATTCTTGAACATATCGCAAAAACTCTTTAGTGGTGGTCCTCAACCTCGATGTCGATCGGTCCCTCGGAAGTCTAGCGAAAACAGATGGAATTGATCATTCAGACGGACACGGTATTGATCCTTGCGCATCGCGCCGAGAAGCCGTCCCCTAAAACGCTCTGAGGCGATCACCTTGCGAGGCCGAGAAACACAGTCAAAGCGCGATTTAGTCGAACTACGTCCTCATCGTTTAGTTTTCCGATTCGCCTACCGAGTCGCGACTTCGGAACGGTGGTGATTTTGTCGACCATCAAGCGGGAGGCACTCGAAAGGCCATTTCGATCGGTCGGGTCAATCAGCATCCGCAGTAACGGCGCCTCAGTCGGATCGGTAGTGAACACGCAAAGCGTTATGGAACTTGTAGAATCAAAGCGATCTTCCTGCACAATCACTGCCGGGCGAGGCTTGCCCGCGTACGGGCCGCCACCCGACACCGTCCATACCTCGCCACGCTTCATTCGGCGGTGTGATCCGAAATAGCATCAATGAATCCCTGATCGCCCTTCGCTCGCGCGCTGGCAGCAACAGCCTCGGACTGTTGATGCGCGGCCCGTGCAAAGGAGCGTGCCCGAACATCCGGCACCCAGATCTGGACCGGCCGCAACCCCTGTGCACGCAGACGCTCTCGGTGCAAACGCACCTTATCTCTTGAAGGACGAGGAGTATTGAGCATGTCGCTGTCCCAGTTGGTTACATGTAACCTAACAGATCAAGAGGAGCGGCGCAACTCGTGTCGGCAAAACACGTCTTGCTGCCCCTAGAACCATGTACCCATATCCCCAGTGCATGCATAGACGCCTGTGGACAGCGTATCACTCGGGCTGGTCAGAGACGGTATTTCCGAAGAGTCCGCTGGTATGAAAATCGGCCAGCAGGTCACAATGCCTTGGCCAAGGCATTCGCGCTCATCCCAAGAGGTTTCAGAAAATCCTCCTGCAGCACCTCGCCAGGGTGTACAGGAGGCTTTCACGCCCCTTGTTCCGGGAACAGACCCGGCATCCAACGCGATGCCAAAGCGGCCGGAAAGGCCAGCCGCAGCGGAGCGCGGCTGCTCTGAGAGACCAGCACTCCTTGCTCGGTCAAACCCGACACGACGCGGCGAGCTTGGCGTTCACCGGTGCCCACGATGCCGGCGGCGTCACCGCGCAGCAGTTCGCCGCGGTAGAGCACGGCTTCGAGAATTGCGCCGGATTTTGGCGGGAGGCGGTCAAGGCGGATCTGCTCTTCGGCCCAAAGTAGGATGCGCGTGCGCAGGGTGTCCGGCTGCATCAGGTCTTCCATGAAAGTGATCTGATCGAGGCAGGTGGTCAGAAAGAAACTCGTGAATTCCGCCAGAGCCTCTTCGCTGAGATTTCCGCGCCCATCGAGATCATTGCGCCTGGTCTGATCGCATGCGGCGAGGTGGCCTTTGTAGGCCGCGACATTGCGCGCAAGGCCGCGCGCGATCGACCACACGGCGCCGGTGTGGAGCGTGTCGAGCAAGGTGGCGTGTGACATCAGCCGCGCGACGCGGCCATTGCCGTCCGGAAACGGGTGTATCCACGTGAGGCGGTGATGAGCGGCGGCAGCGGCAAGGATCGTCTCGGTCTTGCCCAGGCGGCTATAGGCCTCCTCGAATCTTGCGAGGAAGCGCGGGACTGCCGGCGAGCTGATGGCGATATGGCCGCCGACCATCACGTCGCGATTGCGCAGTTCGCCTGGGGCAACCTGCATGCGCTCGTGTGTGGCCGGGTTTTCGACCCAGAGCAGGTCTTCCGGCAACAGTTCGCAGAAGCGCCTGTGAACCTCACGGATGGCGTCCGCCGTGATCGCGCGACCCTGTAGGCTTCCTTCGTCTATCCACTCCTGGACGACAATGTGGGCCTTTGCTTCGAGCTGGAGATCGCGCTTTTTTGCATCGCGACTGTAGTCGCCGCGCAGCGCGCGCTCGATCTCGATGGGGTGCGTATCGTGTCCCTCGATCAGATTGCTGTAGTAGCAGTTCATCGCCCGCACGAGCGTCGCCAGCGAGGTCAGCAGGCTGGGTGGGAGCGAGCGGCGGAATCCGGCACTGCGCTGGGCCAGTTCGAGGGCGAGATCGGTCAGTTCGGCACGGCGGCGCGACCCCTCACTCAGGAGCAGCGGTTCCATTAGGGAAATGCGCCCTCCGCGGTGCTGGGCCGCCGATACGGCCGGTTCTATGTCTGCTTTCTGATTGGCCATATCCAATTATATATCCAATAGTTAATTCACGACAATAGGGAATCATGTCCGCAATTTAAGTCCGGTTTAGAAACCGGTTGAACTCTGAGCCTTTTCAGCGGCTTGGTCCTGCACTCGCCGGTCGCCAGGGGGCTCCCTTCAATCAACCTGGTGACCTAAGAAAATCAGGCCTCATAGGCCGCGTCAAAATTCGCGAGTGCAATTCCGGAAAGCGATTAGTCACCACCCGCTGGATCGGGCAAAACGCCGTCCCTTGCGTTGAAATCGAAGCGCCAAGATGCCGAGGGAAATCCTCTACGCGATCGAACAGCGACGGATAGGGAAGCTTCCAGGGAGATTGTGATGGCATGCGTAAGACGTCGCGGATGCTCACAAGTCCTGGCGCAGCCTGTGTGTTGAAGGCTCGGACAACCGCTCCGGCAAGCCCCTGCGGGCCACCACGGCCGCCTTCTCCTCCACAGTTTGGCGGGTGCACCTGGAACCGCAATGGAGCGCTGTAAAGCTGCGTCAGGTCGATTCCGAGAGCCTCACCCGGTGGAAGCGGGAGCAGCTGGACTCTGGCATGGGAGCCCGCACGATGCTATGGGGGCTGCAGATCATGGGCTCGCTGTTCAAGCATGCCCGCCGGTTCGGCTGGACCTCAGCCAATCCCCTGGAGCATGGCCACCGGCCGCGGCACACCCACTCCGTGCAGGCATTCATGCCGGTAGATATCGCAACCCTCCTCGAGGTCGCGGATCCGGAGATGTCGCTCATCATCCGCACCCTCGCCTCGACAGGTCTGCGCTTCGGCGAGCTCGCCGGCCTTCGCTGGACCTGTGTTGACCTTGAGCACGGGGTCATCCACGTGCGCGAACAGTACACGCACGGTGCCTGGAGTGAGCTTAAGACCGAGAACGCCAAGCGTAGCATCCCCTTGGCCACGGCGGTCCGCGACCAGCTGAAGGCGCGATATGCCGCGCTCGTCAGCAATGTCGTGCAGCTGCACCCCGAGCAGGACAAGCGCCTGGTGTTAACCACGCCGGCAACTGAAAGCCCACTCGACTACTCCAATTGGCGCCTGCGCCGCTGGGCACCGCTCCTCAAGGCCACGAAGCCGGACCTCAAGCAGCCGAAACGCGTTGCCGTCATCGGCAGCCCGCACATGCTGCGGCACTCGTACGCTACCGCGCTGATTCAAAGCGGTGAGAACGCGAAGACCGTGCAGACCTTGATGGGTCATCACTCGGTTGCGTTCACCATGGACCAGTACGCTGATGCATGGCCCGAGGCGCTTTCAAATGCTGGTGAGAAAGCCGCTGCGCTGCTGTTCGCCGCAAGTGGTAGCAAATCGGTAAATACTCCTGAGGGAGTGAAGGATGAGCCGCAAGTGGTTGATTTTCCGGCGCCCCCGGCCGTATTCAGATGAGCACTGTCCAATACATTTGGCTCGGTTCACCCCCATCATTTCCACAGAAATGCGCGATCTTGCCGAAGTATTTTTGACAGCCAGAACTGACTGGCGGCCGAACGATAAGCCATTTGCAACACCATTGACGTAGTACACCATTGGTGTATATTCTGTCGTGTGATTTTCATTGAAACGCCGGTGTTCGAGGAGGACATCCAGCAGCTGCCGGATGAGACATACGCTGAGCTTCAGCAGCATCTGGCCGATCACCCCGATGCCGGCGATGTTATCCAGGACACTGGTGGGATTCGCAAGGTTCGATGGAATTTGCCGGGAACCGGTAAGCGCGGCGGTGTCCGGGTGATCTACTACTGGCGCGTAGCCGAGGATCAGATCCTGATGCTCCTGGCATACAAGAAGGCTAAACAAACCGATCTGACGTCTTCTCAAAAGCGTGCATTGAAAACCATCGTGGAGAACTGGAATGGATAAAAAGTTGTTTGCCCGTCTGCTGAAAAGCGTGAAGCAGGCTGATGAGATCGTTCGCGGTGAGCGCGCACCTGCACGTGAGTTTGTGGTGGATGCTGCACAGGTGCGCGCCGTAAGGGCCGCCACGGGCCTATCGCAAGCACAGTTCGCACGCCTGATCGAGGTCAACGTCGGTACGCTGCGAAACTGGGAACAGGGCCTAAGAACCCCTACAGGGCCCGCCCGGGCGCTACTGAAGGCACTCAAGAACAGGCCCGCCGAAGTGGTCAAGGCATTGCAGGCGGCATGAGTTGGTTATCTGGCGCCCCCGGCCGGAGTTGAACCGACGACCTACCGCTTAGGAGGCGGTCGCTCTATCCACTGAGCTACGGGGGCGGATTGGGCCAGGATTCTACCCTGCAACAGGGTTGCCGCGAACCCCCGGAGAGAGACCCACTGAGGCGGTCACTACGGTTCGAACCCCTCATCCCCCGAGCATCGGATCACGCCCTGCAGCGCGTGGATCCTCAATTCCCGTGCCACGGGCGCCTGGAAACTGAAGAATATGCCCCCGGGATGGCAGTGCAGATAAAAATCATCCTGCGGTCTGTTGCAGCTCGGGCAATGGTTCGCAAAACCGCCGCTACCCGCGCTGCGCTTGCCCAGCGGACGGAAATTCGGCCAGCGGGACAGCTGCCGTTGCAGGGCCTCGTCGATCGCCGTGACGTTCGATACGGTGAAATCCACGGTGGCCTCGCCCTGCACGAACCCCGTTTGACAATACAGACAGATGACCTCGACATCGGCCCCGCAGTGCCAGCATGTGACGTGACCGCAGACAACCACGGCCTCGTCACTGAGAATGCGGAAATCACTCATAGGCCGAGATCATCGCGCCCGAGTTCCCGGCGCAGACTGTTGATCTGCCGCTCCTGCTCGGATTGCCGTGACGGACTCCAGGTCGGCGTCGCCAACGCCCGCTCACGGGATGGCGGAACGGCCTCCAGAGCCTGGGCCGCGCGCAATGCACGCCAGTTCTCGATAGCCTGTCTGCGGATCTCCGCGGGTGTTTTACGAGCCTCGGCCTCCGGCGGCGCAGCTGCGGCCAGGGCAGCCTCGCGGCGCGCGAACTGCGCGCGCACCCGGTCGCCGAGAAAGCTGTGCCCGCCCCGGCGTTCGATTTCCCAGGCCACGCGCGGCAACCAGGGCCTCGCGCCCGCGTGATTCGGTGCTACCGTCGGCAGGTGCGATATGCGGATCTCCAGGCCGGCCTCGTGAAGCGCTCCATTGGCCATGGCAGCCCAGTGTTCGCGGATCTGTGCGAGCTCCTGGGCGGCCCGTGGCAATCCGAGTTCGAAGCGCTGCGAGCCGGTGAGTTCGGCGATCGTCTTCTGACCCAGACCCGAGCCGTACACCTCACGGGTCGTCGTCAGCAGATGGGCGTGGAAGTTGCGCGGATCGGTTCGCGGCTGGTGAACCGCAAGGTCCACGACATTGTGGTATCGATCGCAGATTTCCTGGGCAAAGGCGCGCGCCAATACGATGCGCTGCTCCGCCTTGAGCTCATGGGGCAAGGCCACGACGTATTCGCGTGCGACCCGGGCGTTGGCTCGGGATTCGGCACGCTCCACCATGTTCCACAGTTCGCTGCGGTCCGTCGCCCACTGCGCGCTCGTCGCCGCCTCGCCGGCATCGGAGGGCAGCAGCAGTTCCTTGTGTTCGATGTCGCGGCGATGCGAGTGATCGTAGATCCGGCCCGTGCGCTGATCGCGGATCCGTTCCCCGGAGCGGTATGCCGCGGCGCTGGTGGAGACGCTGCCCCCGGTGCCGGCGCTGCGGCCGAAGGACTTGACCCCCAGGTAATAGATCGCCACGTCTCAGCGGCCGACACGAACGGGATGCCAGATGGACGATGAGGCGGTCTTCAGGTAGCCGCACAGATCGGGGAGCTGTTCCAGTTGGGCCGCCAGCAGCGCCGGTTCCACCACCCGCTGCTCACTCACCTGGATCGACCGTCGCATTCCCCTGACCAGGAAACCGGGATTGTCCAGGCCGCGGGATCGCTGGCGCCTGAGCACCTCCCGGTCGCCTATGAGACGTGAGGCATACTGCGCCGTGCCGCCACTGTCGCTTCCCGAGCAGCGCAGGATGAGCGTGGTCCCGCAGTTCTCGGTGATGGACTGCGCATCGCCCGCGTAGGTTCCCGAAACCTGCGCGAGGGACTGAAATCCGAGCACGCACCTGCCACCGAATTTGCGCAACCGCGTGAGCGCATCCTTCAGACCATCGATATTGCCCAGTGCGTCAAGTTCATCGGCGACGAACCAGAGCCGCTGGTCGTGATCTTCCTGCTGGCTCAGGGCTTCGAAGATGGCCAGTCCCATCCACGTTGCGATCAGCGTCCGCAGCGACGCAATCTGGCGCGCGGAGTAGGGAATGAAAAGGACACCACGACCGTGTCGCACCCAGTCGCGGACCGAGAACGGCGAACCGCTCTGCCACTGCACGAACTGCAGGGGTCGAAGTGCCGAAACGGCGACGGCCCGCAACGATCCGAACATGCGCCCGTTGTCGGGATCCAGGAATGGCTCGGCGGTCGTCCCCGCCAACAGCGCGCGCAGTTCCGCGACACCGGCCACTGCGATCAGGCGCCAGAGTTCCGCGGTACCGCCATGCGGAAGGGCCTGGCATCGCTCGAGCACCGCGGACACGAACGCACGGGCGTAGCCGCGCCATTCTCCGGCGTTCGCATCGGGACAGGAGGCGATCAACGCTCCGGCCAGGTGTTCGGGATCGGAAAGGTCCTGGATTTCAGCCAGCGGTTCCCATTTCACCGACCGGGATTCGAACGGATTGAGCACCTGATCGCCACGCCAGGGATCGAAGAACCGGCGGCAGTAGCCTCCATCGGGGTCCGCGAAGACTGCCCGGTCGCCCCGCTCCAGTGCGGCCTGCAAGAGCTCCCGGATTGCGGTCGATTTTCCGGTACCGGTGGTGCCGATGACCTTGAAGTGCCGGGTCTCATCCGCCGCAGTGATGGGCCTGCCGGCCAATGTCAGCAGCGACCCGGATCGGGCCCGGAGTCGCCATGAGATCTGGCGCAGCGGATTCCCGGCAGCGAGCCGTGCGCCACGCAAGGGCTTTTCCCGGGCCCCGATATGCCGCGCCACGATTCCACCGACCAGAAAAGGCAGACCGAGCAGTACTGCCATCGGGGCATCCATCAGTATCCCTTCACTACCGCGAAGTCCGCCTTGGGTCCGTAGAACGGCGCCTTGCGGTCGACCCGTACGCACAACCGATTCGTCTCGCCGCAGCGGCGCAGGTCTATCCGGCCACCCTCGCGCGACAGGGAGGCGATGCCGGCCGACAACTGGTCCAGGTTCTGCCGCGCCTGGATGACCTGAGCCCGGGAGGGCATCAGCATCCAGGTGAGCACCGCCGGAACCAGTGAGCACATGGAGACTATGCCAAACGACCACAAGGCGAACCGCGTACCCGTCGCCCGATGGATCTGAGACAGCTTTTCGGCGGCGCGCACGTTCGAGGCGTCGGTGAACGCCCGCTGCATGGCCTCTTCCAGTACTCGCCCGAGTTCCCCGTCCGCAACCCCGGTGGACGGCTCAGAGTTCATGGTCATGGGCATTTCGGACCTCCGGCTGGTTGACCCTGGATCCGTGGTCGCGGTCGGCTTCCGCTTCACGGTTCGGCCTCAGTTCCACGCGCAGCCATTCCGGCCTCGAGGCCAGCTTCAGGTACCCGCAGAGGTCCGGAAGCTGTTCTATCTGGGAAGGCAGGATGGCCGATTCGACCGAGACCTGATGGCTGGTGGTCTGCACGCCGATCACCTCCAGGGGACGTCGGGAACGGGAGTGCAGGGTGCGCAGAACCTCCCGGTCACCGATCAGGCTCGAGGCGAACCGCGCCGTGCCGCCGCCCTCGCTGGCCGAGGACCTCAGGATCAGCGAGTTACCGCAATTTTCCACCAGCGTATGCGCTTCGGCCTGGCCGTACGTCCCCGACACCTGCGCCACGGACTGAAACCCGAGAACGCAGCGACCGCCGAATTTCCGCAGACGCGCCAGTGCGTCCTTGAGCCCGTCGATCTGGCCGACCGCATCCAGCTCATCCACGACGAACCATAACCGCTGCTGACGGGGCTCGTTCATGGCTTCGAACATGGACAGTCGCATCCACGCCGAGATCTGTGAGCGCAGGGCGGCAATCTGTCCCGCCTTGTAGGGAATGAACAGAACGCCCTGGGACCCGCTCTCCCCTGCTGCGCGCGTCCATTCCCTGACCGAAAACTTCCGCTGCGTTTGCTGGCCCACGTATTCCAAAGCGGTCACGGCCGAGCTCGTCACCGAGCGAATGGAGTCGAACATCCGGCTGTTGTCTTCCTCCAGAAACGGTTGGGCGGCAGTGCCTGCCAGCAGGGCCCGCAACTCCCTCGGGGGCGCGAGCACCAGCAACCGGTGCAGCTCCCCGACATCATCAACGCCCGCCTCATGCGCCCTGCGGGTGACGGATGTGAAGAACGTTCGCGCGTACCCGCGCCAGCTGCGGTCGGCGCCTTCGTGATCGGGGATCAGCGAGCGCGCGAGCTGCTCGACGTCATAAGGAGTCTGGATCTCGCCGAACAGATCCCATTTTCTGGATGTCTGCTCGAAGGGATTGAGGATGACATCGCCACGTTGTGCATTGAAGAAGCGTCGACGATAGCCGCCGTCCGGGTCCGCGATGACCGCCCGGTCGCCGCGCCTGAGCGCCGCCGCGAGAATCTCGGTGATGGCGGTGCTTTTGCCCGTGCCCGTGGTACCGAGGATCTTGAAGTGCTTGGACTCATCGGCCTCCCTGACCGGCACGCCCGCGATGCTGATGCCTCGGACCGCACCTTCCACACCGTGACCTGGCCCGAACGCAGCCTTGCCTCGGGGCTCGAGCTCGCGCACCACGGTGCCACGACGATGTTCGGCCCCGGTGGCGCGTGGCTTGGCCAGCAGCCGCCCGGTCAGGTAGCCGATGCCGGCGCTCGCCCCGGCGCCCACTGCCAGCGAAAGTGCGCCTTCCCCCAGTGACACACCCAGGGCGCCGCCGATGGCCGCGACCATCGACAACGCCACGCCCGCCGCGAGCGTTGCCGGAACCGCGTACAGCGGCGCCGCCAGCAGGCGCCTCAAGGGTGCCCCATGGCGCACCATTCCCGCCACCAACGGCGCGGCCACCGCTGCGTAACCGAGAACGAGTCCGGAAGTGCCATAGGCAAGCGAAGCGACCGATCCGATCATGTCCGCCACGGTCGCACGGGCTCAGGGTCCTGCGCACCACGCCAATCCGCTGCGTTCGTTCAGGTATGGACCCGATGCAGGTTGCGGGCGGGTCCGTACCAGATCTCCCTGATATAGCGCACGGGGCCGTCGACACCGAACTGGATCACCACGTCCACCAGCGTCGCCAACAGCCGCCGGATGTCCTCGCGCGCGAGTTCACGCCCCGCCTCATTCTGCTTCACCAGCAGCACCAGTTGCTCGAACGCCAGTTCCGCCGAGGCGGCGTGAATGCTGGTAATGGATCCGGGGTGCCCCGAGTTGACGTTGCGCAGATAGTCGAACGCCTCCTCGGCACGCAGCTCAGCCAGCAGGATCCGGTCGGGCTTCATGCGCAGGCAGGCCTCGAGAAGCTGCTTCGGTGTAACGCGGCTGCGTCCCTGGTCCCCCTTGCTGTAGAACAGACGGACATGATTGGGATGACCCTCGAGTACCAGCTCCCGCGCATCCTCGATGCTGATCAGGCGTTCCCCCGCGGGGATTTCGCGGATCAATGCCTTGGTCAAGGTCGTCTTGCCCGAACCTGTCGGCCCGGACACCAGGATGTTCTGCCTGCCGGTCACCGCCGTGCGCATGAATTCCACGTAGTTGCGCGCATCCAGCAACATCACCAGTTTTCGCTGCAGCGGATCCTCGCCCCGCGGACGATGCTGTGTCCGGTCGAAGATGCCGCGGCGGGCCAGCTCCTCCAGCGACCAGGTCTGGGGCGCAGGCCGGCGGATGGTAATCGCGATGCACTGTGGCGGGGTCGCGGGTGGCATGGCGAGCTGGATCCTCTCGCCACCGGGCAGGGAGGCCGATAGCAACGGTGACTGCTCATCGATGCGTTGCTGCGTGGCATTTGCGACGAGCTTGCACAATCTCAGGCACCACTCGAAGCTGGCAAATGCCAACGGCAGCCGGTACCAGCCGCCGGCGGCCTCGACGAAGGCCTCATGGGGTCGGTTGATGCAAAGTTCCGTGACGCCCGCGCCCGCGAGGATGGGATCGAGTTCCAGCAGCGTCAGCGCAAGCGCCGAGGGCTCGGCCGGTGCGGGCGCCGGATCCTCAGCGATGGGTCGCCTCCGATTCACGCAACTGGTACACCGGGCGGAAATCAAGGTCGCGGGCGACCAGGATCTGAATGCGGTCACCCTGGTGCTTGGTGAGGGTAGGGCCGATGCCGATGGTATCGCGCAGGGCCTCCGTGGCGACGCCCTGCGAGGAGGACGTGTCGTAGATCACCGTTCCAGAACCGGCAGAGCGCTGCGCCGCCTGGGCCCCCGCATCCACCACGGATATCAGTATCGCGGCGCCGAACCGCTGCCAGAAATGACGCTCCACCTCCCCGTCCAGTCCCGAACGTCCCAAGGCATCGGTTCCCGGCGATACCAGCGGCACGATGATTCCGGTCGGGGTCCGTGCTTCGGTCCAAAGCACGAACAGCCGCGAACCGCCCTGCTGTACCTGCCCCCTGGTTTCGCCGATGAGCTTGGAGCCCCGCTCCAGCAGCACGACGGTGCCATCGGCGCTGAAGGTGTCGGTGGCGGTGATGCAGGTGGTCATGCCCGGCAGCGTGGAATCGATCGCCGTCTCCAGCGTGCAATCGATGAAGGCACCCTTGGGGAGCAGCAGACGCTGCGTCGGCAGCTCCCGCGCGGTGGCAGCCGACAGCACCGTCGGCGTCAGCAGGTCCGCCAGGCCGCCGCTACGCTGCTCCGGGGCAGAGGCGGCTGCGGGAACCGCGGTAGCGACGGCGACGGACGCCACGCCGGAAGTGCTCGCAAAGGCCGGGCCGGCCAGTCGGCGTTCGAGGGGGCTTTCCCGGGGCGCAGCCGCGGGAGTGGACGCCGCGGCGACCGACTGCGACAGCGGTTCCTCGACCGCCGGTACTGCCGGTGACATGACCGGCAGGCGGGGCTCTGGATCCGATGACCTGCGCTCCCGGAAGTCGCGGATCGGACCCAACGGGGGCAGCGTGTTGTCCGCCGGGGCGGCACCGGTCGGTTTCACGGGTCCCGGCGCGCTGCGATGCTGGGCCAGCATGCCGCCGTAGTACCATGCCAGCAGACCCAGACCGAGCGCGGCGCACAGAATCATCGCGAGCACGCTGCTCAGGCGCGTCTGCAGTGACCGCGCGCGTGCCATTGA
Organism: Steroidobacteraceae bacterium; assembly: GCA_035503515.1. GTDB lineage: Bacteria > Pseudomonadota > Gammaproteobacteria > Steroidobacterales > Steroidobacteraceae > DAIDKA01. The sequence goes on from DATJTJ010000185.1 coordinate 11,689, forward strand.
CGCTACGCCACGCTCGGCAGCGAGCCCTGCGGTTGGCGCCCCGGGATCCCTTCTCCCAAAACCCATCATGGATCCTGCCTCGAGGTGCGCTGAACCTGTGGATCCAGGGTTCCGGAGGGCAGCCGCTCACCGGTCCCCGCGAAACCCTTGTTGACCACGCAGCCGGTCAAGGCGCCCCGGCGCAGGATCAGTCGCCGGGCGATCCGCTGCACGATGACCTCACCATCCTCGATGCTGAAGTTGAGCAGCGATTCACTGCCATCATCATTGCGGACGAAGATGGCCGGCTGTTCGGCGCGCGCTCCGAAACGCAGGTGCGTCTGGACTCCGTCATCCCAGGCGGCCATGGGGCGCAACAGTTCGGTTCCGCAGAACCAGTAGTCCGTATTGCGGGACCGCTTCGCGGACGCCTGCTCGAGACGCTGCCCGAGTTCTCGGTCCGCGCTCCTGATGGCCGCTGCCGACTGGCCTGCGCCCGGATACCTGAACCGGACCACGTACATGGTGGGTGCGACCGGGCCATGCCCCGGAAGCGGCGCGGAATAGTCGAACTGGTACTGACGCCGTGAAGTGAGGATCGTCAGATTGGTCGTGACCCCCGTGGCCCTGGGTTTCAGGAACAGGTGATTGCCCTGGGCGACGAAGGTCAGTCCTTCCATGTCACCGGCGGCCAGCCCGACGAAGGACTCCTCCGCATCGAACTGCAGGTCGATCTGGTAACCCACCCTGCCCCGCAGCAGGTACACCTGCCCCGGGTCATAGTCGGCGATCCGGATCCTGGCATCGGGACCCGCCGGGCCGGGAATCACTTCGGCCATGGAACGGGCGGCACTCAGGCCACTGACCAGCACCGCACAGACGGTCAGCGCTCTTCGCCACCGATACCGGGGGCTCACGGCACTATTTCCTGATCGGTATGGAAATCCGCGATCCTGAAGCCCAATGGGTTCGCGGTGCGCTGGCGCGCGTCCTTGGCCGGCTGCACGTACATATAGCGGATGGAGGCGATCCAGTGGCTGACCTGCTCCGCCGCCCCTGCCGCCGGCTGAACCCGCTTCAGATACCGTACCTGCGCAAGTCCAGGCTCCCGGTCGATGTCCTTGAGGAACGTGACGGAAGTGACGGTGGCCGTGACCACCGTTCCGTCCTTGTACAGATTCAGCGGTGACTCCGGATTGCTGCGCTTCCATTGGCCGTACCAGACCTGGTTCCTCGCGGCTGAGTGAAATGCACCGCACTCCGCGTAGTCGCTTTCGGCCGTGGCGAAATTGAATCGCTGGCACACATCGATGTAGTGCGTCAGCAGGTAGCGGCTCACGATCTGGGCCGGATGGCTGCTGGCGTCGTACTCCGGAACCACATCGACAATGCCGGTGGAATTGTCGACCCGGATGACGTAGGGCTCGACCCGCTTCAGGGGCATCATCACCACGACGGCGGCGGCCATGCCCAGCGCACAGGTCCAGCCGCCGGCCGCGACCCAGCACCAGAGCCGGGCGCTGTCGCGCCATTGGCGCGTGCGGTCCAGTTCCCAGGATGCGCTTTCCTGCCAGTAGGCTTCGAGTCCGGTCGTCGCGTTCATGGCTTGGCGGGAGCGGAGGAGTTGATGGGCCGCAGCTTCGAGTCGCAGGAGACCTTCGGCGCCTGCGATGCGACGCATGCCGCTTCCAGGACCAGAAGCATCAGGAGCGCGGCCCGCGGGCCGCGCCCGTAACGGTGTTTCTTCATGACTGAGTCCCCTGTCGCAACATCCGGCGAAGCGCAATCGCCTGCATGGGCATCCGCGCCACGCTGCCGATGCTCCGGCTCATGGCCCCCATGGTGCTCAGTGAGCTGCCTCCGGCGAGGCTGGCGGCGATGGGCATGACCTGCCGCAGTATCAGGAGCACGATCACCGATGCCAGCAACATGTCCAGCGTGTCCACCGTCTGCAGCGTCGAGCCACGCGCCGCGGTCTGCGCGGCGTAGCTTTGCAGCAGCTGCAGCAGCAGCGCTCCGACCAGGACGGTCAAGAGCGTAATCAAGCCATAGTTGGCCAGCTGCATGAGCCAGGCGTCAAAGAATCTGCGGCTACTCTCGAACAACCGCAGACAGATGAACAAGGGGCCGAGCGCCAGCAGGACCGCGAGCGCGATCTTCGACAGCGCGAGCAGGAACATGACATAGCAGCAAAGCAGGCCCACGATGATCCAGACCAGGGTGCCCGATATGAACGGACCCCAGTTGCCGGAGAAAAAGTTACCCCGGGACCACAGTTGTCCACCGACCGCTCCGCCGGCCTGCCAGATGCTATCGACCGTGGTGACCGGCGAGGCCGCTCCCGTGACGACCGTCGCGAGTTGTGCGGGCGCGGTGTAGAAGGTGTCGACGATCACCGCGTTGTACAGCCACAGCTGCAGGGTGACACCCAGCACCACCGCCAGCAGAACGATCCGTCGCAGTCCCTCGCGGAAGGGTTCCTCGATCCTTCCCGTCAGCAGCAGGTAGCCCCAGAGCATCACATACAGCGTTCCGAGCGTGACGGTGGCCGGCGCCAGAGCCGTGGACAGCCGCGCCGTGTTGTCGCTGATGTACGTGGCCAACTGCGAGTCGAGCCACGAGGAGAAGGTGGCGAAGAATCCCATGGGTGTCACGGAACCGGTTCGAAGCGGCTCGAGAATTGCCCCTGCTCGGCAAGGGCCGTCTCCCGCTCCTGCTGTTCATTCACCCAATGCTGTGCCTGCGCGACCTGGTACAGCGACTGCAGCTTCGTCTGTTCGTTCTGCAGCATTCCGGATTCGGCGTCGATCCTGGCGGCGAGCTCCAGCACCGATTTCTGATCCGGCGCCGCGCCGATGGTATCGATCAGTTGCTGGATCGCCGCAAAGCGGCCGCTGGAGTTGGCGAGCGCACTGCCGGTGATGCCCTGCAGCAGTGCCGCGGTCGAGCGCCAGGCAGACACGCGCGCCTGCAGATCCGGCGGCAGCAGTGCCAGTTGCTGCGGCGTAAGGACGGCATTCGCCGCCAGCGCCGCCTGGACGGCCGCCGCAAGCCCGGAGTTGCCCGTATTCACCTGCGCGAGCGTCGCGGTCAGCCCCGACAGGCTTGACGGCAGATAGTTGCGCACCGTGCCGGACAGCAGGTTCTGCATGCCGCGCGATCCGGTCATGGACTGGAATTCCTGCTGGGCCTGGGCGAGCTCGCCGCGCGCGGTGTTAAGCGTCTGATTGAGCGTCTGGACCTGCTGCATCAGCTGGACCAGGGCCTGGACGTCGATCACCGCCCATTGGGCGTGAGCCCTGGGAGACACGGCGATCAGGGCCAATGCGAGCACTGCGTATGGACAAGAGAGCCTGGGCTTCATCGAGTGGCCTCCGGATCAGGGGTGGGACTGGGCGGATTCGTTCATGAGTGCGGGCAACCACCGCTCGGGCGCAGTCCCGAGTTCGGCCATCAGCACGTGCAGCCGGTGGACCGTCTGCGCCCGGCCCGATATGACGGCGAGTTCCCCCTCGAAGCCCTTGAGGTCCAGCTGGCATACGACGCTGTGCTGTCCCTGCCGGATGAGGAACTGCCGCGAGCCCACGGTCAGCTCTTCCTTGACGAGACGGAACTCCCGCTCGGACAGACCCAGGCCCTCGACATAATCGCTGCGCAGGGCTTCGGGATTTGGAAACAGGATCTTGGTCGGAGTCTGTTCGATCAGCGTGCGGCTGATGGGCGAGGCCAGCACGTCGCCGACGCTTTGCGTGGCCAGGCACATGGCACCGTTGAGTTTGCGCCACGTTCTCGGGCCATCGGTCGCGAAGGCCTCGAAGGCCGGATCCGCCAGCAGCCGCCAGAACTCGTCCATCCAGCACACCAGGCGTCGCCCATCGAGCATCCGGCGCACGAGATGGAACAGGTACAGCGTCAGAGGTGCCCTGACCTGCGCGTTGTCCAGGAAGTCGGTGACGTCGAAGCCTACGATCGCAGAGCCTTGCAGATGAGGTGCAACGCTGTCCTGCGGATTGTCGAATACCCAGGCAAGGTCGCCCCGCGTGCAGGCACACCACCGCGACAGCCGCGCATGGATGCCCTCCGGATCCGTCGGATCGAGGAACTCGATGAGCCGTGACAGGCGGCGCGCCTGGGGAACCAGCGCCAGCGTCCCATTCAGGGCCTGATGCAGATCCGCCTCCTCCCGCGCCCCCAGGCCGCGGCCGCCCCCCGCTCGCACCAGCACCCGCAACCAATGCTTGAGGAAAGCTTCGGTTTCAGCACCGGAGGGCAACTGCAATGGATTGCAGCCGGTGGCCGTGCCGTTGCGCAGTGGCAGGTACTGTCCTGCGAGTGCCCGGATGAGGATCTCCAGCCCGTGGTCCTTGTCGAATACGATCTGCGTCGCGCCCTGACGGGCCAGCATGGTCATGAGGAACCCGATCAGCACCGTCTTGCCCGATCCGGTGGGACCGCAGATCAGGGTATGACCCGTGTCCTTGCGGCTGCCGCCATCCGGATCCCGGGGGTCGCTCGCATGGAGCGAAAAATAGTAGGGTGAACCTGCGCTGGAGACGAAGGTCGCGAGAGCCTCGCCCCAATGGTTGCCATCCGGCCGCCCTGCAGGATGGTTGTGAAAGGGTGACATCGCGCAGAAGTTCCGCGAAGTGATCGGGGCCTTGCGGGGCCGCAGGGCGAAATGCCCGGGAAGCTGCGCCCAGTAGGCGGGCTCAAGCGCGATGTCCTCCCGCGCCACGACCATCCCGGTATCGGCCAGCAGGCTGCGGGCCAGGGCCACATGTTCGTTGAGGACGCGGAAGCGATGCTTCAGCGCCTCCTCGGTGCCGTCCTCGGGCACGTCGGCCAGCACCTGGAAGGTCAGGTGGTGATCGCCCATGACGAACTCGCTGCTGGTCAGGGCATCCAGCGCAAGCTTCAGTTCTTCCGCCTGCGTGACCGAATAGTCGCCGGCATTCACCATCCGGTTGTACTGGCGCAGGAGCAAAGACTGGGCCGTGGGTTTGGACAGGAATGCAAAAGACTGGGTCAAGACGAATGCGAAGGGCGCCGACAGCAGCCGGTCGTACATGCCCACGAGCGTGGGCGTCGGGTATTCCTTGATCCCGAGCATCGCCGCGACCCGCGTCCCGCTGATCTGCCGGTATTCGAGCGATTCGCGCCCGAGCAGGCACCGAGCGCTCGCCAGCACCTCGTTCAGGGGCGCCCGGGGCAGTGGCATGGGCTGAGCTTCCGAATCCAGTAGCAGCCCGAAGAACTCAAGGACCCGCGAATATCGGCGCTGCCCGTGGTCATAGACGCCCAGGCGCTCCGGGTCGCACTCCTCGAGAGAGGCAAGAATGGTCTGCGCAATCTTGTCGCAGGCATCGACGGCATCCCGGGTGGCGGACGGATCCGCCCCACCCGAACGGGCCAGCAGCTTCGCCATCAGACCCGGGGCGGCGCCCACCACCGGGCGGTACAGGACACTCAGATACAACTCGTTCGCCATCAGGGTTTCGCCGCTGAGCCGGCGGCGATATCTGCAGTTCAGCAACCCCGCAAATCCCGGCTCGATCTCGGCCTCCGCAATCCGCCTGCGATTGCGGATGACGTGCGTCCACAACGACAGGTGCGGACTTGCCAGGTTCCGCCACAGGACATTCAGACGCTCGTGCCAGGTATTGAGCCGGGCGTCCTCCGCGGTCTCGAAGCCGATGCCCCCTAACCTGAAGGCCTGCACGTAGGTGCCCGCCCGGGTGCTCACCACGTTTGCCGAAACGTGCGCGAGATAGGGGATATGCAATCCGGTGTGCGCTTCGCGCCGGAACCGTGCCGCACTGCGCAGGGTCATTTGCGCCCCCTTTCAAGCGCCCGGACCTGGGTGTAGGCGGTGGGTTCGGGGCAGCGCCGCGAACCCACGCATACCGCAAGAGGTGAGTAGCTGGACGCCTTCCAGTAGGCGCCATTGCCCAGCAGCGTGATGAGCCGTGTGCGCGCCCACAGCAACAGCAGATCGAACACCCGCGCATCATGCGAACACAGCAGTGCGCACAGGCCGTGAATCGGCAGCGCGACCAGCAACGCGAGCAGGTTGCGGCTCGCCAGAAACAGTTCCAGCGTGAATATCAGGTTGAAGATGAGCGCCGAATAGGTCACGCCCCAGCGCATCGGCGGTCGCGTGGCCCCGACGAACAGTGTGTCGGCCCTGAATCTCGCCGGCGCTGACGCTTGCGTCATGGCTTCAGACGCCAAACAGGGACCGGACCCAGGTGACGATCTGCGGCGCCCCGAATACGATCGCAATTCCGAGTATCGCGCACAGGCACCAGCCCCAGGACATCCGGTTTGCCAGCGCCATGCCGCCGAGGATCATGACCATGATGATCGCAACCGGCGTCATCCACGCGAGAATGTTGCTCTGAAGTGCGTTTGCGCCGGTGAGGAATGGCGACTCCTGCGCCAGGCACAGGCTCGGCACGGCAAGCGACGATGCAGCCACCCAATGCAGACACCGGGCGGAGCGGGACAGCGGCCTCAACATGAGCTGCGGACTCCGTGATGGGGTGCAGTCATGTCACCAGAGGCGCACCTCACGGACCAGCGCAGTTAGTGAGCTGAAGGACCAGTAATTCGTGCGCACCGGGAGGCAGGTCCGGGACCGCTGCGCGGGGTTCACAGCCCTTCGACGAAGTGCAGCAGCTCGGCGCGCCTGGCGGCGGACAGATGCTCGAAGCGCGCACGCACCACGGCTGCTTCACCGTCATGCCAGAGCACCGCCTCCTCGACCGAGCGGGCACGGCCGTCGTGCAGGAACGTCGGCCTGCTCTCGCGGCTCATGCGGTAGCCGATGCCCCACAGCGGCGCGGTGCGAAACCGCGTCGGATGCAGGGCCCCGGAGACTTCGTGATCCGCAAGACCAGGGCCCAGATCATGGATACCCAGGTCGCTGTACGGTGCAATCGTCGCCTCGAGCGGCGCGCCATCGGGCTGCGCCAGAACCACGTGCTGTTCGGGCTGATGACAGCCGGCGCAGCCCGTGGACCTGAACAGCTTCAGGCCCGCAGCGCGCTGCGCGGGCGGCTGCGGCTTCGGGTTCGCGGGCACCGACACCCATTGCTCGAAGGTCAGCAGCGCCGTCAGCAATTCACCGGACAGTTCGGGAGCCTCGGCGTGGCGCTGCTGCAGACATTGCGATTCGGCGCTGGTGCAATCGTCCTGCAGGCGATCGGCGCTGGTAACGCCCATCTCGCGCGCCAGCGCGCGCGTGGTCTGATCCCGCACCGAGAGCGCCGTGGCCTGCCAGCCGAAGCGGCCGGGACCGGACTCGGCCGGGTGCGGTGTCGCTGCCTCCAGCAATCCGACGCCGAAGATCGCCGGTGCCAGCCGCGGTTTGACCACGACGTTCGCGGCCAGCGGCCCATAGTTGAGGTGCGTGATTTCGTATTCCGGCTGGCGCAGCGTCCACACCGCGCCATCCGGATAGGTACGCTGGATGACGTGGAAATGAATGAGCACCTGCCCCTCGGGCACGAAGCCGTCAACCGCCGCCGGACTCAGCACCCGGCCGTAGACGGGGTCTCCGGGTGGATCGGCGGGGTCCGTGCGGACGCCAGCGGGCAGCGCTTCGAGCTGCACCACCATCGAATTCGGGAGGGGGCCTTCGAAGTCGGGACCGCGGCCATGCGCGCCCTCGTTGTGGCACTCGTCGCAGGACCCGGAATTGAACAGCGGTCCGAGGCCAGAGCGGCGGCCCGCCCCCACAGTTCCGACGGGCAGGAAGTTGGTATTGAACACGGCGTGCCCCAGCTGATACTGATCGGCAAGGGCCTTGGGCAGCGGCAGCACCGGGGGCTGGTCGCGGTGATCGATATAGGGCATCGTGCCCAGTGCGGGCATGCCGTCCGCAGTGGCCGCTGCGGTCGCCAGGGCACTGACGAGCAGCGCACTGCACAGGAGAGCCATCGCCACGCGCCTCTTCACCGAACGGCTGCCGCTACTTCGGAGTCGCCGTGACGGTGACCTTGACGGTCGGACTCGTGGCGTTGGAGAACTGCAGCACCAGGTCGTTTCCCGCCGGCAATGGATACTGGACGATCTTGCGCGGGGCACTGCACTCCCGGCTGCCCGTGAAGTCATCCGTCGGCGCGAACTTGCCATCCGCGATGACATCGATCCAGAACCCCTCGCTCATCGAAACGCGATACTTGCCGGCGACGGGGATGTGCAGCTTGACCAGGCCCGCGTAGGCACCATCGGCCAGGGCCTTCTTGGCGGGCGCCATGACGAAGCTCACCTTGTCCTGGGGCGTGAGCGCAATGTCGTACAGGCGGTCGACTTCGAGCGTGGGGACCGTGCCCGCGGCGGTCGCCGCCGTGACCGGGGTGGGCGGCGTGGCGAACAGCGTCCGTTCATGCGCAACGTTCCAGTGGAACCCGTCGCAGGGGTCCGCCGCCTGCACCGGCAGGCTCGGAACTGCGGCCGCCAGCGCGCACAGGGCGACTCCCGCCTGCCAGCCGCACCGTGTCCCGAATCGACTCTCGCGCATGGATCTCTCCTAAAGCGTGTATCGCAGGTTCACAAAGTACTCGCGGCCGGGGCCGTTGTAACCGTCCTCGATGAGGTAATTGTGATCGGTCAGGTTCTTGACGCCCAGTTCTGCATTGAACTGCGGCGTGGGCTGCCAGGCGCCCTTGATGCCGAGCAGGGTGTAGGCGCCGCTGCGGTAGTAGAGGGTGACGTTCACGGCATTCTGCAGCCAACGACGACCCTCGACGTCCACGGTCGGGGTGATCGAGAAGGCCGGCAGCGGATGCCAGGACACGTAGCCGAAGAAGTGTTCGGCCGGCGTGTCCGTCGGCACGCCACCGCCCTCCAGGAAGTCGCGCACCAGGTAGCTGTAGTTGGCTCCGGCATCGAGGCTGTCCGGGATCAGCACCCGCTTCAGGTCGATTTCGAAGCCGGTATTGCGGCCGGTGCCGACATTGCGGTTGGTGCTGATGGTCGGCGAGAGTGCGACCGCCGTGATTTCGTTGGAGATGCGCGCCAGGAAAGCATCCACCGTGACGTGCGTGTCGAGGTAGGTATCCGCGATGCCGGCCTGGACGTAGTGCGACCGTTCCGGCTGCAGCTCCGGGTTGTTCACGAAGGTGCCGAAGCGCGTGCTGTACATCTCGAACAGTGTCGGAAAACGGGCGCGATCCGCATAGGTGAGGTGCACCGAGCCGTCGGCGCTGTAGGTGTAGATGGCCGCGAACTCCCCGTTCGCGGCGTGTTTGTCCTGCACCGGATAGGCGAACGAGTAACCGAAGGGCGCGACGTTGTTGGTCGCCACCCATTGGCTGTCGCCCACCATGTTGCGCACGTCGTAGCTGCCGCCTGCGATCAGCTGCCAGTCCGTGGCGGGGTGATAGATGTTCTCCAGCGCCAGCGAGTAGGTGGACTCCTGGGCGTCCTCCCACGGCTGCTGATAGAAGGTACCGAAGGGAATGTTGCGGGTGCTTTCGGTTTCGCGGTGTTCATCCCAGCGGTAGGTACCCGAAACACGCACCGTGTCCAGGCCGGCGAACAGATTCTCGTCCAGTTCGATGCTGCCGCCTGCGGCCTGGTCGTTGTACTGGCTGTTGAAGGACTTCGGCGTGTTCTGCGTGTTGTAGTTGATGTTGTCGTAGGAATCGAGCGAGTTGTAGAACTTGTCGTAGTACAGCCGGACCTTGACGAAGGAGCCCTCGCTGTCGATCACGTTCTTGGACAGGAAGTACACGCTGCGCTTGTCCCATTGCGGCCAGGTCCAGTACTTCACGGTGTTCAGCAGGTTCGCCGGGATCAGGCTGTCGGGAGGCGCGTTGTCCTTGGTCCCCATCTGGTCGATGTAGTTGATGCTGTAGGAGGCGCTCTCATTCGGAACGTAGCCGGCCTTGAGGTTGATCTTGTAGTCGCGGTGGTACGAGTCGATACGGTCGCCGGGTCCCTGCAGGGTTCCCGCCGTGAAATCGTCGGACAGCCTGAAATGCGTCTGTCGGTCCCAGGAGCCCGAGGCCTGCGCGAACCATTGGTTCTGGCGCGTGCCGACGAAGACGTCGGCGATCGTGGCCTCCGGGGATCCCACCGAGTCGAACTGCTCCCCTGCGCGGGCGTCCAGTTCCAGCGGCTTCTCGGCGATGCGGCTCACGAGATTGATGGACCCCCCCATGGCGCCGGGGCCATCGATCACCGAAGCCCAGCCCTTGGAAACCTGGATCTGCGAGATATCAACGGTGCTGAAGCGCGAAAAGTCGATGCGGTCATCGACCGGCAGGTAGACGGGAATGCCATCCTGGTACAGCGGCACCCGCCAGCGATCGAAGCCGCGGATCCAGACGTCCGTCTCGTTGCGGGCACCGACCGTGCTGACCGAGGCGCCGGGGGCGAGCTGGATGGCGGTGTCGAGGGTATCGCGGTTGAACAGCAGCATGTCCTGGCGCGAGATACTGCTGCCTCCCAGGGAAACGCCGTTGCCGTTGATGGGCGCGGCCGTGACGGTGACTTCCTCGAGTTGCGGAACCACGTCCGGATCGGCCGCCTGGGCTACCCCCGCGACCGCCAGGCCCAAACCCAGCACGGACAGTTTCCCACGCAGCTTCATACACACCCCGTTTGAGAACTTCTGATAGACCCGGTCAGGACGAAAGCGGCGCCTGAAGCGCTCTTGTGTCCCTCGCGCGCAACGCCATTCGCGCTGCCCTCGGGCCTCACGGCGCCGATCGTTGTATCTAAGCATACATAACGATGGGTTTCAATTTGCGGGCGGGTTTGCGGCGCTCGTTCGACGGGTGCTTGGGGAACCGGGCGGGGAATCCTCAGGTCTCAATTGCCCAG
>DATJTJ010000186.1:0-3291 GCA_035503515.1 Steroidobacteraceae bacterium
CGCGTCCGTCGGGCAGAACGCGCTACACCCCGCGGTTGCGTCATTCCTTCGGGGCTTCGAGCTCGCCCTGCTTCTGGCCGGCGTGATCCTTGCCGCCGCCGGCATGGTGGGCTTGCGAGGCCTCCGGCACCTGAAGATGCATCGGGCCTCGCCTCCCCCGATGACGGGCGCGGGCGCGGACGGGTGAACCTGTACCGCTTGCCGCCGGTCATAGCCGAAGGTTCCCAAGCCCGCTCTCCCGACCTGCCAGGACTTCAGTAGAGCATCCGCCCAGGGCGGCGCAGTTGCGGTCCGACCGCGCTGCCTGGTTCCACATCCAAAGGGCAACAGCAACTAGCCAGCCGGACCGCCCGACAGCACCCCGGCAGTCCGGCAGTCCGGCAGTCCGGCAGTCCGGCAGTCCGGCAGTCCGGCAGTCCGGCAGTCCGGCAGCGATAGGAATAATCCCAGCGTCTTGCACTTGGCAGACGCAATCCACGACACGACCCAAGGAACCGCGAGGATTCTTTCTCCCGCTGGCTCCCTGGGTGCGACAGAACGTCCCGTTCTGTGCTGGGTTACCAAGCTCGGCCGACGACCAGTGAAGCAAGCAGATAACGGCGGGTACGCGCGCGGTTTTTCTACCGGTACATTCGCGTAGTTGACCGCTTGGTCGGCCTTGGTTATGGCCCAACGCGAGCAGGCCGACCGTATTTTTATGCAGCGGCGCCCGAGGGGTGAATGTCCGGATCTGCCGCATATCGTGTCAGCTGCAGCATGTCTGACCGGAGCTGGATCGAAGGTCGGCTTCGAGGTGATGCCGATCGCCAGTGTGACGCTGAGTGACGGGCGCGATCCGGGAGAACGCGCGCCGGTGCGCCGTTCTGGTCGGCAGCCGGGTCGCCGCGGTGGCCGCGCGGCACACGCAGGTCGAGGCGATCTGCGCGCGGACATGTGCGAGGCCGTCCCGCGGGAGTTGGGCGAACGGAATGAGCCCGTGCACGGCTTGCGCAAACTGCGCCGCCAGGTAGCGGGGGCCTCGTCGGGGCAGGCACGAACCGCTGCCATCGCTGCCGCGGTCCTCCCGCGCGGCCATGGCCGGGTCCTGCGCATATCCGGCGGCCAGCGGCTCGGGCCCATTGGTGTACGATACGGTATCGTACACATCCTAGCTTCGGGGAGCGGTGATGCAGGCCGGTCCGGCAGCCGGGCGCCAGGCGAGGGGCAGGCGCCGCGAGCAGGCGATCCTGGCTGCCGTCACCGGCCTGCTCGGCGAGGCCGGTTATGAAGCCATGACCATGGACGCCGTGGCCGCCCGGGCGCATGCCAGCAAGACCACGATCTACCGGCGCTGGCCGGGCAAGGCCGACCTGGTGCGCGCCGCGGTCGACGCCCATGTCGCCGGGCGCGTGCTGAGCGGGTCTGACACCGGCAGCCTGCGCGGCGACCTGCTGGCCGTGCTGCGGTCCGTGCGCAGCCACCTCACCCCGGAATTCATGGCCATGATGAGCGGCCTGGTCCACGCGATGCGCGAAGACAGCGCGCTGGCAGGCAGCCTGCGGTCGCTGTTCGACCAGGACTCGGTGTCGGAGCAGGTCATCAGCCGCGCGGTGGCGCGCGGGGAACTGCCCGCCCGCGCCGCCAGGCTGGCAGCCCTGGTGCACGAAGTGATCGAGGCCCAGGTCTTCCGCCAGATGATGACCGCAGCCGACCTCGACGACGCCTTCGCCCGGCACGTCGCCGATGACATCGTCCTGCCCCTGCTGGCGGGCAGTATCGCGCCGCCTGGCCCTGCGAGATGATACGACAGGAGCAACAATGTCGCTGACCACATTCGATCCGCCCGAACTGCAGCGGTTCACCCGCGCATTCGAGGAATTGTTCTACGCCGGCGACCCGGTGCCGATGACCTCCTACTACACCGAGGACGCGCAGCTCGTGGCCGACGGCATGCAGCCCATCCAGGGTCACGCCGCGATCACCGAGTTCTGGCTCGCCGCCATCACCCGGGCCGCAGCGGCCGGGGCCCGGCGCACCATCCGCCTCCACGAATCGCGCTCCTCAGGCGACCTGGGCTACGCCCTGTGCACGGTAACGATCCAGATCCCGCCAGCCAGCGCGCCCGGCACCACCGGCACCAGCATCGCAGTCTGGGATGCCACCATCTGGCAGCGCGGTCCCGGCGGCACATGGCGCATCGCCGTCGACATCTCCGCCCCGGTCCCCAGGCCAGACGGCGTGGCTGAGCGGAGCCCATCTCGCGTAACCGAAGACATGGTGACCCGCGCATCCAAGGCACTGTGGACCGAGGTCAACCCGGAATACCAGGTCGACCCCCGCGATTTCACCGACGCCGACATCGCGGCCGGGAAGCTACGCGAGGCCGACGAGGCAGACACCGCGCAGAACCGGGCCATTGTCAGGCGCGTACTGGAAGCGGCGTTTCCCGGCGCCTGGCTGCCCGATGACCTCCGCGAACTGCTGACCGACCTCGCGCAGGGCGGCTGCGCCGACGCCGGCATCACGATGCTGGCCTCGCAACTGCTCGCGAAGTACAGCCAGCAAGCCGGCCCTGGCTGAGGAGGACCGGAAGTGCTGCAAGCCCGACTGCCGACCGAAGATCAAGGAGGGCGGTTGTATGCGCGGGCTGTCTTGGCGGCGATGCTGATACGGTCTGGAAGGCCGCAGGCTCGGTCGATTGTTGCACTGCCGGATTTTCCTAGATACCACAACCTCTTCCGCAAGGCTGCCTGTTCATTGGAGAAGTGCGGAATCGAACTATGGTGGATCAGCAAGCAAGGCGGCGTCACACCCGCCAGCTGAAAGTAAACCATTGCAAGTTTTCTTCATACTCGAGAGGCGCAACTAATCCGAACGCATTTGGCCGTAGAAGTATCGTATCGCGAGACACCGCTGTTACCTGGTCGTCGGGCATCCTCATCTGCCGCTCTGTACGCGATCTCCGGCGCGATGTGGCCACGTGGCAGCACTCAGCCCGAGATGCCCATCTGCTGTCCTGGCTTCCAGAATGTTGTGATGCGGATCTCCGCCGGGTTCTCGCGCTCACCCGGGTTCTCAGGCTCCATCTTGAGCATGGGATCGAGCGGATCGATCCTGTCGATCGGTTCATCTGGCTCAATCCCGTCCATCGGCTCCGCGGGTTCGATCCTTTCCGTAGGATCGGTCGGTTCACTGGCCTCGGCGTTCTCGATTGGCTCGGCCGCCAGCGTCGGCTCGATCTTGTCTGCGCTCTCTTGCTGGTCCATCCTGGCCTGGCGGTCCCGCGGGCATGCACCGCTGCCACGCCGCTAG
>DATJTJ010000187.1:0-22614 GCA_035503515.1 Steroidobacteraceae bacterium
CCTGGGTCGTTTCGGTGATGCCGCTCAGCCGCGTTCCGGCGCGGTCTGGGCGGCGTTGGGGAAATCGGGGGAGGGCCGGCCCTTGAAGGCCTCCCAGGCGTCGGCAGCCGATGGCATTGCATCGAGACTGTAGACGGGGGATGCCCTGCGCCAAGCCCGATCGAGCCAATAGGCGCGCTGGGCGCGGGTCAGGCCATTGAACCAGGCCATGCCCATGCGGGCGTCGACTTCGGCGGGACTGGGGGCGGCTGGACCAGTGGCTAAATGACGCATGCGGGCTCTCCCATGTAGGTGAGAGAATCGCTAGCGGGCCGGAAAGGCGAATTACAGTTTGTGGGACAGCTTTTATATCCCACGAAGCTTGTAACCTAAAAGGGTTACAACTGCTTACAGAATCACTGTATCCGTATGATTTCCATAGATAAGAAATACATACGATGTAGCCGCGCGGCCCTGTAGGATGGGCCTATGCGGGTTCCATTCTTGATGACGATGACGGCCGCCGCGCTGCTGGCTCTGGGCGCCTGCACCGATCAGGTCGGACTGGCCCATGGGGATCCGAGCCGGGATCAAGGCCGGCAGCGGCCGCTGTTGCCGGATGCCAGCAATGCCACGGTGGCCTCATCGACGCCGGCCCCCATGCTGTCCTCGGCCGCGCCGGCGCCGATGACGGACTCGGCCGCCGCGCCGTTGCCCCGCTCCACGCTGCAGCCCAGCCTGCCCGCGGTCGAGGCCATGGGCCGGGCCGTGACGAAGTCCCCGAAAATCTTCAGCGCAGTCGAGGTCACCTTCAGTGAGCATGCGCGAGCGCTTGCGGCGGGGGATCCACGTCTGACGACAGGCGCGGTCGCCGCGGCCGTCGAGCGGGAGCTTGCAGCACAGCAGCTGCTGGCTGCCGGGTCCGGCGGCCCCGTGGTGGATATCACGATCGATGATCTCTCCAGCACCCTGGCGAGCAACGCCTCCGTCATGGGCTATATCTTTCGCAATCTGCTGCTGATCGGCGAAGTCGCGGTGCCGGGTCCGGCCGGTCGGCCGCCGTTCGTGATCCATGCCAGGGAGCGGGTGGTGAGCCGGGATGCGAGCGAGACCGCCGCATCACTGGATCCGGTATACCTGCGGTTCGCACAGCTGGCGGTCGCGGGCCTGCGTGGCGTCGCCCCGCCACCGCAGCAGATGCCGCGCTGAAAAGCGAAGCTTGACCTCAGCGGGACTGATGCAGCCCGACGGCCCCGGTGGTGAGCCCGCCGCGCAGCACGTAGGCATCGAAGCCGCGCTCGACCAGGATGTAGGCCGCAGCGGAACTGCGCCGCCCCGTGTCGCAGTACACGACGTAGGGGACCTTCGGGTCGAGGGTCGAAAGCTTCAGCCGGATGAAGTACAGCGGGATGTTCAGCGAACCCTCGATGCTCATGTTCTGATGCTCGCTGGGGAGCCGGACATCCAGCCAGCGTCCGCCCCGGGCCACGATCTCCCGGGCCTGGTCGTAGTTCGCCCACTGCAGCAGCGGCTCGTTCATCAGCTCGCGGAAGTCGTCCTTCGCCAGCCGCATCAGCACTCCGTCGGTCGCCATGGTGATCGTGGCATTGCGCTTGGCTTCGGCGATCAGGGCCTCTTCCCCGAAGGTATCGCCCACGCCCAGTTCGGCGAGCTTGATGCCGTCGCGGTTGAGGGGAGTCTCGCGCGTGACGACGCACTGGCCCTTCACAATCACGTAGAAATAGTCACCTTCATCACCCTGCTTGATGATCACATCGCCGGCCATGTAGGGCACGCGCTGCATGCGCATGAAGATGGCCTGGATGTTCGCCGGCGGAATGCGGTGGAACGAACGCGTCTGCAGCAGCGTCGTCATCCAGTCATCGCCGCTCGCCCCGCCGTTCATCTGCGCCTGCAGTTCCTCGACCTCGTAGGTACCGGTCTGGTCCCACGTGATCATCACGTCGAGCAGTTCGCTGTCGATGGACAGGTATGAAATCTCATCCACGGCGCGTGCACTCACGGTGCGCGGCAGGCCGGGGGAGAGCGGATTGCGCGCATCGGGCGTGCCGCCGCGGATCATGGCGATGGTGCGCTCGCCCTCGCGCAGCTCGACCATGCCGCTGACGAGCCAGATCTTGCGCTTGTCGGTATCGCCTTCCTTGAACAGGAAGCGGCCCGCGGCCATGGTGCGGATGCTGACTTTCTTGGCGAGCGCGGCGATGTTCTCGCGCTTGAGTCCGTCCAATGGCGCGAAGGTCTTCAGAACCTGAACGCTGGCTTCACGCTCTTCTATCATTGCGTCAAATGGTAGCACAGCATCAATGCGTCTCTGGTACGCCGTTCACGGTTTGCAGGCCCTGTTCGAGCAGGCTCCAGCCCTCATCCGGACGGAACCGGTCGCCGTGCCGCGAGGCGAGGTCCGTGAGGCGGCGCACGCATTCGGGTATGCCGCGGGCGCGGGCATAGGCAATGGGGCCGCCGCGAAAGGGCGCGAACCCGGTGCCGAAAATCACGGCGGCATCGAGCAGATCGGCATCGCCGACGATGCCTTCGCGCAGGCATGCAACCGCTTCGTTCACCAGCGACAGCAGCATCCGGTCGGTCGCATCCTGCGGTGCCGGGCGCGTGGCGGCGGGCTTCACCGGGTGTCCCTCATGCCAGGTGTAGAAGCCGGCGCCGGTCTTGCGTCCGAGCCTGCGGGCCGCAACCAGTTCGGCGAGCCGCGGGTGCGCGGGCACCGCCCGGCCGAGCTCCGCGGCGATGATTTCGCCCACGTCCTTGGCCACATCCAGGCCTACCACGTCGGCCAGCTCGATGGGACCGACCGGCATCCCGAAATCGGTGGCGGCCGCATCGATCGCGGCCAGCGGCACATCCTCCTGGGCGAGGCGCATGGCTTCGTGCAGGTAGGGCATCAGCACCCGGTTGACGACGAACCCCGGGGCACTGCGACAGACGATGGGCAGCTTGTCCAGGCGGCGGGTGAAGGCGACGGCCAGTGCCTCGACCTCCGTCGCGGTATTTTCCCCACAGACCACTTCCACCAGCGGCATCTGGGAGACCGGGTTGAAGAAGTGCAGGCCGACCAGCCGTTCGGGCCGCGCCAGCTGCTCGGCAAGAGGCTCGAGCTTGAGGCTCGAGGTATTCGTGGCCAGGATCGCCGCCGGCTTCATCCGCGGTTCGAGCGTTGCATACAGTGCGCGCTTGGCCTCGAGGCTTTCGAAGATCGCCTCGACCACGACATCCGCCGCAGCGACGCCTTCGGCGGCGACATCGGCACGCAGGCGGGCGCGTGCCGCCGCGATCTTTTCCGGTTCGCGCAGGCGCTTCTCGAACAGTTCGGCGGCGCGTCTGATCGCCGGTTCGATGAACTCCAGTCCCCGGTCCTGCAGCGTCACCTCGAAGCCGCGCAGCGCGCACCAGGCGGCGATGTCCCCGCCCATGACACCGGCACCGATGACATGGACGGCTTTGACGTCGGCGGCCGGCTTGGCGCTTTGCGCCTTCAACCGGTCCTGCAGCAGGAACACCCGGATGAGGTTATGCGCCGTCGGCGTCAGGAACATCGCCGCGATCGAACGCGCCTCGGCTTCGAACGCCGTTTCCCCGTGGCCGCCATTACGCGCCCACAGGTCGATCATGGCGTAGGGCGCCGGATAGTGGGCCTGTGAGACCTTGGCCGCGACCTGCTTGATCAGCGCCGGCTTCACGAAGGGGCGCGCCGGGGCCAGGCTCAGCACGCGCTCCATGAGCGGCGGTCGGTGGGGAGGCGGCGCCTGCAGCACCAGCTCGCGGGCCGCATTTTCCAGTTCGGCCGCCGGCACCAGGCGGTCGACCAGACCGATGCGCGCCGCCTTGTCGGCCCGCACCGGGCGTCCAGTCAGCATGAGCTGCATGGCGGGGCGTACCCCCAGCAGCCGCACGGCACGGACCGTGCCCCCGAAACCGGGATGGATGCCCAGCTGCACCTCGGGCAGTCCCAGCTGCAGGCGTTCGTCGGCGACGGCCGCCCGATAGCGGCAGGCCAGCGCGAGTTCCAGGCCCCCGCCGAGTGCGAAACCGTGGATGGCGGCCACGGTGGGGCAGGGCAGCCGCTCGAGCCTGCCGAAAGTGATCTGGCCGAAGCGGGTGAGCTGATAGCCGTCGGCGGCGTTGGCCAGGGTGGTGAATTCATTGATGTCGGCGCCGGCGATGAACCCCGATGCCTTGCCGGAGCGGATCACGACGCCGCGCGGCGGGGAACGCGCCAGAGACTGCAGCAGCGCGTCGAGCTCGCGCATCACCTGCTGCGACAGCGTGTTGGCGGAAGTGTCCGGCTTGTCGAGAGTGAGCCAGGCGATGCCCTGGCCGTCGCGGTCCAATTTCCAGGCGGAGTTGCTCATGTTCTTCCTGGGGGTGAAGGCAGGATGTTGAAGTCGCACACCAGCGGCCGATGATCGGAGAACCGCACGTCGGGGACACGGAAGTCGGTGACCTGGATGCCGGAGCTGACCAGCACGAAGTCCAGCTCCACCCGCGGCACACGCGCCGGGAACGACGGCAGTTCCTTGGTATTGGCGCTGCGCAGCCCGGCGGCCCGCATGAACAGGTAGATCTCGTGGTTGCCCCAGAAGGTGTTGAAATCCCCGGCGACGATCACCGGTTTGTTCGACTTCACGATCAGGTCGTGAAGGGAGCGCAGCTGGTACTGCCGATGCCGGTATTTGAGCGACAGATGCACCAGGAAGACGCAGACCTGGTCCAGCTCCAGTTCGATGATCAGGCGTTTGATGCCGGTGTCGAAGTAGTGGAACCGCTCGCCGGTCACGTGCGGGGCCGAGAGGAAGGCGTTGGCCTGCTTGCGGACGATGGGCACGAACTGATTCAGCGACTGGGTGCCGTACTTGCACTCGTAGGTGGAAAAGTGCCCCAGTTGTCGGGCGATGTATTCGGCCTGGTTCAGCATCCCGGAACGGACCGAGCCGGTGTCGACTTCGATCAGCCCCACCACGTCCGGCCGTTCCTCGCGCAGGAACTCGGTTATGCCGCTCAATACCCGCCGGCTGGTCCGCAGGTAACCGGCACCGGGAAGCGGCAGGTGGAAAGCGGGGCCGGTGCCCGTCGCGTAGCGGATGTTATAGACGACCAGGCGCAACGGTTGCCGCTCTTTCGTGCCCTTGCAGGTAGCAGAAGTTCAGGATTGTACTCTCCCCATTGCGGATTTTGCGGCCGGCTGCCCGCTGTGCGAGACTTCGGTCATGTCACAGGCGAATCCCATTCAACTCTTCGTCACGCACGGCTGGGAGAACAGTGACGATTACCTGCGCGTTTTCGAATATCTGGAAAGCGCCAACAACTTCTTCTACAAGAACTGCAGCACACCGGATCACCTGCCCGCCGGCGACAAGGAAGCGCTGCGCGAGAGCCTGCGCAAGCAGATCGCGCCGGCCGAAGTGGTGATTGCGCTGCCAAGCCTGGCGGCCGGCAACCGCGACCTGCTGCAGTTTCAGATGGTGTTTGCGCAGGCCGCCAACAAGCCGGTCGTGCTGATGAAGAATTTCGGCAGTGATGCGCCCGTGGCCAAGGTCTTCGCCGATCTCGCCAATGAAATCGTGGATTGGGACGGGCGCGCCCTCGTGGATGCCATCAAGCGCCAGGCCCGCCACGAGGAGACCAACCGCTGGGAAGTCATCGAGTTCAAACTCGACTGATGCGGCTGCGCGCCCGCGCGGCAGCCGCGTCGGCTATGCCTCGAGCAGGTACAGGGGCGGCGAGGTCGCGGCACGGCCGTGCTGGGAGACGCGGGCCATCACCGAAAGCATCTCCACCACCTTCTCGGCGATGGTTTCGGCCTCGTGGCTGGACATCTTGCGCACCGTGGCCCGGATGGCATCTTCGCCACGCTGCGGCCGTTCGCGGGTGAGTGAACAACGCACATCATGGAATTGCTCGCGGATCTCGCGCGGCAGTTCTTCCTCGGCGACGCCGGAGAGATGATTGCGGTAGGCAATGGTAAGCCGGTCCTTGATGGACCCGGATCGCGCCAGTGAGAGGGTAGCCCCCTGAAACTTATCCCAAGCAGTGCTCATAGCGACCTCTTATTTGGGCTGGGCCAACGCCTGGCGTGCAACCTTGTTTATGGCTACGCTGGCGTCTTGGTGTTGTTTGGCAAGTAAAACCTGCATCGTCCCGCTTTCATTGCTGAATATACGCCCCATAATCTGAAAAACAATGTCAAATCGATGGCGGCGGAGAGGCGGTGGTACACTGAGGGCTTACCCAAGGTATCGGCACCCAGGGCTTGATTCTTAAGGCAAAGTCCAAAGTCGCACTTGCCCAGGTCGCGGTGCCGGGCTGCGACCCCCGGGGCGGTTCCAGCGCCCGGCCGAGCAAAGGCGTATCATTCGGGTAGTTAACCGAGAGGGGCTTCAGTCGCCGTGGATTTATTCTCCCCCAAGCATCTGCTGATCGTTCTGCTGGTCGTCCTGATCGTGTTCGGCACGAAGAAACTGCGCACCATTGGCACGGACCTCGGGCAGGCCGTCCGCGGATTCAAGGATTCCATGAAGGAAGGCGAGCGCGAGGCCGAGTCGCCCCCTGCGCAACCCATCGAGTCCCGCCAGCTCACCGGTCAGGACAAGACCACCGACAAGGCCACCAGCGCGACCGAGAAGACCTCGGTCTGACGCCAAGGCCCGGGCGTGAGCGCACGCCCTTGCAGCGGCGGGAGCCTGCACACGAGAGCCGCCGGCTTGTGCACCGCCACAATTTCTGCCCATCCCCCTGCGATCTGCCGGCATGCCGGACAACGACCCGTCGCCGCTCACGTATCATCGGGGGCTGATGAGGGGGTGAATGATGACGATGAGGAATGCCGACCGGCTGCGGTACGCCGGCGCGCGAGTGGCCCTGGCGCTCGCCACATCCTGGATGTTGAGCAGCTGTGCGGGTGGCGGCGCGGTGACCGCACCTGAGACGGGTGAACTGCAGCAGACCGTCGCCGATCTGGCGCAACGGGCCCAGGCGCTGCACGACATCGATGACATCAAGCGCCTGCAGCGCGCCTATGGCTACTACATCGACGCCGGGCAATGGGACCAGGTCGCGGCGCTGTTCTCCCGCAATGCCACCCTGGAGATCGGGCTCGACGGCGTGTTTCGGGGTCAGGACCGCATCCGGCAGTACTTCCTCGCCGTGGGCGGCGGCCACACCGGCCTTAACCCGGGCGAGGTCAATCAATACCTGCAGCTGATGCCGGTCATCAACCTCACGCCCGATGGCGAGCATGCCAAGGGGACGTGGCGCGCCGTCATCCTGGCGGGCCAGCCCGACAAGGGGGCGTGGTGGGGCGAGGGTCCCTACGAGAATGAATACGTGAAGGAAGACGGGGTCTGGAGGATCAGTGCACTGCACTGGTACCAGACCCTGATGACGCCTTACGGCAATGGCGGCTGGGCGAGGAACCGCGACGTGAACGGTGCGCATTACATCCCCGCCTCACTGAAGCCCGATGCGCCTCCCACCGAACAGTACAAGGTCTGGCCGGGCGTTTACGTACCGCACTTCCACTTCAAGGACCAGGCACCCAGCCTGCGCACCGACGGGGCCCGCGGCAGCATCGCCGCGTCGCCGGTGCACTGGAGCGCCGGGCAGCTGCGGGAACAGATCGCTGCCTTGCAGCAGAACGTGGAACGGCTGGAAGATCAGAACGCGATCGAGAAGCTGCAGCGGACCTACGGCTACTACATCGACAAGGGGCTCTGGGACCAGGCCGCCGACCTTTTCGCACAGGATGGCGAGATCGACGTCGCCGGACGCGGAGCGTATGTGGGCAAGGATCGGGTGCTGGCCTACCTGCGTGCGATCGGGCCCGAAGGCCCCGTCGCCGGCCGGCTGTACGACAACATGCAGCTGCAGCCCATCGTGCACGTGGCGGCGGATGGGGCCACGGCCCGCGGTCGCTGGCATCTGTTCGCACAGCTGGCGCAGGCCGGCCAGTTCCACGAGTGGGGCGTGGGGGTCTACGAAAACGAGTACGTGAAGCGCGACGGGGTCTGGATGATCCGCCGCCTGCATTTCTATCCCACCTTCTATACCCCCTACGAGGCGGGATGGGCCCGGAGTGTGGCGGCCTACTCGAGGTTCGAACCGGCGCTGGCACCCGATCGACCGGCCGCCCCACTGACGGGGCTGCCAGCGGTCGCCCCCTACGACTACCCGAATCCCGCCTCCGCCTCGCAGGGTGCTCCGCCGGCCCCGTCCGCCGCGGCGGTCGCTGCGGTCGGCGCCAGCATCGAAGCCATGAGCGCGGCCGCCCGCGAACTGGGGCACCGCATCGGCCTGCTCGAGGATGAGGCGATCATCGAGAACCTGCACGCCATGTACGGCTATTACCTGGCGACCCTGGAATGGGATTCCATGACCGACCTGTGGGCGCCGAATGGAACCATCGAAATCGCGCTGCGCGGGGTGTACGTGGGCAAGCCGGCCGTACGCCGCAACCTCAACCTCTATGGCCAGCAGGGCCTGGACGACGGGGTGCTGCACAATCACATGCAGTTCCAGCCGGTCATTGATGTGGCTAATGACGGTCAGACAGCAAAGATGCGATCGCGGGCCTTCAGCATGATGGGCAACTTCGGCAAGAGCGGCACCTGGATGGGGGGCATCTACGAGAACACCTACGTGAAGCTCGATGGCATCTGGCGCATCCAGTCCGACCACGCCGTGAACACCTATTTCGCGCCCTATGACGTGGGCTGGAAGGATTTGCCGGCCCGGGATGCACCCAGCATCACCGCCTCCAATCCACCGGATGCACCCCCGACCCTCCATTTCGAGATGTATCCGCGCTCGTTCCTGCCACCGTTCCACTATGTGAACCCGGTGACGGGCAAGCCGGTGCAATGACCAGCGGTCACGACATCCATCAGGGCCGCGTCAGTTGCACCGACAACTGACGCGGCGATACCATTCCGAAGAGGTTCATGAGGGCAATACGATGCGTCGTTTTCGAGGGGTTTCAGCCAGTGCCGCAGTGATGGTCAGCCTTTTGGCTACCGCCACTGCCGCCTTCGCGCATCACTCAGGTGCCATGTTCGACGTCTCGAAGAAGGTCGATGTGACGGGCACCATCGTCGACTTCAACTGGAGTAATCCGCACGCCAACTTCAAGGTGAACGTGGAGAAGCCAGGCGGGGGATCGGAGGTGTGGGCCGTGGAAATGAACAGCCCCAACAATCTGGTCCGCGAGGGTTGGAAGCGCACGACCCTGAAGCCGGGAGACAAGGTGACCGTGACCGTCCGGCCGCTGCGCGATGGCACGCCGGGCGGACAGTACGTCTCGATCGTGCTGGCCGACGGCAAGATACTCGGCGGCGAACAGCAGCGCTGAGTGGAAACCATCAGAACAAACCAGGGGGACGAATGATGCGATTCACCGGCAGGAAGACGTCGGCGGCACTGGGCGCTTCACTGCTGCTGCTGACGGGCATGTGGGTAGCGGGCCTTGCAGCTGCGCAGCAGGCGCCCTCGCGCGCCGATCCCATGACCCGCCCCGGCCTCGGGCAGAAGCAGGAGGATGACCTCGCCCACAAGCACGACGGATACTACGGCGCGCTCGCCCCGCAGAATCTGCACAAGCCCCGGCCGAAGCCGCCGTTCGACATGACCGGCACCTGGTTCGTGAATCTGCGGCACGCGTTCGCCGACTTCATGTTCGGACCGCCTTACCCCGAATTCTACGATGCGGGCAAGAAGGCGCTGGTGGAGGCGGCGGCGGCCGCGGCCGCCCACAAGTCGTACCGCGACAGTATCGGTGAGTGCTATCCCGCCGGCATGCCGATGATCATGACGCGCGTGTGGCCCACGGACATCATCCAGCTGCCCACCTCCATCCATATGATCTTCGGGTTCACGAACAGCTACCGCGTGATCTTCCTGGACGGCCGCAAGCACACCGACCCGGACATTGCCATCAACACCTACAACGGCGAGTCCATCGGTCACTGGGAAGGCGACAGTCTGGTCGTCGACACCAGCTATATTGAGCCCAACGAGCACTACATCGACCGGGGCATCCCGATCTCGGATCAGTTCCATATCGTCGAGCGCTACCGCTTGCTGGACAAGGGTCACACCCTCGAGGTCCAGTACACCATGACGGATCCGAAGAACTGGAAGGGCGAGTGGAAGAACACCAAGCACTTCATCCGCGAGGACTACAGCGACGTGCCCGAGGTGGAGTGCCTGCCGAACCTGAACCAGAATCTGCCCAGCACCGAGAAGGGTCATGATGCCGCCGAGCATCAGGAGTCCGGATCGGCGCCCGCCGCGAAGTAATCCGACTTCGTCCGGGCGGGGACAGCCGCGGGATGGCGGGCGGTCACCATGAACTACGTGAAGAATGCATGGTATGTGGCTGGCTGGGCTGCAGATTTCGCCGCCGATTCGCTCTGTGCCGTGCAGATCCTCGGTGAACCCATCGTCCTGTGGCGGTCGGGGCCGCAGCTGGTGGCGCTGGCGGACCGCTGCGTGCATCGGCTCGCGCCGCTGTCACTGGGGCGCTGCGAAGGCGGCCGGTTGCGCTGCATGTACCACGGCCTGCTTTACGATTCGCACGGCCAGTGCGTCGGCATTCCCGGTCAGGATGTGATTCCGCCGGGCGCGCGCGTCCGCAGTTATCCCGTCATCGAAAGGCACAGCTGGGTGTGGGTGTGGATGGGTGATCCCGAGCGTGCCGATCCCTCCCTGATCCCGCCGGCCGTGGGACTGGAGGAACCCGACTGGATCCTCGGTCGGGGGCAGCTGGACTATCGGGCCGAGGCCTGCCATATCAACGACAACCTGCTCGACTTCAGCCACTTGAGTTTCGTGCACGCCAACAGCTTCGGCGCCGGTCCCAGTTTCGCCGAAGAGCGCCCGAAGCTCACGACGCTCGAGCGCGGAGTGCGCTTCGAACGCTGGCACCTCGGCACCCGGGGACCCGTCGGACGCAGTTCGGAGGAACTCACCGACAACTGGATGACCTACGATTTCCTCATTCCGGGCGTGCTGCTGATGTGGTCAGGGAGCTTCAGTCTCGGCACCGCGGCGGCCTGCGGCTACGAGCGGCCGGACTACTCCCGGGCGATTCGCGGCGTGACCTTCACCAGTCAGGCGGTCACGCCGGTGGCCGACCGCTCTGCGCGCTACTTCTTCTCCTGGGGACCGCATCGCGAGCATGGGGATGAGGGGCTGCGCGACCTGCTGATGCAGCTGGCCGCGAAGGCCTTCGGCGAAGACAAGACCATGATCGAGGCCCAGCAGCGCATCATCGACCTGACGCCTGAACCGACCATCATGCCGACCGCTCACGACCGCGGCGTGACGATTTTCAATCGCCTGGTGGCCCGACTGGCACGCGAGGAATCGGCTTAGCGATTGGCTTCATCCTTCTGCTTTTTCGGATGCGGCTTGTCCTTCTGGTTCTTCTTTTTCTTCGGATTCGGATTCTGCTTCTGCGCCTGATTGGGCTTGGGCGCCGGGGTCTGGCTGGCCTCCTGTCGGGCGAACTGCGGCCGATTCTCCTGCGGCCCACGGCCGTGCGCAGCGACGGCGTCAGGGGCATTGAAGGCGGTGGGCCGCGGCGTGGCCGCGATCGGCGGATGGCCGCCATTGGCGTGCGCGAACAGTGCCGGATTCTTCGCGGCCTGCTGAAGATGCTGCTGTTGCATCGGCGTGGGCGGAACGTGCTGCTCACGCGCCGCGGCCTGCTCCTGGCCCGTCGGAGTGGCACTGGTGCCGGCTCCGCCGTTGTAGCTGACGCGGTTGACCGTGACGTTGTTCACCACGGTGGTGTTGTACGTGTTGTGTACCACCGTGACGTTGATGTTGGTGACGGCCCGGTTGTAGGAGAAGGCGTTGCCGACCCAGACGCCGCCCGCGAACCCGGTACCCACATAGCCGAATCCGTAGTTGACGCCACCATAGAAGCCGACGTGCGGACCCCAGTAGCCGGCATGAAAGACATAAGCGCCGCCCACGAACCCCCAGTACCCGGGTGTCCACAACACGCCCACCCGGGGCGGCTGCACCCAGGTACCCGGCACCCAATAGTAGCCGCCGGCGCCCCAGGCCCAGTAGCCCGGGGTCCACAGGTAGCCGTCTTCGGGACAGGGCGGCTGGTCATAGTCCGGCAACGGCGGAGGAGCTTCGCGAACCTGGAGGTCCACGGCCGCCGGGGCGACATAGACGGCGGGCGGCGGCGGACCCGCGACTCGCACCTGGGCAACGCAGCTGGCCAAAGCCGCCGCCGACAGTACCAGGGCCGAGGCGCGGAGCGAGCAGCCCAGCCGCTGAAATTTCGGCGAAAGCTTCGACATAGTGTTATCCATCCGTTACGAGATATGTGGAAGAGTAACGGGTGAACCTGTCGACGAGTTGACCTTGCCCACAAAAAAAGGGGCGACCACGAAGGGCCGCCCCGGGGAGACGTCGCTGCCCGAGGGCAGCCTCTGCATTTTCAGAGTTTGGCCTTCACTCCAAGATAGAAGCGCCGACCGATGGTGTCGTAGTTCGCATCCGTCGAGCCGATAGCGGTGGTCGATGCATTCGCACCGATCCACACCGGCCAGGCGTTCATGAGATTGTCGATGCCACCGCGCAACGTCAGGGCATCGGTGAGCGCGTAGCTGGCGAAGAAGTCCACTTCGTTGTACGCATTGGCCGCGCCCACCTGGTTCGGTGTGCTGGGATCCGGTCCTGCCGCCGGCAGATGCTGCCAGCGGAAGCCCAGATTCGCCGGACCGATCGAATAACCAAACGTGCTGAGCACCCGGTCCCGGTATGAGTTGTTGGTGATGGTGCCGGTGTAGTTGATGTACGGCGCCCCCTGGAAGGGTGATACGGCATAGCGGTCGAGGTAGTTGGCCACGATGTTGATGCTGATGCCTCCGGGCACGGCCCGCAACAGGTCGGAATCGCTGAAGCGCAGGCCCCAGTCCAGTTCCAGGTCGATGCCGCGCGACTGGATGCCGCCCTGGTTCACGTAGGGCGAGAGATAGTTGCGGGGAGCCCCGTAGAAGTCGAACGCCGCCGGCGCGTACTCACGGTTGATGAAGGCACAGTACGGATTGCCGGCCACCAGCTGTGCGCCCGTGTAGGTGCCCGGGGCCGATCCCATCAGCTTGTTGTACTGGGCATCCAGACACTCCTGGTAGACCTGTCCGAATGAGGGCGTGCCAATCGCACCATTGAGCTGGATCTGATACCAGTCCACCGACAGCCGCAGCCGCTCCGTGTAGGCCGTCTTGAAAGGCGAATTCAGCACGAAGCCGGCGGTGATCGTCCGCGCGGTCTCCGATTTCAGATTCGGATTGCCGGAATTGAGGCCCAGCACGAACGGGAACGGTACCGGGGAGGGACCGAATACGTTGTACTGGTAATTGTTGCCGCTGCCGCCCGGCGTCATCAGGGCCGCGGCCTGCGCCGCGGGCATTCCGCCTCTTTCCATCAGGTACTGGCACGCCGCCTGGACGTTGTACCGGTTGGGATTGCTGGCGATGTTGCCGTAGGCCTGCGTCGTACCGGGGTACACGGCGCATGGATCGGCGCCGACCGCGAGCGCGCTGCCACCCAACGGCGTGAACAGCTCGGCGATATTCGGTGCACGGTTCGCGACTTCAAGGCCGCCGCGGAAGTTCACCCAGTCGGTGACGACCCAGTTGCCGAGTACTTTCCAGGTCTTCACGTCGCCGGCGCCGCCGGAGATGCTCTGCCCGGGCGAGGACTCGGTGTAGTCCGAAAAGCGGATGCCCGGATCGATCTCGATGGACTTCGCGAACGGCAGGTCCTTGACCACCGGGATCGAGAACTCGGTATACACTTCCGAGACGCCCGTTGCTCCCACCACCGCCGTGGGCAGGGCGATGTTCTGCACGATGTTCGGGAACGACTGCAATGCAGTGTAACCCGAGTCAGGCGTGAAACCGAATTTCTCCGCCCGGTAGTCCGCACCCAGTGCGAACCGCAGCCGCCCGGCATTGAACGGCATGTCGATCAGGCTACCCTGCAGATCGCCTTCGTAGATGTTCTGCTCGATGGTGGTGACGTTGTTCAGGGCCGGGTCGGCATACTGATTGCAGTTGGCCGACGCCGTCGCGTTCGCCGGATACACGCCGCCGGTCGCGGTGAAGATCGGCAGTCCGGAGGTACAGCTGCCACCCACGGAAATGGGGTAGGCGGTATTGGTCCAGTTCTGACCATAGAGGTTCGCGCTGTATAGCGTCTGCAGCCGATTCAGGGTTGGGAATCCGTTCAGCTGGGCATCGATATTGGACTCGCCCGTGGAACCGTAGACATCCCAGGTCCAGTCCTTGGTGAAGGTGAAGGCTGGAATTTCGCCCTTGAGCCCGGTGGTGAGCTGATAGACGTTGCTGGTCGTGTTGGTCGAGTAGGGACCGAAGTAGCTGCTGTTGCCATTGAGCGTCCAGGCCGCATTCGGATTCGGCCGGGAGTTGAGCAGATTTGCCAGGTCCTGGGGCACCGGATTGAACGTGGATCCGGCCGGTGGCGAACCGAAGTTCGGCGAGCTCGGATTATCCCACTGACCGTAGGGCACAGTGATCGACCAGACGCTGAACAGTCCCGACGGTACGCCGATGGCGCTGACGTAGGTCTTCGAAAACTGCGCCTGCATGTAGGCCGTGATGAAATCGTTGATGTTGTAGTGGGCCGTGGCCAGAGCCTCCCAGCGCGTCTGCGGCAGCTGCAGGTCCGGGATCTGGCTGTTGTAGCCGAGTTCCCCGTCCGGGTTGATCTTGTAGCCCGTTCCCAGGCCCAGCGGTCCGCTGTACCCGCTGGTGAGCGGCGCATATTGATTGAACAGGTGCCCGTTCTGGTCGATGTATGTACCCGTGGCCGGTGTCGGGTACGCGCCCACGCCCGTGGGCAGGTTGCCGGCCGTATACAGGAATTCCGTCAGGCCCGGCGCACTGCCCAATGCACCACCCGGCGTGCCCGGGGCCAATTCACCCGCCTGGTACCAGCCGCGCTTGGTCTGGTTGGCCTCGCCGACCTTCTCGTAATCGAGCACCAGCATGGCGTTGCCTTTGTTGTCGGCAAAATTGCCCCCCAGGACGGCACCGACAGAGGTGGTGGCCGCGTCCCCGTACTGGCTGAGCCCCTGCTGCGCGTCGACCTGCAGGCCCTGGAAGTTCTGCTTCAGCTTGATGTTCACGACGCCGGAGATGGCATCCGCGCCATAGGTGGAGGCGGCCCCACCGGTGATGGTCTCCACGCTGCCCACGGCTTCGGGAGGAATGGTGTTGAGATCGATGACCAGCTGGGCATCCACCGGTTGCGCGCGCCGGCCATCGAGCAGCACCAGCGTGCGGTTGGTGCCCAGGCCCCGCAGATCCACCGTGGCGGCACCCGGGGGTGCGCCGGTGGCGGACGGGAACGGATTCGACGCCGCGCTGAGATTGCTGCTGTTGCCGGAGACATTGAACTGCGGCAGTTGCTGCAGCGCGCCGACGACGCTCGGTTCCGAGCGGTTCTCGACGGCCCCGGTGTCCACCGTGACGATGGGACTCAGGGAGGTGAAATCCTGGCGCGCGATGCGCGAGCCGGTGACCACGACCTCCGGAAGTGCGTTGTTATCGGAGCCCGCGGCGGATGTATCGGGAGTGGTCGTGGTGGTGGGCGCCTGGGCCACCGCCTCCGCGGTGTTCTGGGCCAGCGTCCGGAGCAGTTCGGCGGGACGGGCCGGCCGCACCTCGATCGTCTTGACATCGAGCTGCTGGAATTCGAGACCGGTTCCCTGCAGCAGCGCCCTCAGGGCGCTCGCGGGGCTGTAGCGTCCGTCCAGGCCGGGCGCCTCGTAGGCCTGGGTGATCCGCGAGGAGACCAGGACATCGATACCGGACTGGCGCGAAAAATCCTGCAATGCAGTGCGCAGGGATTGCGATGGAATCGCCAGCTGGTACTGGCCGGCATCCTGGGCCAGGGCCCCCAGGCTCGGCAACGAAAGCACACTTGCCACAGTGGCCCGGATAATAAAGGTCCGCAGCCGGGCACCCCGCGCGCCGGCATTCCTCGTGCAGCTCATATTCCGCCCCCCCGAATGTTTCGTTATTTCGTCTGCGTCACCACGTTGACAAATCTACACATGCTGTAAGGGATGCTAACAACATTGCGGTAACGTAGCAATTGGATACAAGTGAGCAATGCAGCAGACGACGTTGCCTCGAAGCGGCAGGGTGCAACCGGGGGACGGACGCCGCGGGCCGGCGGCGCGAGACGAGAAAAAAGAAAGGGCGACGGGTCGGCCCGTCGCCCCAGGTCTGGACAGCGAACGACCGCGGTGCTTCAGAGCTTCGCTTTGACGCCCAGGTAGAATCGCCGACCGATGGTGTCGTAGTTGGCGTTGGTGGTGCCGACTGCGGTGGTGGAACCATTCGCGCCCACCCACACCGGCCACGCGTTCATGAGGTTGTCGACACCGCCGCGCAGCTCCAGCGCATCGGTGAGCGCAAAGCTGCCGAAGAAATCGACCTCGTTGTACGCATTGGCCGCACCCGTCGAGTTCGGGGTGCCCGGATCCGGACCCGCCGCCGGCAGATGCTGCCAGCGGAAGCCCACGTTCACCTTGCCCACCGAATACGCGAAAGTGCTCAGCAGCTTGTCGCGATAGGAGTTGTTGGTGACCGTGCCCGCGTAGTTGACGTACGCGGCGCCCGGAAATGGCGATACGGCATAGCGGTCCAGATAACTGCCGACGATGTTCACGCTGATGCCGCCCGGCACTGCACGCAATGCGTCGGTATCCCCGAAACGCAGGCCCCAATCCAGCTCGAGGTCGATGCCGCGGTCCTGGATGCCACCCTCATTGACCGCCGCGGAGTAGTAGTTACGCGGACCGCCGTACGGATCTCCGGCCTGGGGCGCGTACTCGCGGTTGATGAAGGCACAGAACGGATTGCCGGCTACCAGCTGGGCACCGGTGTAGGTGCCCGCTGCCGAACCCATCAGCTTGTTGTATTGGGCGTCGAAGCACTGCTGGTTCACCTGCACGTAGTCCGGATTGGCGATCGCACCATTGAGCTGGATCTGGTACCAGTCCACCGACATGCGCATGCGCTGCGTGTAGGCATTCTGGAAGGGCGAGTTGAGGACGATGCCTGCCGTAACGGTACGCGCCGTCTCCGACTTCAGGTTCGGATTGCCCGAAGTGATGGCGATCGAGTACGGGAAGGGTGCCGGCGAGGGACCGAACACGGTGTACTGATAATTGTTGGCACTGCCACCCGGCGTCATCAGCGCCGCGGCCTGGGCTGCAGGCATACCCCCTCTTTCCATCAGGTACTGGCAGGCCGCCTGTACGTTGTAGCGATTGGGATTGCCCGGCGTGTTACCCCACGACGGGGTCGTCCCCAGATAGTTGGCGCAGGGGTCCGGTGCGAACAGATCGATCGATGTGCCGCCGACCGGCGCAAACAGTTCGTTGATGTTCGGCGCCCGGTTGGCGACCTCGAGGCCGCCGCGGATGCTCACCCAGTCCGTGACCACCCAGTTGCCGAGCAGCTTCCAGGTCTTCACGTCGCTGCTCTTGCTGCTGATGTTGTCCGTGGGAGAGGACTCGTCGTACTGGGAGAAGCGGATGCCCGGATCGATTTCGATCGACTTGGCGAAGGGCAGGCCACTGACGAGCGGAATGGAGAACTCCGTGTAGATCTCGTCGGTGCCGGTCTTGCCGATGACCCCGGTGGGCAGCGCGATGTTCTGCACGATGTTGGGATAGGACTGATAGGCGGTGTAGCCCGAATCCGGGGTGAAGGTGAATTCCTCCTCGCGGTAGTCCGCACCCAGGGCGAAGCGCAGGCGACCTGCATTGAAGGGCATGTCGAGCAGGCTGCCCTGGATGTCACCTTCGTACACGTTCTGCGCCAGCGTCGTGATGTTGTTCAGCGGCGGATCCGCATAGGCATTGCAGTTGGCCGAGGCCTGCGCCCCGGGAGCGTAGACGCCGCCGGTTGCAGTGAAGATCGGCAGTCCCGACGTACAGGTACCCCCGACGGAAATCGGGTACGCGGTATTGGTCCAGTTCTGGCCATACAGGTTGGCGCTCGCCAGGGTCTGCAGGCGGCTCAGGTTCGGGAAGCCATTGAGCTGGGAATTCAGGTTCGTGTCGCCGTGGGATCCGTAGACATCCCAGGTCCAGTCCTTGGAGAAGCTGAACACCGGCAGCTCGCCGCGCAGACCCGTCGTCATCTGGTAGACGGTGTTGGTCGTATTCGTCGTGTACGGGCCGAACCAGCTGCTGGCGCCCTGGTATTCCCAGGGGTTGCCGGCTGCCGACGCGCCGGTGACCGTATTAACCCGGGAGTTCAGCAGATTGGCCAGCGCCTGCGGCACGGGGTTGAACGTCGCACCGGCCGGCGGCGAACCGAAGTTCGGGGACGAGGGATCGTCCCATGGACCGTAGGGGATCTGCAGCGTCCAGATGCTCTCGAGACCCGACGGAACACCGACCGCGGTGGTGTAGGTGTTCGAGAACTGGGCCTGCGCGTAGGCCGTGATGCTGTCGTTGATATTGTAGTGCGCGGTGGCCAGCGCGGCCCAGCGGGTCTGCGGCACGTTCATGTCCGGAATCTGGCTGTTGTAGCCGAGCTCGCCATCCGGATTGATCTTGTAGCCCGTTCCCAGCCCCAGCGGACCGCTGTAGCCGGTCGCGAGCGGCGCATACTGATTGAAAGGATGGCCGTTCTGATCGAACCAGGTGCCGATGGCCGGGGAACCGAAATAGTTCGCCGTCCCCGCCGCGGGCGGATTGGCCGTGTCGTACACGTATTCCTGCAGGCCATAGCCACCCAGCGCGCCACCGGGCGTGCCGGGCGCGAGGTAGCCGGCCTGGACCCAGCCGCGCTTGGTCTGATCGGCCTGGCCCACCTTCGAGTAGCTCATGACGAGCATGGCGTTGCCCTTGTTGTCGGCGAAGTTGCCGCCCATGACGGCACCCAGCGTCGTCGTGGCGTCATCGCCGTACTGACTCAGGCCCTGCTGGGCATCGAGCTCGAGGCCCTGGTAATTCTGCTTCAGTTTGATGTTCACGACACCCGCAATGGCATCCGCGCCGTATGTGGACGCGGCGCCGCCGGTGATGGTCTCGATACTCTGGACCGCCTCGGGTGGAATGGTGTTCAGGTCGACGACCAGGGCCGCATTGACCGGCTGTGCACGGCGACCGTCGAGCAGCACCAGGGTGCGGTTGGTGCCCAGTCCGCGCAGATCCACGGTCGCTGCCCCGGGGGCCGCGGTCGCCGAGGGAAACGGGTTGGAAGCCTGACTGAGATTGCTGCTGTTACCGGCCACGTTGAACTGCGGCAGGGTCTGCAGGGCATTCACGATGCTCGGATCCGAGCGGTTCTCCACCGCGCCCGCATCGACGGTGACGATGGGGCTGAGCGAGGTGAAGTCCTGGCGGGCGATGCGCGAGCCGGTGACGACCACCTCGGCCAGTTCACCCGGATTATCGGCCGATGCGGCCGGCGCCGCCGGCCCGGTCGGGGCCTGGGCAATGGCGGCATTGTTCTGCGCCAGCAAGGTGGCGTTGCCGCCGGCGGCTCCCTGCACGTCCGCCGTGCGGACAAGCGCGCCGGTGGCAGCGGGTTGCACTTCGATGGTCTTCGCATCGAGCTGCCGGAACGTCAGGCCCGTGCCCTTGAGCAATACCTGCAGCGCGCCCGATGGCGTGTAGCGACCGCTCAGCACCGGTGCATCGTAGGCCTGCGTGATCCGCGATGAGACCAGCACGTCGATGCCGGACTGCCGCGCGAAGTCCTGAAGCGCGGTGCGCAGCGGCTGTGAGGGAATCGACAACTGGACCTGGGCGGCATCGTCCGCAAAAGTCGGCATGGCAGCCGGCAGACACAGCAAGCTCGCCACCGTTGCCCGTACAATGAAAGTCCGCAGCCCAGTGCCACGCGCGCCCACGCTTTTCGTGCAGCTCATATTCCCCCCGTCTTGATTTGGATGCGTTGTGTGTCAGTCGTGTCAGCGATGGACACGGAATTACGAACTGACGTGGCATCGTAACAACGTGAGTTAGCGTTAACAATTGAGCAGGCCGCGCGGTTCCATCTCAGTCAAGAAGTAAGGCAAGATGATCAAGCGTGACACAAAAATACACATTGTTTCGCCTGCCGAAACATAAAAGAAAAGCATTACATCCACATCGTGCGGGATCACGACAGCGCACGGGAATGCCCAGGCGTCGTACGCGGGCGAACAGCGCGCGCCGAATCGCTTCGAAGGGGCGACCTCGGCGGCATGGATCTCCAGTAAATCCGGCTGTCGTTGACCCGTTGGCCGCCGCACTCGGGCACGGGGGCGGCAGCTGACTTGCGTGTCAGGCGCGGTGCCCCGAGCTGGGGTAGGCTGAGGGATGAAAAACTGTTAATAACGCAGAAAAATACCGGCAAACCCGCCGGTGTAGCCTGAGCAGGGCTTCCCCACCGCCGGACAAATCCCTCCATGAAGCTGCGCAGTATCGTCCTTCTGGTCGTCGTCCTTGCGCTCGTGATCGTCCTGTGGTTGTGGTGGCGACACCACGCGGCGGCGGAGGCGGCTGCTGCAGCACGGAATGCGCCGGGCGTGACGGTCACCACGGCCACCGCCGTGAAGGGCGATATCGGGGTGTACCTCGAAGCCATCGGTACGGTCACCCCGGTCTATACCAGTTCGATCACCAGCCAGGTCAACGGCATGATCCAGGCCGTGCACTACGAGGAGGACCAGCGCGTCCAGAAAGGTGAGCCGCTCATCGATATCGATCCACGGCCGTACCGCGCGACACTGACCCAGGCGCAGGGCACATTGCAGCATGATCAGGGGGTCCTGGCTCAGGCCAAGCTGGATCTCACACGCTACCGGGCGGCGCTCGCGCGGAACGCCATTGCCGAACAGACGGTCGCCGACCAGGAAAAACTGGTGGAACAGACCGAGGGAACCGTCCGGAACGACGAGGGTGCCGTGGCCTACGATCAGCTGCAGCTGGACTATTGCCACATCGTCGCGCCCATCGCCGGCCAGGTGGGCCTGAGACTGGTGGATCCCGGCAACGTCGTGCAGTCGACCGGAACGACCACCCTCGCCGTCATCACCCAGCTCGAGCCCATCACGGTGATTTTCACGCTGCCGGAGGACAGCCTGGCGCCGGTGCTGGCGCGGCTGCGGGCGCAGGCGAAACTCAGCGTCGACGCGCTGGATCGGGGCGGCCAGAAGAAGATCGCCAGCGGTACCCTGACGGCGCTCGACAACCAGATCGACACCACCACCGGTACCGTCAAGGCGCGCGCCACCTTCGACAACAAGAACGATGCGCTCTTTCCGAACCAGTTCGTCAATACCCGCCTGCTGGTCAACACCCTGCACGGGGTCGTCCTGATTCCGAACTCCGCCATTCAGCAAAATGGCAGGGCCTCTTTCGTATTCGTCATCCAGGACAACGTGGCGCACATGCGCACCGTGAAGGCCGGCGTCAGCGAAGGGGAGAACACCCAGGTGGAGGGTCTCAATCCCGGCGAGGTCGTGGCCAACAGCAGCTTCGAGAAGCTGCAGGACAAGGCCCGGGTCACCGTCACCAGCGCCGCCGCCCAGGCCGCCGCGCAGTCGGCAGCCCAGGCTTCGGCGCCCGCCGCTGCACCGAACCGCAGGCCGTGAACCCCTCGCGTCCGTTCATTCTGCGGCCGGTGGCGACGGCCCTGCTGATGGCCGCGATCTTCCTGATAGGCGTCGTCGGCTACACCCAGCTGCCGGTCTCGGCTCTGCCGCAGGTGGATTACCCGACCATCCAGGTGGTGACCTACTACCCGGGCGCCAGTCCCGATGTGATGGCGACGACGGTCACCGCGCCCCTGGAACGGCAGTTCGGTGAAATGCAGGGTCTTTCGCAGATGACCTCCAACAGTTCCGCCGGAATCTCGGTCGTCGTGCTGCAGTTCAGCCTGTCACTGAACATCGACATCGCCGAGCAGGAGGTGCAGGCCGCCATCAACGCCTCTCAGAGCCTGCTGCCGTCCGCGCTGCCTGCGCCGCCGATCTACAGCAAGACCAATCCGGCCGACGCGCCGGTGCTGACCCTGGCCGTCACGTCGGATTCCCTGCCGTTGTCCCAGGTGGAGGACCTGGTCGACACGCGCCTGGCACCGAAGATCTCCCAGCTCAGTGGCGTCGGCCTGGTGACCATCAGCGGCGGCCAGAAGCCGGCGGTCCGCATCCAGGCCAATCCGGATGCACTCTCCTCCTACGGCATCAACCTCGAGGACCTGCGGACTGCGCTCACCACCGCCAGCGTCAATGCCGCCAAGGGCAACTTCGATGGGCCACGGCAGGGCTATCAGATCGATGCCAACGACCAGCTGCAGACCAGCGACGATTACCGCAAGTTGGTCGTCGCCTACCGCAACGGCGCCCCGGTCATGCTGCACGACGTGGCGACGGTGCTGGACGGGGTGGAAAACAACTTCCAGGCGGCATGGATGAATCAGACCCCGGCGGTCATCCTCAACATCCAGCGCCAGTCCGGCGCCAATACCATCAGTGTCGTCAGATCCATCAAGCAGCTGATGCCGCAGCTGGTCGTGAACCTGCCGGCCGGCATCCGGGTGACGACGC
>DATJTJ010000188.1:0-32671 GCA_035503515.1 Steroidobacteraceae bacterium
TGGTTGTCGATGCGCATCGACACCACCGCCTTGTACGTGGTCCAGTCGATATGGATGCTTTCCACTTCGCCGAGATTGACGCCCGCCATGGTCACCGGTGAACCGACCTTAAGGTCACCGACGTTGTCGAAGGCCGCGGTGATGTGATACCCGGACTTGGCCGCCGCCAGCTTCAGGCCGCTGGAGGGCAGCTGCGTGGTCAGGAACAGCAGCGAGGCAAAACCCAGCAGCACGAACAGGCCGGTGCCGATTTCGATTCCGCGATTGGAGCGCATTTGAAACCTCAGTCCTCGCCGTCCGCCCGCACTTCAGATGAAGGCCGCGGTCAGCATGTAATCCAGCAGCAGCGTCAATACCGAGGACGCCACCACCGTACGCGTCGTCGCCAGCCCCACCCCCTCGGCGGTGGGTTCGGCGTGATATCCCTCGTAGACGGCGATCAGGCTGCAGATGAAGCCGAACACCAGGCTCTTGACGATGCCTTCGGTGACGTCCCGCAGGTCCACCGAACTTTGCATCTGCGACCAGAACGAACCATTGTCCACGCCCATCATGCGCACGCCGACCACGTGCGCGCCGAACAGGCCGATGACATCGTAGACGGCGGTCAGCAGCGGCATGGAAATCAGGCCGCCGAGAAAACGCGGCGCGACCACGTAGCGCAGCGGATCGACCGCCATCATCTGCATCGCGGTGAGCTGGTCGGTGGCGCGCATCAGGCCGATTTCCGAGGTGAGCGCCGTACCCGCGCGGCCGGCGAACAGCAGCGCCGTCAGCACCGGCCCTAGTTCCTTCAGCAGTGCCAGCGCGGCGGCGAATCCCAGCGCCTCGGTGGAACCGAACCGCTGCAGCAGCGTGAACCCCAGCAGCGCCAGCACCATCCCGGTGAACAGGCCCGAGAGCATGATGATCACCAGCGAGCGGCCGCCGGCGTTGTAGATCTGGTTGATGACCAGCACCGGCCGCGCCAGCACCCGTCCGCACTGGATGAGCATCTGGGCGAGGAAAATGGCCATGTGGCCGATGCGCGCCAGGGAGCGCAGCACGAAGCCGTCCCGGGCGACCGCGGTGCTCATGGTCCGTCCCCGGACAGCAGTTCGCTGCGCAGGTCGGGGGCGGGATAGTGAAACGGCGCCGGACCATCGGGATCCCCGCTCATGAACTGGCGCACGATGGGCAGGGTGCTTTCGGCAAGGTCAGCGGGGGTCCCCTGGGCCACGATCTGGCCGGCGGCCATCAGATAGCTGCGATGCGCGATGCTCGCGAGCTCATGGACATCGTGCGAGACGACGATGGTCGTGATGCCCAGCGCCTGGTTCAGCTGCTGGATCAGTCGCAGGATCACCCCCAGCGCGATCGGGTCCAGGCCCGTGAACGGCTCATCGTAGATGAGCAGCTCCGGATCCATCACGATGGCCCGCGCCAGGGCCACGCGCCGCGCCATGCCCCCGGACAGCTCCGCCGGCATGAGCTCCGCGGCGCCGCGCAGGCCCACCGCGTTCAACTTGGTGAGCACCAGGTTCCTGACCAGGGGTTCGGGCAGGTCGGTGTGCTCGCGCAGCGGAAAGGCGACGTTCTCATACACGTCCATGTCGCTGAGCAGTGCGCTGTTCTGGAACAGCATGCCCATGCGCTTGCGCAGCTCGAAGGTGCGTCTGGAGGAAAGCTCGCCCAGATTCTGGCCGAACACTTCCACCACGCCGCTGTCGGCATAGATCTGCGCCGTCATCAGCCGCAGCAGCGTGGTCTTGCCGGTACCGCTGGGCCCCATGACCGCCGTGATCTCTCCGCGCATCGCCTTCAGCGACAGCCCGGAGAATATCGGCCGGCCCGCGATGGAGTAGTGCACGTCGCGGACATCGACGATGGCCTCGACGGCAGCCGCCTGGCCGGGATCGGCCTGGCCCGCCACCAGCGGGCCCCCTGCGGCCGGACCCTCCCCGGCCGACCGGGCCGGGGGCGCTGCAGAGTGTGGTGTCACGGGTTCGAAGTGAGCCTCAGGCGGCCTTGTTTTCCAGGTCGGCGGTGTAACCACCGGTGGCGGCCAGGCCGTTGAGCCGGGCCCGCTTCAGGAACGCCTTCTGGCCGGCGTCATAACCCTCGGTCCTGCCACCCCAGGACTTCAGCGCCGCATCCTGCAGGGCGCGGCCGTAACTGAACGTCAGGGCCCAGGGCAGACCTCCGATTTTGTTCATCAGTGACAGGTGCAGCGTCGCCTCCTCGGAGGACTGGCCGCCGGAGAGGAACGCGATCCCCGGGACGGCGGCGGGAACATGGCGCTTCAGGCAGCGCACCGTCGCCTGGGCGACCTGCTCGGGGCCGGCGCGGTTGGCGGCCTTCTTGCCGGAAATCACCATGTTTGGCTTGAGAATCATGCCTTCGAGGTAGATGCGGTGCTTGTAGAGCTGGTCGAACACCACTTCCAGAGTCTCATTGGTGACGGCCTCACAGCGCTCGATGGAATGATCGCCATCCATGAGCACCTCGGGTTCGACAATCGGGACGATCTGCTGTTCCTGGCACAGCGCGGCATACCGGGCGAGCGCCTGGGCATTGGCCTCGATGGCGAACGCGCTCGGAATGTCCTTGCCGATGTCGATCACGGCCCGCCACTTGGCGAAGCGCGCGCCGAGCGTGTAGTACTCCTGCAGCCGCTCGCGCAGGCCATCCAGGCCTTCGGTGATCGTCTCGCCGGGAAAGCCGGCCAGGGGCTTGGCGCCCAAATCCACCTTGATGCCGGGAATGACGCCGATGCTGTTGAGGTGGTCGGCGAAGTTCACCCCCTTGGATGTCTTCTGGCGGAGGGTCTCGTCGTAGAGGATGACGCCGCTGACCCACTGCTGCGCCCCCGGGGCCGTCAGCAGCATGTCGCGGTAGGTGCGGCGATGCTCTTCGGTGGAATCCAGCTTGATGCTGTCGAAACGCTTCCTGATGGTGCTGGAGCTTTCATCCGCAGCGAGCAGTCCCTTGCCCTTTGTCACCATCCCGTGGGCAATTTTTTCAAGATCGCTGAGGTTCATCGTCGCGTACCCCCTTAGGTACCTGGGTTGGAATCGGGGCCGGAAGAATACCAAATCAGCAAGACGCATCGCGCCGCAGCGCCACCGCTGCAGCCGGGGGCGGCGCCCGGTCCTGCGGTAGGACGCGGACTACCTTGCCCCATGTTTGCGGCAATGCGGCGCTTGGATTGGGGACTAAACAGTACTAAAATAGTCCTACTTATCCGCCCTGGGTCCCGCACCCCATGCTCCGCATCAGCAAACTGACCGATTACGCAACGGTGGTCCTCGCTGCGCTGGCCGAACAGCCCGACCAGCTGCGCACCGCCGCCGCCCTGGCCGGAAGGACAAGGATCGCGGCCCCGACCGTCAGCAAGCTCTTGAAACAGATGCATAAAGCGGGCCTTCTGACTTCCACGCGGGGGTTGCACGGCGGCTACCAGTTGGCCCGGCCCCCCGCCCAGATCACGGTGGCCGCCA
Source organism: Steroidobacteraceae bacterium (assembly GCA_035503515.1). Taxonomy (GTDB): domain Bacteria; phylum Pseudomonadota; class Gammaproteobacteria; order Steroidobacterales; family Steroidobacteraceae; genus DAIDKA01. Next base: position 3,480 of record DATJTJ010000188.1, read on the forward strand.
TCCTGGATGCCCTGGAGGGCCCGGTGACCCTCATCGACTGCGCCGGGGGTCACGGTCAATGCGGAATCGAACACAATTGTCGCGTCGCGCCCGTGTGGCAGCGACTGAACGTCGCCATCCGCCGCGCGTTGAGCGGCGTCACCCTCGCGGAGCTGGCCGGACTGGATTCGGTGCAATCGCGTTTACCCGTCCTGGAACATCAAATCAGATTCGCAGCGCGCCATGACTGAGACCACTGAACTCGAAGAACTGGTAGGCCGCCAGTACCGACACGGCTTCGTCACGGACATCGAGTCCGAGACCGTGGCGCCGGGGCTCGACGAGGATGTCGTCCGGCTGATCTCCCGCAAGAAGGGTGAGCCGGAGTTCCTGCTGCAGTGGCGCCTGAAGGCGCTGCGGCACTGGCTGACCCTGCGCGAGCCGCACTGGGCGCACGCCAATTATCCGGCCATCGACTACCAGTCCATTTCGTACTACTCCGCGCCGAAGACGAAGCAGGATGGTCCGAAAAGCCTGGAGGAAGTCGACCCGAAGCTGCTGGAGACCTATGCGAAGCTCGGCGTGCCGCTGCATGAGCGGGCGCGGCTGGCCGGCGTCGCCGTGGATGCGGTCTTCGACAGCGTCTCGGTCGCCACCACGTTCAAGGAACGGCTGTCCGCCGCGGGCGTGATCTTCTGTTCCTTCTCCGATGCCGTGCGCAATCATCCGGCGCTAATCGAGCAGTACCTGGGCAGCGTCGTTCCGGTCGCCGACAACTTCTACGCCGCGCTCAATTCCGCCGTGTTCTCCGACGGCTCGTTCGTCTACGTGCCCAAGGGCGTGCGCTGCCCGATGGAGCTGTCGACCTACTTCCGCATCAACGCGGCCAACACCGGGCAGTTCGAGCGCACGCTCATCATCGCCGACGCCGACTCCCACGTGAGCTATCTGGAAGGCTGCACCGCACCGATGCGCGATGAGAATCAGCTGCATGCCGCGGTCGTGGAACTGGTCGCGCTCGACAATGCCTACATCAAGTACTCGACCGTGCAGAACTGGTATCCGGGCGATGAGCGCGGCGTGGGCGGCATCTACAATTTCGTGACCAAGCGCGGCGAGTGCCGCGGTCGCAACTCCCACATCTCCTGGACGCAGGTGGAGACCGGGTCGGCCATCACCTGGAAGTATCCCAGCTGCGTGCTGCGCGGCGAGGGTTCCATCGGCGAGTTCTACTCGGTGGCCACCGTCAACAACTACCAGCAGGCCGATACCGGTACCAAGATGATCCATATCGGACGCGATACCCGCAGCACCATCGTCTCCAAGGGCATCTCCGCGGGTCATGGCCAGAACTCCTACCGCGGCCTGGTGAAGATCCTGCCCAGTGCCCAGGGTGCGCGCAATTTCACCCAGTGTGATTCGCTGCTGATGGGTGGCCGCTGCGGCGGGCACACCTTCCCCTACGTCGAGGTCAGGAATCCGACCGCGATCGTGGAGCACGAGGCGAGCACCTCCAAGATCAGCGAGGACCAGCTGTTCTACTGCCAGCAGCGCGGCGTATCGACCGAGGATGCGGTCAACATGATCGTCAGCGGCTTCTGCAAGTCCGTGTTCAAGGAGCTGCCCATGGAGTTCGCCGTCGAGGCCCAGAACCTGCTGGCGGTGAGCCTCGAAGGCGCGGTCGGCTGAGCCCCGGCAACTTTTTCCTCAAGAAGACACCGTCAATGCTAATCGTCGAAGATCTGCACGTTTCCGTCGGCGGCACCGCGGTCCTCAAGGGCCTGAACCTGACGGTGCCCACCGGTGAGGTGCACGCCATCATGGGCCCCAACGGCTCGGGCAAGAGCACCCTGTCCTATGTGCTCGCCGGCCGTCCCGGCTATACCGTCACCGCCGGCAAGGTCACCTACGACGGCCAGGACCTGCTGGCCCTGGCGCCCGAGGAGCGCGCCCGCGGCGGCCTGTTCCTGGGGTTCCAGTACCCGGTGGAAATCCCGGGCGTGAACAACGTGTACCTGCTCAAGGCCGCCCTCAATGCCGCCCGCAAGCAGCGCGGCGCCCCGGAGGTCGATGCCTTCGAGTTCCTGGGGCTGGTGCGCGGCAAGATGAAGCTCATGCAGATGCCCGAGACCTTCCTCTCGCGCGGCGTCAACGAGGGCTTCTCGGGCGGTGAGAAGAAGCGCAACGAGATCCTGCAGATGCTGGTGCTCGAACCGCGGCTCGCCATTCTCGATGAGACCGACTCCGGCCTCGACATCGATGCGCTCAAGGTGGTCGCAACCGGCGTCAACAGCCTGCGCGGCCCGGACCGCTCCTTCGTGCTGGTCACGCACTACCAGCGGCTGCTGGATCACATCGTGCCCGACAGGGTGCACGTGCTGGCCAAAGGCCGCATCCTGCGCAGCGGCGACCACACCCTGGCCCTGGAACTGGAACGCCGCGGCTACGACTGGGTGGTCAGCGAGGCCGCATGAGCAGCGCCCTCCTGACCCGCATCGCTGCCGAGCACGCGGCAGTGCAGGCCGCGCAGCCCGCGGCGAGCGGTACCGCGCATCGGCGCGGGGCCCTGCAGGGACTGCTGGCGCGCGGCCTGCCGAGCGGTCGCGACGAGAACTGGCGCTACGCCAACCTGCGCGCCCTGGAGAAGGCGAATTTCACGCCCCGCCCAGGCAGCCCTCCCGGCAACGCCGAGCTACCGGCGCCGATCGAGGGCTTCACGCGCATCGTCTTCGTGGATGGCCAGTTCGTCCCGGAGCTGTCGGCGCCGGCCGGTCGCATCGGGGCGGCAATGGTGAGCCGGCTGCAGGGCGCACTGCCTACCCGGGATGAGCCCCTGGCGCTGCTCAATGAAGCGTTTGCCACGGATGGCGCCGACATCCAGGTGGCGGCCGCCGGAACGGCCACCGACCTCGAGGTGCTCTTCTATGGCACATCGGACGCGGCCGCATATCCGCGGCTGAACGTGTGCCTGGCACGCGACGCGCGGCTGCGGCTGATCGAGCGGCACGCCGGCGCGAATGCCGGGGCGCAGTTCGTCAACAGTGCGGTGCGCATCGGGGTCGGCGAGGGCGCTGCCCTCAGCCACTACCGTCTGCAGGAAACCGCCAACGCCACCCTCTGGAACGACACCGCGCATGTCACGGTGGCGCGCGATGGCTGCTACGACCTGCACCTGCTGCAGCTGGGAGCACTCGCGGCCCGCTCCTCGGCGCACATCGAACTGGCAGGCCCGGCCGCGCGGACGCGGATCGATGCCGTATCGCTCGCGGATGCGCAGCAGGTGCACGACAACATGATCGTGGTCGAGCACCAGGCCGCGCACACCCGCACGCAGGAGAACTTCCGCGGTATCGCCGGGGGCCGCGCGCGCATTGGTTTCAACGGACTCATCATCGTGCGCGATGGGGCACGCGATGCGGACTCGGCTCAGTCCCTGAAGGGCCTGATCGCAGGCGCCGACGCCGAGATCGATCTGCGGCCGCAGCTGGAGATTCATACCGACGAGGTGCGCTGCAGTCACGGCGCCACCACCGGCAAACTGGACGAGACCATGCTGTTCTACCTGCTGTCGCGCGGCATCGGACCCGAAGTGGCGCAGCGGTTGCTGAAGTGGGCGTTCATCACCGACGTCGTGGCGCGCATCGACGTGCCGGCGCTGCGCGTGCACGTGCAGCGCAGCCTCGCCAGTCACATGCAGGATGCGAAGAGCCTGGAGGACCTGTTGTCATGAGTGCCACGCCCCTGAGAGTTGCCGCGAGCGGCGGTTACGACGTGGAACGGGTGCGCCGAGACTTTCCGATCCTGTCGCGCACGGTGCATGGCAAGCCGCTGACGTACCTCGACAGCGCCGCCTCCTCGCAGCGCCCCCTGGCCGTGATCCGCGCGGTCGAGGACTACGAGACGCGCTCGCATGCGAACGTCCACCGCGGCGTGCACGCGCTGAGCCAGGAGGCCACCGCGGCCTTCGAAGGCGCGCGCGAGCGCGTGCGGCGGTTCATCAATGCCCGGTCGATCCGCGAAATCGTCTTCACGCGCGGCACCACCGAAGCGATCAATCTGGTGGCGCACTCCTTCGGCCGCGCCCGTCTCGGGCCCGGCGATGAGATCCTGATCACGGCGCTGGAACATCACGCCAACATCGTGCCCTGGCAGCTGGTCCGGGATGCGACCGGGTGTTCGCTCGTCGTCGCGCCGATCAATGCGGCCGGCGAACTCGTCCTGGAGGAGTTCCACCGGCTGCTGACGCCGCGGACCCGGCTGGTGGCCGTGGCGCATGTCTCCAACGCGCTGGGCACCATCCTGCCGGTCGCCGACATCATCGCCGCCGCGCATGCGCAGGGCACGCCGGTGCTCGTGGACGGCGCGCAGGCGGTACCCCATACGCGGGTCGACGTGCAGGCGCTCGGCGCCGATTTCTATGCGTTCTCCGGTCACAAGCTCTACGGCCCCACCGGCATCGGCGTGCTCTATGGCCGCGAGGAGCTGCTCGGCGCGATGCCGCCGTGGCAAGGCGGCGGCGACATGATCCTGAACGTGACCTTCGAACGCACCACCTACAACGAGCTGCCGTACAAGTTCGAGGCGGGCACCCCGAACATCTCCGGCGCCGTGGGCCTGGGCGCCGCCATCGACTACGTGGAAAATCTGGGAATCGAGGCCATCGCGGCCCACGAGCACGCCCTGCTCGAGGCGGCGACCGCCGCGCTCGCTGCCATACCGGGGCTGCGGCTGATCGGCACCGCCAGGCACAAGGCGGCCGTCATCTCCTTCGTACTCGAAGGCATACACCCGCATGACCTCGGCACGATCCTCGATGCCGAGGGCGTCGCGGTGCGTACCGGACATCACTGCGCGCAGCCGGTGATGGACTTCTTCTGCATCCCGGCAACGGCCCGCGCGTCCTTTGCCTGCTACAACACGCTGGCGGAAGTGCAGCAGCTGGCCGCGGCGCTGCGCCGCGCGCAGGAGGTTTTCGGCTGATGGAGCTGAAGGACCTGTACCGGGACGTGATCCTGGACCACAACCGCCAGCCCCGGAACTACGGGCGGTTGGATCCCGCCGATGCCAGCGCCGACGGCAACAATCCCCTGTGCGGGGACAAACTGACGGTGTTCCTGCGCCTGGCGGGCGAGCGGATCGCGGACATCCGCATCGAGGGCAAGGGCTGCGCCATCTCCACCGCATCGGCGTCCCTGATGAGCGAGGCGGTGAAGGGGCGCGATCGGGCCGCCGTCCATGAGCTCTTCACGCGGGTGCACGCGCTGCTGACGCAGCCGGATGCACCGGTCGACGAATCGCTGGGCAAGCTTGCGGCGCTGTCCGGCGTGCGTGAGTTCCCCTCGCGGGTGAAGTGCGCGAGCCTGTGCTGGCATACCCTCAACGCCGCCCTCGAGCAGGGCGGCACGGTATCGACCGAAGGGGGGAACGAAGCCTCCTCGGAAGGCGCGCCATGAGGTCGCACGAGAACGAGCCGGTCGTGATCTACCGCGAAGTGAACGCGGTGGTCGTGCCCGCCGGCCAGCAGGTCACGCTCAAACCCGGCCAGAGCGGATACATCACCCAGGCACTGGGTGGCAGCTTCACGCTGTACATCGACGGCAACCTCTACCGTCTCGCGGGCGCCGACGCCGATGCCATCGGCAAGGAAGTGCTGAAGGTTCCGGAACTGCCACCGAATGCCACCGACAGCGACGTGCTGGAGGCGGTGTGGGCGCAGCTGCGGACCTGCTTCGATCCGGAAATTCCCATCAACATCGTCGAGCTGGGCCTGGTCTACGACTGCACGGTGACGCCCAAGGGCGATGGCACGCGTGCCGTGGACATCAAGATGACCCTGACGGCCCCGGGGTGCGGTATGGGCGACATCCTGGTCGATGACGCCACCGACAAGATCAGCTTGATCCCCACGGTCGCGGACGCCCGGGTGGAACTGGTCTTCGATCCGCCCTGGAATCAGTCGATGATGAGCGAGGCGGCGCGCCTGCAGACGGGGATGTTCTGACATGGCGCAGCAGTGGACCGATGTGGGCGCGGCAAGCGCGGTCCGCGAAGACCGCACTTTCAGCGCCGAGGTCGACGGCTACCCGGTGGTGATCGCCCGCTGCGGCGATGAGTTCTACGCGGTCGAGGACCGCTGCACCCATGACGGGGAGTCCTTCGCCGCCGCGGACGTCGAGGACTGTGAGCTCATCTGCCCGCGCCACTTCGCCCGCTTCTGTCTCAGGACCGGGGAGGCCCTGTCGCCGCCGGCGTACGAGCCGGTACGCACTTTCCGGGTCCGCATCGAGAACGGCCGCATCCTGATCGCAGCGCCGGGCTGATGCGCCCCGCAAATGGGAAATGTGCTCTAATCCTCCCCCCTTTTCAGTCTCAACTCCCTAACGATTGGTACCCCTATGTCGGACTCCGCAACTGAAATCGCACAAATCAAGGCCCTGATGAAGGGCGCCTCGGTCGAGATGACCTGCAAGGACACCGAGCATCTGGCCGAGGCGGCCAGGATCCTGCCCTCCGGCACCGACGTCTTCATCGCATTGTTTCCGAATCAGACCTTCGCGGAACTCACCGACGCGGCGCGCGCCGTGCAGGCGGCGGGGCTGACGCCGGTACCGCACGTGCCGGCCCGCCGGGTGAAGGACGTGGCCGAGGTTGCGCAGATCGCCAGGGGATTCGCCGCCGCGGGCGTCACCAGGTTCCTGCTGGTCGCGGGCGACATGACCTCTCCCGAGGGGGCCTTCGACTCGACCATCGGCGTGCTCGCCAGCGGCGAGTTCGCCAAGGCCGGCATCAAGACCATGTACATGGCAAGCCACCCCGAAGGCCATGCACACATGACCACCGAGCAGCTGCGCGAGTTCGAACAGCGGAAGATCGCGCTCACGAAGGAACAGGGCGTGGATCTGACCTTCGTCACCCAGGTGGTGTTCGAGCCGGAGCCGTTCATTGCCTGGGGCCAGACGCTGCGCGCGAATGGCGTGAAGAACGCCCTGCGGCCGGGACTGCCCGGCCCGGCGAGCCTCAAAACGCTGCTGCGCTATGCAAAGATCTGCGGCGCCGGCGCCTCGGTGCGTGCGCTGATGGGCGGGGGCAAGATGGCGCTGGTCGCCAATCTGCTCGGCGACAGCGGTCCGGAGGAGACCATCCGCACCATTGCGCGCGAACAGGCGGCCGGCAAGGTCGACTTCAACGGCCTGCATTTCTTCGCCTTCGGCGGTTTCCTCAAGACCAGCAAGTTCATCGCGGCGATCCAGCAGGGCAACATCACGCTGGATTCGAAGGGTGAAGCGTTCAAGGTTCACCTCTGAGAGGCTCCGCGGCGTCACGGGCCGTGGTGCACGTGATGCCGCCTGCTTCGCGGCCGTCCCGCTTCCCGGGCACCCGGCCTGCCTTCTGACTGGATCTGGACTGACTCCGACCCGCCCCCGCCTGGGAGGTGGGCGCGGTCCTGTGGCCTTTGCCCGCAGTGCATTACATGTAATGCTTGACACCGTTACAAGTAACGCCTAACCTTCCTTCCGTCGCGTTACCTGTAACGCATCCAGGGCGGTAATCTTGACCAAGGACGGCAATCGACGGCGGCAGCAGACTCGCCGTCAGAAGCTGCGGGAGGAGGGCCTCGTCATGCGCGAAGTCTGGATCCTTCCCCAGCATGCCCCGGTCCTGCTCAAGGTCGAACGACTGCTCCGGAAGCCGAATGCCCACCCACTCATTCACGCCTTGAAAGGGGTTAGTGCCGCCATGTCAACCGGTCCAGTCAACACCCAAACGCTGCTGCCAGATCTGCAGTCGGGATCGCTTGGCTCCTCGCACCGCTACACGTTCTCGCTCGTCGAGGGTCTGGAGCCGGTCATCCAGGCCGTGGCTCACGACTACGGCGACGTGCACGTCTACATCGCGGTGACCGGGGAGATAGCGATCGCGCAGGCCACGCTGTTTCCCGTGTCTCGGGTCCGGGACACCGCCCGGCTCAACGATCGGATTCTGCGCACCGAGAAGCTCTTCGATCTGGCCAACATCTCAATCGATACCCATCCGGACGGACAGGAGTTCTACGTGATCTACGGCGCGCTGCGCGCCACCTCCTCCCTGTCCGACATCGAGTTCGAAATCGACACGCTGGCCCGCAACGCGGTGGATGCCGCGGGTGCGTACCGCGAGTTCGTGAAGTAAATCGGGAGAACGCACATGTCAGGTGTATTGAACAAACTGTGGACGGCCCTGCGCGGCGCGGCGAACGAAGCCGGCGAGGCCGCGGTGGACGCCAACGCGACCCGCATTCTCGACCAGGAAATCCGCGACGCCGATGCGGAACTGCGCGATGCCCGCGTGGCGCTGGCCGAAATGATGGGCAAGCAGACGGTGGAACGGAACCATCTGGCGGAGAAGCAGGCGAAGCTCGAGGAGTACGCCGGCTACATCCGCCAGACGCTCGCCAAGCAGAAGGCTGCCGACACCGCCGGCCAGGCGGCCGAGGCCGCCCGGCACGGCGCGCTGGCCCAGGAAGTCGCGGCCAAGTATGCCGAACAGGAGGCCCTGATCACGGCCAGCAACAGTGTCATCGCCGAGTACGGCAAGAACATCGACGTGCTGAAGGTGAAGATCACCGCCGGCGAAGCGGCCATCCGCACGCTCAAGCAGCGTGCCGATACGGTCAAGGCCAAACAGCACGTCATCAAGGCCTCCGCCGCGGTGGCTGCCGCCAGTTCCAGCACGGATTCGCGCGCCCGCAGCGCCCTGGACAGCCTCGAGCGCATCGAGAAGCGCCAGGAAGAGGCCCTCGCGCAGATGGACGCCGCCAACGCCCTGTCGCGCGAGTCCACGGGCGAGGCGCTCGAGGAACGGCTGCGCAAGGCCGGCGTCATTCCCGGAGCGAGCGCCGCCAGTGACGTGCTCGCGCGCTTCCAGAACGAAGGCCATTGAGCCATGAGTTTCGGGACCCTACTCGGTGCGCTCGCGCGCGATGCGAAGGCGCGGCTGCTGCCGCCGCCGCCCCGCCCCCAGCTGCCGCCGGAGCCGCTGAAATTGCGGCGCGGCGGATTCGTGGAAATCGATGCGGTGCCCTACAGGATGCTGCAGGGTCACGCCAACTTCGAGATCGGCGACTGTGCCCAGCCGATCACGGCGCGCGGACTGGTGGATCTCGGGGGCAGCTGGCTGCATCGCTACTACCTCGATGACGACGAGACCTGGCTGCAGGTCAAGACCGATGGCGGTACCAGCGATGACTGCGTCTCCGAATGCATCCTGTGGCAGTACTGGGATGTGGCGACCCCGGCGAACCACTCCGAACTGGCGGCGATCGCGGGCGCCAACAGCGAGGTGGGGCTGCCCACCTACGAAGTGGGCGCCTTCCTCTACCACCGCGTATGGGGCGTTTCGCGCGGACAGACCGAGCTCGTGCCGTTCGTCGAGCAGGTCTTCGACACCAGCGATACCGTTGCCAGCCGCAGCTGCAATCACTACGCGATGTTGTACCGGCGCCTGGTCGAGGGCAGCACGCGGGCCGAATACGTCCTGATTTCCGTCGAGGAAATGCCGGACAGCCTGCAGATGGTCACTTCGATCGGCGTGGACCTGAACCCGGCCGACCTCACCGTCACCTGAAGGGAACGCGAATCATGGCCCACCCCTGGACTCTTTCGTTCCTCGGCCTGCCTGCCTTCCTCAGCTATTTCGGGCTCGCCATGCTGTTGCTGCTGGTGTTCGGCTTCATCTACACGCGCCTGACCGCGCACGATGAATTCGAGCTCATCCGGCACGGCAAGCCGGCCGCGGCCATTGCCCTCGGCGGTTCACTGCTGGCATTCGCCCTGCCCCTGTGCAGCGCCATCGTCCATTCCGTGTCACTGATCGATTTCGTGATCTGGGGCGTGATCGCCATGGTGATCCAGATCCTCACCTTCTTCGCAGTCCGTGTCTTCGTATCGGACCTGTGCCAGCGCATCACCAACGATGAGGTGTCCGCCGGAGTCTTCGTGGCGCTCACGTCGCTGTCCGTGGGTGTGATCAATGCGGCGTGCATGACCCCCTGACTCGAGGGCGGTCGATCGTCGCAGGGAGTGCATATGAAACGTTCGCGATCGATCCAGCTGGTGCTCATGGGAACCGCCCCACTGCTGCTGTCGGCATGCGATCCGCCGCCGCCGCAGGCGCCCGCGCAAACGTCTCTCGCCTACCAGGGGCTGGCGCAATGCATCAGCGACGGCAAGGTGAGCGCCGATATCTGCGAGAAGGCCTATGCGGATGCGGTGCAGGCCCAATACCAGCAGGCACCCCGGTTCGACTCCCTCGGCGCCTGCGAGGCGCAGTACGGCTACGACCAGTGCCATCACGTGCAGACGGCCTCCGGCGGCTGGTTCATGCCCGCGCTGGCCGGATTCATGATCGGCCGCGCGCTCGGCCACCACGACCATTATTACTATGGGTATGGCGGAGGGTACGGCGGCGGTTTCGGCGCTCCCCTCTACCGGATGCGCGGCGACCGGGCGCAATGGGTCACGGCCTCGGGAGAACGCTTCGGCGGCATGGCCCGCGGCCCGAGCGTGGGGGAAACGCTGTCCCGGGGCGGCTTCGGCATGACATCCGCCGCGCGTGCGAGCTGGGGCGGCTGAAATGCAGCGCGTGGTGATGGCCGAACGACCCGACTGGCGCCGCCAGGCCGAAGCGTTGGGATTTCGCTTTCATTCCGGCGGCGGCCAGACCTACTGGGATGAATCGGCGCACTACCGCTTCACCCTGCCGCAGATCGAATCCGGGATCGAGCAGCCGACGCAGGAACTCCACGAGCTATGCATGGACCTCGTGAGCCGCGCCGTGCGCGACGAGGAGTATCTGCGGCGCCTGGCGCTCCCGGAGCGCTTCTGGGACCTGATCCGGTCATCCTGGAAGCGCGGCGACCCGCACCTGTACGGACGCATGGACTTCGCCTACGACGGGGGCACTGCGGCGAAGCTGTTCGAGCTCAACTACGATACCCCGACGTCCCTCTACGAGGCGGCGGTATTCCAGTGGATCTGGCTCAAGGAGTGCATCGAGCAGGGCTGGCTGCCCGCGCAGGTGGACCAGTTCAACTCCCTGCAGGAAAAGCTGCTGCTCGCCCTCACCCTGTTCGCACCGCACCTCCAGGGCGGGATGCACTTCGCATCGGTGCGCGACTCGATCGAGGATCGGGCGACGGTCGAATACCTGGAAGACCTCGCACGCCAGGCCGGCATCCGCACCACCTACGTCGCCATGGAGGACATCGGGCGCACGGCAGATGGACGCTATACCGACTGCCAAGACCACGTGATCGAGGCGATCTTCAAGCTCTATCCCTGGGAGTTCCTGTTCGCGGACGAGTTTTCCCAATACCTGCAGAGCGCCGCGGCCACCTGGTTCGAGCCTCCCTGGAAGTCGATCCTGTCCAACAAGGGAGCGCTCGCCCTGCTGTGGGAACTGCATCCGCAGCATCCGAACCTGCTGCCCACCTATTTCGAAACCCCGGCCGAAGCGACGGCCGCCCTGCCCCGCGGCTGGGTGCGCAAGCCGCTGTTTTCGCGGGAGGGCGCCAACGTAGAGCTGATGACTCCGGAGGGTGAGCTGCTGCAGGCGCCCGGCCCGTACGCCGATTCACCCTACGTCCGGCAGGAGTTTCACGCGCTGCCGAAGTTCGGCGACAGCTACGCGCTGATCGGCAGCTGGGTCATCGGCGATGAGCCTGCGGGAATCGGTGTACGCGAGGACCACTCGCTGATCACGCGCGACTCGGCGCATTTCATTCCGCACGTCGTGGTCTAGAGGACGAACGGAATCAGCGCCCGGCTCCGGCCCCGATAGGCCGTGTAGCGTTCCTTGAATTCGGCCAGCATCCAGCGCTCCTCGACCCGCGACTTGAGCCACAGCGCACTCAGTGCGATCGGAAACGCCAGCAGTCCATGGACCCGCCCGGCCGCAAGCCCGGTCCCGAGGATCATCAGCAGCACGCCGGTGTAGATCGGGTGACGAACCAGTCTGTAGGGTCCATTCTGTACGAGCTCATGACCTTCCTTGACGGTCACCGAGCCGCTCCAGTTTCCCCCCAGCGTGCGCCGCGCCCAGATGCACACCAGAAGTCCGATCACGACCAGGGCGACCGCAATCCAGTAGCGCGTCCAGCCGCCGCCCACCAGCTGCACCCACAGCCACCCCCTCCAGGGAAGCGGTGCGAGCAGGACGGCGGTCAGTATCAGCTGCGCCAGGAACGCGATCCGCGTCGCCGGCGCTTCGCGCTGCCGCACCGGTTTGTTGCCGCGCGCGGCAATCACCCAGTAGAGCAGCCAGATGACCCATAGCGCCAGAATCAGGTTGCGCGTGAACATGTGCTTAAGCGTACCGCAGCCACAGAATGTAACAAGTACCACCGGGTAGGCCCGTTGCCAGGGTGTACACTGGTTCTCGGATGCCACAGCTTTCGTGGAGAGGCTCGGGTGAACAGGCGGCTGATCGCAGGTCCGGACGCCATCGCCAGGCTCTTGAAGGGCCCGAGGCTGGATTTTGTTCCCAGCGAGGACCCGCAACCGGAAATGCCCCCGATCCCCGATCCGCGCCGCTCTGCGGTCGCGGGGCTGGTCGTCACTCTGCTGCTGGTACTCGGCGGAGTGATCCTGGTGCATGTCCTGGGTCGCGCCTCGAAGCTTCAGGACTGCGTGATGTCCGGCCGCACCAACTGTGCGCCGATCGATGTGTCCGCAGGCAGCGGCGGATAGCGGGCAAACGGCCGTATACTCGCGCCGGGATTTTCCGACGTGAGCATCTCCTGTGGCCAGGATTTCCGTTCCCCGATGGCTGGCGATCATGGTGGCCGGCGCTGGTCTGTCGCAGGCCCACCCGGCAAGTGAACCCCCCGTTCAGAACCAGACCGTTTCCGGCACCTTCTGGACCGAACCCGCGACGCTGCGCTCGCTGGGCTTCGAATGGCGCATTACGGGCGATGACAATCGCAATGCGTCAGTCGCAGTCAGTTACCGCCGGAGAGGCGAAGCGGCCTGGCACCCGGCGCTGCCGCTGTTGCGCCTGCAGCACGAATCCGTCGTCGGCGGACTGCCGCGCGACGGCGACGGGCAGCACTTCAACCGCTACGTCGCCCCGAACATGTTCGCGGGCAGCATCCTCAATCTCGAGCCGGGCACGCAGTACGAGGCACGCTTCGTGCTGTCGGATCCTGACGGGGTGCGCGGGCCCAAGGTGAAGGTGGTGAGCGTCCGTACGCGCGCCGAACCGCAGCCCGCGGTCGGCGGCCACGTCTACCACGTCTATCCCTTCGACTTCAAAGGCGTGCGACAGCAACCGGCCTTCACGGGGCTGCTGGCCGCCTACTACCTCGGTTCGGACCAGTCGGATCATTCCCGCGAAATGCCCCCGCGGGTGCAGCCGGGCGATGTCATTCTGGTGCATGCCGGCATCTACAAGGACAACCGCTTCGTCTACAGCGGTTTCGACCGCACCATAGCCGCGTACGGCACCCCGTTCGACGGCACCTACTACCTGACGCAGAGTGGCACCGCCGACAAGCCGATCGTCATCAGGAACGCGGGCGACGGCGAGGTCATATTCGACGGCGACGGCTGTGACAACCTGTTCAACCTCATGGGCGGCAACTACAACTACTTCGAGGGCATCACCGTCCGCAACACCCAGGTAGCCTTCAAGCTCGGCATCAAGAACATCGCCGGCTCCAGCGGTTTCACCCTGAAGCACAGCCGCGTCTACGACGTGGGGCGGGTCATCGAAGCCGGCTGGTCGGGATCCAAGGACTTCTACATCGCCGACAACGTGTTCATCGGCCGACACGACCCGAACAAGCTGCAGAGCTGGTTCACGCCGGAGGTGTGGGCCAAGTTCCCCGGGTACCCGGCCCTCATCAGATCCGAATATGCCGTCAAGGTGTATGGCCAGGGCCATGTCGTCGAATACAACTACGTCGCCAACTGGCACGACGGCATCGATGTCGACACCTACGGTGACCCCGACGGCACACCGAACGAGCTGCGGGACCGGGTGCCCGTCGCCATCGACATCAACAACAACGACATCTACAACGCCGACGACAACTGCATCGAAGCCGATGGCGGCGCGCACGACATCCGGGTGTTCCGCAACCGCTGCTTCAATTCCACCGGCGGCGCCCTGAGCGCACAGCCGATCTTCGGCGGGCCGCTCTACTTCTATCAGAACCTCGTATACGGCCAGACGACCGGCGGGTACCTCAAGCTCGTCGATACTCCATCCGGCGTGCTGCTCTATCAGAACACGTTCATCGGCCAGGCGCGCTACGCGGGCCCGGCCTCCAACATCCACTTCCGGAACAACCTCATCCTCGCGGACGGCTGGACGTCCGAGCTTTTCTCCCTGAGGACCTTCACCCGCTATTCCGATTCGGACTACAACGGTTTCCGGCCGGCACCCGGTGCCGAGTACTCCTTCGAGTGGGATGCGCCGGCCGGCAACCTGGCGACGGACTACCGGGGCAAGCTCGACGTACGGCGGTTCAGGACGCTCGAGGAGTTCCGCGCCGCCACCGGTAACGATACCCACAGCGTGCTGGTGGACTATGGGATCTTCATGAACGTGCCCATGCCCGACCGTTCCGATCCGCAGCGGCTCTACAATCCCGAGGACCTGGACTTTCGCCTGAAGCCCGGCTCCGCGGCCATCGATGCGGGCATGGAGCTGCCGACCATCACGGACGGCTTCACCGGCAAGGCGCCCGATCTGGGGGCCTACGAACTCGGTCGCCCGCTGCCGCACTACGGTCCGCGCTCCGCGCCGCCCGGGGCACCCCCCGCCGACGCGCCGCGTTCGTTCCGGGGGCCGCCGCCCGGGACCTGAAGGGGGCCGCTCACTGCACGATGATCGTTGCACTCATCTGCGGGTGAATGGAGCAGATGACCCGATAGGTTCCCGGCCGGTCGAACCGGAACGTGAAGGTCATGTGGGTATCCAGCGCTGCCGAATGGAACAGCGCCGGATCGCTGACCACGGTGTGCGGTTCGTCGTCCCGGTTCACCCAGCTGACCGTGTCACCCGCCCTGATGCTCAGCCGGGCGGGTTCGAACATGAAATTCCGGATCTCGACCTGCACCCACCCGGGATCCGCCGCAGGGGCGTCCGGACCGCATGACGACAGGCTCAATGCGAGCAGCAGTGCAGCGGCTCTCACCTACGCCCCCACCAGCGTCGCATCGCTGAGGGTGAGTACCTTGCGGTGGCCCAGGGCCGAAACATCGGTGATGCCCAGCATGCCCGGCAGCTGCTCCGCCGCGACCCGCAGCGGTCCGGGGCCCGAGGCCGCCCCCGCCGCGGGTTGCGGATAGGCAGTCGAACGGGCCGTGTGGAAGGTCACAGTGCCTTCGACCTTCTGCACGATCTGATGAACGTGCCCGTTGAGCACCATCACCGACCCGAAGCGGCGCAGCTGTTGCAGCAGCGGGTCCGCATCGGCCGTTCCCCAGCCCCAGGGCTCATAGATCGTCCAGAGGGGCATGTGCGCGAATACGACGATCGGTGTGCTCGAGGAGCGGCCCTTCAGATCCGCGGTGACCCAGGCCAGCTGCGCCTCACCCAGGGACCCCAATCCGCCGGCCTTGAAGTTCAGCACATTGATCAGACTGATGAAATGCACGCCCGCATGATCGAAGCCGTAATAGCCGCGGTTCTGCGACGCCTTGCCGAAGCGTGCGAAGTATTCACTGACGGTCGGATCGGCGACGTCATGCTCCCCCGGTGTGGTGTGCATTTCAGTCACCCGCAGGGTCGCGAACAGCTGCTGGGCCAGATCGAACTGCGCGGGCTGGGACAGATGGGTGATGTCGCCGGTATGCAGGACGAGCGCGGGCCGCTCCGGCAGGCCATTCACATGCTCGATCGCACGTCTGAGGGTACCGCCGACATCGGGGTTTGCATCCTTCGTGAAGCCGATATGCGTATCGCTGAACTGGACGAACAGCGGCCTGCCGGGGCCGGTCGGACGATCGCCCGCGAGCGCGAGGTCCATCGGCGTCAGTACGCCGCCCGAGAGCGTGAACAGTGTCCCTGCGGCGCCGTAGGCCATGCAGCGCAGTGCCTCGCGGCGCGGCAGCCGTTCCCGATCGTGCGTCATGTCGGTCTCCTGAAGGTGAGGTTCAGGAGACAGGACTTGGGCACAATGCGCTTTATTCCGGTGCGTCGCGCGCGGCAGCCGACTGCAGCAGCCGCTGCAGGACCTGCAGTTCGCCCCAGCCGGCATCCGAAATGCCGCAATAGCCGACGTTGCCCACTTTCCAGAACACCAGGTGGTAGCCGTTGCGGGTGGTGTTCCGGGGCAGCTCACCGCTGCGCAGGGCCCAGCTGAACACGTTGATGACGTGCGCGCCATGCTGGTAGACCAGCACGGCTGCACGCTGATGGTCCAGGAACTCGGCACGGCCTCCGAGCAGGCGGTATCCCTGCGGCGCGAGATCAACGACCACCGGCGATACGTCCGTTCGACCGCTGAACCAGGGTCTGACGGTGTGCCGGTCGCTCGATACGACATCGACCAGGTGCGATGCCAGGAGCGACCGGGTGTGATCCGCGACCAGATCATCGAGCAGCGGCTTCGAGGGCAGTGCCAGCACGAATACGGTGACGAACGTGGCGGCCATCGCTGCGCCCGCCCCGCTGACCAGACCCACCCAGAACGTCCTGAAGGACCGCAAGCGCGCGAGCCACCCCGTGCGCGGCGCCGTGCGGATGCCGGCTTCCCGATCCAGCGCGCCGCGGAGGCGCTCCCGCAGCGCGGCCGGCGCGCGCTCCAGTCCCGTATTGCGGATCAGCCTGCGGACCTGTCCCAGCTCCTGCAGCAGGGTGCGACAGCCCGCGCAGATCTCCACGTGGCGTTCGATTTCCTGGGCCGCCAGGGCGTCGACCTCGCCATCGAAGTAGGCCTGGACCCGCAGTCCTTCAGCGCATTCCACGGGCTTCTCCCTGGATCTCGAGCCGCCAGCGGTTCCGCAATGCGGCACGTGCGCGGGCCAGTCGCGACATGACGGTGCCGATGGGCAGGCCGGTGACGGTCGCGATCTGCCGGTACCCTAGATCCTCGATTTCCCGCAGCACCAGGACTTCGCGCTGCTCATCGGGCAGCGCCGCCAGCAGCCGCTGCAGCGTGCGCTGCTCATCCCGCCCGATGGCGTCGGCCTCCGGATCCGGCGTTGCCGCGATCATCGCCACGCCGCCCTCGTGTTCCGCCGGAAACGGCACCAGGTTGTGCTTCTGTCGCTTGCGGAAGGCCGTGAAATGGCAGTTCCTGACGATGGTCAGCAGCCACGCCCTGGCATCGGCGCCGCGCAGATCGGCAAAACCCCGAAAGGCACGCAAGGTGGCCTCCTGGACCACATCGTCGGCATCGGCGGCGGTCCGCGTCAGCCACCGGGCATAGCGGTATGCGGCGTCCAGGTGCGGTAGCACCTGCGCCTCGAACCGCGCCCGCCTGTCGTCCATCGATCCGGTCACACCCTTGGAGACCCGGCGAACGCTCGCTTTATTCCACTGTCCAGGGACGCAGTTCAAGGACCGCGGCGCCACATTTGGCCATGATCGCCCCATCCCAACGCCATTTTGCCGCGCAACGCTTCGGCCGGATGCGAAGGCCACGAGTCACACCCGATGAAAATTGCAGTCCTGTTCGGCGGCACCAGCGAAGAGCGCGACGTGTCGATCGCCAGCGCGGCCCAGGTGATCCCGGCGCTGCGTGCCCTGGGCCATGAGATCTACGCCGTGGACACGGCGACCGGCCGGCTGCCGCCGGCGGCCGAGCAACGGCTGCTGTCGAGCCGGGTCGCGCCCACGCCGCCCTCCAGTTCCGCGATCGGGCAGATGCGCTCCCGGGCGGTGGGCCTCGCGACGGAGCAGTTCGATATCCGGGACACGGACGTGGTCTTCCTCGCCCTGCACGGCGGTGCCGGCGAAGACGGCCGGATCCAATCGCTGCTGGATCTCGCGGGCATGGCGTACACCGGCAGCAATCACATCGCCAGCGGCGCGGCCATGGACAAGGACCTCGCCAAGCGGCTGTTCCGCTCGGCCGGGGTCCCGACGGCCGACTGGCTGATGGCGCCGGTCACTGCCGCCAGCGTCGCGCAGACGCTGGGGTGGCCGGTGGTGGTCAAACCGAGCAAGCAGGGTTCGACGGTGGGCCTGAGCGTGGTGCGCGAGCCCGAGGCGCTGCAGGCCGCCATCGGCACGGCCAGCGCCTTCGACACCGAGGTGATGATCGAGAAGTTCATCGCCGGCCGCGAATTCACCGTCGGCATCCTGGACGACCAGGCGCTGCCGGTCGGGGAGATCATCGCGCCGGGCGAAGTCTTCGACTATCGCTCGAAGTACCAGCAGGGGGGGGCCCGCGAGGTGTTTCCGGCAGCGCTTCCCGAAGCCGAATCGCAGCTCCTGAAAAGCCATGCCCTGAAGGCTCACCGTGCGCTGAAGCTCGGGACGTACAGCCGGATCGACTTCCGCCGCGACGCCGCGGGCGGCTTCTGGTGCCTGGAGGCGAATTCCTTGCCAGGCCTCACCGCCACGAGTCTGCTGCCCCAGGCCGCGCGGGCCGCCGGCATCGATTTTGCGGCCCTTCTCGAGCGCATCTGTCGCGGAGCGGTCAGGCCGCGGTAGGAGCGCTTTGCAACCTCATGCGGGAGTGAGATGATCGGCCCGGCGCTGCGGCAGCCAGCGGAGGTTTGCGATCATGCGAAATTCCATGCGGCTTCTGGCGATGGCCATGGCACTGGGCATCCTTGCCACGACTGCGGCGGCGGACGCTCCCGCCGGCAAGTCCCAGCCCAAGCCCTCCCCGTCCCCGCTGCGCTGCTGCAAGAGCCTGTCGATCGATGGCGAGGATGACCTCGCGAAGCTCGCCGCTGCCAACCCCCGGCACTACGCCATCCTGCGCCGCATCGTCGATGCATCCAGCGAGATCTGCAGGGCAACGGCACCATCGGCCCAATTCCTGACGAAGTTCGACGCCCAGCAGCTCGCCTGCCGCAAGGCCCTGTGGCTGACGAGCTATCCTCCCAAGCGCGAACTGTTCGTCAGGATCGAGGATACGGTCTACTTCGTGCTGGTCGTCGTGCGTGACACCGGGGGTCACGTGCAGCCTGCCGGCTAGGATGCGCCAAGCCGCAGCCCGTGCCCGGACAGGTAGCGCTCCAGCAGCGCCGGGTCCTGCTCGGTGGCGGCAAACGCCACGTACGCATCCGGCCGGATCAGATACATGCCGTTTCTGCACAAACCGGCGGTCTCATGCACCGGTTCCCAGTCGAACGCATGGGCCTCCACACGGGATGCGCACCAGGCGGCAAGCTCCGGACGCAGCGCGCCGTACACATGCAGCTGCCAGCCGGTCGTCGTGAGCGCATCGAAGTTATCCCGTGCGGCACCCTTGGCCCAGGGAACGCGATCACCGCCATGAACCGCCCCCGCCTTGCCGGCGCTCAGGGGGCTATCGCGGTAGGCGATCACGATCTGTGACACGGCGCTGAACAGGTACTCGCGGGCCACGTCGAGTCGGAACAGCGCCGGAACGACGACCGGCACGATGCGCGTGCGGATGAAATCGGCGGTGCGTCCTTCGGCAGTGGCCAGCGTGAAGCCCCGGTCCGTGGTCGCCACGAGCCGCCGCGCGAAGGCACGCCGTTCGGTCTCGTAGCTATCGAGAAGCCGGTCCGGGGCGCACCCGGACAGGACCGCCCTGAGCTTCCAGGCGAGGTTGATGGCATCGCCGATGCCCGTGTTCATGCCCTGTCCCCCGGCGGGACTGTGGATGTGGGCCGCATCGCCGAGCAGGAACACGCGTCCATGACGGAACCGGTTGGTAACCCGGTGGTGCACCTTGTAGGTGGAGAACCAGTGCACCGTGCGCACCTCCACCTTCAGGTTGCCGATGGCGCGGGCGCTCACGTCCTCGAAGCGCAGCGTATCGGGGTGCGCGGCGCGCTCGTCGCGCACCGTTCCGACCAGGCGCGCCCGGCCGGTGCCCCGCAAGGGGAATACCGCGAGGAAATCGGCCTCCTCGAGATCGATGTGCAGTTCCCCATCGAGCGACGGGCCCGCGGCGTCGACGTCGGCCACGTAGAACAGCTGTTCGTAGGTGCCGCCCGGGAATGCCGCGGCCATGCCTTCCCGCACTGCCGAGCGTGCCCCGTCGCATCCGGCAAGGTAGGCGACCTCACAGAACCGGGGCTCGCCGTCCGGTCCGCGCAGCGTCGCTGACACCGCCGCCGCATTGGCAGTGAAGCCGATCAGCTCGGTGCTGCGTTCCACCGTGACGCCGAGGGCGGCCAGCCGCTCGATCAGCAATCGTTCGTGCTCGTCCTGCGGAAAAATGAACGGGCCGTAGGGCGTGAGACCCTCGGCGATGGTCGCGAACGGGACGCGCGTGGCACGTTCCCCGCGCACCCACAGATTGATGCCCGGTACGCTGTGGCCGCGCTCCAATACCGCCTGCGTGAGATCGAGTTGCCGATACAGCTCCAGCGTCCTGGCCTGCACGGCAAGCGCCCGCGACGTCGTGCCCGGCGCAGCCGTGCGGTCGATGATGCGCACGCGTACGCCCATCTTCGTCAGCCACAGCGCCAGCACCAGTCCCGTGGGTCCGGCACCGACGATGAGCACGTCGCTTTGGTCCATAAAGTTCAGTGAGCGGCGGCGCAGGTGAAATTGGCGGCATCATCGATGCTGCCGGCGCCATTGTACCGGGCGATCTGCGGGTAGGGACAAAGCGGGCGCGTGCGGTCCACCCGATCGCCGCTGCGATGGGCGGCGAGCATGCGGTCCGGCGCCTGGCCGTGCTCCACCCAATTCTCGAGGGCGCTGAGGCTGTCGAAGGTGTCCGGGCCCTCACCGCCGCCGCAGTGGGCCATGCCCGGCGCCATGAAGAGCCGGACCCAGTCCCCGGTATGCTGCGGATCGGGACTTGCGGCGCGCACCGCCTCGAAGAACTCGACGGTCGAACCGGGCGCCACCTGCTGGTCGGTCCATCCGTGATACAGGATCAGCTTGCCGCCATGCCGGGCGAATGCCGCCAGGTGTGGATCCATCTCATCGACGTCCCTGTCGACGGCGTCGGCCCTGGCCGCGTCGCGCTCGAGATCGAAGCTGCGCCAGTCCCAGCGGGGATTCTGGTAGACGACGTACCGGAACTGGTCCACGAACAGGTCGACGGGCTCGGGACCGCGGATGAGACGCCCCCAGAGCAGTTCCGTCCCGGGTTCCACCCGCGGGAAGAGCACCTTGCCCCGGGGGGTCGTCGCCGGAGTGAGCATGGTCTGGGCGGTTCTGACCTGGGCCGCCGTCAGGCAGTCCGGCGCATCCTTCCCGCGGCACTGCAGGGCCGCAAAATCCACGCGACAGGACTCGGGGTCCTCGATCAGTCCATCCTTCAGTCCATCCCCGGCATCGCAGGCAGCGAGCACCGCGGTGTGCAGCATCGCGTACTTGCTCGGCGGGATGTAGGCGGACGGATCGGTGAGGGCCTGCTTTGCCAGCCACAGCGCCCAGGCATTGCGCCGCACATTGGCCGGATCGCCGGCGATGATGCCGTCGAACGCATCGGGATAGCGGTACGCCTGGATCAGGCCTTCGCGTCCGCCCCCGGAGCAGCCTTTCCAGTACGAGCGGCTCGCGGTCCGCGCATACAGGGCCTTGATGAGCGCCTTCGCCTGCAGGGTCGTGTCGTGCTCGGCGCGATAGGCGAAATCGATGAACTTCTGCGGATGGCCCATGATGAAGCGGGCGCCGCGCTCACGGTTGCCGTCGTCGGTGGCGCCCACGACGTAGCCGCGGCGCAGTGCCTCGGCCATTTCTGCGTAATAGTTGATGGCGCCACCCCAGCCCCCGTTGCCCAGCATCAGGAGCTTGCCGTTCCAGTTCGCCGGCAGCCACACCTCCGAGCCGATATCGGAGTCACCGGTGGGCCTGAGCCTCAGGAGCACCCGGCAGAACGCCGGTACCCGGGCCAGGGCAGCGGATGCATCCGGCGCCGTGAATCTTCCGGCCGGTACGGCCATGGGATCGATGCGGACCTGCGGGGTGGAAAGTGTCGCCAGACTCTCGCACGTGCCTGCCCGCGCCCCCACCGCCCACAAGGCCGTCACGGCCAGCAGCGTCAGCACGTGGACCGGGTTCATTTTCGCAGCAGTCCCATGACGACGACGTTCTTCCATTTCCCGTCGATGAACTGCGCCTGGCGCAGGATGCCTTCGCGTCGGAAGCCCAATCCCGTGTACAGGCGCAGTGCCCGCTCATTGTCCGCGAACGCCGCCACCTGCACGCGGTGCAGGTTCAGCACCTGCCAGCAGAACTGCAGGACCTGCCGTGCGGCATCCTTACCCAGGCCGCGTCCGCGCTCGCCCTCCTCCCCGATACGGACCCCGAGCTCCGCACTGCGGTGGACGGCTGAAATATTGCGCAATATCGCGAAACCGATGATGGGCCCCTGGGCGGCGCGACGGATCGCGAACCAGATCTGGGTCGGATCGGTACCGAGACTGGCCAGCCACTTCTGGTGACTGAGGCCGTCGACCGGCCGCCAGGCATAATCAAGACGCGCCGTGTGCGCATCGTTGAACCAGCGGAACAGGGCCTCCGAATCCTGGGCGATGATCGGTCCGATCTGCACACATTCAGGGGGACTCGGGGTGGTCACGGTCCGCGATGATAGCGCGCGGGCCTGACTACAGCGACAGCAGACTCGCGTTGCCGCCGAGCGCGGCCGTGTTGATGGTCAGCGTCTGCTCCGTGACGAAACGTTGCAGATAGTGGGGACCGCCGGCCTTTGGCCCGGTCCCGGACAGCCCGCGACCCCCGAAGGGCTGCACACCCACCACGGCGCCGATCATGTTGCGGTTCACATAGACGTTTCCGACCCGGGCCCGGTCGGCGATGGCGTGGGCCGCACTGTCGATGCGGGTGTGGATCCCGAGCGTGAGGCCGTAGCCCATCCGGTTGATGCCGTCGATGAGGCCGTCGAGATCGGCGGCCTGATATCTCACGATGTGCAGGACCGGCCCGAACACTTCACGCTCCACGGCCGCAAGGTCCGCGACTTCGACCGCGAGCGGCGCGAAGTAGCGGTGCGTCCGGCTCGCCGCCGGCGCCGGGGCGCGATGCTGCCAGGGCGCGCCCACCGTGACTTTTGCGGCATAGGCCTCGAGGGCCGCCAGGGCCTCATCGTCGATCACCGGACCGATGTCGGTGTCCAGACGTGTCGGAGCGCCGACTGCGAGTTCGTCCATGTGGCCCGCCAGCAGCTGAAGCACGCGCGGCGCGATCTCCTCCTGCAGCAGCAGCACGCGCAGCGCCGAGCAGCGCTGGCCGGCGCTGTTGAAGGCCGAGGCCACGGCATCCAGGACCACCTGCTCGGCAAGGGCCGAACTGTCGACGATCATGACGTTGATGCCGCCGGTCTCGGCGATCAGGGTGGCAATGGCACCCGGGCGCGCCGCCAGCCGCTGGTCGATCCGTCGCGCGGTCTGGGTGGAGCCGGTGAAGACCACGCCGCCGACGCGCGCGTCGCCGGTCAGTGCCTCGCCGACGGCGGGACCACCGGGCAGCAGCTGCAGGATATCCGGTGGCACGCCGGCCCGGTGCATGAGCTCGACGGCGAAGGCCGCCGTGAGCGGAGTCTGTTCGGCCGGTTTGGCCACGACGGCATTGCCCGTGACCAGCGCCGCGGCGACCTGGCCCGTGAAGATCGAAACCGGGAAGTTCCAGGGACTGATGCATGCAAATACGCCGCGGCCCCGGATCCGCAGCGTGTTGCGTTCGCCGGTCGCGCCCGCCAGCAACACGGGGGCGCCGAGCAGCCGGGCCTGCACTGCGTAGTAGCGCAGGAAGTCGATGGCCTCCCGCACTTCGGCGGCGCTGTCCGGTACCGTGCGGCCCGCCTCGAGCACACACCGGGCGATGAGCTGCGCGCGGTGCGCCTCGAACAGCTCCGCCGCACGGTCCAGGATGACCGCGCGCTCATCCACGGGGCGCTGATCCCAGGCCGGCTGTGTCGCGCAGGTGCGCGCGAGCGCCTGCTCGACCTGCGCGGCTGCAGCGTCGGGGAGTGGCTCGATGCCCGGAACCGCCGCCGCGCATTGCCTGAGCAGCGAGGACAGCTCGATGCCGTCCGCGAAGTTGATGCCGCGCGAATTGGGTCGCTGTGCGCCGAACAGCTGTTCCGGCAGCGCAATGCGGGGCTCCGCCGCCGGATGCGTGTGATCCGCCTCCTCCACCGGATCCAGGACGATACGCTCCGGGGGCAGACGTTCATCCAGGATGCGGTTCACGAACGAGGTGTTGGCGCCGTTCTCCAGCAGGCGGCGCACCAGGTAGGGCAGCAGATCCTCATGGGGCCCCACCGGTGCATATACGCGACACACGGCATCCGGGCCGATGACCTGTTGGTACAGTTCTTCGCCCATGCCGTGCAGCCGCTGGAATTCGAACCGTCCGGTTCCCGCCGCCGCCATGATGTGCGTGATGTAGGCCACGGTATGGGCATTGTGGGTGGCGAACTGCGGATAGACCGGGGCGAGGTTCTGCGCGAGCAGGCGCGCGCAGGCCAGATAGGAGACATCGGTGTTCTGCTTGCGGGTGAAGACCGGAAATCCGGACAGACCCCGCTCCTGGGCGCGCTTGATCTCGGTATCCCAGTAGGCTCCCTTCACCAGCCGGACCGTGATCCGGCGCTGCAGGCGGGTGCTGCGCTCGATCAGCCACTGCAGCACGCCGTAGGCGCGTTTCTGGTACGCCTGGACGGCAAGCCCGAAGCCGTCGTAGCCCTGCGTGACCTCATCCTGCAGGACCGTATCGATCAACAGCAGCGACAACTCCAGCCGTTCGGCCTCCTCCGCATCCAGCGTCAGTCCGATGCCGGCGTCCCGGGCCTGCCGCACGAGCTGCAGCAGCCGCGGCGCCAGCTCCTGCAGCACCCGCCGGCGCTGCAGGTACTCATATCGTGGATGCAGCGCGGAGAGCTTGACCGAAATGCCGGGGCGCAGGGCGCCGCCGCCGCCCTGCGCGACGTGTCGGCCGATATCACCGATCGCATCACGGTATTTTTCGAGGTAACGCTGTGCGTCCACGGCCGTGATGGCAGCCTCGCCCAGCATGTCGAAGGAGTACGCGTAGCGGGTTTCGTTGCGCCCCGCGGTCCGCTGCAGCGCTTCGCCGATGCTGCGTCCCATGACGAACTGGTGGCCCAGGACCCGCATGGCCTGGCGCAGCGCCGTGCGCGCCACGGGCTCACCGATGCGCGCCGCCAGTTTGCCGAACCAGCCGGCGAGGGATCCCACCCCGGCCCGGTCCAGCTCGATCAGCTGCCCGGTGAGCATCAGTCCCCAGGTGGAGGCATTCACCAGCAGCGAGTCGCTGTTTCCGAGGTAGCGTTCCCAATCCCCTTCGGACAGCTTGTCGGCGATCAGACGGTCCGCCGTATGCGCATCCGGAATGCGCAGCAGCGCCTCCGCCAGACACATCAGCACCACCCCTTCGGCCGAGGCCAGGTGATACTGGCGCAACAGCGAATCCAGGCCGCTGGCGCCCGAGCGCCCGGCCCGCACGCCCTGGACCAGCGCCAGTGCCCGCGCCTGCACGGCGGCCCGGTCGGCAGGCGGCAGCCGCGCCAGATCGCACAACCTGCGCAGCGTGGCTTCCTCGGGAGCCAGGTATTGGGAGTTCAGCGCGACGCCCACCGCGGAGGGCGCCTCCTCCGCGGCGGAGAAACCGGCAGCCTCAGACGGCAGTGGCCCGTCCATCCGGCACGCGCAGGGAGAAGGGAGTGAAGTTCGTATGCCGGTCGTAGTAGTCCTCGGCTTCCGCGCGCTTGAGGAAGTTCACCAGCTTGTAGGTGACCGGCGTGGACAGGACCTCCCAGCTGGATTTGAGCACGTACTGGGTGCTCATCACGGTCATCAGTTCGGCATGCGTCATCGTGCCGCCGAAGGCGATCGTGGTGAACAGCACGGTGTCGACGAACTCCCCGCACAGCGTCGAACCGATGGTCCGGGTCCACAACCAGCGCCCCTGGGTGAGGATCTTCATCTTCGCCAGCACGAAGCTGTTCACGAAGGAGCCGCACCAGAAGGCCAGGATCGAGGCGCCGATGATGCGGGGGGTGCTGCCGAACACCGCCTCCACCGCCGGCTGGCGGTCGCGCCAGAAGTCCGCGGGCGGCAGGTAGACCACCACCTGCGACATGATGGAGGCGAACACCAGCGCCGCAAAGCCGCTCCATACGACCCGCCGGTCGCGGGCGTAACCATAGACCTCGGTGAGCACGTCGCCGAAGAAATACGAGATCGGAAAGAATATGACCCCGGCGACGAAGGTCTTCGGCCCGATGATCGGCACCTGGATCGTCGTCACCTTGGACGGGCCGATGAGGTTGGCGCACAGGAGCACGCACACGTAGGCGCCCAGGATCAGATCGTAGTAGCGATAGGTCTTCAATCCCGCCCCCGGATGCGCCGCAGCTCGCGGCGTTCATGCTTGTCCGGACGTCCCTGCGGACGCGGCGCGAATGCAGCGGACACCCGCATGCGTTCGACGAACTGGCTTCGCCGCGTCACGCTCGCTTCCGACTCACGGTAGCAGGCCATGGCCTCGGGCGCCGGGCCGCGGCGCGTCGGCAGCGCGGTCACTTCACAGTCGAACGCGACCGCGCCGCGGTTGAACGCAATCCGGTCACCGACGCGCACGACCCGTGAGGGCTTTATGCGCTCCTCGTTGACATGCACGCGGCCGCCGCTGACGGCCTCACTGGCGAGGCTGCGCGATTTGAACAGGCGGACGAAGAACAGCCAGCGGTCGATCCGCATCGGCTCGTCTTGCGGGGTATCCGGCTGCTGGCGCATACGGCCAGTATAGTCGGGACGGCCCGGGGACTGTGCTACTGCGCGGTGCAGAAGCAGTAGGCGTAGAGCCGGTTCGGCCGGTCGAAGCGGCTCAGGCGGGCCAGTTCGCGGCTGAGTGGGGTCTTCTCGGCCAGGCGCCGCACCTCGCCGAGCGGCGCGATGCCCGTGAGGTCCGCGAGCCCGGTGCTCCCCAGCGCCTGCACCACCCGCACCTGCACCGCCATCGCCAGGCTCTGCGCCCAGGAGCGTTCGGGTTCCAGGAACTGCAGCTTGTACTCGTTCAGGTGCGCGCGCCGGGCCGCCGCCTTGACGGCATCGCCGAAGGAGCCGAGCTGGTCCACCAGGCCATGGGCCTTGGCATCCGCGCCCGACCAGACCCGACCCTGGCCGATCTCATCGACCTGGGCGGTGGTCTTGTGGCGGCCGTTCGCCACGCGCTCGAGGAACTGGCTGTAGCCGTAGTCCACGTTCGCCTGGATGAGCATCCGGGCCGGATCGCTCAGCGGCACGTCCAGCCGCTGCAGCATGCCGTCGAGCGGCGTGCTGCTGAGGCCGTCGACGCCGACGCCGAACTTGGTCAGGGTGCGGTTGATGTTGGGGACTTCGGCGAAAATGCCGATCGAGCCGGTGATGGTCGCGGGGCTCGCCCAGATCTCATCGGCGGGCGAAGAGATGTAGTAGCCGCCGGAGGCCGCGTAATTCGCCATCGACACCACGACGGGCTTGCCCGCCTTGCGCAGCGCCTGCACCTCCCGATAGATCTGCTCGGAGGCGGTGACGCTGCCGCCAGGGCTATCCACCCGCAGCACGACCGCCTTGACCTTCTCGTCCTGCTTCGCCTGGCGCAGCAGCTGGGTCATGGTCTCCCCGCCGATGCTGCCGGGTGACTGGTTGCCATCCAGTATGTCGCCCTCGGCGACGATCACCGCAACCCGGGTCCGACCGAGACTCTTCTCCCCGTTCAGGACCCGCGCATAGTCCTGCGCCGATACCTGGTGGAAGCTGCCGTTTTCATCGGCGCCGGTGATTTCGGCGATGCGGCGCTCGACATCGGGCGCGCCTTTGATGCCCGTGATCAGATGGTCCCGGAGAGCAACCTGCGCGGCGGCGCCTTGCGCCGCCACGGTCGCCTGGGGCAGCGCAGTGACGTAGCCGGCGATGCTGCCGGGCCGCAGGCCACGGGCGCCATCGACCGCCTGCTGGTAGCTGGTCCACAGCTCACCGAGGTAAGCCTGGCTCTCCTCGCGATCCTCCGGGGACATCTGGCTGCGGGTGAGATCCTCGACGGCGCTCTTGTACTTGCCGACCCGGAAGACATTGATGTCGACGTTGTACTTGTCCAGGACATCCTTGTAGTACCAGCGGTAGCGGCTATAGCCCTCGACCAGCACGTAGCCGAGGGGATCGACGTAGACTTCATCGGCGAGCGCGGCGAGGTAGTAGCTGTCGCGCCCGTAGCTTTGGCCATAGGCGATGACTTTCTTGCCGGAAGCCTTGAACTCGCGGATCGCCTGGGCGAGTTCGCTCATGGTGGGCTGCCCGGCCACCCCATCCATCTGATCGAAGTTCAGCACCAGGACGCGGATGCGGGCGTCAGTGGCGGCGCCGCGGATGGCGGTCGTCAGGTCCCAGAGCAGGGTTTCATCGTGGCCCTGTCCCCGGGCCTGCGCCACGGCGCGCGACAGGGGATCCCCGGAGAGCTGTTCGACGAGCGTCCCGGTGGGTGCGACGACCAGCGCCGCCTGGTCGGGGATCCGCGGCACCGAGCCGCGCAGCGCCCCGACCACGAAGCCGGCGATGACCAGCAGCACCAGCAGGTGCAGGAAGCGCCGCACGAAGTCGAGGCCGTGCCACAGCCCGACGAATATCGAACGTAACAGACGCACTTGACTATGCTTGTCAGCAGCGGCGCCGCAACGCGTGCCCTTGCGTCAGACCTTCTCTTCGATGCGCGCCGCCTTGCCGGACAGATCGCGCAGGTAATAGAGCTTGGCGCGACGAACGCTGCCGCGGCGCTTCACGGCCACGTCGCTGATCGCGGGGCTGTAGGTCTGGAACACGCGTTCCACCCCCTCGCCGTGCGAGATCTTGCGCACGGTGAAGGAGGAGTTCAGGCCGCGATTGCTCTTGGCAATGACCACTCCTTCGTACGCCTGCACGCGCTCGCGGTCGCCTTCGGTCACCTTGACCTGCACGACCACGGTGTCGCCGGGGCTGAACTCCGGCAGCTGCCGCGTCATGCGGCTCTTTTCAATTTCCTGAACGATCTTGCTCATGGCCTTCACCTTTGTCACTTGCCGCCACCACCTGGTGCGTGGCGAGATACTCATCCAGCAGCCG
>DATJTJ010000189.1:0-16420 GCA_035503515.1 Steroidobacteraceae bacterium
CACCGGCACGCTGTGCCTGACGACCGGAACCGGGGTGTATGCCCTGTCCCCCTGGGAAATGGGCTTCCCGTTCGGCATCGGCCAGTTGCTGATCGCCGCCGTCCTGAAATTCGGTTACAGAGGGATCGAGGAAGATGCGTAACAGGAAGCAGCCTCGGCCGGTGTTCGCGTACGACGCGCTCGATGGTGTCATTCATGAACGCGCCCGCCTGAGCGTGCTCACCTCGCTGGTCACGCATCCGAAGGGTCTGGGGTTTGCGGACCTGAAGACGATGTGCGCGCTCACGGACGGCAATCTCAGCCGCCATCTGCAGGTTCTGAAGGCCGCGAAACTCATCGAAATCACCAAGGACGTGGATAACAACCGGCCGCATACGTTCTGCCGCATCACGGCCGTCGGGCGCAAACGCTATCTCGAGTACCTCGCGGTGCTGGAGCAGGTGATCCGGGACGTGGTGGCGGGCGAGGGCGCCCCTGCGGCCGGGGACAAGAGCGATCCGACCGGCGATACGGCCCTTGCCTGAGGATGAGGCTAGCCCACGCCGAGTCTCATGCCATTCAGATGCTCGCGGACCGAGTCCCGGTGGCCCTCGCTGCTGGTGACGGTGGTGCCGCACGCCAGCACGAAAATGAAATCCCCGCGGGGCGTGCGGCTCAGTTGCCGGATGTAGTTCACGTTGATGAGGCAGGAGCGGCTGATCCGCAGCATGGGCTGGCTGGCCAGCGAGGCCTGGGCCTGCTGCAGCGTGCTGCGCGCGTGATACTGCTCGCGGCCGACGGTGAACTTGACGTAGTTGCGGTCACCCTCCACCAGTTCGATATCGGCGATGTTGAGGATGTGCATGCTGCTGCCTGACTCGGCGATGATGCGCGGGCTGGTATCGGCCAGGGCCTTGACCTCCCGCTCCAGTTTCGAGACCAGGGCATGCAGCGCCTGGCCGCGGGCCTGGGCGTCCGGGTTGCCCCGCCGGCGCCGCACCCGGGCCACGGTGTTCGCGAAGCGCGGGTAGTCGAAGGGCTTGAGCAGGTAGTCGCTCGCGCAGACTTCGAAGGCCTCCAGTGCATAGCGGTCATAGGCCGTCACGAACACGATGTCCGGCAGGTTGTGCTGATCGAGCGAGCGCGCCAGCGCGATGCCGTTGACCGTATCGATCTGGATATCCAGGAACAGCAGGTCCGGCGGATTCGCGAGGATCGCGGCCAGCGCGCTGCGGCCGTCGCCGAACTCACCGGCAATCTGCAGGTCCGGCTCGCGCGCGCAGCACTCACGCAGCGTGCGGCGTGCAGCCGGCTCGTCATCGACGATCACCACCTGCATCATGCAAGGCTGCCTGCGGCCGCGGGCGCGACGGTCGGCTCGAGCAACAGCGGCATGCGCACTTCCGCCGTCCATACGCCCGGCTCCGCGGCATGGGCGAGCAGGCTGGCGCGGTCGGCAAAGTGCACCGCCAGGCGTTCGCGCACGTTGCGCAGTCCGATGCCGCCGCTGCCGGCCGCGCGTTCGGATCCGAAGTCGTTGCGCACCAGCAGCCGCAGTTCCTGAGCCTCGATCCGCGCCTCGATGCCGATGCCGACCGGCCCGCCGTGCGCGGCGAGACCGTGGACCACGGCATTCTCGATCAGCGGCTGCAGGATGAGACTGGGTACCCAGGCCCGCGGCAGGCCCGCAGGATCCGGCAGGCTCAGCGACAGCCGATCCGCGAAGCGCTGCTGCTGCAGGCCAAGGTAGAGGCCGGCGAATTCGATCTCGGAGGCGAGCGGCGTGAACTCGACTTCACCCGCCGCCAGCAGCCGGCGCAGCAGGTCTCCCAGCTGCACCAGCATGTGTTGTGCGGCCGCCGGATCCCAGCCGATCTGGCCGCGGATGGTATGCAGCAGGTTGAAGAGGGTGTGCGGGGAGAGCTGCATGCGCAGGGCCGCCAGGCGCGCCGCGTTCCAGGCGCGCTCCAGCGCTGCCCGGCGCAGTTCCGAATCCCGGAACCGCTGATACAGCGAGAAGCCGCTGACCAGTGCCAGCGCGAATCCATACGTGAGCAGAAAACTCGTGGCGCTGGCGATGCGCAGCGGCAGCTCCGATTGCGGGCCCTGCCAGGGCATGTTCATGCGATCGTCCGGCTGACTCATCTCCACCGAATCACCCAGCAGATGCTCGGAGACCCCCAGCAGCGGTGACGCGAGCAGTGCGAACACCAGGGCCAGGACCACTTGCAGGGGTGCGCGCTGCAGCCAGGGGCGCCAGCCGATGCGCACCGACAGCTCGATGCACAACAGCAGCACCGGATAGAGCAGCAGGTGCTGTATCGAGCGGGCCGGCCAGGCGGCGAACAGATGCTCTTTGCCGCTCGGGTCGAAGGTCAGCGCCATGTTGTGCGCGTAGAGGACGTTCGACACGGTCACGTAGATCCAGAACGCCGTGAGTACGCCCAGCTGGGCGAGGGTGCCCTGGCGCGCCAGCTCCCATCCGGCACTGGCGCCGGCGGCGCGGGTGATCGCAGCCTGGGCCGCGGCCTCAGTGGCGCGTTCGAGGGACCCGATCATCCCGATGCTCCTGCCTCATGTCCGTCCGGGATGCCAAGCGTACACAAAAACGCCGGCCGCCCCCGGGGACTGGTACCAACCCGTCGGCGGCAGGGACGAGTGCGAGCGCCGGCCGCAGACCCCCGCCCCCAGGAAGCGTCTCATATCCAGGCCATTTCACAGGAGAGCGCAAATGTCTGCACTAATCACCCGGGTTGCCGCCGCGGCGGGCGTGGTCGGTCTGATGGCATTGGGAGCCGGGGCCCCGGTCTCGGCGGCCGGGCTCATCGGGCCGGACGTGGTCGTGCGCTACGGCGACCTGGACCTCAAATCCCGGGCCGGCGCCGAACGGCTCTACGCCCGGATCCAGCTGGCCGCGGGCCAGGTCTGCGGTCTGGCGGATTCCCAGGAACTGGTCATGCACGATGCGGCCGTGCGCTGCCAGCGGCAACTGGTGGCCCATGCCGTGGCCGGCATCCCCAGCACGCAGCTGGCAGCCGTGTACCAGGAAAAGACCCACCCGAACGGCCGCCGCCCGGTTTGAGCCGGTGGCCGGATCGGCGGCGAACCTTCTGTAGGGGCCTAGGACTAGTACCCCGCCGCTGATCCGGCCGCCCGGCGATCATCGCTCGCGCCGTACATGAACCCGGCGCGCAGCCGGCCGCCCAGCGCCGAGTCGTTGCCCGAGGAGGGGCTGTCGGGACCGGAGTTCACCTGCGGGATCACGATGAGCTCGGCGGCACCCCAGGGCGACTGCTCGATGAGGGTGTAGCCGCGGGACTGCAGCAGCTGCACCGTATCCGGCGACAGGGCGTACGGCTCCGCCGCGACCACATCGGGCAGCCACTGGTGATGGATGCGGGTGGCGTCCACGGCGGCGTGCGGCTCCATCCCGTAGTCGATGACGTTGAGGAGCACTTCGAGGGTAATGGTGATGATGCGTGAGCCGCCCGGACTGCCCAGGACCATTGCCACGCGGCCGTTGCGCAGCACCAGCGTGGGTGACATGGAGGACAGCGGCCGTTTGCCCGGCGCGATCGCATTGGCGGTCCCCTGCACCAGCCCGAAGAGGTTGGGTACGCCGGGCTTGACCGTGAAATCGTCCATTTCATCGTTCAGCATGTAACCGGTGCCGGGCGCCATGACGCCGGCACCGAACAGGCCATTGATGGTGTAGGTCACCGAGACCGCATTGCCCTCGGCATCCGCCACGGAGTAGTGCGTCGTCTCGGGTTTCTCGTGCGGCGGCGTCCCCGGTCTGATCAGGGCCGAAGATCCGGCCCGCAGCGGATCGATCTGCGCGCGGATCAGCGCCGCATAGTCGGGCGTGAGCAGCTTCTCCACCGGATTGCGCACGAACACCGGGTCACCCAGCAGGGAATTGCGGTCCACGTAGGCGTGGCGCATGGCCTCGACCATGACGTGCACCGCGGCCGCGGAGTGGAACCCCATGCCCCTGAGGTCGTAGCCCTCCAGGATCTGCAGGATTTCGCACAGCGTCGTGCCGCCGGAGGACGGTGGCGGCGCCGAGGCGATCCGATAGCCGCGATAGCTGCAGTACACCGGCTCGCCCTGCGTGACGGTGTAGCCCGCCAGATCGGCAGCGGTGAGGATGCCGCCGTGATCATGCATCGCGCGCGCCACGTTTTGGGCATTGGTCGCCTTGCCGCCGGTCTTGTAGAAGGCATCGCTGCCGTGGCGCGCGATCGCTTCGAGCGTGTCCGCCAGCTGCGGCTGAACGAGCCGTTCGCCGGGCTGGTAGGCGGACCCGTCCGCATGCAGGAACACGCGCGCGGCTTCCGGATCGTTGCGGAAGCGGCGTGCGCCGGCATCGATGATGTCGGTGTCACCCCGCGTGAGAATGAACCCCTCACGCGCCAGGCGGATGGCGGGTGCCATGACCCGGGCGCGGGGCAGGCGCCCGTAGCGCTCGCGGGCCGTTTCCAGTCCCAGAACGGTGCCGGGGACCGCGACGGCGCGGTAGCCGTCGATGCTCGCGCCGCGCACCGGGTTGCCGTCGGCCCCGAGATACATGTCGGCGGTCGCCGCAGCGGGTGCAGTCTCCCGGAAATTCAGGAATACGTTGCGCCCGGTGGCGGCGAGGTGCATCACCATGAAGCCGCCGCCGCCGATGTTGCCGCAGCAGGGATTGGTCACCGCTTCGGCATAGCCCACCGCCACCGCCGCATCGATGGCGTTGCCGCCTTCCTTGAGGATCTCGACCCCCACGTCCGACGCCAGGTGCTGCGCGGAGACCACGACACCATGGCGCGCCTCGAGTGCGGGCGTGGAGGCGGCCTGCGCCGCGCCGGAGCACAGCAGCAGCACTCCCAGGGCCGGGGCAGCAAGCATGCGCAGCGCCCGTGGGAGCGACGCCGGAGGAATCCCGTCAGTCATCCGACCGACCTTAGCACGAACGGCCTCACCCGACGGCAAGGCGGGACTGGCGCCGGATGAGCAGCGCGGCGATGAGGCTCACCGCGCCCGCCGCCGACAGGTAGTCGCCGACCCAGGAGAGCCCATGGGCGGTGGCGAGCCATTTCGCCGCATAGGGTGCGAAGGAGCCACCGACGATACCCGCAAGATTGAAGGTCAGGGAGGCGCCGGTATAGCGCACCTCGGCGGGGAACAGGGCGGCGAGCGCCGTACCCAGCGGCCCGTAGGTGAGGCCCATGAGGGCCAGTCCCAGGCACAGATAGGCGACGGTTCCGGCGATGGTGCCGGAGCCGAACCAGGGGCCCGTGGTCAGCCCGAACAGCGCGATCGCAGCCGATGCGATGATCAGCACCGTCGTGGTGCCGCGACGATGGGCGAGCAGCGCGGACAGTGGGATGACGGCGGCGAAGGCCAGCACACCGATCATCTGCAGCACCAGGAACACCGGTCGGGTGAATCCCAGCTCCTGGGTTCCCCAGCTCAGCGTGAATACCGTCATGAGGTAGAAGATCACGAAGGTCGCGGTCGCCGCGAAGGTGCCGAGTACTACGGGCTGCCAGTGACGTGTCAGCACTCGCAGCAGCGGCACGCGTATCCGCTCGTGGTTGCGCAGTACCCGCCGGAACTCCGGGGTCTCGGTCAGCGTCAGGCGCACGTACAGTCCGACGAGCACCAGCAGGGCACTGGCGACGAAGGGCAGGCGCCATCCCCAACCGAACAGCTGCCGGTCATCCAGCGTGTACGCGAGGACCAGAAAGGCGCCGGTGGAACACAGAAAGCCCAGTGGTGCGCCCAACTGCGGGAACATGCCGTAGAGGGCGGCCTTGCCGGGCGGGGCATTCTCGGTGGCCAGCAGCACGGCGCCGCCCCATTCCCCGCCAAGACCGAATCCCTGGCCGAATCGCAGCAGGGCGAGCGCGGCGGGCGCCCAGATGCCGATGCGGGCATAGCCGGGCAGTACTCCGATGCCGACCGTCGATACGCCCATGGTCAGAAGCGCTGCGACCAGGGTGGCCTTGCGGCCGATGCGATCGCCGAAATGGCCGAACACCGCGGACCCCACGGGCCGTGCCAGGAAGGCCAGGGCGAACGTGGCGAGCGATTGCAGTGCAGCTGAGGCTTTGTCTGACGCCGGGAAGAAGAGTCCTGGGAATACCAGGACCGCGGCCGTTGCATAAATATAGAAATCGAAGAACTCGATGGTGGTGCCGGCGAGGCTCGCAATCAGCACCCGCCCGACGGGGTTGGCCGCGGCCTCACCTGCCGGCTCGCCCTCGGCCACCGCAGGCCCTTCGCGGGTTAACGAAACGTAAGACTTGTTCATTTCAACTTCAGGTGGCGGCCTGCGTTATGGCTTTCATAGTCACCCACAGTCAAAGGAGACTGCAATGACCCAGCGTGTCGCTTCAATTTCCAAAAGCCCGGTACGAGGGGCAACGCTTGCCGCCATGCTTGCTTTGACCTGGGGCGCCCTGGCCGGCCTGCATACGTCGAGCGCGCAGGCCGGTGTCGCGGTCGACATCGACGTGGCCCCGCCGGCGCCGCGCGTCATCGTCGCACCACCGCCGCGCGCCGGCTTCGTGTGGGCACCCGGATACTGGCACTGGGATGGCCACCGCCATGTCTGGCACGAGGGCTACTGGGTGCGCGAACGTCATGGCTACCACTGGGTACCGGATGCCTGGGTGGAGCACAATCATCACTATCACTTCAATCGCGGCCACTGGGAACGGTAGCAGCGCTTTCGCACAGGAAGAGGCCCGGAGCATGGGCTCCGGGCCTCCCGGTAGGGCACGACGCAGGTCCGGCCGGCTCAGTTCGGCGCGACGGTGGCTTCGCCGTAGCTACGCTCGCCCAGGGCATCGCCCGTGAAAATGCCGTGCTCGGCAATCCACTCACGGGAGCGATCGAAGGCTTCCTGGGTGTACGGCTCGAATACCAGCCGTTCGCCGGGTCCCCAGCGGCGGGTATCCATGCGCTCGTGGTAGTGCAGCGGGAACTCACGCTTGTAGTAGTGGGTGTACAGGTCGGGGCGCAGGTCGATGTCGCGCTGCGCGCGGCGCAGGGCGCGGAAGAACTTTGCCACATCCTGAGGATCGGGCGTGCCCTTGAGCATGGTGGCGATCATGAACGTGGTGTCGATGATCTTGCGGAAGCCCAGCTGCTCGGCGAAGTAGTACGGACCGCTGAAGAGTGAGGCGGCCGCCAGCTTTCCGGTCAGCAGCAGGTCCAGGCGCTTGAACAGCATGCCGTCGTTGAAAGAGAGCTTGATCTGGTCGGCGGGCAGGTACTGCTCGAGCGCCTGAATGCTCGAGTAGTGGCTGCCGGACTGATAGCCGACCGAAATCGGCACCCCCGCGAGGTCCTTCGGCTCGCGCACCGGTGAGTCCGCCGGCACGAAGATCGCCGCCGGCGTGACCGAATAGGCGCCCGAGTACAGCTTGCCGTGGCCCGCGGCCGCGGCCACATTCACCGTCCAGTGGCAGGCGCAACTCACATCCGAGCTGCGGCCCGCCTCCAGGGACTGATAGGCACCCACCTTCGCACCCTTGTCGTGGATCTGGCCGGAGGTCTTCTGCACCTCTTCGTTGAAGATGTACTCCAGACCCTCATCGCGGAAGTAGCCCTTTTCCTCGGCCACCCACTCCTGCAGCCTGAAGTGCGGCTGAATGATGAATTTTTCCGTCATGCCTTAGGCCATCTTTCCCTTGCTCTGATATCCCTCCTGGAACGTCGAGTAGATCTTGTTCTTGGTGGTGATGAACTCCAGCAGCGCCGGACGGCCCTCCTGGGTTGCCGCGATCGCCGTCTTCAGCGCATGGGTGATCTCGGAGGGCTCGGTCACGCGCTCGCTGTGCCCGCCGAGCGCCTTGGCCCAATCGGCATAGTTGCCGGAAATGTCGGTCGAATGGTACTTCTCGGTCGACACCGCCATCGGCTTCAGTTCCATCGCCATCGAGTAATTGTTGAACAGGATGGAGAGGATCGGAATGCGGTTGCGGACCGCCGTCTCGAAGTCCATGCCGGTCATGCCGATGGCCGCATCACCCCACATGTTGATGCACAGCTTGTCCGGCTGCGCGAGCTTCGCGCCCATCGCCAGCCCCAGCCCATAGCCCAGCTGCGTGGTCTTGCCCCAGCCGATATAGCTGTGTGGGGTGGTCGGTTTCCAGAACGGTGACAGCTCATCGCGTGGACTGCCGGCGTCATGGGTGATGATGGTGTTGGGCACGTCGGCCACGGACATCAGATCCGCAATCACCCGGTACGGCGAGAGCGGCTTGTCCTCGCTGGTCAGGTACGGCCGCCACTGGGCCATCCAGGGATCATTTTGCGCACGGATCCGCTGATTGACGGCGTGCGTCAGGCCGCGCGGCTTGCCCTTGAGCCGCTCGTGCAGCGCTGCATGCAGCATGGTGAGCATCAGCTTCGAATCCCCGATCAGCGGATAGTCCGTGGGGATGTTCTTGTTGATGTCCATGGGATCCAGGGTGTTGTGGATGAACACCTTGTCCTTGGTCGGGAAGCGGATGCCAAAGCCGGTCGCAGTGAAGCTGGCGCCGATGCCGAACACCACATCGGCATCCTGCACGTGCTCGAACACCGCCCGCGGCATGGAGACACCGCCCGACCCCAGGGACAGCGGATGCGTCTCGGGAAAGGCGCTCTTGCCCTCGAGGCTGGTCGTGACCGGTGCCTCGAGCAGTTCGGCAACCTTCAGCAGTTCGTTCCAGGCGCGGGCGTAGTGTACGCCCTGGCCCACGTACAGCAGTGGCCGCTGCGCGGCGATCAGCACCGCGGCCGCCTTGTCGATCATCTCCGGATCCGGCGCGGAGCGGTAGCGCTTCACGGGCGCATACTCGATGGCGCCCGGCACTTCGACATTCCACATGTCGCCGGGGATTTCGATCAGGGTGGGTCCCGGGCGACCGTTGCGGGCCTGGGTGAAGGCCCGGCGCAATGCCGGAACCAGTTGTTCCGGCGTCGTGATCATTTCCGCCGACTTGGTGACGTGCTGGTAATTGAGCGTGGCGTTGAAGCCGGGTTTCACCCACGCGGTGGAGCGCGAGGAACCTGCCGGGATCACGACCATCGGCACGCACTCGGACCAGGCCTGTGCCACGGCCCCGAAGGAGTTCTCGACACCGGGGCCCGCCTGCTGGCAGAACACACCCACCTTGTCGCCGGAGGTCAGACGGCTGATCGCATCGGCCATGTGAATGCCGATGCGTTCCTGGCGCACGATGATGGGCCGGATGCCGGCGGCGGCGCACGATTCAGTCAGCGGATTCAGAGGATAGGCGAGCAGGTAATCGGTCCCCTCGCGCTTCATGATTTCCGCGGTCACTTGAGCTACGTTCATCGCCCCCTCCAGTTGATCCACGACTGCGCCGCGAAGTCTGTCATGGTCCGGCGCGACACAGGAGTATAAACACCTTGTCCCGGGATGCCCGAATCCCTTGATTTGTCATCAGCTTTCGCACTCTGCGCCCTAGTGCGCCGGACGGGGCGCCGGCGCTGGCACCGCATTATGGTCAAGTTCAAGCTTCAGGGTGCGGGCGCGCTCCCCCACGAAGGCGCGGATGGCTTCGGCCTGGGCAGGGGTGACGCGGTCCTTCCAGCTGATCATCCCCCGGTCGCTGAGGACCCCGCCGATGACGACCTGCTGCCAGCCCTCGGGGTTGGTGAGGAAGGCCGAACGGCGCAGGTCGGGCACGACATTGCCCGAAACGGCGTCGAAGCCGTGGCACAGGCCGCAGTTCTTCCCGTACAGGGCCTCTCCCTGCGCCACCTGGCGCGGACTGGCCGTTTCGGCCGGCGGGTTGGGGGGCGGGGCCGGCGGCGGATCCGGCGGCAGCACCGCGGTGCCATTGAGCTTGAACGCCAGCATCCGGCCGTTGTGGCGGACCCGGGGGTGGCTGGTCCCTGAAATCAACGAGGCGCCGGAGATGACCGCGACGTACTGTTCGCCCTGGGCCAGGTAGGTCACGGGTCCGCCGGGCATGGCGTCGGGGGTGTCCCAGGACCACAGCTGGCGGCCGTCGGTCGCCCGCAGGGCGACGAAGGTTCCCAGTACCCCATCACGGGAGCGGCCCTGGAAGATCAGGTTCCCGGCCGTCGTCAGCACACCCCCGCCGCGGCCCGGCACGGTGAACACCTGCCGGCGCGTCAGCGGATTCCACGCCAGCAGGTAGTCCTTGCGCGGCGGCATGTGCGGCCGGCTCTCGACCGCCCCATGGGTGGCGGCATCCAGATCGACGCCGATCTCCTCCAGACCATAATCGTATTTGTAGTTCCGGGTCGGCGCGTAGTAGGTGCTGCTCTGCGCCGCGGGGATGTAGAGCAGGCCGGTGTCCGGATTGAAGGCGACGGGATACCAGTTGTGGCCGCCGCCGCCGCCGGGAATCCCCAGCCAGGGCGCATCCTTGTACAGCGCGCCCGGCACCACCTTCGGACGCCCCGTCGTCAGGTCCACTCCCGTGGCCCAGTTGATGCCGGGGACGTAGGCGTCGGCCGAGAGCGGCTTGCCGGTCCTGCGGTCGATGACGTACAGGAAGCCGTTCTTCGGGGCATGCAGCAGCACCTTGCGCGCGCCCCCGGGCAGCGGCAGGTCGATCAGGGTCATGTCGGCGATGGCATCGTAGTCCCAGCGATCGCCCGGGGTTTCCTGGTAGTGCCAGCGATACTGGCCGGTATCGGCATCGACCGCGATGATCGACGAGATGAACAGGTTGTCGCCATGGCCGTCGGAGCGGTAGTTCTGGTTCCAGGGAAAGCCATTGCCCGTCGCCATGTAGACCTGGTTGAAGTCCGGGTCGTACACCAGGGCGTTCCAGACCTGGCCGCCGCCGCCGTACTTCAGCCAGTCGCCGGACCATGTCTTGAGCGCGACATCCTTCAGCACTTCGTCCGAGGCGGCATGGTCCGCAGGACCTTTCGGATCACCCGGCACGGTGTAGAACCGCCACACCCGCCGGCCGGTACGCGCGTCGTAGGCAGACACGAAGCCACGCCCCCCGAAGTCCGAGCCCGCGTTGCCGATGAAGATCTTGCCCCGGGCCGCCCGCGGCGCGCCGGTGCTGGTGTAGCGCCGGCTGGGGTATTCGAACATGCGCACGCTCCACACCGGCTTGCCGCTGGCCGCATCGAGCGCGATCAGCCGCCCGTCGAGCGATGCGAGGTACACCTTGCCTTCGTAGACCGCGACGCCGCGGTTGACCACGTCGCAGCAGGCATGGGCCCCGGTGGGGCCGGGCACCTTCGGGTCGTAGTACCAGATCTGCCGCCCGGTCGCGGCATCCAGGGCGTAGACCTTGCTCCAGGCGGTGCTCACGTACATGACGCCGTCGACCACGAGCGGCGTCGCTTCCTGTCCGCGGCCGGTGTCGAATTCGGTCGACCAGGCCGGCTTCAGGCCCTGCACGTTGCCGGCGTTGATGCCCGCAAGCTTCGAGTAGCGCAGTTCCTGCCAGCTGCCCCCATGGGTGAGCCAGTTGCCCGGATCCTGGTCCGCATGGCGCAGGCGCTCGTCGGTGACGTTGCCGGCGGTCTGTGCGGCGACGCCGTGCGCGACGGCAATTCCGAGAGCTGCCGCACATATGACGCCCAGGTGCAGATGGAGTGTGCTTTTCATGCAGTTCGCGGTAACCATGTGTGCGACGCCTGGGGTAATCCCGTAAAATTCGTCGAATGAGACCAAGTGACCTCGCCGCGCGCCGCAGCGTCCTGCGCTTCGGCATGGCGGCAGCCGTGAGCCTGGCCGCGGGGGCCGCAGCGCCTGGCCGGAGCTTCGCCAAAACCGCTGAGAGCACCCCCCGTATCGTCCACACCGCGCTGTCCGATGCGCTGCACCTGTTCCAGGGTGCCGGTGGCAACGTGGTCGCGGCGGACAGCGCCGAGGGCGTGCTGATGGTCGATGGCGGCCTGGAGGAGGACAGCGCGGCGCTGCTCTCGCAGGTGGCCGCGGCCTGCGATGGCCGCAGGGTGGTTTCGCTCTTCAATACCCACTGGCATTGGGACCACACCGGCTCGAATGCCGCGCTCGGCAAGGCCGGCGCGAAAATCATCGCTCACGAGAACACGCGCCTGTGGCTCGCAAGCCGGGTCGATTCGAAATGGGAACACCGCATCTACCCCCCGCAGCCGGCGCGCGCGCTGCCCACGCAGACGTTCTTCTATGGCGCGCAGAAGCTGAACTTCGGCGGCCAGGATGTCGAGTACGCGATCATGCCGCAGGCCCACACCGATGGCGACATCTACGTGTTCTTCCCCCGTGAGAACGTGCTGGTGGCCGGCGGTGTGGTCACCGGCGGCGGCTATCCGCTGCCGGATTACTGCACCGGCGGCTGGCTCGGCGGGATGGTCGATGCGCTGAAGACCATCCTTGCCAGATCGGACCCCCAGACCCGGATCATCTCCGGACTCGGTGCCACGCGCAGCCGCGCCGACGTACAGGCGCAGCTGGAGATGTGCACCGCGGTCCTCGGCAGGATCGGCACCAGCTATTTCAAGGGCCAGACCTGGGAGGAATTCCAGGCCGCCAGACCCACCGCCGAGTTCGATGCGGTGTGGGGCAATCCGCAACCGTTCCTGCAGATGGCCTACGACGGTGCCTGGTATCACGTCAACGAGATTCGCCGGTATTCGCGCTGATATGCACACATTCCTGAATCGCAATGGCCTGCGGCTGCTGTGCAGCGTGCTCGGCATCACCTGGCTTTGCATGAGCGCACAGGCGGCCGCACCCGCCGCGGCGCAGGCCCATGCACCGGCATTCAAGGGCGACTGGCACATGCTGCAGACCTACTGCACCAAGTGCCACAACTCCGAGGACTGGGCCGGCGGCGTCGCCTTCGACACCATGAGTCCGCAGGCGGCCGGGGATGATGCGAAGATCTGGGAAGAGGCGATCGTCAAGCTGCGTGGCGGGCTGATGCCGCCGCCGGGCAAGCCGCAACCGCCTGCCGCCGCGCGCGAGGCGTTCGTGCGCGCCACCGAAGACTTTCTCGACCAGTACGGCGCGCAGCACCCCGAGCCCGGACACATGGTGCTGCATCGCCTGAACCGCAACGAGTACGCCAACGCGATCCAGGACCTGCTGGGTGTCAGCGTCGATCCGAATGCGCTGCTGCCGCGCGATGACAAGAGCGGCAATTTCGACAACATCGCCGAGGTCCTCAAGGTTTCCCCGACGTTCCTCGACCAGTATTTCTCGGCCGCCCGCCAGGTGACCGTGGCCGCGATCGGCAGCCCGCACGCGCGCACCCAGGACAATTTCTTCGACGGGCCGCCCGAGCCGGAGGAATACCAGTACATGCATGTCGATGGCCTGCCGCTGGGCACCCGTGGCGGCATGCTCTTCAGCCACATCTTCCCGGCCGACGGCGAATACCGGTTCACCATCAACGGGCTGGTGGGCGCCGGCTACCTCTGGGGCGAGCTGGACCCGAACACGCTGATCATCACCGTCGATGGCAAGCGCGTGTTCCGGCAGCAGCTGGGGGGTCCGAAGGACCTGGACGCCGTGGATCTGCAGCAGGCCGCGGGCCTGACCATGATCAACGACCGCTTCAAGAACATCCCGGTGCACATCAGCGCCGGCGAACACCGCATCGGCATCACCTTCGTGCAGACCAGCGCCGCGGAGACCAACGAGATCCTGCACGCCTTCGTACCGGTGGCCGGAATGGGCCAGCCCGTCAACGGCAATTCCACCGGCCCGCGGCTGGCGAACGTGGAGGTCAAGGGCCCGATGGTGGCGCAGGGGGTGAGCGAGACGCCCAGCCGCCGCAAGATCTTCACTTGCTATCCGCAAAGCGCGGCGCAGGAGACGCCCTGCGCGCACCAGATATTCAGCACCATCGCCCGGCGTGCATTCCGCCGCCCGGTGACCGAGGCCGACCTGAAGGGCGCGATGGCCTTCTACGCGCAGGGGCGCAAGGAGGGCGGGGACTTCGACAGCGGGGTGCAGAAGGGACTGCTGGCGATTCTCGTCAGTCCGAAGTTCCTGTTCCGCATGCACGAGCCACCGCCGGGCGCAGTGCCGGGAACGCCCTTCCAGCTCAGCGATATCGACCTGGCGACACGCCTGTCGTTCTTCCTGTGGGCCGGACCTCCGGATGACGAACTCATCAAGGTCGCCGCCGCCGGCAGCCTGCATCAGCAGCCCGTGCTGGACGCCCAGGTGCGCCGGATGCTGAAGGATCCCCGCGCCCACACGCTGGTGACGGATTTCGCCTTCGAGTGGCTGAACATCCACGGCCTGGAGCTGGTCGATCCGGACACCAATCTGTTCCCCGACTTCACCAAGGACCTGGAGCCGGCGTTCGAGAAGGAGATCGAACTGTTCGTCGGCAGTGTGTTCGACTCCGACGCCAGCGTCATGGAGCTGCTGACCTCCAACCGCACCTTCCTCAACGAGCGGCTGGCGCTGCACTACCACATCCCCAACGTCCGCGGCGGGGAGTTCCGCGAAGTGACGGTACCGGACTACCGGCGGGGCCTGCTGGGCAAGGGCGCGGTCCTGATGACCACCTCGTATGCGAACCGGACATCGATCGTGCTGCG
This sequence comes from Steroidobacteraceae bacterium, assembly GCA_035503515.1. Lineage (GTDB taxonomy): Bacteria > Pseudomonadota > Gammaproteobacteria > Steroidobacterales > Steroidobacteraceae > DAIDKA01. The sequence continues at coordinate 14,521 of DATJTJ010000189.1, forward strand.
CGGCGCCTATGTGCTGGACAAGTTCCTGGGGACACCGCCGCAGGCACCTCCGCCCGGCGTGCCGGCGTTTGCGGAAAGCCAGGAGGGCGGGGAGCAGCTGACCGTGCGGGCGCGCATGGAGGCCCACCGTGCCCAGCCCTCCTGCAATGCCTGCCACGGCATCATCGACCCCATCGGACTTGCGATGGAGAACTTCAACGCACTCGGACAATGGCGCGACAAGGATATCGACGCCGGTACGCCCATCGATTCCGAAGGCAAGCTTGCCGACGGCACGGTGGTCCACGGCATCAACGACCTGCGCAATCACATGGTGAATCACCCCGCGCAGTTCGTGGAGACCTTCACCGAAAACCTCATGTCCTACGGACTCGGACGGGGCCTGGATTACCAGGACATGCCCACGGTGCGCGCCATCACCCGCCAGAGCGCGAAGGACAACTACCGTTTCTCGGCGATCGTGCTGGCCATCGTCAACAGCCCCGCGTTCCGCGAGGACGAGATCCCGTTGCACCCCCCCGGCGAGACGCCTGCGTCGAACACGCATGTCGCCGCAAACCTCAGATAGGGGCCGATCATGTTCATCACCAAGAAGTACCTGAGCCGCCGCACCGTCCTGCGTGGACTGGGAGCGAGCGTCGGTCTGCCGCTGCTGGATGCGATGATCCCCGCGGCGACGGCCCTCGCCAACACCGCCGCCGCTGCCAAGCCGCGTCTGGGCTTCGTATACTTCCCGCATGGCGCGGTCATGGAGCACTGGACGCCGAAGACCGAGGGCGCGGATTTCGAATTCCCGCAGATCATCGCCTCGCTGAAGCCCTTCCAGAAGTACACGACCATCGTCACGGGCCTGGAGAACAAGTCGGCCATCGCCGCGCCGGTCCATGCCATCACGCCCGGCACCTGGCTTTCGTGCGTGCCGCCGCGCATCAGTCACGACCCCTATGGCGGCATCACGATCGACCAGATCGCGGCGCAGAAGATCGGCCAGGATACCTCGATGCCATCGCTCGAGGTCGCCACCGAGGAGCGGGGCGGGGAGGGCTCCTGCGATCGCAACTACGGCTGCAGCTACGGCAAGACCATCGCCTTCAGTTCGCCCTCGACACCGCTGCCAATGGAGCACAACCCGCGCAAGGTGTTCCAGCAGATGTTCGGCCAGGGCGACACGGCGCAGGAGCGCGCGTCACTGCTGCGCGAGAACGCCAGCATCATCGATCTGGTGCGCGCCGATGCCGGGGACTTGTCCCGCACGCTGGGTGCCCGGGACAAGGCGCTGCTGTCGGACTACCTGGATCAGGTCCAGGAAATCGAGCGCCGGCTGCAGAAGATGGAGCACCAGGACCTGGGGCAGATGCAGATACCGGATGCACCGGCCGGCATTCCGGCGGCCTTCGATGAGCACATGCACCTCATGTATGACCTCATCGCCCTGGCGTACCAGGCCAATCTGACGCGCGTTGCGAGCATGATGGTGGCGGCGGAAGTCAGCAACCAGCCCTACACCTTCACCGGCGTCAACGACGCCTTCCACCCGCTGTCGCATCACCAGAACGATGCGGCCAAGATGGCCCGCCTGGCGAAGGTCCAGGCCTTCAATACCTCGATGTTCGCCAAGTTCATCAAGCGGCTCTCGGAGCTGCCGGACGGCGAAGGCAACATGCTGGACAATTCGATCATCCTGTTCGGCAGCAACATGAGCAACAGCAACCTGCATAATCATTTCCCGTTGCCGAACGTGGTGGCGGGCGGGGCGTGCGGCAAGCTGCAAGGCGGCCGGCACCTCGTTTATCCCGACCACACACCGATGGCGAACCTGCTGCTGAGCCTGCTCGATAAAGGTGGCATTCCGATGCCCACGATCGGCGACAGCACGGGCGAACTGATCAACATCTGATAT
>DATJTJ010000190.1:0-29450 GCA_035503515.1 Steroidobacteraceae bacterium
CCCCAACAGCGTGCATCGGCTGACCCATCGAGTGGGGAGCGGCATCCCGCGCATAGCGGCGTGGCCGAAGCCTCATGCCCAGCGGGCTCGTCTGAGTGCCGGCAGGCGACTCCAGAGCTTACGTCGGACCGTCCGTCGCGCAACCGCTCGTCTGTGTGGTTAGCGGGTGGTGAGGCAAGCCTCATCGCTACCGACCTGCTACACGGTCACTGTTGCTGCAGGAATACGTTGCCTGTGGCGTAGCAGCATGCAAGAGCGATGCCTCCCTTCCGTGCCGGCCATCGCGGATGTCTCCCGATTTGCGCGGCGATAACCTACCGACCTCGCAGTCGGGCGGTGCTGTAACGGATTGTTTCCTATAAGCAACACAACAGATGTCGCTTTGAGACAAGTATGTGGTCGTCATCAGACAAACAACGCTGCAGTGCGTCCCCTATCATTCGGCCGCAATTGTCTTTGTCCGCGGAATGAACGCTAGGGGGTCTTCATGAGTGGTTCCGTCAAGCAGACAGTGAGTCGCATCCTGCGGCCCTGGATGCTCGCTTCGCTTGCATCGTCCGTCATCGCGGGCCAGGCCATGGCGGCTGATCCCAATACCACCCCTGCCACGGCGCCTCAAGCCTCCGACCAGTCCAACGGCGACCAGGCCCTGCAAGAAGTCATCGTCACCGCCCAGTTCCGCAGGCAGAACCTGCAGGACACCCCGATCGCCATCACGGCCGTGAACGCCGCGACGTTGGATCAACGCAACGAGACTTCGCTGGCCGATGTCACCGGGCAGGCGCCCGGCGTGACCTTGCTGCAGACCGGCGGCGCCTTCGGGCCCGGCATGACCGCGACCATCCGCGGCATCGGCCAGGGTGACTTCGATCCGGCCATGTCGCCGGGCGTCGGCCTCTACATCGACGATGTGTACTACTCCAACCTCACCGGTTCGGACTTCGCCCTGGTGGACCTGGACCGCGTCGAAATCCTGCGCGGCCCCCAGGGCACGCTGTCAGGCATGAACTCCGAGGGCGGCTCGATCAAGCTGTACTCGCAGAAGCCCACCGGCAGTGACACCGGCTCCGTGACGGGTGGCTACGGTTCCCGAAGCCTCGTGGACCTGCGCGGCATGGCCGACGTGGCGCTCATCAAGGACAGCCTGTTCATGCGCGTGTCGGTGGTGTCCAAGCAGCAGGACGGCTACGTGACCCGCGTCGACTACGGCTGCGCCTTCCCGGCCTCCGGCATCGCCGCCGGCTCCGGTCCCGAGAACAACTGCATCTCCGGCCACGAAGGCGGTACCGACTACAGCGGCGGCCGCGTGGCCCTGCGCTGGCTGGCCTCGGACAACTTCGAAGTCAACCTGACCGCCGATGGCACGGTCGACAACTCCCAGACCGCGGCCGTCACGCTCCTGGGCGTGAATGCCGCCGCGCCGGGCGCGATCGTCGCCGCGGGAATCAGCGCGCCGACCAATACGCGCGGCGTGAACGTCCCCTACAGCGACGCCTTCGTGCCGGCCAATCCGTACGTCAGCTACGCCAACTTCTGCGCGGTCGGCCTTGCCGGCAACAACGAATGCTACGGCACCGACACCCAATCGAAGGTCTGGGGTTCGAACCTGACCATGGACTGGAAGGTGGCCGACGGCCTCGCGCTGAAGTCGATCACGGCCTTCCGCGAGCTCAACAGCACCTGGACCAACGACGACGACGCCTCGCCGATCGGCAGCTCGCTGGGTGAGTCGAACATGCGCAACCACACCCTCACCCAGGAGGTGCGCCTCATCGGCAACGACGCCAAGGTGCTCGACTACTCGGTGGGCGGTTTCTTCCTCGACCAGGTCACCACCTACGAGTCGCACCAGATCCTCGACTACGTGATTCCGGCGACGCCGTTCGAATTCATCCAGGACGACCCGGTGCACGAGAAGGTGTATGCCGGCTTCGCCAACGGCACCTGGCACATCACCGACGGCCTGGACTTCAACGCCGGCGTCCGCTACACGCACCAGGACAAGGAGTACACCTACGTCCGCGAGAACCCGCCGGCGCTGCAGGACGTTCTCGGTGTCGACAGCATCTTCTTCGCGCCGGGCTTCTCCGGCACCAGCGCGACCTACGAAGGTTCGAAGGTCGACTGGCGCGCGAACCTGGACTATCGCTGGAACGATCAGATCATGACCTATGCCAGCGTCTCCACCGGCTTCAAGGGCGGTGGCGTCAACCCGCGGCCCTTCGAGCCCTCGCAGGTCGAGAAGTTCGCCCCCGAGGACCTGACCTCCTACGAACTCGGTGCCAAGACCGACTTCCTGGATCGCAGCCTGCGGGTCAACATCTCGGCGTTCTACGAGAAGTACAAGGACATCCAGGTCACGCTGCTGTCCTGCCCCGAGTTCTCGGGCGGCAACGCGGCCGAGCCGTGCGCGGCCCCGACCAACGGCGGCGATGCCAACATCTACGGCGCGGAGCTCGAGGCCACCTACCACCTGGGCGGCTTCGAGGCCGATGCGTCCCTGAGCAAGCAGCACTTCGAATACACCACCGTGGTCGCCGCGGCGGGCATCCCGCTCGACGCCCAGGGTCAGGACTTCGAGCCGCTGAAGTGGAGCCTCGGTGCCCAGTACGAGATCCCGGTGTGGGCGAGCGCCACGCTGACGCCACGCCTGGATTTCACGTTCGCGAGCGGCTTCTACACCAATGCCAACAACGATGCCCAGAGCTACGTCAACGGTCACCAGGAGCTGAACGGGCGCCTGACCTACAAGCCGGCGACGGGCAACTGGGAACTGGCGGTACTGGGGACGAACCTCACGAACCGGCTCTGGTACACCTCGGTGTTCGATCTGTCCGCGACGCAGGGCCAGGTGTATGGTCTGCCGGTCGCGCCGCGCTCGATCGAAGTCCAGTTCAAGAAGAGCTTCTGAGGTTCTTCCGGACCGGTGAGCTGAAGGCGCCCTCCTAGGAGGGCGCTTTCATTTCTACATCAGGAAAACTGGGCGATGGTGGTGCGGTAGACCTTGGGCGCGAGGGTGTGGATGTCCTCCTGGCGCAGCTGCTTGTTCAACACCTCGATGCCCCACGGTCCGGTCCAGCCGGCGGCCCGGATCCTGGCGACGAACGATTTGATGTCGAACTCGCCGTCGCCGCACAGCTGACGGTGGCCGGTGGTCTCCTCGACCATGTCGGGCATCGAATGTTCGCGCGAGAAGCCGTCATTGATCTCCATGCCGATGCGGTATTTGGCCGGGAAGGCCGCCACGCTGTCGTAGGGGATGTCGAGCTTCACCATGTGCCACAGGTCGAAGAAGATGCCGCCGTTGGGCGCATCGGCGCCGCGGGCGAGTTCCAGCGCACGCTCCAGAGAACTGATGACGCTGAAGGGCATCATTTCAAAGGCGACCCGGGTCCCGTAGTTCTCGGCCTCCCGGCACAGGCCCGCGAAACGCTCGATGAGCTTGGGCATCGGACACTGCTGGTTGCTGAAGTCGCCCACCTTGATGGCGCGTGCCCCGAGGCCGGCGGCCGCCTCGAACAGCAGCTTCTTGGTTTCATCCGAGGCCGCCTTTTCCGCGCCGTCATTGAACCAGCCCGTCAGGAACTCCAGCTCGACATGGCGGATGCCATTGTCGGTCAGGATCTTCTTCATGTCCTCGAGGGAGTAGCGGCGCAGGCTGTACGACAGGTCCGCATGCCAGATTCCGATGCCGCTGAAGCCCGCCTTGGCGGCCTGCTCCACCCGGACGCGAAAATCCACCGAGCTGTGTTCGGGACCGGTGTGCGGGACGGCGCCGACGGCCAGTGTCCAATAGGAGGCGAGCAGGTCGACCTTGGTGTTCATCGGCGTGGGAATCCCGTGTGTGCGGCGCGGTTGCGACGAAGTGCGAGGTTTTTACACCGCGGGGGCCGCTGCCGTAAAGGACCGCCGCGGGGTAGACTTGAGATGACAAGCCGTCAAGGAGAACCCGCCGTGAACGCCGCCATCGATATCGCCCAGCAGCCGGAGCCCTCCGCAACCGTCGCCCGTTTCCTGCAACGCTCCCCCCGGCTGCTGATCGGCGGGGAGTGGGTCGAGCCGCGCTCGAGCGGTCGCATTGCGGTCGTGGATCCTGCGACCGGACGCCAGATTGCCGTCGTCGCCGATGCCAACGAGGCCGATGTCGATCGCGCCGTGGCGGCCGCCCGTGCGGCCTTCGAGAAGGGCCCTTGGCATGACATGCTGCCCGTGCAGCGCGAGGCCCTGCTGTGGAAGCTCTCGGACCTCATCGAGAAGCATGCCGCGGAGCTTGCCGAACTGGAAAGCCTCGACAACGGCAAGACCCGGTTCATCGCCAGCGTGGTCGATGTGCCCAATTCGCGCGACTATTTCCGCTACATGGCGGGCTGGGCCACGAAGCTCGAGGGCGCGACCTTCAATACTTCGATTTCGGCGGGCCCGGGCTCGAAGTTCCACACCTACACCCTGCGTGAGCCGGTCGGCGTCGTGGCGCAGATCATCCCCTGGAATTTCCCGCTCGCGATGGCGGCCTGGAAACTCGGACCGGCGCTGGCCTGCGGCTGCACCTGCGTGCTCAAGCCCGCCGAGCAGACGCCGATGTCGGCGCTGCGGCTGGGCGAGCTGATCACCGAGGCGGGCTTCCCGGCCGGTGTGGTGAACATCCTCACGGGCAACGGCGAAACCACCGGCGCCGCGCTGGTCTCGCATCCCGGCATCGACAAGATCGCCTTCACCGGATCCACCCCGGTGGGCAAGCTCATCAACAAGTCCGCCACCGACACCCTCAAGCGGGTGTCGCTGGAACTGGGTGGCAAATCACCCGTGATCGTGCTGCCGGATGCCAACGTCGAATCCGTCATCGGCGGCGCCGCCAATGCCATCTTCTTCAATGCGGGGCAGGTGTGCGCGGCCGGCTCGCGGCTGTATGCGCACAGCAAGGTCTTCGATCAGGTGGTGGAGGGCGTGAGCCAGGCCGCGGCCCGCATCCGGCTGGGACCGGGGCTGGACCCGCACACCGAAATGGGACCGCTGGTGTCCAAGGAACAGCAGGAGCGGGTCCTGGGTTACATCGATGCCGGCCGCAAGGGTGGTGCGAAGGTCATGACCGGCGGGGAAGCCCCGGGGGGACAGGGCTACTACGTCAAACCCACGGTGATCGCGAATGTCCGCCAGGACATGTCGATCGTCCGCGAGGAGATCTTCGGGCCGGTCCTCGTGGCGCAGCGCTTCGATGACCTGGAGGAGCTGGCGGCCATGGCCAACGATTCCCCGTACGGTCTGGGAGCGAGCATCTGGGGCCGCGACATCAGCGCGGTGCACCGCCTGGTGCCCAAGGTGCGCGCCGGGACGGTGTGGGTCAACTGCCACAATTTCGTGGATCCGGCGATGCCCTTCGGCGGCTACAAGCAGTCGGGGTTCGGCCGCGAACACGGGCATGCCGTGTTCGAGCACTACACCGAGATCAAGTCGGTCTGCATCGCGCTTTAGGATTTCGTTCGCGAAGAAGAGGGGAGTCATCATGCGCCGAAGCGCCTTTGCCTGGGCCTGCCTGCTGCTGGCCGCGGGGTGCAGCCGGCACGATGCCGGAACTTCAGTGCAGGCGCCCCCGGCGCCGGTGGCGGCCGCGAAGCCCATGCCGGTGGATGCCGCGCGGCTGCTGGCGGCCAGTTCCGATGGCGACGACTGGCTCACCTACGGACGCACCTACGACGAACAGCGGTTCAGTCCGCTGACGCAGATCGATGCGACCAACGTCGCGGGACTGAAGCCCGCCTGGCATTACGACCTGCCGGTCGATGCGCGGGCGCAGGAGTCGACCCCGCTCATCATCGACGGGACGATGTACGTGACCGCGGCCTGGAGCCGCGTGTTCGCGTTCGATGCCGCAACCGGTGCGCTCAAATGGAGTTATGACCCGCAGGTGCCCGGGCACACCGGCATCAACGCCTGCTGCGATGTCGTGAACCGCGGCCTTGCGGCCTGGCAGGGCCGGCTGTACCTGGGCACGCTGGACGGCCGGCTGGTGGCCCTCGATGCCGTCTCGGGGAAGCCCGTATGGGATGTCAGCACCATTCCGGCGGGCTCGCGCCAGACCATCACCGGCGCCCCGCGCATCATCAAGGGCAAGGTGATCATCGGCAACGGCGGCGGCGAGGAGAGCGGTCGCGGGTTCGTGTCGGCGTACGACGCGGATACGGGCAAGCTCGTCTGGCGCTTCTACACCGTCCCCGGCAGGCCCGGTGCCAGGGACAACGCGGCTTCCGACGACATCCTGGACAAGGTCGCGAGCAGGACCTGGCGCGGGCAGTGGTGGAAGTACGGCGGCGGTGGCACGGTGTGGGATTCGATGGCCTACGATCCGCAGCTCGACCTGCTGTACTTCGGCACCGACAACGGCGGGCCCTGGAACAAGAAGTTCCGCTCCCCGGGCAACAGCGACGATCTGTTCATCAGCTCGATCATCGCCGTGCGGCCCGATACCGGCGAGTACGTCTGGCATTTCCAGAACTCCCCGGGGGAGATGTGGGACTACAGCGCCACGCAGTCGCTGGTACTGGCGGATCTGACCATCGAGGGCCGGATGCGCCACGTGATCATGCAGGCGCCGAAGAATGGCTATTTCTACGTGCTGGACCGGCAGACCGGCAAGCCGATCAGCATCCACCAGTACGTCGATACGCTCACCTGGGCGCAGGGCGTCGACCAGGCCACGGGCCGGCCGCGGGTCAATCCGCAGGCGAAGTACGACCTGACGGGCAAGCCGTGGGTGGGCGCCCCCGGGCCCGGGGGTGCGCACAACTGGATGCCCATGTCCTTCAGCCCGCAGACCGGGCTGGTGTACCTGCCGGTGATCGAGATCGGCTTCCCGTACATCGGCCAGACGAGCTATCACCCGACGCCGCTCACCTTCAACGTCGGCGTGGACCTCAATGCCGGGAGTCTTCCGCAGGACCCGGTGATCAAGGCCGCGGCCATCAAGGGTCTCAAGGGTCACCTCGCCGCCTGGGACCCGGTGACGCAGAAGGAAGCGTGGCGCGTGGAGGTGGGCCATCCCTGGAACGGCGGGGTCCTGACGACGGCCGGACACGTCGTCTACGAAGGCGATGCCATGGGCAGGTTCAACGCCTACCACGACACCGACGGCAAACTGCTGTGGAGCATCGCCACCGGCACCGGCATCGTGGCGCCACCGGTGAGCTATGCCGTGGCCGGCAAGCAGTACATCGCGGTGGAAACCGGGTGGGGCGGCGCCTTCCCGCTGTCCGCCGGTGAACTGGCGCTGAAGTCGCAGATCGATCGGGGCAATGTGCCGCGACTGATCGTGTTCTCACTCACCGGCACGGACACCATTCCGCCACCGCCACCGCCTTCCACCGCGGTGCTCACGCCCCTGCCGGAGCTGGGCGATGCGCCGCAGATCGCGCAGGGAAAACTCCTGTACCACACCTACTGCGGCACCTGTCACGGTGACACCGCCGTAAGCGGCGGGGTGCTGCCGGATCTGCGCTATGCAGCGGCACTGCGTGACGATGACCTGTTCCAGAAGATCGTCCATGACGGCATCCTCGAGCCCAAGGGCATGGTGGCATTCGGCAGTCTCCTGGATCCGAAGTCGATCGAGCTCATCCGCGCCTATGTCACCCACCGCGTGAACGAAAGCGTGGCCGAACGGAAGGCCGCCCAATGAGACCGGCGGCCCGGCAGCTGCGCATCCTGCTGCTGCCGGCGTTGCTGGGCACGGTATGGGCAGGCTCGCCGGCGCATGCCGATGCGGTGACCGTCAAGACACCTGCCGGGCTGCTGCGCGGCAGCGAGCAGGAGGGAATGCGCAGCTTTCTCGGCGTGCCGTACGCGAAGGCGCCGGTGGGGGACCTGCGCTGGCGTGCGCCACAGCCGCTGCCGCCGTGGAGCGGGGTCCGCGATGCGCAGCAGGCCGGTGCCGAGTGCATGCAGGGACGGCGTGGCCCGGCGGTCGCCATGAGCGAGGACTGCCTGTTCCTCAACATCTGGGTGCCCGCGAAACCCCGCCACCGCCGTGTGCCCGTGCTGGTATGGGTGCATGGGGGCGCGTTCAGGGTCGGCTCGGGGAGCCAGCCCCTCTATGACGGGACAAGCCTCGCGCGGCAGGGACTCATCGTGGTCACGCTGAATTACCGGCTCGGCCGTTTCGGGTTCTTCGCCCATCCGGCGCTGACGCGGGAAAGTCCGGACGGTCCCCTGGGCAACTACGGGCTCCTCGACGTGCTTGCCGCGCTCAAATGGGTCAAGGCCAACATCGGGAGCTTCTCGGGCGATCCCCGCCGGATCACGCTGGCCGGCCAGTCCGCCGGGGGCGCGGCGGTCTATGGCCTGATGACGTCGCCCCTGTCGCAGGGACTGTTCGCGCGGGCCGTCATCGAGTCCGGCGTATTCAGCACGCCGACGACCACTCTGGCCCAGGCCGAACAGGCGGGGTCGGCGGCGGCCGCGACCTGGGACGCCCCGGCGGCCGACGCCGCGGCACTGCGTCGCCTGCCGGCGCAGCAGGTGCTGGGCGCTGGGGGGGCGATGACCGGCAATCCGGGTCCGATCGTCGATGGCACGGTGATCACCGAAGATGTGCCCACGGCCTTCGACGAAGGACATATCGCCCCGGTGCCGCTGCTCATCGGTTCGAACAGCTACGAGGTGGGATTCTTCGCGGACGCGGGCAAGGGGTTGTCGCAGCGCCTGGCCAGCGTCTGGCCCCAGGTGACCGCGCAATTCGACGGTTACGGTACGCACCGCACCGAGCTCGTCGAGAACGAGCTCGCCACCGACATGATGCTCACGGCGCCGACGCGCACCGCGGCGCGCGCGGCGGCGGTGCGCAAGGCGCCCACCTACCTGTACTACTACTCCTACGTGCGGCCCGCGCAGCGCGGGCACGTCCCCGGCGCATCCCACGTCGACGAGGTCTATGCGCTGTTCGGCCACATGAACCTGATGCCGGGCGCGGCCGGCGCCGCGGATGATCCGTCCCCGATCGTCGCGGCGGTCCAGGAGCGCTGGGCACGCTTTGCCGCAACCGGCAACCCGGCCAGCAAGGCCCAGCCCTGGCCGGCCCTGGACCTGGCCCTTCAGCAGCTGCTGGAGTTCGGCAACGACGGTGAGTCCGTGCGCACCGACTTCGAGTCCGCGCGGCTGGACTTGGCGGCCTCGATTCCGGCGGGCGCCCTGCGCGCGCCGTCCCCTTAGCGAGAGAGATGCAGTCATGATCATCGACCGGGAAGACCAGGTGACCGAAGCGGTGCTGAGCGAGACCGGGCGCATCGAGAACCCCCGGACCCAGGAACTGATCACCGCCCTGATCCGGCACCTGCATGCCTTTGCGCGGGAGGTGCGCCTCACCGAGCGCGAGTTCGATCAGGCCATCAACCTCGTGACGCAGCTGGGCCAGCTCACCAGTCCCAGCCACAACGAAACCCGGTTGATCGCCGGCTCGCTCGGCCTGTCGACGCTCGTATGCATGATGAACAACGAGGGCACCACGGCGAATCTGCTCGGGCCGTTCTGGCGCAAGGGCGCGCCGGATGTGGCAAACGGTGCTTCGATCGTGCGCTCACCGACGCCGGGAGTGCCGCTGTTCTTCACCGGTCACGTCAGGGACACCGAAGGCAACCCGATCGCCGGCGCGGATGTCGATGTCTGGCATGCCTCGACCGAAGGCCTGTACGAGAATCAGGATCCCACCCAGGCCCAGTGGAATCTGCGCGGTCACCTGCGCACCGATGACACCGGCACCTTCCGCTATCAGACGATCAAGCCGGCCGGCTATCCCGTCCCGGCAGGAGGGCCGACCGAGGCGCTGATCAAGGTCCAGAAGCGCCATCCCTATCGGCCCGCGCACCTGCACGCACTCATCTACAAGGAAGGCTTCAAGACCATTCCCTCGCAGGTGTACGGTGATGACGATGAGATCCTCGAGACCGATACCCAGTTCGGCGTGATCACCAACTGCGTGGGACATTACGTGCTGCACGAGAACGAGCCGGCGCCGGATCCCGCCGTCAAGGGTCCCTGGTACAGCATGGAGTACCGGTTCGTCCTGAAACGGGGCGAGTCGTGGCTGCCGACCCCACCGGTGTCGGCCAAGAGCAGCGTCGCCGCGCCGATGATGCGGGACCTCGGCAATGGCTCATCCTGAGGCCGTGTCCGAGACGCGGCGGGTGCTGCTCGATGGCGCCATCGTCGAGGTGCGCCGCGAGGGGCCGCAGCTGATCGCACCGGACGGACGCCGGATCGATCCGGCGCAGGTCGCGCACCTGCCACCGGTGGCGCCTTCGAAAATCATCTGCACCCACCTCAACTACCGCAACCGCCTCGAGGAGTTGCAGGCGCTGTGCCCGCCGGCGCCCAACTACTTCATGAAGCCGCCTTCCTGCCTCCTCGGGCATGGCGGTGTCGTGATCCGTCCGCGGGGCTGCAGGTTCCTCAACTACGAGGGTGAGGTCGCCATCGTCATCGGGCGCACGGCGCGCGACATCCGCCTCGCCGAGGCCCACGACTACATCGGCGGCTACATGCTCGCGAACGACTATGCGCTGCACGACTTCCGCGATGCCGACCGTGGCGCCATGATCCGCGTCAAGGGGGCCGATACCCTGGGACTGATGGGACCGGGACTGGTGCGGGGCTGGCAACCGGCCTCGCAGATGCTGCGCACCTACGTGAACGGGCGCATCGTCCAGGAATCGAGCCTCGATGGAATGATCTGGAACATGGCCTACCTGGTGACGGACCTGGCGCGCATGATGACGCTGGTGCCCGGTGACGTGATTCTTTCGGGAACACCCGCCAATTCACGGCCCGTCAATCCGGGCGATGCGGTCGCGGTGGAGGTCGAGGGACTCGGCCGCCTCGAGAACACCATCGCCGAAGGCAGCGCTGCGATCGGTCAGGAGGCCGGATGGCCTCCCTCCGCCTCGGCGAAGGTCACCGGCGTGGCCCTGGGTGAGAAGCTGCGGGAGTGAGCATTGAACCTCGAACTGACCGACAGACCCGTGCTGGTATGTGCCTCCAGCGCCGGACTCGGCAAGGCGACGGCACTGGAATTCGCGCGCGAGGGTGCGCAGGTCATGCTCTGCGGTCGCCGTCCCGCCGAGCTTGCGCAGGCGGCCGGGGATATCCGCGCCGCCACCGGCCGCGAACCGCGCTGGACGGTCGCGGACCTTTCCCGGGCGCCGGACATCGAGGAACTGGTCAAGGCCACGGTATCGGCCTTCGGCGGCCTGTACACCCTGGTCTTCAACAGCGGCGGTCCGCCGGCCGGTTCGTTCGAGCAGTTCGACGATGCGGCCTGGCAGAAGGCGTATGAACAGAACCTGCTCAGCTGCGTGCGCAGCGTGCGGGCCGCGCTGCCGCATCTGCGCCAGGGGAATGGCGGGCGGATCGTCACCCTGGCATCAACGTCCGTGAAGAGCCCCGTGAACGACCTCATCCTGTCGAACACGTTCCGCACCGGCGTCCTGGGCCTCACCAAGAGTCTTGCGAGCGAACTGGCCGCCGACCGGATCCTCGTCAATCTGATCGGCCCGGGCCGTATCCATACGGCGCGCATCGATCAGCTCGATTCGCTTCGCGCCGGGAAGGCCGGCGCCAGCATCGAACAGGTGCGCAAGGAGCACATCCGGAACATTCCGCTGGGCCGTTACGGGACGCCGGAGGAGTTCGCGAAGATCGCGGTCTTCCTCGGTTCGCCCGTGAATACCTACATCACCGGCCAGACGCTGCTCGTGGATGGCGGCATGGTCAAGGCCTACTGATGGACGCGCACACCATGGAAGCGCGGATCCGGGAGTATTTCGCCGACTGCAATAGCGGGGATGCCGCGCGCATCGCCGCCCATTTCGAATCCGGCGCGGTCCATTACTTTCCGCCGGGGACCTACGAAGGCCCGTTCCGCGGCGCGGCGAAGATCGCCGAGAAGTGGGCGGCAGCGGTGAAGAACCTGGGATCGCACTGGACCGTGGATCAGGTGCTGTGCGATCCGCCGACGCGCCGCGCGGTGATCGAATGGACGCATTTCAAGCGCGCTCAGGGCATCATCCTGCGCGGCGACGAATGGTACGTGTTCAGCGAGCGCGGGCTGATCGAGGAAATCCGCGCCTACTACGCGTCCCCGCAGGACCCGCAGCTTGCGAGACTGGAACTCGGCGGCTTCGATTACGCCGGGCGCGGCTATCCCTCCAAGGCCTAGGCTAGCGCACGCTGGCGAGCCGTTCGCCGCCCATGCGCTCGAGCATCCAGCCCGGATATTCGCGCGCCAGGGCCGACACCTCGTGCAGCGCGTTCAAATCCTCGGCCGTGAGGCGTACCTCGGTGGCCCCCAGGTTGTCCAGCAGCTGTTCGCGCGTGCGCGCACCGATGATCACCGAAGTGACGGCGCCCTGGTGCAGCAGCCAGGCGAGCGCCACCCGGGCCACGGTAGCCTGGTGGCGCTCGGCGATGGGGCGCATCACATCGATGATGCGGAAGGCCTTCTCGCGATCCACCGGCGGAAAATCGAAGGTCGTGCGGCGCGCCCCTTCGGGGCCGTGCGCATCGCGCGTGAACTTGCCCGACAGAAAGCCGCCCGCGAGCGGGCTCCAGGGCAGGATGGCCAGATGCTGGTCGCTGGCGAGCGGGACGATTTCGCGTTCGAGCTCGCGACCCGCGAGCGAGTAGTACGCCTGGATGCTCTCGAACCGCGCCAGGCCCTTGCGTTCGCTGATGCCCAGGGCCTTGGCGATGTGCCAGGCGGCGTGATTGCTGACGCCCAGGTAGCGGACCTTGCCGGCCCGCACGCAGTCGGTCAGCGCATCGAGGGTCTCCTCGATGGGGGTCAGAGGATCGGTGCCGTGGATCTGGTAGAGGTCCACGTGATCCAGCTGCAGGCGCTTCAGGCTCGCATCCAGCGCCGCCATGATGTGGTAGCGGGACAGGCCCAGCTGGTTGACGCCGGGGCCGGCCCGGCCGAGCACCTTGGTGGCGAGCACGTACTGGTCACGGGGCAGCTTCAGGTTGCGCAGCGACTGGCCCAGGATCTCCTCCGAGCGGCCGCCGGAGTAGACGTTGGCGGTGTCGAAGAAATTCACGCCGGCGTCGAAGGCGGTCTTCACCAGTTCGTCGGCCTTCGCCTGACCGAGGCTGGCGATCTGCGCCCAGATGCCCTCACTGCCGCCGAAGGTCATGGCCCCCAGGCACAGTTCCGACACCACCAGGCCCGTATTGCCGAATTTACGCATGCGCATGAGCACTGCTCCTAATGACCGGCGGGTTTGGCCGCGGCCGCGGTGGCGGCATCGCGCACGGCGGCATCCAGATCGTCTCCCAGTTCCAGATAGCGGCCCGACAGGGCGCTGTAGCGGCCGCTGGCGAGATCCAGGCAGCGCTGCGCGCAGCGGACCAGGTCGGCGTTGCGGTGCGGGGACTCGCGCACCGAGCGTAGCCGGTCCACCATGCCCGGCAGCCAGCGCTGTGCGTCGGGATGATTGGCGGTGTCCTCGGCCATGCCGGTGAACACGAATCCGGGATCGATGGCGAACACGTCCACGCCGAACTCGCGGCTTTCGGCCGCCGCCAGCGCCGCAAGCCGCGTCTGCGCGATCTTGCCGACGCAATAGGCGCTCAGGTACGGGGCGACGATGCGGCTGGCGATGGCGGACACCAGGATGACGCAGCCGCCGCGCCGCCCGATCATGCCCGGCATCACCCGCTGCATGTAGTAGAACGGCGCCCGGATGTGCACGTACTGGGCCTTGACCCACTGCTCGGGGTCCACTTCCCAGATCGGGCCGAAGGGGCCCGGAACGCCGGCGTTGCTGACCAGGACGCTCACTGGCCCGAGCTCCTGTTCCGCCCGTGACACCACCCGGTCGACGTCCTGCGGAATGGTCACGTCGCCGGCCACGGCGATGGCGCGGCCCCCGATCCGGCCGATGTCCTCGACCGTGGCTTCCAGCTCCGGGAGCGAGCGCGAGGTCACCGCAACCGCGGCGCCTTCGCCCGCATAACGCATCGCGATGGCCCGCCCGAAACCGCGACCGCCGCCGGTCACGATCGCGACCCGGCCCTTCAGCAAATCTCCCATGGCACTACCTCGAATCCTTGAAGGTACGAATCTTAATCCATGCTTCGGCGGCGGCATGCCGTTAAAATGGCGTCATGTATACCACCAGCTCAGCCATGTTATCGGCCCTGCGCGAAGCGGGCGTCCAGTACCTGTTCGTGAACCTCGGCAGTGACCACAGCGGCATCATGGAGGCCTATGCCACTGCGCGGGCGTCGGCCAAGGGGGGGGAAATCCCGTATCCCCAGGTGATCACCTGCCCGAACGAAATGGTCGCGCTCAGCTGCGCGCACGGCCACGCTGCCGTAAGCGGCCAGGCGCAGGCCGTGCTGGTGCACGTGGAGTGCGGCACCCAGGCGCTGGCGGGCGCGGTCCACAACGCGGCCAAGGGCCGGGTGCCGGTGCTGATCATGGCCGGAACCTCGCCCGCCACCCAGGAAGGTGAGGCCCCGGGCAGCCGCAACGAGTTCATCCACTGGATCCAGGACGTCTTCGACCAGCGCGGACTGGTTCGCGGCTACATGCGTTATGACAACGAGATCCGGGTCGGTGCCAATGCCGCCCAGATCGTGCATCGCGCCCTGCAGGTCGCGGGCAGCGAACCGAAGGGCCCGGTCTACCTGGTCGCCGCGCGCGAAATCCTCGAACAGGAAGTCGAGCCGCGCCGCGAGGATGTGCGGCTGTGGCCCCGGCTCGGCGGCGGCGGACTGGCCCCGGAGGATGCACTGCAGATCGCGGGCGCCCTCGTCGCGGCGCGCCAGCCGCTGGTCGTGACCAGCTACGTCGGCCGCAACCCCGCCGCAGTGCCGGAGCTGACCCAGCTGTGCCACAGGCTCGGAATGGGCGTCCTGGAGTCGGTGCCCAATTCGGTCAACTTCCCGGTCGATGACCCGCTGCACCAGGGCTACCAGTGGAACGAGAAGCAGCAGAATCCGGCGCTCGCCGAGGCGGACACCATCCTCATCCTGGACAGCGACGTGCCCTGGATCCCGCTCATCAACCGGCCCGCCGAGAACGCGCAGATCCTGCACATCGACGTGGACCCCCTGAAGCAGCAGATGCCGCTGTGGTACGTGCGCGCGAGCCGCGCCTGGCGGGCCGACGCCGCCACGGCGCTGCGTCAGATCAATGCCGCGCTCGAGAGCCTCACGGTGGACGAGGCCGCGGTGCGGGCCCGCGCCGCGCAACTGGCCCGCCGGCACGAAGCGCTGCGGGCGCAGCTGGCAAAGCTCGAGGCTCCCGGCAAGGTGCTGACGGCGGAGTACGTCACGGCCCAGGTACGCGAGGCCATCGGTGAGGACGCGCTGGTGATCAGCGAGGCGGTCACCAACTTCCATGTCGTGACCAACCACGCCGGCCGGCGCAAGCCGGGAACCTATTTCGTCAGCGGCGGCGGCTCGCTGGGATGGAACGGCGGGGCGGCGATCGGCGCGAAGCTGGCGCGCCCGGATGCGCTGGTGTGCGCCTTCACCGGGGATGGCACCTACATGTTCTCCATCCCCTCCACGGTGCACTGGATCGCGCGCCGCTACCACACACCCTTCCTGCAGGTGGTTTTCAACAACCAGGGCTGGCGCGCCCCGAAATTCTCAATGCTGGGGGTGCACCCGGACGGTTTCGGCAGCCGCGCCGAGGAGCTGGACATTCGCTTCGAGCCGCCGCCGGACTACTCCGGCATTGCCGCAGCGGCCGGCGGCGCCCACGCGGAGATCGTGCGCGAGCCGGCGCAGCTCGCGCCCGCCCTGCAGCGCTCGCTGCAGGCGGTGCGCGAGGGCCGCTGCGCGGTGATCGATGCCTGGCTGCAGCGCCTCTAGATCGGGGAACTACGCCGATTTGAGCCTGAAGAGGGACTCGGCGTTGGTCTGGAAGAACTTCTTCTTGTCCGCGGCGCTCATCGGGACCTCATCGCAGGCCACCACCTCGCTGGCGACGAACTGGTAGGGGTAGTCCATGGCGTACAGCACCCGCTCGGCGCCCAGCACCTGCTGCGCGAAGGTGATGGCCGGACCCCAGGGCATGCCACTGCAGGTCACGTAGATGTTCTGCCGCATGTAGTCGCTGGGCACGCCGCGCAGCGCTTGCCACGAGGGATAGCGTTTGGAATTGAGCGTCGCGCGATACATGTAATCGAGCCGGAACAGCCAATAGGGCAGGGCCTCGCCCATGTGGCCGATCACGACCTTCAGTTTCGGGAACCGGTCGAAGACCCCGCCGACGATCAGCCGCAGCACGTGCAGCGCAGTCTCCACCCCGAAACCGAAGATCGCCCCGTCCAGTCCCGCCTCGAGGAACGGGGCGATCATGCGGTCGGAGGGGGTGTTGGGGTGGATGTAGATGGCCGCGTCGCAGGCTTCGGCGGCCGCGAAGATGTCCCAGTACTTCTGCGCATCCAGGTATTCGCCATGCACATGGGAGTTGAGGATCACGGCGTGCAGGCCGAGGGTTTGGATGCCGCGCTCGATCTCCTTGGCCGCCGCGGCGGGATCCTGCGGCGCGATGGCGGCCATTCCGGCCAGCCGGTCCGGAAAGCGCCTGATTGCCGCCGCCAGTTCATCATTGCTGGCGCGGGCGAGCGCCGTGCCCGTGGCGGCATCGAAGATATGGGCGCCGGGGGAGGTCAGGGCCAGCACCTGCACATCGATGCCGGTGGCATCCATGTCGGCGATGCGCCGCTCGTCCAGCCACTGCAGCCGCTCGATGATCGAGCGCGCCCGGGCGCTCGGGCTGCCGAGGTAGAAGCCCCACATGGAGTTGAAGCCGATGTCGTCGATGCTCTTGCGGGCCAGCGCTTCGCGGTACTGGCGCAGCATGTCGGCGGTGGCGAAGGCCTCCTCGGTGGCGATGCGGCGATAGGCGCTGGAACGCGCGACGGTGGGCCCGGATTCCGGGGCGGTGGGGGTGGCTGACATCTCAAATCTCTCCGCGCTCAACTCGAGCAGGTGCGCATCATAGCGGACTATAATGGCGCTTTTGGTCGCGAACCCATGTCCAAGTACCAGTCCCGCCTCGACCTCGACAAGCTCGTCGCCATCGACATCCATACCCATGCCACGATATCCGGGCGTGCGCCGCGGGACCCGTGCGCGCACGCGTTCGATGAACAGATGGTCAAGTACTTCCGCTCCGGCAAGGCGCCCACCATTGCGGAAGTGGCCCAGTACTACCGGGAACGCAACCTCGGGGCCGTCATCTTCACGGTGGATGCCGAGGCGGGCGCCGGACACTGGCGCATCGCCAACGAGGAGGTCGCCGAAGTCGCCGCGGAGAACAACGATGTGCTGATCCCCTTCGCCAGCATCGATCCGGCGCGGGGCAAGATGGGGGTGCGCGAGGCCCGGCGACTGATCGAGGACTACGGGGTGCGGGGATTCAAATTCCACCCCTCCATGCAGGCGTTCTATCCCAATGACCCGAAATGCTATCCGCTGTACGAGGTCATCGCGGCGGCGGGACTCCCGGCCCTGTTCCACACCGGCCAGACCGGCGTCGGCGCGGGCCTGCCCGGGGGCATGGGCGTCAAGCTCAAGTACTCGAATCCGATTTTCCTGGACGATGTGGCGGCCGACTTCCCGACCCTGACCATCGTCATGGCGCATCCCTCCTTCCCCTGGCAGGACGAGGCGCTCGCCATCGCGACGCACAAGCCCAATACCTACATCGACCTGTCGGGCTGGTCGCCCAAGTATTTCCCGGCAAATCTCGTGCAGTACGCCAATTCGCTGATCAAGGACCGGGTCCTGTTCGGGTCGGACTATCCGGCCATCACCCCCGACCGCTGGATGGCCGACTTCGAGAAGCTGCCGATGAAGCCCGAGGTGCGGCCGATGATCCTCAAGGACAATGCCATCCGGCTGCTGAAACTGCGCGGCTGAACCCCCAGGGGCCGGGGCGGTACCAGCTATTTGCCGGCCGGATAGTCGGTATCGCGCAAATCGCGTTGCGGCACGGGGCCGGCAGGCGGACAATAGGCGATCCACTGGGACGTGCGTTGAGAAATTCCGAAAATAGATCGCGATAGCCACGTCGTCCGTGCCATTTCCTGATCCCGACCTGTTTCGACACGCGTCCGGGACGGTTTTCTTAGGTGATTTTTCAAGAGGTGGGGCAATGAGCCAGCAGAACCTGGAAAGTGTGTTGAAGGCGGCCGGCAATCCGGTCCACATGTTGCGCAATTCGAAGATCGGCGCTTACGTGTACCCGGTGGTACCGAGCGAGTACACCAACTGGCGCGATGAGCAGCGTGCCTGGCGCGAAAGCGCCGTGCTGTTCGACCAGACCCACCACATGGCGGAATTCACCGTCAAGGGTCCGGACGCGCTGAAGCTGATGTCCTATTGCACGATCAACAGCTTCAACAACTTCAGCGTCGGCAAGGCCAAGCAGATGGTGCCGATCAGCTACGACGGCTACGTCATCGGCGACGGCATCCTGTTCTACGAAGACACCGATGAACTGGTGTTCGTCGGCCGCGCGCCGAGCGTGAACTGGCTGCAGTTCCAGGCGGAGACCGGCAACTGGAAGGTCGACACCATCCGCGACGACCGGTCCCCCTCGGCACCGCGCGGCAAGGCGGTCACCCGCCGCCACTATCGTTTCCAGATCCAGGGCCCGAATGCCTGGAAAGTGATCGAGAAGCTCAACGGCGGCCCGGTCGCCGAGATCAAGTTCTTCAACTGGAGCACCATCAACATCGCCGGCCAGAAGGTCAAGGCCCTGCGCCACGGCATGGCGGGTGCGCCGGGCCTCGAGATCTGGGGTCCGTACGCGGACTACGAGAAGATCTTCAACATCATCATGGAGACCGGCCGCGAATTCGGCATCACCGCCGTGGGTTCCCGTGCCTACGCCTCGAACACCCTGGAGTCGGGCTGGATTCCGTCTCCGCTGCCGGCCGTGTACAGCGGCGAGAGCATGAAGAAGTACCGCGAGTGGCTGCCGGCCAACAGCTACGAGGCCACCGGTTCCATCTGCGGCAGCTTCGTGTCCGAGAAGATCGAGGACTATTACACCTCCCCGTACGACCTGGGCTACGGCCCGTTCGTGAAGTTCGACCACGACTTCGCCGGCCGCGAGGCGCTGGAGAAGCTCTCCAAGCAGCCGCACCGGAACAAGGTGACCTTCGCCTGGAACGGCGATGACATGGCGAAGATCTTCGCCTCGTTCTTCCGTCCCGGAAAGCTCACCAACAAGTACTTCGAATGGCCGATCGCGAACTACGGCTCCTCCTCGTTCGATGCGGTCAAGAAGGGCGGCAAGGTCGTCGGCTACTCCATGTTCGGCGGCTACAGCTACAACGAGCGCACCGCCCTGTCGCTGGGCGTCGTGAATCCGGACGTGAAGATCGGCGATGAGCTGACCCTGGTCTGGGGCGAGGCCGACGGCGGCACCGGCAAGCCCACCGTCGAGCGCCACGAACAGACGGAAGTCCGGGTGCAGGTCGCCACGGTCCCGTATGGCGAGGAAGCCCGCAAGCACTACGCCTCGGGCTGGCGCACCCAGGGCAAGTAAAACCCCAGGGTCCTTGCGTTGATGCACGGGGCGGGAAGCAATTCCCGCCCCGTTTCGCTTTCTACAGGCGGGCGCGGCCGACGATGTCGCCGCCGCCCGCCGCGATGGCGGCAAAACTACGGCAGCGCGGCATGATGTGGGTCGCGTAGAACTCGGCGTGGTCCAGGGTCGAGCGCCGCGCCGCGCCGCCCGGATCATCTTCCGCGGCGGTCTGGGCCGCGAGCGCCCACTGCCAGCCGCCCGCGACCACCCCCAGCCACTGCAGGAACGGGTAGGCGATGCCGCCGACGCGTTCCGCCTGCGCAGGCCCGGCATCCCTGAGCTGCTGCACGAAGCGTCGCAGGCCCGAGCATTCCTCGAGCAGGGCGGCGCGCAATGCCGGCACCGGATCCGTGGCCCGGGCGGCCCCTTCGATCTGGGCGAGCAGTTCTTCGAATGCGGCGCCGGCATCGCGCAGGATCTTGCGGCCCAGCAGATCCTGGGCCTGGATGTAGTTCGTGCCCTCGAACACCGGGCCGATGCGGGCGTCGCGGTAAATCTGCGAGGCCTCGCAGTCATCCACATAACCCATGCCGCCATGGACCTGCACCCCGAGGGAGGACACCTCCACGGCGGTGTCCGAGGCCCAGGCCTTGACCAGGGGCGTCAGCACTCCCAGCCGGCGTCCGGCCCGCGCGCGCGTGTCCGGATCCGTGTCCGCCGCGTGCGCCAGGTCCAGAACCGCCGCGGCGCAGTAGGCGAGGCAGCGCGACGCATGGGTCAGCACGTTCATGGTCAGCAGCATGCGACGCACGTCGGCGTGCTCGATGATCGGTCGCTGTGGGCCGCTGGCGGTGCGGCCCTGGCGACGTTCGGCGGCATACGCCAGGGCCAGCTGGCGGGCCCGTTCGCAGAGGCCCGTGGAATGCAGGCCGACGCCGAGGCGCATGTGGTTCATGAGCGTGAACATGCAGCCGAGGCCGTTGTGGCGCTCGCCGACCAGCCAGCCGCGGGCGCCGCCCTTCTCCCCGAATGCCATGGCGCAGGTCGGGCTCGCGCGGATCCCCATCTTGTGTTCCAGCGACACGGCCCGCAGGTCGTTGTCGATCCAGCCGCCACCGTCCCGCAGGCGGCGGGGTACCAGGAACAGCGACAGGCCCTTGAGGCCCGGGGGTGCGTCCGGCGTGCGCGCCAGCACCAGGTGCACGATGTTCCCCGCGAGGTCGTGCTCCCCCCAGGATATGTAAATCTTGTTGCCCGTGAGCCGCCACGCATCCCCGTCCGGCTGCGCGAGCGTGCGGACGGTGGACAGATCCGAGCCGGCCTGCGGCTCGGTGAGGCTCATGGCGGCGGTCCACTCGCCGCTGACCAGCGGCGGCAGGTACCGCGCGCGCAGGGCGTCATCGCCGTGCACCTCGAGCGCGATGACGGCACCGACGGCGGTTTCCGGGCACATGGCGAAGGCCAGGTTCGCCCCCGCCCAGATCTCGGTCGTGGCCGCGGACAGGAGCATCGGCAGGGCCTGGCCGCCCCAGCGTTCCGGGGCCGCGAGGCCCGGCCAGCCATCGGCGCAGAAGCGCTGCCAGGCCGCGACGAATCCCGGGGCCGTGGCGACGCCCTGGCGGTCGATGCGCGCGCCCTGCGCGTCGCCGACGCGGTTCAGGGGCGAGAGCACTTCGCGCGCCATGCGCGCCGCGCCCTCCAGCACCGCATCGGCGGTATCCCCCAGCACCTCGCGCTGCGCGGCCGTCGGCTCGAATCCGCAGCGCCGGGCGGCCTGGTCCTGGGCGGCCCGGATGAGCCCCACCGGGGCTTCGTACGGGGCGCTCATGCCTGCAGTTCGCGGGCCACGTCGATGAACAGCGACCGCAGCCAGGTGTGCCCGGGATCGGACTCATTGCGCGGATGCCACAGCAGGATCTCATGG
This sequence comes from Steroidobacteraceae bacterium, assembly GCA_035503515.1. Classification (GTDB taxonomy): domain Bacteria; phylum Pseudomonadota; class Gammaproteobacteria; order Steroidobacterales; family Steroidobacteraceae; genus DAIDKA01. The sequence continues at coordinate 21,465 of DATJTJ010000190.1, forward strand.
CCGTGCAGGGCATCGAAGGGCAGGGTGAAGATCTTCAGCGGCACCAGCGGCAGCACCAGGTGCGCCACACGCTCCGGGACGGTGGCGACGAAGGGCGAGCCCGGCAGCATGAACAGCATCTCGAGCAGGCTCTGCGTGGTCGCCCGCACGGTGAGGTCCATGCCGATCATGCGCCGGACGAGCTCCTCGACCGGCGCCGTGTGGCCATTGGGCCGTGCGAAGATATGCGGCAGCGCCTGATAGTCGGTCAACGTCATGCCGTCCCCCGGCAGGGCCTGGTCCTTGGACATGACGCAGACCCAGCGCACGGGCCGCAGCGGCATGAACTTCAGGGTGTCGGGGAATTCACGCAGGCCGTAGAGGCGCGTGATGTCCAGTGACAGGCACAGGTCCGCATCGCCATAGCTCAGGCGCGTAAGGCTGGTCTGGGAGACCTGCTCGATATGGCACTGGACCTGGGGCGCCTCGCGCGCCAGGCGCCCGAGGACCCGCGGCACCAGTTCCGGCACGGCCTCGTCGGTCGCGATCACGGTATAGGTGCGCCGCACGGTCGCCGGATCGAAGGTCGGCTGGGTGCCCAGGGTGGCCTGCACTTTGAGCAGTGCTTCGCGCACCGGCTGCACCAGGGAGCGCGCCCGCGGCGTCAGTTCCATGTCCCGCCCGACCCGCACCAGGAGCTGGTCCTGGAAGTAATCCCGCAGTTTCTGCAGCGAGGCGCTCATGGCGGGCTGGGACAGGTACACCCGCTCGGCGGCGCGGGTCACGTTCTTCTCGTGGAGCAACGCGTCCAGCGCGATCAGCAGGTTCAGGTCGAATCGGTTCAGCTGCATGGGGGGGTATGCGACAATCCGCGTCATGTATCGGCGAATTCTATAGGACCATGGAGGCAGTCAGCGAGGCAGAGGCCTCCGCGTCCTCGGGCGTGGAAGTCACCGTGGAGCGCTGGACCGGAGGCAGTGCGGTCGAGGCGACCGACCGGGTCGCCGAAGAGGTCCCGGTGGCGCTGCTGTACAACGGCGAGCCGCACGTGGTGATGCTGGCGACCCCCCACGATCTTGCGGACCTGGCCCGCGGCTTCTCCCTGAGCGAGGAACTCGTCGATGCACCGCAGGAGATCCGCGGCATCGAGGTGGCCACGGGCCCGCAGTCCGCCGAAGTGCGGGTCGCCATCGCCTGGGAACGCTTTCCGGAACTGCTGCGCCGGCGACGCAATCTCACCGGGCGCACCGGCTGCGGGCTGTGCGGCTCGGAGACCCTGGAACAGACCGTACGCTCGGAGAAGGTGGTCGGGGAGGGCCCCACGATCACTGCCGCCCAGCTGCACGCCGCGATCGAGGACATGCCGGCACGGCAGCTGCTCAATGCCCGCACCGGCAGCGTGCACGCGGCCGCCTGGGTGGTCCCCGGCGCCGGCATCGCCTGCCTGCGCGAGGACGTGGGCCGGCACAATGCCCTGGACAAGACGCTCGGCGCCCTGGTGCAGGCGGGGACGGACCTGGAGAACGGTTTGATGCTGGTGACCAGCCGGGCCAGCTATGAGATGGTGCAGAAGGCCGCCACCATGGGCGTGACCTTCATGGCCGCGATGTCCGCGCCCACCTCGTTCGCCATCCGGCATGCGCAGCGCTGCGGGCTGACGCTGGTGGCGTTCGCGCGGCGCGAGCGACACGTGGTCTACGCCAACGGGCGGCGACTGGTCGATTAGACTTCATTCAACCGTGACCGTCATCCAAAGAGGAACCGAAAAGACCATGACCGGGACTGATCAGAACGTGGGCAGGGCGCTGATCTGCGGATCGATCGCCTTCGACACCATCATGGTGTTCGACGGGCGGTTCAAGGACCACATCCTGCCGGACAAGATCCACATGCTGAACGTTTCCTTCCTGGTGCCGCAGATGCGGCGCGAGTTCGGGGGCTGCGCCGGCAACATCGCCTACAACCTGCGGCTGCTGGGCGACACGGGCTTCCCCATGGCCACCGTCGGCCACGACTTCGCGCCCTACCAGAAGTGGATGCGCGACACCGACGTGCCGCAGGACTACGTGCGGGTGGTGGACACCGAGCACACCGCCCAGGCGTTCATCACGACGGACAAGGATGACAACCAGATTACGGCGTTCCATCCCGGCGCCATGCAGCTGGCGCACCTGAACACCATCCCGAAGAATGCCGGGATCAGCATCGGCATCGTCGGCCCGGACGGCCGTGACGGTATGGTGCAGCACTGCGGCGGCTTCGCGGCCGCCGGCATTCCCTTCATCTTCGACCCGGGACAGGGCCTGCCGATGTTCAACGGCGATGACCTGCGCGGCCTGATCGGCCAGGCGACCTGGGTCACGGTCAATGACTACGAATGGCAGGTGGTCCAGCAGCGCACCGGCTGGACGAGCGACGATGTGCTCCGGCACGTGAAGGCGCTGGTCGTGACCCGCGGGGCCGAAGGCTCGAGCATCTACACGGCACAGGGCGAGATCGTGATCCCGGCGGCGAAGGCGCAGGCGGTGGTGGATCCGACCGGCTGCGGCGACTCCTACCGCGCCGGCCTCTTGCATGGCCTGCTGCATGGCCTGGACTGGCCGACCACGGGGCGCATCGCCTCGCTCCTGGGCGCCCTGAAGGTGGCATCCCGGGGACCCCAGAACCACCGCTTCACCCGGGCGGAGTTCGCGGCGAGCTACCGGGCCGCCTTCGGAGCCGAGCTGCCGAAGTGAGCCCGGGCGCGGTATCATGTGCCGCTCACCCATCCCTTGACTCATACATACAGGACTTGAAGCGCCCTCATGGCTAATAACTACGTGTTCACTTCGGAGTCGGTGTCGGAAGGTCACCCGGACAAGGTTGCCGACCAGATCAGCGATGCGGTGCTGGATGCCATCCTGGCGCAGGACAAGCGCGGCCGCGTGGCCTGCGAGACCCTGATCAAGACCGGGGTGGTCATCGTGGCCGGAGAGGTCACCACCTCCGCCTGGGTGGACGTGGAGGCGCTGGTGCGCAAGACGGTGCTGGACATCGGCTACAACTCCTCGGAGATGGGGTTCGACGGCGCCAGCTGCGGCGTGCTCAACGTCATCGGCAAGCAGTCCCCGGACATCGCGCAGGGCGTGGACCGCAAGGATGCGAAGAAGCAGGGCGCCGGGGACCAGGGTCTGATGTTCGGCTACGCCACCAACGAGACCGACGTGCTGATGCCGGCGGCGATCACCCTCGCGCACCGGCTGGTGAAGCGCCAGGCCGAGGTGCGCAAGAAGGGCAGCCTGCCGTGGCTGCGCCCGGATGCGAAAAGCCAGGTGACGCTGCGCTACGAGGATGACAAGCCGGTGGGCCTGGACGCGGTGGTGCTCTCCACCCAGCACAGCGATGACGTCTCCACCAAGGTGCTGCGCGAGGCGGTGATGGAGGAGATCCTGATCCCGGTGCTGCCGAAGAAGTGGATCGACAGCCGCACCAAGTACCACATCAACCCGACCGGCCGGTTCGTGGTCGGCGGACCGGTGGGTGACTGCGGCCTCACGGGCCGCAAGATCATCGTCGACACCTACGGCGGCTTCGCCCGCCATGGCGGCGGGGCGTTCTCGGGCAAGGATCCTTCCAAGGTCGACCGCTCGGCGGCCTACGCGGCGCGCTACGTGGCCAAGAACATCGTCGCGGCGGGCCTGGCCGAGCGCTGCGAGGTGCAGGTGTCCTATGCGATCGGCGTCGCCGAGCCGACGTCGATCATGATCGAGACCTTCGGCACCGGCAAAGTCACCCGCGAGCGGCTGACGCAGCTGGTGCGCAAGCACTTCGATCTGACCCCCTACGGCCTGCGTGAAATGCTGGACCTGGTGCGCCCGATCTACCAGCAGACCGCCTCCTACGGCCACTTCGGCCGCACGGAGAAGGAGTTCAGCTGGGAGCGCACCGACAAGGCGGCGATCCTCGCCTCGGAACTGAAGGCCAAGGCCCGCGCGGCCTGATCGGGATTCCTGCCGCGCACGGCGCGCGGCAGCGTCCGGCTCCTGAGGAGCGCTGCGACAGGCAGCCGTGGTTCATCCCACGGCCGCGCCTGCCAGGCTCAGGGGACGGACGTGCGAAGCACACGGCGCTCGTTCATCAACTGGAGCATTGAACATGAACGCCACACTCAAGCCCGCTGCGGGCACGTCTGACTTCAAAGTCGCCGACATGGCCCTGGCCCCCTGGGGCCGCCGCGAGATCCTGATCGCCGAAACCGAGATGCCCGCGCTGATGGCGATCCGCAGGGAATACGCCGCCAGCCAGCCGCTCAAGGGCGCCCGCATCACCGGTTCGCTGCACATGACCATCCAGACGGCGGTGCTGATCGAGACCCTGAAGGCCCTGGGCGCCGAGGTCCGCTGGGCTTCCTGCAACATCTTCTCGACCCAGGACCACGCGGCCGCCGCGATCGCCGCCACCGGCACCCCGGTGTTCGCCCACAAGGGCGAATCGCTGGAGGAGTACTGGGACTACACCCACCGCATCTTCGAATTCGCCGACGGCAGCGGCCCGAACATGATCCTCGATGACGGCGGCGATGCGACGCTGCTGATGCATCTGGGCGTGCGCGCCGAGAAGGACGCGGCGGTGATCGCCAAGCCCGGCAGCGAGGAGGAGACCTTCCTGTTCGCGGCCATCAAGAAGAAGCTGGCCGGGTCCCCGGGCTGGTACTCGCGCATGTCGAAGGAAATCCGCGGCGTGACCGAGGAAACCACCACCGGCGTCCACCGGCTCTACCAGATGCACAAGGAAGGCCGGCTGATGTTCCCGGCCATCAACGTCAACGACTCGGTGACCAAGAGCAAGTTCGACAACCTCTACGGCTGCCGCGAGTCGCTGGTCGATGGCATCAAGCGCGCGACCGACGTGATGGTCGCCGGCAAGATCGCGGTCGTCGCAGGCTACGGCGACGTGGGCAAGGGCTCGGCGCAGGCGCTGCGGGCGCTATCGGCGCAGGTGTGGGTGACCGAGATCGATCCGATCTGCGCGCTGCAGGCGGCCATGGAAGGCTATCGCGTGGTCACCATGGACCATGCGGCCGACAAGGGCGACATCTTCGTGACCTGCACCGGCAACTACCACGTGATCACCGGCGCGCACATGCAGAAGATGAAGAACAACGCCATCGTCTGCAACATCGGACATTTCGACAACGAGATCGATGTTGCCGCGCTGGAAAAGCTCAAGTGGGAAGAGATCAAGCCGCAGGTCGATCATGTGATCTATCCGGACGGCAAGCGCATCATCCTGCTGGCCAAGGGGCGCTTGGTGAACCTGGGCTGCGGCACCGGACACCCCTCCTACGTGATGAGTTCGTCCTTCGCCAACCAGACCATCGCGCAGATCGAGCTGTACGCCAACACGGCCAAGTACCCGGTCGGGGTCTATACCCTGCCCAAGCACCTGGACGAGAAAGTGGCGCGCCTGCAGCTGACCACCCTGAACGCCCAGCTGACGGAACTCACCCCGCAGCAGGCCGCGTACATCGGAGTCTCGGTCAAGGGTCCGTATAAGGCGGATCACTACCGCTACTGAGACCTGAAGCCCCATAATCCCCCCCGGATAGTCTTCCGGGGGGGATCATGCTCAAAAACATCATCGGAGTCGTTCTCGCCATCATCGGTGCGTTCGCCATCGGCGGCATCGCACTGCACCGAAACGAACCGATCAACGCCCTGTGGCTGGTGACCGCCGCCGTGTGCGTCTACGTCATCGGCTACCGCTTCTACGCGGCCTGGATCGCCGCCCGCGTGCTGAGTGCGGATCCCACCCGTGCGACTCCCGCCGAACGCCTCAACGATGGCCGCGACTTCGTGCCGACCCATCGCTGGATCGTCTTCGGGCATCACTTCGCCGCCATCGCCGGTCCCGGCCCGCTGGTCGGGCCCACCCTGGCCGCCCAGTTCGGCTACCTGCCCGGGACGCTGTGGATCCTGTTCGGCTCGGTGCTCGGCGGCTGCGTCCAGGACATGATCATCCTGTTCATGTCCACGCGCCGCGACGGGCGCAGCCTCGGGCAGATGGCCCGCGACGAGCTCGGGCCCTTCGGCGGCTTCGCCGCGCTCGTCGGCACGCTGCTCATCATGATCATCCTGATCGCGGTGCTGGCGCTGGTCGTGGTGAATGCCATGAAGGGCAGTCCCTGGGCGACCTTCTCGGTATTCGCCACGATCCCGATCGCGCTCGCCATCGGGATCTACGTCCGCAGCGTGCGGCCGGGCCGCGTCCTCGAGGCCTCCATCATCGGCATGATATTGCTGGTGGTCGGGGTCGCAGGCGGCGGCTGGGTCGATCAGAGCGCGAGCCTGCGCGCCGCGTTCGATTACTCGGGGCCGCAGCTGGCGGCATTCGTGATCGGCTACGGCTGGCTGGCGGCCATCATCCCGGTATGGCTGCTGCTCGCGCCGCGCGGCTACCTCTCGACCTTCCTCAAGCTCGGCGTCATTGCGCTGCTGGCCGTCTCGATCGTCGTCATCCACCCGGAACTGAAGATGCCGGCGCTGACCCGCTTCATCGCCGGCAACGGACCGATCTTCGCCGGCAAGATCTTTCCGTTCGTGTTCATCACCATCGCCTGCGGGGCGGTCTCGGGCTTCCATGCGCTGGTCTCCAGCGGCACGACCCCGAAGCTCATCGGCAGCGAGACCGACGTGCGGCTGGTGGGCTACGGCAGCATGGCGCTGGAGTCCTTCGTGGCGATCATGGCGGTGATCGCCGCAACCCTGCTCGACCCGGGGGTGTTCTTCGCGATCAATACCGGCGCCGGTGTGGTGGGTGCCGATGCCCACACCGCCGTCGCGACCATTTCCGGCTGGGGCTTCCCGGTGACCGTCGAGCAGATGCAGCAGCTGGCCCAGCGCATGGGTGAGCGCACGCTGTTCGCCCGCACCGGTGGTGCGCCCTCACTCGCCGTGGGCATGGCGAGCATATTCAGTTCGACCTTCGGCAACCGGCTGCTCGCGGCGTGGTATCACTTCGCGCTCATGTTCGAGGCGGTGTTCATCCTCACGACCATCGATGCGGGTACGCGTGTCGGCCGCTTCATGCTGCAGGACTTCCTGGGACACTTCTGGAAGCCGATCGGCCGCACCTCCTGGTACCCCTCAGTGCTGCTGTCCAGCGCGCTGATCGTCGCCGGCTGGGGCTACTTCCTGTACGTGGGCGTCATCGATCCCAACGGCGGCATCAACATCCTGTGGCCGCTGTTCGGCATCGCCAACCAGATGCTGGCGGCGATCGCCTTGAGCGTCGCGACCGGCATCCTGATCAAGAGCGGCAGGCTCAGGTACTCCTGGGTGACCGGCGGTCCGCTGGCATGGCTTGCGATCGTGACCACCGTGGCGGCCTGGCAGAAGGTCACCAGCACCGATCCGCAACTGGGTTTCTTCGCCGGTGCCGCGGATCTCGCCGCCAAGCTGGCCAGCGGGGCACTGCCGGCGGCGCGCGCCGCGGTCGCCCCGAAGCTCATCTTCAATCAACAGCTCGATGGCTGGCTCACGATCTTCTTCACGGTGATCGTGTGGCTGGTGATCATCGACATGCTGCGGGTGGCGATCCGCGCGGCGCGCGGCCTGCCGACGCTGGCGAGCTCCGAGGCCCCGCACGTCGCGCGCATGCCGGCGGTGGGGGGGAGCGGCTCATGAGCACCGCGGGCGCATCCGTGGTCGCGGCCTGGCGCGCCTGCTGGCAGGCCCTGCGGACGCTGTCGGGCGATGACGCCTATGACCGTTACTGCCGGCATCACGCACGCGCGCATCCGGAGGAGCCCTTGATGACGCGCAAGGCGTTTTACGTTGACGAGCAACGCCGCAGGTGGGGTACTATTAACCGCTGTTGCTAGCTCCCGATGCTGCCTTGCTGATTATCCTTGAGATTGAGAAGAGGTTATGGCGGATTTGACGGCTCACGGTTCTGCGGTTATCGACCCCGTTGCAGGGGAGATCGACGACAGCCGGCGCAAGTTCCTGTTGCGGGCGACGATCGGCA
>DATJTJ010000191.1:0-4728 GCA_035503515.1 Steroidobacteraceae bacterium
ATTCCTCGGGCAATGCTCGCCAGGTTATGTTGTGGACCGTGAAATAGTGGATTGCCTCCAAGAACTTACGATCGTCACGCCCGGGCTCTCCTCGCCTCGACCGCACCGCGTCGAACACTTCAAGTGCGATCAGCCGTAAGCGATGTTCCGAGGCCGTTCTTCCGTGACCGGCATGAAAGTGCTTGGAGGGGTTGCAGGCAGGGCTTCGTTTTATCCTTATGGACGAAATTACGGACGACACGAAGGGTGGTTTTCGGCGGGTTGAGCTGCTGACCGGGCCTGGCCGCCGGAGAACCTGGTCTGCGGCGGAGAAGGCGCAGGTGGTAGCGGAGACGTTGGTTCCCGGCGTGCGGGTATCGGATGTCGCCCGGCGGTGGCAGCTCCATCCACAGCAGTTATTCGGCTGGCGGCATCAAGCCAAGAAGGCGGGCAAGGCGGCAGCGTTGCGTGAACCTGCCCTGACGCGTGATTCAGTGCCGCCGTTTGTGCCGATCGTCTCCGAGAACGAGGGGAGTCCGGTGACTGCTGATGTGGTGAAGGGTCGATCGGGTATCGAGATCGAGCTTGCCGGCGCGGTGGTGCGGGTAACGTCGGGTGTAGACGGCGAGTTGTTGACCGCAGTGCTGCGTGCGGTACGGAGTGCGTCGGGCGGGCGATGATCAGTATCCCCGCGGGGGCCCGGGTGCTGGTGGCGACCCGGCCGATTGACTTTCGTAAAGGGGCACATTCCTTGGCGGCGCTGGCCGCGGAGGTGGTTGGCGAGGATCCGTTTTCTGGGTTGGTCATCGTGTTCCGCGCGAAGCGTGCCGACCGTTTGAAGATCCTGGTCTGGGACACAAGCGGCCTGGTGCTGATCTGGAAGCAACTTCAGCAAAGTAGCTTTCGCTGGCCGCCGGTGATGGATGGGGTGATGAAGCTGTCGCCGGTGGAATTTGTCGCGCTGTTCGATGGGCTCGATTGGACACGCGTTCAGGCGATAAAGGCGATTCACAAGCCAACTGCCGCCGCGTAGGATTCGCGCGCGATGAACACCGCGCACGACGAACTGGACAAGTTGCCGACCGATCCTGACGCATTGCGTGCCCTGGTGCTATCGATGAAGTCTGAGCGCGACGCACTGGCGGCGGAACGTGATGAGTTGTTGCAGACGGTCGAGCGTCAGCAGCATCTGATACGGATATTCAATCGCCTGCGGTTCGGACAAAAGTCCGAACGCTTGCCGGAGGATCACCGGCAACTGGGATTTGAAGATCTCGAACAGGCGATCTTCCAGGCGCAAGCCGATGCGGAGAAGCGTGACCCGGCGTTGCGCAAGCAACGCGCCATCAAGCGCCGTGCGAGCCGGGGTGCGCTGCCGGCCCATCTGCCGCGGATCGAGATCACGCTGACGCCTGACGACACGACGTGCCCATGCTGCCGGGCAGAGATGACGATGATCGGCGAGGACAAATCGGAACGGCTCGATGTGATCCCGGTACAGTATCGGGTGATCGTGACGCGACGTCCGAAGTTTGCCTGCCGGGCGTGCGAAGGCCTCGTTGTTCAGGAACCGGCCCCACCGCGGCTGATCGAAGGTGGGATCCCCACCGAGGGTCTGGTCTCGCATGTGGCGGTGGCCCGCTATGCGGACCATCAGCCCCTGTATCGACAGTCGCAGATGATGGCGCGCCAGGGCGTGCTGCTGGATCGCTCCACCCTGGCGTCCTGGATGGGATACGCGGCGGCGGAACTGGCGCCTGTCGTCACGCGACTGCAGGAGATCGTGCTGGGCTCCGGTCGAGTGTTCGCTGACGAGACGACGGTTCCGGTGCTCGATCCGGGTCGTGGGCAGACCAAGACGGGCTACTTCTGGGCGGTCGCACGCGACGATCGCGCCTGGGGCGGCAGTGACCCGCCGGCGGTGGTCTACACCTACGCACCCGGCAGGGCACACCACTATGCTCAAACCCTGCTTGGCGGCTATCGCGGCATTCTGCAGTGCGACGGATATCAGGCGTACACCCAGCTGGTGAACGCCACCGGCAGCGACCCTGCGGTCACGATCGCGTTCTGCTGGAGCCATCTGCGCCGCGAGTTCTACGATCTGGCCAAGGCAGAAACACCGATCGCGACGGAGACGCTATCACGCATCGCGGCACTCTATCAGATCGAAGCCGGGATCCGCGGTGAGAGCGCCGAGCGCAGGCTTGCGGTGCGGCAGGCGGAAAGCCGGCCACTGGTGGAGAACCTGCACGACTGGTTCATTGCACAACTGGCAAAACTCCCAGGGCGCAGCCCGACCGCGGATGCCATCCGCTACGGGATCCACCACTGGCACGGCCTCATACGGTTCCTGGAAGATGGTCGTATCGACCTTGACACCAACCCGATCGAGCGGGCCATGAGGCCAGTAAAATTATCACGGAAAAATAGCCTCTTCGCAGGCAGTGACGAAGGCGGCGCCGGTTGGGCCCGCATGGCGTCGCTCATCGAGACCTGCAAGTTGAATCTGGTGAATCCGCAGCGCTACCTCACCGATGTGCTGACGCACCTGGTCAATGGCTGGCCGCAATCCCGCATCGACGAACTCATGCCGTGGCGCTGGGCGACCGAGCAGGTTCACTGACCATCCCGCCCCTACAGGGTCGCAGAGCAACGCTTACGGACTTCCTTTCAATGGTAGTAAGCGGGCCCGCGGATGTTCTCGTGCAGCAGGCCGCCGGGGTCGGGCGGTGCAGGCTTGGCGTCCTGGCGGTTCTTCAGGATCGCGGCCACCGAGGCGTAGGAGCGCGTGCCGAGGGCCAGCGCCCGCGCACAGGCGGCATCGAGGCGTTCCGCGCCGTAGCGCTTGCGCAGGCCGAGGATGCCGATGCAGGAACGGAACCCTTGCTCGGGATGCGGCCGCGCGCGCAGGATCACCTCGACCAGGGCCGCGGTGTCGTCGCCGACGGCGGCGGCTTCGCGCAGCAGCCGCTCATGGGTCCAGTCCCGGTTGTGATTCGGCATGGAAAAAGGATCCTGTTTGGAGTGCGCCCCCGGGGGTGGACAGGATCAAGCCGAAGTTTTGACCGTCTGCCGGGCGTGGTGGTCCTCGAACTGCACGGGGCTGAGATAGCCGAGCGCGGAGTGAAGTCGTCTGCTGTTGTAGACGTCGTCGATAAAACGTGGAAGGTCGGCGGTGACGTCCTCGAACGTCTCGTAGCCCGCCAGGTAGATGGCCTCGACCTTCAAGGTTTTCATGAAGCTTTCTGCCTTGGCGTTGTCGTATGGATTGCCTCGGCGGCTCATGGATCCTATCAGGCCATGGTCGGCCAGCAGTTCGCGGTACGCTTGAGAGGCATATTGCGAACCTCTATCTGAGTGATGGATGCAACCTTTGGGCGGCGCGCGGTTTCTGATCGCCGCTTTCAGCGCGGCGACGGCGATCCTGGCGTCCATGGATCGGCTGATCGCGTCACCGACGACCTTGCACGACCAGGCGTCGAGAATAGCAGCCAAGTAAACGAACCCGCCTGGGATAGTGACGTAGGTCAGATCGGCGACCCAGAGCTGGTTCGGGCGGTCGGGCACCAGACCCTTAGTCAGGTCAGGGTAGATTGGCCCGGCGTGGTTGCTGTCCGTCGTGATGACGTACGTCGCCGTCGCTTCGGCTGCAGGCTGTGCTCGCGCATCAAACGACGAAGCTTCTTGCTGTTTACTACAACGCCTTGATGGCGCAGCGCCGCACCAACCCGGCGGTAGCCGTAACATTCAAACTCATCGCAGATCGCGCCAATGCGGGCAACGAGCTCGTCGTCGGCCAGCACAACCGGCGCCATGTCATAAAAGGTAGACCGGGCGAGACCCATCAGCTCGCACCCTCGGCTGACGGAGATGGTATCGGGCCGGTGACGACGGAGGTAGTCGCGCTTCTCGGCCGGGGTGCATGCTTCAAAGCCCCTTTTAGCAGCTCAATCTCCAGCGCCTGACGTCCCACCATCCGTTCCAAGGCGGCGATCTTGGCCTCATACTCCTGGATCAGGTCCGCCGCCTGCACATCATCGTCGAGCGCGCCGGCTTCGAATTTGCCGACCCAGATCCGGATCAGCTGCCGCGATAGATCGTGGCGCTTTGAAAGCGAGTGCAGCGTCTCGCCCGCGAGGAACTCCTCCGCTACTTGCCGCTTGAATGCAGCGCTGTGAGACCGGTGCTTCGTCATGGCTTCCATACTCCGGAAGCCCAGCAGGGAGGGTCAAATCCTTTCGCTCAATCCGTCCACCCCCAGGGGCGCACTCCAGTTTGAGGGGTAATCGGCGTCCAAAAGGGCCCCCCTCCGGCGATGGGGTTCACGATGGTTTCCGTGTTGCACGGGAGCCCGAAGCGGGATGCTGGTTTTGGAGACGGTCGCGAAGATCCGCCGGGGCTATTTTGTTCAGAAGAAGTCGATCAAGGCGATCTGCCGCGAGCTGAGGGTCTCGCGGAAGGTGGTGCGGAAGGTAGTTCGATCGGAGGCGACCGAGTTTCACTACGAGCGCGGCGAGCAGCCGTTGCCGCGGATTGGCCCCTGGCAGGAAACGCTGGATCGGATGCTGGCATTGAATGAGACCAAGCCGGTGCGTGAACGGTTGACCTTAATCTGGGTCTTCGAGGCGCTTCGTGGGCTTGGTTACGAAGGCGGCTATGATGCTGTGCGGCGCTATGCCCGGGTTTGGCAGCGCGATCGGGCGGCGAACTCTACCGGCGCGTTCATTCCGCTCAGTTTTGCTCCTG
>DATJTJ010000192.1:0-4599 GCA_035503515.1 Steroidobacteraceae bacterium
TCAATTTGTTCCCGGACGGATACTTAGGGCCCGCCGGTTGAAGTGGTTATTTCCCAGCGGGTCCTAAGCTGGACTTTATCGAAAAATCGGCAAGCTCACCGCCCGCGGTGGACGTGAAAGATGGTTTCCTCGCGGAAGATCTCGTGGGCTCGTTCGAGCGTGAGCCTGAGGCGCCCAAAATCTCCGAAGGTGCGCCAGCGTCCCCTCATGTCGGACCAGTAGAACAGCTCGAAGCGATCCGATTGCGGGAACGGCTTCAGCCGGGCGAGTGGGGCACCGCTGCGAGGGTTGACCAGCGTGTACCCGCCGCGGGATTTGACCACCTCAAGATCGGCAAACATCGCGGCGATCGTAGTCAAGGTCGGGTCAGGTTCGGTCATGGCGGCCAGTCTGGCCGCAGTTGGGCCGCGGCAGAAGATGGCGCTTGCCGCGATTCGGCCGGGTCGATTCTACGCATGCGATGGAACAATCCGATACCGCCTCGCCGTCCTGCGAGTCCCCCCTGCCGGAACGTCTGCTGTCGCGGCTGGCCGGCTTGCCCAGGCTGTTCACTCGGCCGACCTGGCGGAACGTCCTGCTGCTGGTGGCAGGCGCCATCCTGGCGCCCGGCAAGCGAACCGTCACCGCGGCTTTGCGCATTCTGGGGCGCGAGCAGGAGAACGACTTCCCGATCTACCATGGGGTGCTCAATCGAGCGGTGTGGTCGTCCCGCGCCGTGGCAGGCTGGTTGCTGCGCCTGCTGGTCGGAACCTTCGTGGGTGCGGACGCCACCGTGGTGATCGGCATTGACGATACCATCGAGCGGCGCTGGGGGCACAAGATCAGCGCGCGCGGCATTTATCGTGACCCCGTCCGCTCTTCCAAGGGACTCTTTGTCAAGACCAGCGGTTTGCGCTGGATGTCCGCGCAACTGCTGGTCCATATACCTTGGGCCGGCCGCATCATGGGACTGCCGTTTCTCACCGTGCTTGCCCCGTCCAAACGCTTCTACGACGGCAAACCCCGCTCGGCGAAGACGTTGCTCGATTGTGCCCGCCAGGTCGCATTGCAGATCCATCGCTGGTTGCCGGGCCGGCGGATTGTCATGGTCGGCGACACTGCGTTCGCTGCCATCGAATTCCTCGGCGCCGTCCGAAACCATGTCAGTGTCGTCACCCGACTACGCCTCGACGCCAATCTTTATGCCCCCGCGCCGCCCAGACAACCGGGCCGCGGACGCCCGGCGGTCAAAGGGAAGCGCCTGCCCACACTGACGCAAGTGCTGCACGATGCCAGCACGATCTGGCAACGCCACACCGTCACTCTCTGGTACGGCCGCACCAATCGTGTCGTCGAGATCGCCACGGGTACCGCCGTTTGGTACCGTGGCGGCTTGCCTCCGGTGCCCATTCGCTGGCTGCTGGTGCGCGATCCGCGCGGCGAACTATCGCCGCAAGCCTTCCTCTGCACCGATCTCGACGCCGCCCCCGCCGATATCCTTCAGTGGTTCGTCTCACGTTGGCAGGTGGAAGTCACCTTTCAGGAAACCCGTGCCCATCTCGGCGTCGAAACCCAGCGGCAGTGGTCCGACCTTGCCATCATGCGCACCACCCCGGCACTGCTTGGCCTGTTCTCGCTGGTTACTCTCTGGGCGCATGACCTCGCCGCCGAAACCCAACTGGTTCCCGCGACCGCTGCCTGGTACCCTAAGTCGGCGGAGCCGGAACCAATAGGTCTGGTGTAGCCTCCCCCGAGGAGAGTGTCATCTGACGGGGGGAAGGCATGAGCCAATCTCTGACGAAGCGCTACGACGATCGGATTGCCGGAGTGCTGTCGTGCTACGACCGCGTGGTGATCACCGGAACGCTGCCGGGAGTTTGCTATGCAGCGGGGATGACCCGCCATCTCAATGCCAAGGGCATCCGCATCTTGGACTACCCAGAATTCGCCAAGCCGCTGCGAGACCGTGTACGGGACTGCGCGGCAGCGCTGGCCGCCGAGGCGGGTGTGACAATCGAGCACATCGGCAAGAGCAATATCCGTAAGGAGGATGTGGTCGCGCGGGTTCTGAAGCAACGCGGTGACCGTCCCGGGCTGGTCCACATCATCTCGGCGATGGAGGCCTGTAACGCCTATCAGCCCTGGCACGACAAGCAGACGCACAGGACCTTCATCCGGCCAGATAGCGGCAAGTGCCTGCACTATTATTTCTACTTCCTGGACGCCTGGTTCGGACTGATCTACCTGCGGGTCCCAACATGGGCGCCGTTCCGCCTGCAATTCTACTGCAATGGTCATAGCTGGCTGGCGCGGCGTCTCACCACCGAAGGTATCGGCTACACCATGGAGGACAACGCGTTCGTCCGGATCGATGACTGGGTCCGAGCCCAGGAACTGGCCGACAGCTTTTCACCTGATCGGCTGCACCGCACCCTGGATCGCTACGCCGAACGGTGCTGCCCGGTGTCCGACGTGTTCGGGCAGTCGTATCATTGGAGCCTGATGCAGGTGGAATACGCCACCGATCTGGCGTTCCGTTCGTGCACCACCCTAGCCCCGCTCTATGAACAACTCGTTCGGCAGTCGGTGCTGAGCGTCAAAGCGGAGCAGGTCGCCAACTTCCTCGGCCGGCAGATCACGCCGCTGCTAGCCCAGGAGATCGGCTCCCAGTTCGCCACCCGCATCGAGGGGACCTGCATCAAGCACCGCTTCGGCAAGTGCTCGATCAAGATGTACGACAAGTTCGGCATCGTGCTGCGCATCGAGACCACCACCAACGACGTGTCTTCCTTCAAGCACCACCGAAAGGTGGAACATCGGCAAGGACCACCTACGCGGGCCCTCGCCCCGGTCAAAAAGTCCATCTACAGCCTGATCGATCTGCGCGAGATACTGCTCGGCTGCAACCGCCGCTATCTCGCGCATCTCTCCGCTCTGGACGACTTCTCGGCCGGGGTTCGTGCGCTCGGCCGCGTCACCAAACCGCACGCGGTGGACGGCAGGACCGTCAAGGGGATCAACTTCTTCGAACCGGGGGACAGTGCGTTGCTGCATGCCCTGCAGAACCCTCGGGTCAACATCGCGGGCATCCGCCGGGGCGACCTGCTGTCAGACCTTGCGATGTTCTCGCCAACCCGCCTGTCGCGGCAGTTGCGCCGGCTGCTGGATATCGGCGTGATCAAACGAGTTACCGGGACCTACCGCTACTACCTGACCAAAGCTGGACGCGCGGCAACCGCAGCGGCGGCGCGCCTCACCCACGCGGTCATCGTTCCGGCTATGATCTGATGGGATTTACAAGCACAGTGCGATTCAATGCAGACTGTGAGACGAGTGCGGCGATAAGGGACTAAACTCCCCCCTCCCTCAAGGGAAGGGGAGCTTGAAGGTCGCGACCAGCCCCCGGAGCATTGTCCACGTGGCGGCCGTCAGGGCGTCATCCCACCCATGACGGCCACCGCGTACCGATCACGCGGAATCCGGAAGGATCAGTAGGAGTTGCCGGCGCCGTAGCTCGGGCTGGAGGCGGGCGGCCCGTACTGGGTCACCGAGGGCCAGTTGGGGTGGTTCGCGTTGGTGGTGGTGGCCGCCGACGCAACGCCCATGCCAAGGCCGAGCGCCATCGTGGCCGCGAGAAGCAGCTTCGTCATCGCAAATCTCCTGTTGCCCGGTCCGCCGATGCGGTGGGCCGGATGATTGGTTTCACAGGGAACCGGTTCGCCTGAACCGGCGGCCTATGCGGCCGAAACCCTGATTGAGCAGAGGCTTTGTGCCCGGCTCGTGGTTTCGTGCCATGATGAAGATGAGGGTCTGGCCGTTGGCACCCCATCGCCCAACCTATACGGATTGGTATAGCGTGGGCTGCGCGCGTTCCGGCGGATGCGCGAAGCCTGTCAATCAGGCTGTCACGTCCGACGTGCCGTCTTGCGTCGCGACCGGCACCGGCGCGAGAGGCGGCGCGGCCACGGAGGACGAGGTGAAGATATTGCTGATCGAGGATGACCGCGAAACCGCCGACTACGTGTCGCGCGGGCTGCGGGAACAAGGCCATGTGGTCGATCAGGCCGCCAACGGACGTGACGGGCTGTTCCGCGCCGGCGACGGCGGACACGACGTGCTGATCGTCGATCGCATGCTGCCGGGGATCGACGGCCTGGGCCTGGTGCGTATGCTGCGCGAGGCGAACGTACGCACGCCGGTACTGTTCCTCACCGCGCTGGGCGGCGTCGGCGACCGGGTACGTGGGCTGGATGCCGGCGGCGACGACTACCTGGCCAAGCCCTTCGCCTTCGCCGAGTTGCTGGCCCGCATCAACGCCCTGGCGCGGCGCCCGCCGCTGGTCGACGTGCAGACGGTGCTACGCGCCGGCGACCTGGAGATGGACCTGCTGAAGCGCACGGTGACGCGGGCCGGCAAGGAGATCGAGCTGCAGCCGCGCGAATTCCAATTGCTCGAATACCTGCTGCGCAATGCCGAGCGCGTGGTCACGCGCACCATGCTGCTGGAGGCGGTGTGGGATTTTCATTTCGATCCGAGGACCAACATCGTCGAGACGCATATCAGCCGGCTGCGCGCCAAGCTCGCGCAGTCGGGCGGCGCGGAGCTGATCCACACCGTGCG
>DATJTJ010000193.1:0-12733 GCA_035503515.1 Steroidobacteraceae bacterium
TCATCCGTGCGGGCACTGCCTCCTGCATCGATCGCTACATCGACTATTACGGCAAGTACGCGACCAGCCACGATGCCTTCGACGCCGATGCGGCTCTGCACGGGGAAATCCGCAATGCGGCGCTGGCACTCTGTCAGCACATCCGACAGCGCCGGGCGGGAACGGCACCGCCTGATGCGGACCTGTCCGAGCCGCGTCCGAAATGACGGCCCGGTTTCAATAGCCGCGCGCTCACCGGGTCGAGGTCAGGAAGTGCACGGCCAGTGCCACCGCGATCAGCGCGATCAGGATGTTCAGCACGACGCCGTGGCGCAGCCGGTGCCCAGGAGGTGCCTGCAGAGCGCGGGCGACGTTGAAGAAGTGACGGGCCGAGACCACGGCCACCACCGCGCCCAGGAACAGCAGTGATACCCCCAGCCCGAGCGAAAACCAGCGCTGTGAGGCGCTGAGCTGCTCGCGACTGTACATCTGCAGGAACAGGCCGAAACGTTCCACCACGAAGCCGAAGCCCATCAGGGCGATGGCATTACGCTGCCAGGCCAGCAGGGTTCGCTCGGCAGCGAACAGGACCCGCGGATCCGGATCTGTGGGCATGGACTCTCCTCTCGGCCGCCCAGGCAACGACCTGACGCCAGTATAGACGCCAACCGGCGGTCCGATTCCCGCTATGATGCGGCCATGGCCCAGCGAACCGGCAGCGCGAATCTTCCATTGCATGGCGGCCGGGTTCCGACGTGGCTGGCAACGCGGATGGCGGCGCTCGGCCGGGTGATCACCGAAGCGATCGTGCTTCACTACGGCCGCCAGGAATTCCTGCGCCGCCTCGCCGACCCCTTCTGGTTCCAATCCTTTGGCGCCGTCATGGGAATGGACTGGCACTCTTCCGGCATCACGACCAGCGTCATCGGCGCACTCAAACGCGGTCTGGCACCGGTACAGTCCGAACTCGGCGTTTTCGTCTGCGGCGGCCGCGGTGCGCACTCGCGCCGCACCCCCGCCGAACTGGTCGCCGTCGGCGAAGCGACCGGCCTGAATGCCTCCCCGCTGGTACGCACCAGCCGACTGGTGGCGAAGATCGACAGCGCGGCCGTGCAGGACGGCTATGAGCTGTACCTCCATGGTTTTTTCGCCACGATCGACGGCGACTGGTGTGTCGTGCAGCAGGGCATGAATCCGCAGCGGCGTGAGGCACGCCGGTACCATTGGGGCTCGGATTCGGTGGCCGGATTCTTCGACGCTCCGCATTCGGCCATCGAGGGCCGCAATGTGGGCTCGATCATCAATCTGACCGACCGCAACGCCGCCGCGAACCGTCGCGCCAGCCTCGAACTGGTCCGCGAGGGGCCCGACGCGCTGATCCGGGTGCTGCTATCGCAGCGCAACGCCCTCGGCCGTACCCGGGATCTGTTCGCGACCGAAGATCCGGGCGTACTTTCCCGTCAGGTGAGCCCGCTGGACCTGCCGGCGCACCATGACGTGCGGGCGGCAGACGTTGATCTGAGCCGGCTGCACGCGACTCTCGCGGCCGCGGCGGATCGCGGTCCCGAGGATTTCGCGGATCTGCTGCTGTTGCCCGGAATCGGCGCGCGCACGATGGCAGCGGTCGCCTTCGTGGCTGAAATCCTGCATGGCGCCCCCTACCGGTTCCGCGATCCCGCGAGATTCTCGCTCGCCCACGGCGGCAAGGACGGCCATCCCTTTCCGGTACCGCTGAAGGTCTACGACGAGACCATCGGTGTGCTGAAACGTGCCATCGACAGCGCCAGGCTGGGCAGAAACGAAACCCTCGAGGCCATCCGCCGCCTCGATGAGCAGGCTCGCCGGGTCGACGGCATCGTGGCAGGGCCCTCGCTGGCGCACTATGTCGCGACCGAGCGGGAGCATACGGCGATCTACGGCGGCCGTACCGTATGAGCGGTATCGAGGGCTACGGCCTGGGTGCCTTGAGCCTGCTGGCCCTCACCGCTTTCGCGAGCCTCATCGGCCTGTTCGTCGCGCCTGCACTCATCCGCTTCGCCGCCTTTCGCCCCTACCGGCTCATCCGCAATGCGGAATACTGGCGCCTCATCAGCAGTGGCTTCGTCCATGCCAACTTCAGCCATCTGTTCTTCAATCTGCTGACCTTCTATTTCTTCGCATTCACGCTGGAAGCCCGGATCGGAACGCTGCCGTTCGTGGCGCTGTACGCGCTGGGACTGCTGATCGGAAACCTGAGCACGTGGCTCAGGCATCACACTGATCCCGACTATGCCACGGTGGGTGCCTCCGGTGCGGTCAGTGCCGTGCTGTTCGCCGCGATCGTCTATTACCCGCGGATGCGGCTGTACATCCTGCCCTTACCCGTGCCCATTCCGGCGCTGCTGTTTGCCGTGCTGTACCTGGCCTACAGCTATTACCAGGCGCGCCAGGTCCGCGCCGGTGTCAATCACGACGCACACATCGGCGGCGCCCTCACCGGGCTGGTGTTCGTTGCGCTCTTCGAGCCCGGCGCCTATGAACGGCTGTTCATTGCCCTTCAGGCGATGTCCAGCTCCGGGTAATGCCGGAAGATGCCATCCTCGTTGAAGGCGATGCGCCGCGGGGAGGCCAGATAGGCGGCAATCCGCGCACGTTCCTGTATCCGCGCATGCAGCGCGAACAGGCGCCGGTGGCGGCGCGCGGCTTTCGCCATTGCGTTGGGAAAGGCGTAGCTCATGCCGGCAACGACCTGAAACAGCGAGAGATCGACATAACTGGGCTTCGCACCGGCCATGTAGCGCTCATCGCGCCGGTTGTGCGCCAGGATATCCTCGAAATAGCCAAAGAACTTCGGAACCCGGTGCGCGAGAAAATCGGCCGCGCGGCGGCGCGCCTCCGGTTGCTGATCGTGGTAGTAGAGGCCGGCGGCGATCGGATGGTGGGTATCGTGCACCTCCGCCACGAAGTCCGTGATGGTCAGCTGCAGCTGGTGGACCCACAGGCGTCCTGCCGCGCTGCGCGGTGCGAGACCATGCCGGGCCCCCAGGAACATGAGGATGTTTGCGGTCTGTCCGATCAGCACTCGTCCGGCCTTGAGGAAGGGCGGCGCGAATGGCGGCCTGGGCCCCGCCCTGAGCGTGCGCATCATGCGTCCCATACCAGCGCCAGGCCGGCTTTCGCGGGCAACATCCACGTACGCCGCCCGCGCCTCCTCCAGTGACAGACGCACGAACTCACCCCGACCCTGGATCGAGGGCCAGTAAAACAGCTCGTAGACCATGTGCCGACTCCTCGTATTGCGGCATAGTATGCAACCGGGGGATAGAGCAGTCATGGGCAGACCGTCCAGCATCGCTCAGATGCGCGTGCAGGAGCTGATCGCGACGATCGGCGAACAGGGTCTCACCGCCGGCGCAGGTGCCGCGGGCGCGGTCACCCTGGCACTGGCGGCCGCGTGCGCCGCGAAGGCGGCGAGCATCAGCCTCAGGCATCAACCCGCGAATGAGCGGCTGCCCCGCCTACTGGACCTGCTGGAGCGGATCGGTCGCTTTGCGCTTGCCGGCGCGGACCGTGACGCGCAGGCATTCGCCACGTTCCTGAGGGAGAACACTCTGGGGGCGGTGGTGGACCTGCTGCATGAAGGCGACCGGCTGCTCCGTCTCAACGACATCGTGGCCGATACCCTGGAGAAGCTCGCGCCGGAAATCATCCCGAGCATGGCAGGCGATGTGGTGGCGGCTCAGGCGCTGCTGGCTGCGGCGCGCAGGATTCAGGAGACGAACTCCGCCGCGGCGCAGGCGCAGAAGGCTCAACTCAAACCATCATCCTGAGGGGCGGCCCACGCCGCTCGATGTCGAGCTCGGTGCTGCGGCCGACCTGCCTGGCGCGAAGGAACGACTGTTCGGCTTCGGCAACCAGCTGCTCGCCGGTGCGGTCATCGGCTGCCAGTTGCGCGACGCCGATGCTGATATGGGCCACACCGCGGGGCATGACATCCTGCTCCACCGCGATGCGGCAGCGCTCGGCGAGGTTGCGGGCGCCGCGCAGGTCGGTTCCGGGCAGGATCACGGCGAATTCATCCGCACCGCAGCGGGCCGCGAAATCGGTCGATCGCAGTACCTTGCCGATGACCTGGGCCACCCGGCACAGCAGCTGATCGCCGAAGGCCTGGCCATAGGTCTCATTGAAGCTCTTGAAATGATCGATGTCGATCTTCAGCAAGGCCAGCGGGTACGCGAGCCGACACGCACGCTCGACCTCCTGCACCAGGCTGTGCTCGAATGCACGGCGATTGCCCATGCCCGTCAGCGGATCGGCCATGGACTCCGAACTCAGGGCGGCGTTGGTGAGCAGCAGGTGTCGGTGCTCGGCCGCCGCCCGCCGCTCGTAGCTGGCGCGCTCGGCGACTTCCCCTTCCAGGCGTCGCACCATCTGCCGCGACTCGAGCAGTGCCACCGCGGTTTCGGCCAGCGCATGCAACTGGTCGCACTCGCTTTGCGAGAGCTCCCGGGGCTGGTAGTCCATGACGGTGAGCGTGCCGATGGCGTACCCGGTGGGCTCGATGAGCGGCACGGCGGCCAGGAACCTCACGGGCGGCTCGTACGCGAGCAGCGGGTTCTTTGCAAAGCGCATGTCCGTCCGCGCATCCGGAATCACCAGGATCTGTCTTTGCTTGCAGATTGCATAGGCACTATAGGAAGCGCGCCGCGGAATGCGTCGCAGGTCCAGTCCGACGGCGGCCTTGATCCACAGCTGGTTGCGATCGAGAAAGCCGAGCTTGGCGATCGGCGTGTGGCACACTGAGGCCGCCAGTCGCACGACGTTGTCGAACAGGGGATCCGCCTCGGCGTTGAGCACGTCGTAGCGGTTCAGGGCTTCCAGCCGGGACATCTCGTCGATCGGCACGGGTATGTTCATACGCGATCCTCAACCGTCATGCTCAAGGCTACGTTAGCCATTGATTTCACTGAATTTATTTTATAAACGATGACTTACGCTCGCCTCCTAATCATGGTTCCTGCATTGGCGTAGTCCGAATCTGACAAACGGTCGGGTCCTGCAGCAGAAGCCAAAAGGGAAGCGTGCTGCAGGTCACAGTACCGGAAGGCGTAATTTCGATGGCCACATTCGTCCTGGTCCATGGTGCGTGGCATGGCAGCTGGTGCTGGAAGCGCGTGCGGATGGCACTGCAGCGCGCGGGCCATGAAGTCTTCACGCCCACCCTCACCGGCATCGGCGAACGCGCCCACCTGCTCGACCGGGACGTCGACCTGGAGACGCAGACGCTGGACGTGCTCAATCTGATCCGATGGGAAGAGCTGCGGGATATCGTCCTGTGCGGTCACTCGTATGGCGGCATGGTCGTCACCGGGGTCGCCGACCGCATACCCGACCGCATCCGTTCCCTGGTGTACCTCGATGCGTTCGTGCCCGAGGATGGCCAGAGCCTGGACCAGTTCGCCCCCGTGATGGAGGAGCAGCTCGTGGAGGGCTGGAAATGCAAACCGATCACCGCGGAAGTCTTCGGCGTCAATCCCGCCGATCGCGCCTGGGTCGACCGTCAGTGCACGCTGCAGTCGGTGGCGTGTTTCCGGCAACCGGTACGCCTGAGCGGTGCAGGAGCGCAGGTCGAACGGGTCACGTACCTGTACGCCTCGGGATGGGCCGGCTATCAGTCGCCATTTCATCCCTTTTATGAAAGGGCCAGGGACCGGGGCTGGAAGGCCCTCGAAATCGACTGCGGCCACGATGTCATGCTGGATCGTCCGGCCGAGGTCACCCAGCTGCTGCTCGACAGCGTCTGAAACTCAAAGCCGGCTTGCTAGTGCTGCGGCTTGCCCGCCCGGATATCACCGGACGTGGGCAGTTGGGCGCTACTCCACCCGCCGCCCAGGGCCTCGATCAGCTGCACGCTCGCCGTCAGTTGCTGCAGCCGCAGTGTCACCGCGGTCTGCTGGTTGGAGAGCAGTGATGTCTGCGCCGTGATGACATCCAGGTAGGGATCCAGTCCCAGCTTGTAGCGGTCGGTGGCAATCCGCAGGTAGCGCTCCGAATAGGCCACTGCCTGATCCTGCTGTCCGAGCTCCTGCGAAAGGATGCGCAGCGAAGCGAGGTTATCCTCCACCTGCTGGAACGCCGTAAGCACCGTCTGCCGATAGGTCGCCACCGACTGGTCGTAGGCGGCCCGGTATTGGGCCACCGTTGCGCTGCGCAGCCCGCCATCGAATATCGTCTCAGAGATCGCGGGACCCACGGACCAGAAGCGGGCCGGCCAGGTGAGCCATTGCGAGGCATTGGTGCTTTCGAATCCGGCCGACGCACTCAGCGTCAACGTCGGAAAATAGGCGGCTTCGGCTACCCCGATCTGCGCATTGGCCTGGGCCACGAGCCGCTCGTCCGCAGCCACATCCGGACGCCGCTCCAGCAGTTGCGACGGAATCCCCAACGGTACCGCGACCGGTTGCACGTTGGAGGCGACGACCGGAACCGTGAAGGTCGATGCCGACTGGCCTACCAGAACCGCGATCGCATGCTGATACTGGGCGCGCGCGATTCCGAGATTGGTCGCCTGCGCCTGGGTGGTCTGCAACTGCACCTGCGCCTGCGCCACCGCCTCATCGGTACCGATGCCGGTCTCGTACTGTGCGCGGGTAACCTCGAGGGATTCCGCATAGGCCTTGACCGTATCGTTCAGCAGCGCGATGAGCGCGTCCTGGCTGCGCAGCTCAAAGTAATCCACGGCGACTTCCGCCTGTGCCGTGAGTTGGGCGTTGGCAAGATCGGCGGCACTGGACTGGGCCGCGGCGACGTTGGCCTTCACGGTGTTGCGGACCCGTCCCCACAGGTCCGGCGTCCAGGACGCATCGAAGGGCAACGAAAACTCGTTGCCCGTGCCCGAGATACCGGCGCCCGTACCGGCGACCGTGCCGGTCGCGCTGCCTGGGGTGGTGGATATTAGAGGTGAATGGCTGCGGGTGGCGCTGGCACCGACGGTCAGGGTCGGCCAGTACTGGGCTTGCGCTTCCTTCACCAGCGCCCGCGCCTGCATGAAGGACGCCAGGGCTGCCGCGACCGTCTGGTTGGCACCACGGACCTGCTCCTCCAGGGCGTTGAGTTGCGGATCCTTGAACAGTTCCCACCAGTCGCCGCGCAGACTGGCATCCTGCGGCGCCGCGACCTTCCAGCCAGCGGTATCCTTGAACTGCGCCGCCGTGAGCTCGCGGTAGGCACCCGGTGTCGCCACGCTGTCGGGTCGATGATAGGGGGGACCTACCGTGCAGCCGCTGAGCGCGCCCATGACTGCGAGCGCTATGGCCCTGAGTGTCATCCGGTTCACGTGAGTTGGGCCTCTGCGGTGGGTGCCGCGCGGTGGCGCGAAGCCCACCAGACGCTGAAGCGGTCCATATAGAGGTAGACCACCGGGGTAGTGTAGAGCGTCAACATCTGACTGACGATGAGACCGCCGATGATGGCGATACCCAGGGGGCGCCGCAGTTCCGATCCCGTGCCGGTGCCGAAGGCCAGGGGTATGGCGCCGAACAGTGCGGCCATGGTCGTCATGAGGATGGGCCGGAAACGCAGCATGCAGGCCTCGAATATGGCCTGCTCGGTCTTCATGCCGCCGCCGCGCTCCGCCTGCAGCGCAAAGTCGATCATCATGATCGCATTCTTCTTCACCAGTCCGATCAGCAGCACGATGCCGATGATGGAAATGACGTTCAGGTCCTCGCGGAACAGCAGCAACGCCAGCATGGCGCCCACGCTGGCGGGCGGCAGACTGGAGATGATGGTGAGGGGGTGCACCAGGCTTTCGTAGAGCACTCCCAGGACGATGTACACGGACAGCAGCGCCGTCAGCACCAGGATCGGCTCGGAGCTCAGGGACTGCTGATAGGCCTCCAGTGTACCGGCGAAGAAGCCGTGGATGGTGTCCGGCGTCCCCAACCGGGCCTGCATCCGCAGGATGCTGGCCGTTGCCTGGCTCAG
The DNA here is from genome assembly GCA_035503515.1 of Steroidobacteraceae bacterium. Lineage (GTDB taxonomy): Bacteria > Pseudomonadota > Gammaproteobacteria > Steroidobacterales > Steroidobacteraceae > DAIDKA01. Next base: position 7,945 of record DATJTJ010000193.1, read on the forward strand.
CGAGACATTCGGCGCCAGGTTGAACGAGGCAGTCACCGAGGGGAACAGTCCCGTATGGTTGATGGCCAGCGCCGTGGTGGTCGGATAGCCCTTGGCGATCATGGACAATGGGATCGGCCGCCCGCCCGAGGACGGCAGGTACAGTGAATTGAGGCCCTCGGGTCCCTGGTAGAACTGCGGTGCGACTTCGAGGACGACATAGTAGTAGTTCAGCGGCTTGTAGATGACCGAGACTTCCGACTGCCCGAACGCGCTGTACAGCGTCGAATCCAGCTGCTGGGTCGTCAGTCCCAAACGCGCCGCGGTGACCCGGTCGTAATCGAGCATCTCATCCAGGCCACCGTTCTGCTGATCGGAATTCACGTCCTGGAAGCCCGGGAGCTTCTTCATGGCGGCGACCAGGATCGAACCCCACTTGGTGAGGTCGCTCACATTGTCTGACTGGATGGTGTACTGGTACATGGCGTTGCTGGAGCGGCCGCCGATGCGCAGGTCCTGCTGCGCCTGCATGAAGACCGACGCCACGGGCAGCCGGTTCAATTTCGGCCGCAGGCGATTGATCACGGTCGCGGCGCTGACCTTGCGCTGCGCCAGCGGCTTGAGCGAGGTGAAGACATTGCCGGTATTGGTGGCGCCACCGCCGGTGAAACCGACCACGTTGGCCACCGCCGGATCGGCCTTCACCACCCCTTCGATCTGCCGGATCGAGTCCTCCATCGGCGCAAAGGAAGTATCCTGTCGTCCCTGCACTCCTCCGGCCAGCAGACCCGTATCCTGCTGCGGGAAGAAGCCCTTGGGGATCACGAATATCAGGAAGCCGTTGAGCGCCACCGTGAACAGCAGCGCGGTGAGCGTGATGCGCGGGTGATCCAGAACCCAGTGCAGTGTGCGACGATAGAAGGCCAGAGCGCGCTCGAAGGTGCGTTCGCTCAGGCGATAGAAGCGCCCGTGCCTCTCCTCCTGCGGATTCTTCAGCAGGTGTGCGCACATCATCGGCGTCAGGGTGAGGGAGGTGATCATGGAAACGACGATCGCCGCCGACAGAGTCACCGCGAACTCCCGGAACAGCCGCCCGACGATACCTCCCATCAGCAGCAGCGGAGTGAACACCGCCACCAGCGACACGCTGATGGTGAACACCGTCGAGCTGATCTCCCCGGCGCCCTTCAGCGCCGCGGCCACCGGCTTCATTCCGGCCTCGATGTGGCGCGTGATGTTTTCCATGACCACGATGGCGTCATCGACCACGAAGCCGGTTGCGATCGTCAATGCCATCAGCGACAGGTTGTCGATGCTGTATCCGAACAGGTACATCACCGCGAAGGTGCCGATCAGCGACACCGGCATGGCGATGCCGGGAATGAACGTCGAGCGCAGATTGCGCAGGAATACGAAGACGACGATCACGACCAGCAACGTGGAAGTCATCAGGGTGCGTTCGACTTCCTTGACGGAAGCCCTGATGGTCGTCGTGCGATCGAGCACCACGGTGATGTCGATGCCGTTGTTGATGGATGCCTTGATCATCGGCAGCGCGGCCCGGATGTTGTCGACCGTCTGGATGATGTTGGCGCCCGGCTGGCGGAAGATGATGAGCATCACGGCGCGCTTGCCGTTGAGGTAGCCTGCGGCCCGCGAGTTCTGCACGCCATCGGTGACGTCCGCGACATCCTGCAGCCGCACGGCGGCACCGTTGCTGTAGCCGACGACCAGCTGACGGTAGTCGGCCGCCAGTACGATCTGGTCGTTCGCCAGGATGTCCGCGCGCGTGTCACCGCTGCTCAGCTGCCCTTTGGGCAGGTTCGCGTTCTGCGAGCTGAGCACCGTCTGCAGGTTTGCAAGCGACAGTCCATAGTGCGCCAGCTGCGCCGGGTTGGCGTCGACCCGGACCGCCGGCAGCGCGCCGCCACCGAGATTGACCTGCCCTACTCCCGAGATCTGTGAGAGTTTCTGCTCGATGACGGTGGAGGCGGCATCGTACATCTGCGCCGGAGCGTATTTGTCCGAGGTCAGGCCGAGGATCATGATCGGGGAATCCGCCGGATTGACCTTGCGGTAGGTTGGATTGCCCGGCAGATTGGCCGGCAGATAGGAGCGCGAGGCGTTGATGGCCGCCTCGACATCGCGGGCCGCGCCGTCGATGTCGCGGCTGAGATCGAACTGCAGCGTCACCTGGGTGCTGCCCAGGGAACTGGCCGAGGTCATCTCGGTGACGCCGGCGATATGACTGAACTGGCGCTCCAGTGGGGTTGCGACCGAGGATGCCATGATCTCGGCGCTGCCCCCCGGCAGGCTGGCATTGACGGAAATGGTCGGGAAATCCACCTGCGGCAAGGGCGCCACGGGCAGCACCGCAAAGCCGATCACACCGGCAATGAAGACCGCCACGGCCAGGAGCGTCGTGCCGACGGGTCGGGCGATGAAGCGCGCCGAGAGGTTCATATCTGCTCCGCCGGCTCTCCTGCGTCGCGATCCTCTTGCGGCTCCCGCTTCCTGCCGAAACGGCGCGCCACGTTATCGAAGAAGATGTAGATGACGGGTGTCGTGTACAGGGTCAGCACCTGGCTCAGCAGCAGTCCGCCCACCATCGCGATGCCCAGCGGCCGCCGCAGCTCCGAGCCGATTCCGGATCCCATCGCCAGCGGCAGGCCCGCGAGCAGTGCCGCCATGGTGGTCATGAGAATGGGCCGGAAGCGCAGCAGGCAGGCCTCGTAAATGGCATCCGTCGAGTTCTTACCCCCGGTGCGTTCCGCATCCAGCGCAAAGTCCACCATCATGATGCCGTTCTTGGTGACGATGCCGATCAGCAGAATGATGCCGATGAGCGCCACCACGTCCAGGTCCTGCCCGAACAGCATCAGGGCCAGCAGGGCCCCCACTCCTGCCGACGGCAGCGTCGACAGGATGGTCACGGGATGGATGAAGCTCTCATACAGCACCCCCAGGACGATATAGACCGCCACCAGCGCGGCCAGCACCAGCAGCGGCTCGTTCGACAGTGAATTGGTGAAGGATGCCGCCGTGCCCTGGAAGCTCGCCGCCAGCCCCGGCGGCATGTGCAGGTCGCTCGCGACCCTGTCGACCGCCTTGATGGCGGCCCCGAGCGCCGCCTTCGGCGCCAGGTCGAACGACACCGTGATCACGGGGAACTGCCCCTGATGCGAGATCGTCAAGGGCTCCGTGGTCTTTTCGAAGTGGGCGATGGCACTGAGCGGCACTGCGTTGGCGAGCTGCGAACTCGTGCTGCCCGCCGACATCGCGCCGCGGCTGGTGGTGCTGGTACTGGCGGTCGACAAGGCGCTCGCCGGTGCCGTCAGGATGTTCGCGGACGGGGTGAAGGGCGCAGTCCCCGTGAGCGCGTTTGAGCCCGCGGAGGAGGAGCCGGAGGCGGCGAACGACGCCGCGGCGGCGTTGCCTGCGACCCCGGCCGAGGCATTGGCCTGGATATACAACCGGCTCAGGGCCTTCGGGTCCAGCTGGAACCGCGGCGAACTCTCCAGGATCACGTGGTACTGGTTCACCTGGGTGTACATCGTGTTGACCTGGCGCTGGCCGAAGGCGTCATACAGCGTGTTGTCGATGGTCGATGGCGTGATGCCCAGGCGCGAGGCCGTGACCCGGTCGATCACCAGGTTCTCCGCCAGGCCGCCCTCCTGCTGGTCGGTCGCGACACTGGTGAGTTCAGGCAATTGCCTGAGCTTGGCGACGAACCGCTGCGTCCACAGGTTCAGCTCGTCCACGTCCGGGTCTTCCAGGGTGTACTGGTACTGCGTGCGGCTGACCCGGTCATCCACGGTGATGTTCTGCACCGGTTCCATGAACAACTGGATCCCCTCCACCTGCGCCAGCTTCGGACCCAGCCGGCCGATGATGGCGGCGGCGCTGGTCTTGCGCGCACTCAGCGGCTTGAGATTGATGGACATGCGGCCGCTGTTGATGGTGGTGTTGGTGCCATCCGCGCCGATGAAAGACGAAAGGCTCTCGACCGCCGGATCGGCCAGGATCACCCTGGCCAGCTCCTGCTGCTTCTGCGCCATGGACCTGAATCCGATGGTCGGGCTGGCCTGGGAGATACCCTGGATGACACCCGTATCCTGAACCGGAAAGAAGCCCTTGGGGATCAGGATGTACATGAGGACGGTCAGCGCCAGGGTGGCGAGGGCCACGAACAGCGTCGCACGCTGGTAGCGCAGCACGAACTTCAGGGTCCGGCCATAAAAGCCGATGACGTTGGTGAATACCCGCTCGGAAGCCTGCAGCAGCCGGCCCTGCTTCTGATCATGATGCGACTTGAGGATGCGGGCGCTCATCATCGGTGTCAGCGTCAGCGACACGATGGCCGAGAAGCCGATGGTGACCGCAAGCGTCACGGCAAACTCCCGGAACAGGCGCCCCACCACATCGCCCATGAACAGCAGCGGGATCAGCACGGCGATCAGGGCAATCGTCAGCGACAGGATGGTGAAGCCGATCTGCTCGGCGCCCTTGAGGGCCGCCTCCATCGGCGGGTCGCCGCTTTCCACATAGCGGGAGATGTTCTCGATCATGACGATCGCATCGTCCACCACGAACCCGGTGGCGATGGTCAGCGCCATCAGCGACAGATTGTCCAGGCTGTACCCCAGCACGTACATCAGCGCCAGGGTACCGACCAGGGACAACGGTACGCTGACGGCCGGAATGATGGTCGCGGAGACGCTGCGCAGGAACAGGAAGATCACCATCACCACCAGTGCGATGGCGAGGAACAGCTCGAACTCCACGTCCGACACGGAGGCCTGGATGCCGG
>DATJTJ010000194.1:0-29732 GCA_035503515.1 Steroidobacteraceae bacterium
AAATCGGCGGTGCTGCTGGCGGGCCTGTGTGCCGAAGGGCGCACCCGGGTCACCGAGCCTGCGCCGACCCGCGACCATACCGAGCGCATGCTCGCCGCCTTCGGCGTGCAGGTCGAGCGCGTCGGCGCCGCGGCCAGCCTCGAAGGCGGCCAGGGGCTCAAGGGCACGACCATCGAGGTCCCCGGAGATTTTTCCTCCGCGGCCTTCTTCCTGGTCGCGGGCGTACTGGCGGCCGAGGAGGGGCTGCGGCTGCGCAACGTGGGCATCAATCCCACCCGCACCGGGCTTCTGGAAATGCTGCGCCTGATGGGGGCGCGCATTGCCGTGCATCCGCATGGAGGCACCGGTGAGCCGGTCGCGGACCTGGAGGTGCACGCCGGCCGGTTGCGCGGCATCGAAGTTCCGCCGGCGCTGGTACCGCTTTCCATCGACGAGTTCCCGGTGTTCTTCATTGCCGCGGCCTGTGCCGAGGGCGAGACCGTGGTGCGCGGTGCCGGGGAACTGCGGGTCAAGGAAAGCGACCGGCTGGCCGTCATGGCCGAGGGTCTGAAGATCCTGGGCGTGGACCATACGCTGCTCGAGGATGGCATCCGGATCCGCGGTGGCCAGGGCTTCGGGGGCGGCACCGTGGACAGTCATGGCGATCACCGCATTGCCATGGCCTTTGCCATCGCCAGCCTCAGGGCCCGCGAACCGATACGGATCCTCGACGTGGCCAACGTGGCCACCTCCTTCCCCGGGTTCGTGGAACTGGCGCAAAGCGTCGGCCTGCGCGTCCTCGCGACCTGATCCGCCGCCGATGGTCCCGGTCGTCACCATCGATGGACCCACGAGCTCCGGCAAGGGCACGATCAGCCGCGGGGTCGCCGCGAGCCTTAAATGGCATCTGCTCGACAGCGGGGCGCTGTACCGGCTGGTGGCGCTGGTCGGGGAACGGGCGGGACTCGCCCCGGGCGACATCGCCGGTCATGCGCGGGCGGCCCAGGGGCTGGACGCCCGCTTTGGTGCGGTGCACCAGGACGAACAGATCTGGCTCGGCAGCGAGGACGTGACGGCACAGGTCCGGACCGCGGCCGCCGGCATGGGCGCCTCGCGGGTGGCTGCCTGGCCCGAGGTCCGGGATGCGCTGCTGCAGCGCCAGCGGCGTTTCGCCCGGGAGCCTGGCCTGGTGGCCGACGGCCGGGACATGGGAACGGTGGTATTCCCGCAGGCCCCGCTGAAGGTGTTCCTGACGGCGAGCGCCGAGGAGCGGGCCCGGAGGCGCTATAAGCAGTTGAAAGACAAGGGGTCTGGTGTTAGCCTTGCCGCCCTTTCGCGCGAGATCGCCGAACGGGACCTGAAGGATTCGACGCGCCCCGTCGCGCCCTTGAGGCCCGCCCCCGACGCCCACGTGATCGATTCCACCTCCCTGAGCATTCAGGATGTGGTCGAACAGGTGCTGGCATTGGGACGCAGCCGCTCGCTGTGGTCCTGACCGCTTTCGAAGGATCGCGCTCACGCGTTACGGAAACAGGTCGCGCTTCGGCCGTGGAAAGCCAGGCGCGGTGTATCAATCACAATTCCAGCACAGGCCATCGGTGGCCCGTGCGAGTAGAAGGTATGACAGAAAGTTTCGCCCAGCTGTTCGAAGATAGTCTCGCCAATCAGCGCATCCGTCCCGGGATGATCCTCACAGGATTGGTAGTCGATGTCACCGACGACATCGTCATCGTCAACGTCGGACTGAAGTCCGAAGCCGTCATCCCCGTCGAGCAGTTCAAGAACGAGCGCGGTGAGCTCGAAGTCAAGACCGGCGACATGGTCGAGGTGGCCCTGGATTCGGTCGAGGACGGCAACGGCGAGACGCGACTGTCCCGCGAGAAGGCCAAGCGTGCCCGCACCTGGACCCGCCTGGAGACGGCCTTCAACAATTCCGAAATCGTGACCGGTGTGATCACCGGGCGCGTCAAGGGCGGCTTCACCGTCGAGATCGAGAATGTCCGCGCGTTCCTGCCGGGCTCGCTCGTCGACGTGCGCCCGGTGCGCGATACCTCGTACCTCGAAGGCAAGCCCCTCGAGTTCAAGGTCATCAAGCTCGATCAGAAGCGCAATAACGTCGTGGTCTCGCGCCGCGCGGTGGTGGAACAGGAGTTCTCCGCCGAGCGCAGTGCGCTCATGGACAACCTGCAGGAAGGCGCCGTGGTGCGCGGCTCGGTCAAGAACCTCACCGACTATGGTGCGTTCGTGGACCTGGGCGGCATCGATGGCCTGCTGCACATCACCGACATGGCCTGGAAGCGCGTCAAGCATCCGTCCGAGGTGGTCAAGGTCGGCGACGAGATCGAAGTGCGCATCCTCAAGTTCGACCGCGAGCGCTCGCGCGTTTCGCTCGGCCTGAAGCAGCTGGGTGCGGATCCCTGGGAGAACATCGCGCGGCGCTATCCGCCCAACACCCGCGTGTTCGGCAAGGTCACCAACATCGCCGACTACGGCGCCTTCGTCGAGATCGAGGATGGCGTCGAGGGCCTGGTGCACGTGTCCGAGATGGACTGGACCAACAAGAACGTCAACCCGGCCAAGGTGGTGCACACCGGCCAGGAAGTCGAAGTCATGGTGCTGGACGTGGACGAGGAGCGGCGTCGCATCTCCCTCGGCCTCAAGCAGTGCCAGGCCAATCCCTGGAAGGAATTCGCCGAGAACTTCAACCGCGGCGACCGCGTCAGCGGCCAGATCAAGTCGATCACCGACTTCGGCATCTTCATCGGCCTGTCGGGCAACATCGACGGCCTGGTGCATCTGTCGGACATCTCCTGGGACCAGCCCGGCGAGGAAGCCGTGCGCAACTACCAGAAGGGTCAGCAGGTGGAAGCCATGGTGCTGGCCATCGATCCGGAGCGGGAGCGCATTTCCCTCGGCATCAAGCAGCTGGCGAAGGATCCCTTCTCGGCCTACATCGCCGAGTTCCCCAAGGGCACCATCGTGCGCGGCACCGTCAAGGAAGTGGATGCCCGCGGCGCCATCATCGACCTGGGCAACGGCGTCGAAGGCCAGTTGCGCGGTTCGGACCTGGCCCGGGACCGCGTCGAGGACGCGCGCACGGTGCTGAAGGTCGGCCAGGAGATCGATGCGAAGTTCACCGGCGTGGATCGCAAGACCCGCACCATTTCCCTGTCCATCAAGGCCAAGGAAATGCACGAAGAAGCCGAGGCGGTGCAGAGTTACCGCTCCGAGCAGTCCTCGACCACGGGCACCAGCCTGGGCGACCTGCTCAAGGAACAGATCGGCGATCGCGGCTGAACCTTTGGCCAGGGCGGGTACGGACGGGCGTCAGTGCGCCTTCCGTACCCGGTCCGATGCGCAAACCGGCGGGGGCACTCATGACCAAATCGGAACTGATCGAAGTCATCACGGCCAAGCAGAAACATCTGCCTGCCAAGGACGTGGAGCTGGCGCTCAAGCAGATCCTGGAAATCATGAGCGACGCCCTGTCCCAGGGCGAGCGTATCGAAATCCGCGGCTTCGGCAGCTTCTCGCTGCACTTCCGCCCGCCGCGCCAGGGACGCAATCCCAAGACCGGCGAGGCCGTGGCGCTCTCCGGCAAGTACGTCCCGCACTTCAAGCCCGGCAAGGATCTGCGCGAGCGGGTCAACGACGGCGCCGATCAGCCGATCCGCGACTGAAGCCCAGTCCCTCCACGATTCCTACAGCGCCTATCGCCGCGAATCACGCGGCGCGGCGCCCCCGCTGCGATACCCTGAGCGCGTGAGCGCGCTGCAGGCTTACACTTGCCGTTCGATTTTCAGCACAATTAATCACATAATTTGAGCCTCCAATCCGCCACCGCCCGCTCTATCGAGGTTGACGCATGAGATCACAGCCGGCCATTCGGACTGCCGTATTCCCCGTTGCGGGCCGCGGCACCCGGTTCCTCCCCGCCACCAAGGCCAGTCCGAAGGAAATGCTGCCGGTGGTGGACAAGCCGCTGATCCAGTACGCCGTCGAGGAGGCGCTGCTCGCCGGCGCGCGCAAGCTGGTGTTCATCACCGGCGCATCGAAGCGGGCGATCGAGGATCACTTCGATTCCGACGAGGAACTCGAGCATCTGCTGGAAAGCCAGGGCAAGAGCGACCTGCTCAACCAGATCCGCAGCGTGCTGCCCTCGTACGCGACCTGCATCTACATCCGCCAGGCCGCCCCCCTCGGGCTCGGACATGCGGTCCTGTGTGCACAGCCGGCGGTGGGCTCGGAACCCTTCTTCGTGCATCTGGCCGACGATCTGATCCGTGGCGATCCCGCGAGCTGCCTCGAGCAGATGGCCGAGGTGTACGTGGCCAAGCGTGCGAGTGTCCTGGGCGTGGAGCTGGTGCCGCACAAGGACACCGAAAAGTACGGCATCGTCGAAATCGAGGCCGACAAGTCGAGCACCGGGCGGGTGCGCAGCATCGTCGAGAAACCCAAGCCCGCCGATGCCCCCTCGAACCTGGCGGTGGTGGGGCGCTACGTGCTGACCGCGTCCATTTTCGAGCATCTGGCGCGCATCGGCCGCGGCGCCGGGGGTGAAATCCAGCTCACCGACGGCATCGCGGCGCTCATGGGCGAGGAGGCGGTCTATGCCTACCGCTTCAGCGGCAAGCGCTACGACTGCGGCAGCAAGCTCGGGTACCTGCAGGCGACGGTCGAATACGCGCTGGGGCATCCTTCGCTGGGCGCGGACTTCCGCAAGTACCTCGCCGGCATGTCCCATTCGATGGGCAGGACGGGCGGCGGCCAGGGCGGCGCGCGGGCGCGCAGCCGCGGCGGGCGCCCCGGCAGGACCGCCGCGAAGGCCCGCCGCAAGCCCTGAAGTTCAGTGGGCATTGCGCTTGCATGCCCACAGGTGTGTGATGCCTTTGGTTCCTACGGAGGAGACCCCCCATGGCGACGCGTCGAGTACCCGATTCGCAGCAACGTTCGCGAAAGTCCCCCACTGACCCGCAGGCTGTCGCGGCCACTCCGGCCGTGCAGAGCGCCGTTCATTCCGCGCTCGACGGCAGCGGCGCGCCCGACCCCGCGTCCGCGGCGAAGGCGAAGAAGCGCCGCGCCGGCACCCGGAATGAGCAGGCGGTGATCGCCGCCACGCCGACACCGACCGTCAGCGCCGATGAACGCCGCGGCATGATCGCGTACTCGGCCTACCTGCGCGCCGAACGTCGCGGTTTCTCGCCGGAGGGTCAGGCCGAAGACTGGCTCGCGGCGGAGAAGGAAGTCGACGCGCTGCTGAACAGTGGTCACACGGCTCCGCAGTGATTCGCGTTCAGGGATCCGGCGGGTCCTGCGGATGGGCTGCGAGCAGCTCATCCACGCCGTGACCCACGGAGCCCAGCACAGGCAGTGAGCGGGCCCGGGCCAGGAAGGCCCGCTCGCGCGCCAGCGCCTCCGTCCACGGCCGGCCGGCCGGGTCATGCCGGCCGCAGGGGACGACCGTGGCGTAGCCGGGATATCGCGGCGAACGGTAGGGGTCCAGCCGCGGATCGCTCACCGGTGGCTCGGGTTGCCCGTCCGATTCCTGCAGGGGAAAGAGCCAGCACACCGCGGGCTTGAAGGTCCAGGGATGCTGGCCCCGGCTGCGGGCGAATTTCTCCAGGCTGCAAAAGCCTTCGGCGTCGGCAAACACGCAGCGGGTGCGGGGGAAATGCCCTGGATACTCCGGATTGCGGTACACCTGCGGTCGGGTCGCGGTCTTGCGCCCCAGGAACTCTCCGTCCCAATAACCGTCCACGATGTAGCGGTCGGGCAGCGACTCGCGCAGTTGCGGGACCCGTGCCACCAGTTCGTGCAGGAACTGCTCCTCCTGGGGTTCCAGGTAGGCCCCGTCGTGGCAGCACAGGGCTTCGCACTGCCGGACATCGCAGGTGCACAGGCGCAGATCATCAGGGGATCGCAGCGGGGTCATGGTCATGCGCTGGACTGTGGCCACGCCGCTGCCGCGGTGCAAGAGCTGCCGGGCCCACCGCAGAGGTGGGCCCTATTGCGAAACTGATTTAGTGTGATATAACACCATCACAAGAGCGCCAAATCGAAGGGGATACGACTGGCGTATGGATGAGAAGAGCAAACTTCTTGAGCAGCTGCGCATCGATCGCAGCGAGTCAGCACGTTCTGCACCTGATTCCAGACGTTCGGCTCCGATCTGGGTCGTATACGGCCTTTTGTTGGTCATTGTCGCAGGCGTGGGGGCCTGGTTCTTCCTCCAGCCCCATGGCCCCGCGGCGGCCGCGGCCAGTTCTGCCCCCGCCTCCTCGGTGGCGAGCGCCGACTCGAGCGCGTCCGCAAGCCCGGCCGTGGGCTCCACGGCCCTGGATGCCTCCGGTTACGTCGTCGCCCAGCGCCAGGCCACGGTCTCCGCCAAGGCTATCGGCCGGGTGGTGGATCTGCGCATCGAGGACGGCCAGCATGTGAAGCAAGGCGAGATCGTGGCGCGGCTGGACGATACCAATACGCGAGCCGCGCTGCTGGCGGCCCAGGCCGAACTGGCGCAGGCCCGCGCCAGTTTCGATGCCGCCAAGGTCGCGGTAGCCGACCAGCAGCCGATCTTCGAGCGCAACCAGAAGCAGCGCGCCGCCGGGGTCATCAGCGCCCAGGACTTCGACGCCGACCACGCGAACTACAACGCCGTGCAGTCGGACCTGAAGATCAAGGAGCAGATGGTGGACGTGGCGAAGGCCAATGTCGAAGTGGCCCAGCGCAACGAGGATGACATGACGGTGCGGGCGCCCTTCGACGGCGTCATCACCGTGAAGGTGGCCCAGCAGGGGGAAATCGTTTCGCCGATGTCCGCGGGCGGGGGCTTCGCGCGCACGGGTATCGGCACGATCGTCGACATGAATTCGCTCGAGGTCGAAGTGGACGTGAGCGAGAATTTCATCAACCGCGTGCACGCGGGTCAGCCGGCGACGGTGCGCCTGAACGCCTATCCGGACTGGAACATTCCGGCCTCGGTGATCGCGATCGTGCCCACCGCCGACCGCTCGAAGGCGACCGTCATGGTGCGCGTCGGTTTCAAGGTGAAGGATCCGCGGATCCTGCCGGAGATGGGTGCGAGGGTGTCATTCCTGAATGATGCTCCCGCCAGCGCGAAGAATTGACCTCAAGAAGGGGAGGTTCCATGGCTGCTGTGGTTTCGTTGCAGAACGTCGTCAAGAGCTACACACGCGGACGCCAGCGGGTCGAAGTGCTGCACTCGCTGAACCTGGAGGTGCAAAGCGGCGAATTCCTGGGGCTGATGGGACCGTCGGGGTCGGGCAAGACGACCCTGCTGAACCTCATCGGGGGCCTCGACAAGCCCGATGAAGGCCAGATCACCGTCGCCGGCGAGCGGCTCGACCGGCTGTCGGGCTCGCAGATGGCGGCCTGGCGCGCCCGCCACGTCGGCTTCGTGTTCCAGTTCTACAACTTGCTGCCGGTGCTGTCGGCGGAGCGCAACGTGGAAGTGCCCCTGCTGCTCACCAAGCTGTCGCGCGCGCAGCGCCGCACCAACGTGGCCGCGGCCCTGGCGCTGGTGGGTCTTTCGGACCGCGCCAGCCACAAGCCCACGGAACTCTCCGGCGGCCAGCAGCAGCGGGTCGCCATCGCCCGCGCGCTCATTGCCGATCCGACGCTGCTGGTGTGCGACGAGCCCACCGGTGACCTGGACCGCGAGAGCGCCGAGGAGATCCTGCAGCTGCTGACCATCCTCAACCAGAAGCAGGGCAAGACCATCATCATGGTGACCCATGATCCGCGCGCGGCGGCCTATGCCACGCGCCTGCTGCACATGGACAAGGGCACCCTGGCCCGCGACGAGTCGCGGACGACCGCATGAAGTACCTGCCGCTCATCTGGGCGGCGCTGCGTCGCAAGCCGGCGCGATCGTTGCTCACCTGCTTTTCGATCGCGACGGCGTTCTTCCTGTTCGGTACCCTGCAGGGCATCAACGTCGGCATCGAGAAGATCACCAAGCTCACCAGCGTCTCGCACCTGATCGTCATGAGCCGCGTGAGTCCGGGCCTGACGCCGATGCCCCTGGCGCATGAGTCCCAGATCCGGTCCGTCCCCGGCGTCACCGCAGTGGCGCCCTTCGATGTGCTGGTGGGGACCTACCAGCGGCCGAACAACCCCATGATCGTGATCGGCACCGACCTCGATGCCATGATCAGGATCAGCGCGGACATGATGGTCAGCCCGCAGGACGCCGCGGCCATGCGCCGCACCCGCAACGGCGTCATCGTCGGCGTGACGACTCTCAGGCAGTACGGCTGGAAGGTCGGCGACCAGATCCCGCTGCATGCACTCAACACCGTGCGCACGGACGGTACGTCGGACTGGCACTTCACCATCGTCGGCAGCTACACGCTGCAGCAACCGGACTGGGCGACGCGCATTTTCGCCAACTACGATTTCATCAACGAGGCGGTGACCACCGGCAAGAACCAGGCGATCGACTTCTACGTCGGCATCAGTGATCCGGCCAGGTCCTCCGCCATCGCCCAGGCCATCGATGACCGCTTCGCCAATTCACCCGACCAGACCGCAACCGCCAACGAGAAGGACTATCTGGAATCGACGCTGGCCCAGATCGGCAACATCAGCTTCCTGGTCAACGGCGTCGTCGCCGCGGTCATGTTCACGCTGCTATTCCTCACGTCCAACACCATCGCACAGTCGGTGCGCGAGCGTACTTCGGAACTCGCGGTGCTGAAGACCCTGGGGTTCACGGACTCCGGCGTGCAGTGGCTGGTGCTCACCGAGGCGCTGGTGCTGGGGCTGCTGTCGGCGGCCATCGGCGTGGCGCTGGCTTCGCGGGTGCTGCCGTGGATGACCTCCGGGCCGGCGCTGTCCTCGCAGGGCATCGGCGCCATGCATGTTCCTGGGCTGGTGTATGCGGCCGGGGCGGGGGTCGCCACGCTGCTGGCCCTCGTGAGCGGCGTGCCTCCGGCGCTGCGCGCACGGCGGCTGAATATCGTCGCCGCTCTCTCGGGACGTTGAGATCATGAAGCTCCTGACGCAACTCGTCGCCGTCTCCGCCATCAGCCTGCGCGGGCTGCCGCACCGGGCGGCCTCTTCGATCGTCATCGTGATCGGCACCGCCGGCGTGGTGGCGGTGCTGCTGTCGGTGCTCGCGCTGGCCACGGGCCTGGCCAGTACCCTCACCTCCACGGGCAGCGCGGACCGGGCCATCGTGCTGCACGCCGATGCGGCCAATGAGGTCGCCAGCAGTCTGCCCCATGACACAATTCCGACCATTCTCGAGGCTCCGGGCATCGCCAAGGACACCAGCCACAAGGCCATCGCCTCGCCCGAGGCCCTCGCGTCGGTAAATCTCACGCGGATCGACAACGGCAAGCTCAGTACGCTGACCCTGCGCGGCGTGTCTCCGGAGCAGCTGCTGGCGCTGCGACCGGAGCTGCACCTGGTCCACGGCCGGATGTTCCACTCGGGACTGCGTGAGCTGATCGTGGGCCGCTCGGCGCAGGAGCGCTACGCGAATCTCGGCGTCGGCCAGCACGTCAAGTTCGGCAACAACGAATGGACCATCGTCGGGGATTTCGACAGCGGCGGGGGCGCGCATGACTCGGAGGTTCTCGGCGACATCGATTCGGTGCTCGCCGCCTATCAGCGCTCCACCTACAACTCCGTGATCGTCAAACTCGACGGCGACCACGGCCTTGCGACCCTGAAGGCGGCGCTGCTGCACGATCCGACCCTGTCGGTGCAGGTCTTCAGCGAGTCCGACTACTACGCCCGGCAGTCCCAGACTTTTGCGCGCTTCCTGGGAATCATCGCCCGTGCCATCAGCATCATCATGGCGATCGGCGCGGTGTTCGCCGCGCTGAACACCATGTATTCGGCGGTCAGTACCCGCGCGGTGGAGATCGCGACCCTGCGGGCCATCGGGTACGGCGCCCTGGGCGTGGTGTTTTCGGTCATGCTGGAGGCATTGGTGCTGTCGGTGCTCGGCGCCCTGGTGGGGGCGGCACTGGCCTGGGCGGTGTTCGATGGCAATACCGTCAGCACCATTTCCGGAAGCAGCGGCCTGAGCCAGATCGTATTCCACCTGCATATCGGCTCGGCGCTGATCGCCCTGGGGATCATCTGGGCCTGTGTCGTGGGCCTGATCGGCGGTCTGGCGCCCGCGATCCGCGCCGCGCGCATTCCCGTGGCAGTGGCGCTGCGCGCGATCTGATAGCGTAGGCCCATGAATGGGTGGTGGCTGCTGCAGGGCCTGATCGTGGTCGCGATCGCGGCCGCGCTGGTGTACGGGCTTTGGCTGCTGCGGGGCCATTCGCGGGCCGCGAGCCTGGCCGCCGAACTCCAGGCCCGGTCCATCGAAGCCGCGCGTGCGGCGGTGGAGGCGGCGGCACGGGTGCAGCGCCTGGCGGCGCGCCCGGTCCTCAAGGTCGGTCTGGTCATGCAAGGCTCCAGCGACGTGGGGCGCACGCCGGTGAGCTTCGCCCTGCAGGTCCGCAACGTCGGTCACGGAACCGCGGTCCTGCAGGAGATCCGCCTGCGGGTGCGGGGCGAGCCGGCGTTGAGCTATGCGGGCGGCGCCCCGGATCTGGCAGGCCAGGTCGATGCGCAGGTGTTCCAGCGCGCGGTGGGAGCCTCGGTGCAGTCGCTGTCGGGCAGGCTGCAGGTGACGGCCCTGACGGACGATGTGCGGGCCGTCGAGGCGGCCGGATCGCTCGATCTGCTGCGCGTGCAGGTCTTCGCCCATAACGCCGAAGTGGTCGAACAGGGCCTGGCCACGGTGAGCGCCGAGATCGCCTATCGCGACCTGGAGGGTGGCGAGTACCTCAGCACCGAGCAGTTCCGCCCGGTGCCCAGCTGAGGGCGCGGGTCCCGCGCCGGACTTCAGAACATCGAATTGGCGTTGTCGGCGGTTTCGGGAATCGGCTGGATCACGTCCCAGTGTTCGACGACCTTGCCGTCCTCGATCCGGAAGATGTCGACCACCGATTCGCCGAACGGATGCAGGCCACTCTTGCCGTGCAGGTGCAGCACCACGAAGTCGCCCTCGGCGATGACCTTCTTCACTTCATAGTGATGCTGCGGGAAGGCTTCCTTGAACTTGCGGACCCATTCGGCCACGCCCTCATGGCCATCGGCGGCATAGGGGGCGTGCTGCCGGTACAGGCTGCCCATGTAGGGGCGGGCCGCCTCGAAATCCTTCTCGCCGATCAGCTTCTGATAGAACTCCAGCACCAGTTTCTTGTTGAGCGCCAGCCGGTCCGCCACGGCTCCCGCGACGGCGCGGGTCTTGCTCCGGACCCTGCGCACGACGCGCGCAGCCTTCGACTTGCCTGCAACGCGGGCTTTGGCACCGGTGCGCGCCGCCGGCCGCCTGGCACCGGCCTTCCTGCCCACCCGGGTCCTGGATCCGGATCTGCCGCGTTTGGACTTCTTCGTCGCCATGACCGCCCCCGTGCGCCGTTGTGATGCGAGGGTCGCAACTTTTCGCGCTCAGTGCAACGGTCGTCCAAAGAACAATCCCGTCCTGGCCGTGAAGCTGCCGTCGGCTTCGAAACGGAGCGCCCGGCGCACTTCCTCCGGCGCCCGCGCCTGCAGTGCGCCGATGGCCTCGACCAGGGCGGCGGGCGTGCGCATGCGCTGCACCCAGGCGGCAAATTCCAGGCGGGTGCTCCAGGCCTCGTGCTCGACATGCCCGAATCCGGCGTCGGCCAGCAGCGCCTGCCATTCGGCGCGGCTGCGGTCCCGCACGTGCGAGGCATCCCGCAGCAGCTCGAGGCCCTGCAGCCAGGTATCCACCAGCGGGTCGTCCTCACCGAGCAGATCGATGAGGAGCACGAAGCCTCCTGGGCGCACCACGCGGCGCAGTTCGGCCATCGCTGCGGGAACATCGAGCCAGTGGTGGGCGCTGTAGCGGGTGCAGACCAGATCGAAGCTCGCATCGGCAAAGGGCAGGGCGTCGGCCGACCCCTCGCAGGTCTCGATCTGCGCGAGGCCACGGGCCGCGGCGCTCTGGCGCACGGTACCCAGCATTCCCGGCGAGGGATCCAGGGCCACCACCCGCGCCGCCAACGGCGCGAGCATGAAGCTCAGGTGACCGGCGCCGGTGCCGACATCCAGTACCGACGCGGTGGGCGCAAGACAGCGCCGCACCCGTTCCCGGGCGGCGCGCAGGTCCGGACCGCTGGCATGGACGGCGCTGGTGAGATAGGCCTGGGCCTGGGGATCGAACTGGTCGTGTACCGACTGGGAATGGGTGCGCATGGGCAACTCCTCGAGCAGTGGGGAGGAGTGTGCGACGTGACGGGATACGGTAACAGTGCGGCGCGTATCCTATTATAGGATGCACCCGCCATCGCCACCGAGGAGGCAGGCCATGTCCGCGGCAGCCCGCAACGGCCCCCTGGGAGAGTTCCTGCGCGCCCGGCGCGAGTCCCTGCGCCCCGAAGAGCTGGGATTGCCGCCTCGCAGCCGGCGGCGCACGCCGGGTCTGCGCCGCGAGGAAGTGGCGCAGCTGTGTGGCATCAGTCCGACCTGGTACACGTGGATCGAGCAGGGCCGGACCACCGCCATTTCAGCGGCCACCCTGCTGGCCCTCGCGCAGGGCCTGCACCTGAACGCACCCGAGCGCGCCTACCTGTTCGAAATCGCCCAGCGCCTCGACCCTGAGCCGGCACCGCCCACCGGTGCCGCCCAGGGCGAACTCACCGCACTGCTGCGCGCCATCCGCACGCCCGCCTACGTGCTCGACCGGTACTGGAATGCGCTCGACTGGAATCCCGCGGCAAGCCGCCTGTTTCAGGACTGGCTGGGCAGGTCCGTGACGGCACGACGCCGCCCGCCGGCCGGGGGCACGGGACGCGAGGCCCCCAACCTGCTGCGCTACGTGTTCCTCGAGCCGCGCGCCCGGCAGTTCCTGGTGGACTGGGAGGACCGCGCCCGGCGCCTGGTCGCCGAGTTCCGGGGGGATACGCCCGCATTGCGGGACGACGCGCGGCGCACGGCGCTGGTGGAGGAGTTGAGCCGCGCCAGCCGCGAGTTCGCCGCCGGCTGGCGCTCGCAGCGGGTGCTGTCGCGTGACGGGGGCCGGCGCAGCTTCCGGGTCCGCAAGGCGGACATCCGCAATTTCGAGCAGCACATCCTCAGGGTGGTACGCCGTCCGGACCTGCGCATGACCGTGCTGGTGCCGATCTAGAGCTATACTGCCGCCCGTTCGACGCCACGAGGATGCCACGCGATGTACTCCCTGCCGCTGGTCGTCATTGTCCTGATCGTGCTGCTCTACGTGATCGGCTCGATGTTCCGTTCGGTGCCGCAGGCCACGGTGGCCGTGATCACGCTGTTCGGACGCTATCACCGCATCATGCGCGAGGGCCTGAATTTCAAGCTGCCCTGGGAGCGCGTCTACTACCGGCTGTCGTTGCAGAACCGCGCGCTGCAGCTGGAATTCCAGGCCATCACCCAGGACCAGGCGAACGTCAAGTTCGCCACCATGGTGCTGTATGCGGTCGCGGCCGCGGACGAGGATTCGGTCAAGAAGGCGGTGTTCAGTTTTGCGACCACCCAGGAATTCCAACTGGCCCTGCAGCGGACGATCGACGGCTCCATCCGGCAGTTCGTCGCCACCACCAAGCAGTCCGACATCCTGGGGATGCGCGCCGAAATCGTCGAACACACCAAGAAGAACCTGGATGAGGTGGTGCTCGCCTGGGGCTACGTGGTGCGCGACATCCAGATCACGGACATGACCTTCGACAAGGAAATCATCGATTCCATGGCGCGGGTGGTCTCCTCGAAGAACCTGCTGGCGGCGGCCGCGAATGAAGGCGCGGCGCTGCTGGTCAAGCGCACCAAGGACGCGGAGGCCGAAGCGGCCTACAAGACCATCGGCGCGGAGGCGGACAAGAAGGCATCGGCGCTGCGGGGTGAGGGCCTGGCGCTGTTCCGCAAGAATATCGCCGAGGGCATGAAGGGCGCCGCGGAAAGCCTCAGGAACGCCGGGGTGGATCCGGAGTTCCTGCTGTTCCTGGAATATACCGATGCGCTCAAGTACGTCTCCGAGCATGCCCAGGGCAAGGTGATCTTCATGGACAGCGGCGCCGGCGCGAGCACGCGCGTGGTGCAGGGCGTGCTGTCGATGGAGTCGGCGTACCGCGACGGCACCGCGGGCCGGGGGGCCAGCCCGCTGGCGACCTGACGTTTTGCGGATTCAATTTTCATTTCGAGGGGGCGATCCATGAGGTTAACGGGTGCGGCATATGCGGGGCGCATGGCGGCCGTGGCGGCGCTGCTGATGGTGGCGGCCGGCGGGGCGCGGGCGCAGGAGCCGGGCCAACCCAGCGCCCTCTATCCGGCCTGCAACCGCACCTGCCTGATCGGGGTGCTGCACAGCTACCTCGATGCCCTGGGGCACAAGGATCGGGGGCTCGCGCCCTTCGCCCGCGACGTTCGCTACACCGAAAACGACGTCGAGATGCCGCTCGGCGAGGGCCTGTGGGGCTCGATCGGCGGCCTCTCGGCCACGGGACTGGAGGTGGCCGATCCGTCCACGGGCAATGCCGCCTGGTTCGGCACGGTGCAGGAGCACGGCCAGGGCGCCTTCCTCGCCCTGCGGCTCAAGGTCGCCGACGGCCGGATCACCGAAGTGGAATCCGTGATCCAGCGCCGTCCGACACATCCGGCCCCGTTCGGCGATCCGGCCAAGCTGCAACACGATCCGGCCTTCCAGGAAGTCCTGCCGCCCGAGCAGCGCCGCGAGCGCCCGCGGCTCGAGGCCATTGCCAATGGCTACTTCAGCACCGTGGAGGAGAACGACGGACAGATCTTCACCTACTTCGACCCGGACTGTCAGCGCACCGAGAACGGTATCAGCACCACCAGCGGCACGCAGGGGGCGGCGGCCATCTCCCAGGGCTGCGAAAGCCAGTTCAAGCTCGGCATCTACCGCATCAACAAGCGGGTGCGCGAACGCCGCTACCCGATCATCGACGAGGAGCGCGGCATCGTCGTCGCCACCGGCTTCTTCGATCATGCGAATACCTTCGACAGCTACAAGACCACCGATGGCAAGGTGCATGCGACGGCCTTGAAGTGGCCGAATTCGATCTCGCTCATGGAGGCGTTCAAGATCCGCAACGGCCTCATCTACCGGGTGGAGGCCGACTTCACCTACGTCCCGTACTTCATGCACAACCCCTATGCCTGGCCGCCGGCCGCGGGCATGCCGGGCTCCCTGGTGGCGGCCGGGCCTTCCCCGCAGGCGGCTGGCGCAAGCGGGGAGGACGGCAGCCCCTGTGATCGCGGGTGCCTGTCGGCGCTGGCCAATACCTACATGGATGCCCTGGCCGCGCACGATCCGGGACGGGTGCCCTGGGCCGCCCGGGTGCGCTACACCGAGAACAACGTCGCGATGATGATCGGCGATGGGGTGTGGGGCGCGGCCACCGCCCGCGATCAGAATCCGCTGCTGCTGGCGGATACCCACAGCGGCACGGTCGGCTGGTACGGCACGATCGCCGAGCATGGGCAGCTGTCCTACTACGCCATGCGCATGAAGGTCGACCATCACAAGGTGTCGGAAGTCGAGGCGATCATCGACCGCAAGGGCGACAGCGGCCCCTTCGGCGATCCGGCGCACTACACCCATGATGCGGCCTTCACCACGACCCTTCCCGCCGGTGAGCGCAGCTCGCGGGCCGCGATGATCGCGCTGGTGGATGGCTACTTCAGCACCATCCAGAAGAACAACGGCGTCCTGCACACCCGATTCGATCCGCAGTGCGCGCGCGAGGAGAACGGCCAGATCACCACCAACGGCAGTTTCGGCTCCGATGCGCAGGGCTGCGAGGCCCAGTTCAAACTCGGCACCTTCCTGTTCGTGGATCGTGCGCGCGACCGGCGCTTCACGCTGGTGGATGAGGAACGCGGCGTCGTGATGGCCGAGGCCTCCTTCGACCATGGGGCGAAATTCGAGGACTACCGGACCACCGACGGCAAGGCGGCCCGGAATCCGATCACCTCGCCCTCGACGATTTCGCTGATCGAGACCTTCAAGATCCGCAGGGGCAGGATCTACCGCATCGAGGCGGTCTTCACCGGCGTGCCGTACCGGATGTCGTCGCAGTGGGTCACCGGGAGCGGCAAATGACGGACCTGTCGGCATTCCCGGTCACCCGTAAATGGCCGGCCCGGCATCCCGAGCGGCTGCAGCTGTATTCGCTGCCGACCCCGAACGGAGTCAAGGTCTCGATCATGCTGGAGGAGACCGGACTGCCTTACGAAGCGCACCTGGTGCGCTTCGACCGCGATGAACAGCTGAGCCCGGAGTTCCGGTCCCTGAACCCGAACCACAAGATCCCGGCGATCCTCGACCCGCAGGGGCCGGACGGCAAACCCCTGGCGCTGTTCGAGTCCGGGGCCATCCTGATCTATCTGGCGGAAAAGACCGCACGCCTCATGCCGCGCGATCCGGCCGGTCGCTATCACACGCTGCAGTGGCTCATGTTCCAGATGGGCGGCGTGGGTCCGATGTTCGGGCAGCTGGGGTACTTCAACCGGTTCGCGGGCAAGGACATCGAGGACAAACGTCCCCGGGATCGCTACGTCGCCGAGGCGAAACGGCTGCTCGGCGTCCTGAACCAGCGCCTGCAGTCGCAAACCTGGCTGGTATCGGATGAGTACTCCATCGCCGACATCGCAACCTTCCCCTGGGTGAACACGCTGGTCACGTTCTACGAGGCCGGAGATCTGGTCGGCATCGGGGATTTTCCGGCGGTGACGCGTGCGCTGGAAGCCTTCCGCGCGCGCCCGGCCGTCGCGCGCGGCATGAACATCCCGGCGCGACCGCAGGATTAGTTGCGCTCGAGGCGCGCCTGGGCCACACCCATGGCACGAATGGGCGTGAGCCAAGAGGCCGTGTCCTGCGGCTGGCCGTCGGAGCGCAGCCAGCCGTAGACCACCGTGTGCCAGAGGATGCGCTGCACGTAGTTGCGCGTCTCGTTGTAGGGGATGTTCTCCACCCATACATCCGGGGCGATGCTGTCGGCCGGCAGCCAGCGGCTGGCGGCGGCGATGCCGGCGTTGTAGGCCGCCAGCGCCAGCGGCAACTGGCCGTTCACCTTCTCCAGCAGCATGTGCAGGTGCCCGGCGCCGAGCGTGGAGTTGATGCGCGGATCGAACAGGTCCGCGAGGTGGGGTGCGGGCAAGCGCAGCGCCTTTGCCGTCGGTCTGGCGGTCGCGAGCTCCAGCTGCATCAGGCCACGGGCCCCGGCGCTCGAGACCACGTCGGCGCGATACAGGCTTTCCTGCCGGATCACGCTGTAGAGCAGGCTCACGGGCAGCTGCGAGGTGTGGGCCGCGGCGGTGATGGAAGGCTCGTAGGGCTGCGGATACAGCATGCTGTAGTCGTTGAAGATGTGCAGCGAGGTGGCGACGCTCACTTCCAGGTCGTACCAGCCCCAGTCCGCGGCCAGGGGCACGGCCTGCTGGCGCTGGGCTGCGGTGAGGTCATCGAAGGCGAACTCCCACTCCGCCATCGCCTGGGCTCGCAGGTCGCACAGCAGAAGTTCATGCGCCCGGATCAGGGCCGGAATCTGCTGCAGATGGTCCTGCGCCGCCGGATCCAGCGTCAGCGGCTGCGGATGAGGTTGCACCGTGATCCCCAAGCGCGCGGCCGCGAGCGCGGAGTAGTAGTTGTCATCCGGGGCGAGGGCCGCAAACAGGCGATGGGCCTCCACGGCGTCGCCCAGCTGCTCGGCGGCGCGCGCCGCCCAGTAGCGCCAGCGCGCCGACTGGCGCGCCGTCTCGGACATGGCGGCGATGGTCTGGGTGAGAAGCGGCCAGTTGCCGGCCCACATCGCCGCGCGCGCCCGCCACTCCAGGGCCGCGTCATCCAGTTCATGGGTGTTGACGCGGGCGAAGAAATCCTCGGCCCGCGAATCACGCGCCCACGCCAGGGCCAGGGCGGTCGCCAGGGCATAGGGGCTGGCCGTCTCCGAGCTCAAGTTGCGCGTACGGACCAGCTGCGCGTAGCGGCTTGCGGCATCGTCGGGATTCAGGCGCGCCATGCGCGTCCAGCCCGCGAGCAGCGCGTCGGGCAGCACCGCGGCGCCGGGCGTCGACAGCAGCGCATCGATGCTGCGCGCCGGGGTATCGAGCAATGCGGCCCATTGCAGCAGTGGGGCGGCCTGCGGCGGCGGCAGGCGGGCGAGCAGCCGGCGGGCGAGGCCGCTGTTGCCGATCTGCAGGGCGAGGCGCGCCCGACGCTCGAAGAGATCCGCCGTGATGATGCCGTGTTCCTCGCCCCAGGCGTAGGGTCCGTCGCATTCGGGGATTTCGCGGGTGGTCAGCCATTGCCGGACGAGCTGCGGACCGAGCTGAGCGGTGTCGCCCGTGGCGATGTGGGCATTCAGCGCCTGGCAGCGCAGGGCATCGGTGGCGCCGGCATCGCGGAATACGTTGAGATAGGCCTCCCACTGGTTCCGTTGCGCCAGGCTTTCCAGCCAGCTGCGACGCAGCTGTGCGCCCACCGGCAGCAGGGCATAGGTGATGAGGAAGCCCGCGGCGCGCCGATCGGCGGCGGCTGGGTCGCTGGCGAATGCCTGGCGGATGCGTTCGGCCTGCAGGTAGGGATACAGGGGATAGCTGCGCAGCGACGGATCATCCGCCGCGTCGGCGGAGGCCTGCGTCGAGGGTACCGTGCCGCCGGCCGGCCGCTGCGCCTGCGCCAGGGCCTGCTGGAACAGCATGCGCACGGCGGTGTAGTCGGGCGCCTGCGCGGCGGGCGTCAGACCCCAGCCCAGCAGCAGCAGCGCGGCCAGAGCCGCAGGTCGGACTCGAACCCGTTTCATCGGCGCAGGTTAACCATTGAGAATCGCGGGCGCCAGTTGTAAGAATACGTTGCGCCGGAATTGGAGATTCAAGTTGATGCGTGATCCGACCCTGGTGAACCTGTGGTCCCAAGTCGCCCGCTCGTTCCTGTCGCGCGCGACGGCGCGGGAAATCGAAACCGCCCAGAATGCCTTCCTCGCCGGTGCGCTCGGCGTGTTCCTGGAACTGGAGAAGGCCATCGAATCCGGCGATCCGCCCACGGTCGACACCGCACTGAGGAGGCTGCGGCGCGAACTGAATCTGGGGATGACGCGCCGGGGCCGCGCACGCAGGCGCCGGCCGACCTGAGCGAGGCTCACGGCAGGGGCAGCAGCGAGGCGAGCGCGTACAGTCCGAAGGCGGTCAGCACGGTGCCGCAGAGGCGATTGACCAGCGCCAGCGTGCGCACACCGATGAAGTGCCGCAGGTGGCCGATGACACTGCTCAGCACCAGCCACCAGCAAGCCGAGCCCAGGAACACACCCAGCACCAGCGCGCCCGCGGCACTGTCGGCGCTCTGGATGATGCCGGGCGCCGTGCCCACCGGGGCGACGCCGAGCCCGGCGAAGACGGCCGCGAAGCTGAGCAGGGTCATGGGATTGGCCAGGGTGAGCAGGAAGGTCGACATGAAGGCGGCCTTCGCGCCCGGCGGCAGCAGCGTCGCCGTCCGCGCCGGCGGGGGGCCGACGACCGCGGGACGCAGGAAGGTGCGGGCGCCGAGGTAGATGAGGAAGATGCCGCCGAGGATCCGTAGCACGGTGCGATCATCGATGATCCACTGGCCGATCACGGACAGGGCCACGGTGCCGGCCAGGGCGTACAGGGCATCGGCCGCAGCCGCACCCAACCCGCAGACGAATCCCAGGCGCGGGCCTTCGGTCAGGGTACGGTTGATGCACAGGATGCCGATCGGCCCCAGGGGAGCGGCGATCGACAGGCCGATGAGCAGGCCTTTGATCAGGAAGGGAAAGGGAATACCCAAACGGACGGTCTCCACCTTGAGGGGCGCGGGGGGCGACACCATAGCGGGAATTGACGACCCGCGCTCGGCGTTGTCCGCGGTGCCGGTCCGGCAGCGCATACGGGTCATCGGGGTGCAGGAGGGTGTGCATGGCGAAACGGCAGACGATGGTGACGACCCGTGAAATGGCGGGCGGCATGGAGTTCGTGCAACCCCCGGCGGCGCGGGCCCTGGCGATGAGGCTGGTGACGGACTGCGACCTGTTGCGGCTCAAGGTGATCGCGAGACTCCATGGCCGCAGCCTGCCGCCGGACATTTCCTGGGCCGACCTGCTGCAGGAGGCGTTTGCCCGCGTGCTCGACGGCTCGCGGACCATTCCGCCGCACGTGCCCGCGGTGGCCTTTCTCGCCGGCGTCATGCGCAGCATCAAGGCCGAGCACTGGCGCCGTCGCCGCCGCGCGGCCGCGCAGCAGCCGGCGCTGGCCCACGAGTATCAGGTGGTCGCCGCGGAGACGGCGGAGGCCTGCGATCCGCAGCCCGATCCCGAGCGCTGGCTGATCGCCGCACAGCAGCTGCAGGCCATCGGCACGCTGTTCGCCCAGGATTCGGTCGCGTTGCAGATCATCGCGGGGCTGGGGGACGGGCTGACCGCCGAGGAGATCCGGCGGACGCTGGGAATGAGTAAAACCGACTATGATTCGGCGCGTAAGCGCATGCGGCGCGCCTTGATCCGCGCGGGGTTGACTCTGGGAGTGAAGCAATGAGCGTGCGGCCGGACGTGGGGCTCGAGAGACTGATTCATGGCCTGGAGCAGGAACTGCTGGAAGCGGCCGACGAGGAGTTCATGGCCGGGGCCCATGACCTGGGCATGAACCCGCAGTCCAGGGGCTCCGCCGCCTTCGTGGGCGTGAAGGATTTCGGCCCGCAGCTGGTATCGGCCCTGCGGCGCGCCTGCGAGGAGCGCCGCCCGCGCGACGTGGATCCGGATTAGTCGATCCAGCGCAGGCGGTCGGCCAGATGGCGCAGCGCCAGGATGGCCATGCGCGGGGGCAGGGCCGCGCCGGAACACCAGGCGTGGACCTCCAAGGGCGCCACATCCAGATCGAGCGCGGCCTCCGCGGGCGTCATTCCGAGGCGTTGCAGCAGCCACTGGATCTGTTGCTCGGGTTGCGAGGCCGGGCCCTCATAGACGGCGGCGGGATCGGATGCCAATACGTTCAGTCCCATGACACTCCTTGTCCTGTTATGCTAATCGAGGCATTAGCAGTGCGCCCTAACACACTGATTATTATAAATAAACGCCCAGCAGGAGGCCGTGCGGACGAGCCTGCGGCGGGGCGGGAAGTGAGCCTAAGGAAGGCGGTGCCGAAAATCAATTGCCGTCATGTTCCTGCAAAGCCCGCGGTCTAAACCTGTGGGTTGGTTTTCCTGCAGGACCGCACATGACCGATCTGAATGGCCTGGACCCTGACATCATCCGCCGCCTCAGCCGCGACCTCGCCGACAGCTACGACGAGGAACTCGAGATGGAAATAGAGGACCGGGATCATCTGCCGCCGGGCGTCGCCGCGGCGGTGGCCGAGGGTGATGAGCCGGCCTATCGGCGCCAATACTTCTCGGAACTGTTCCGGCTGCAGGCCGAGCTGGTGAAACTGCAGGACTGGGTGGTGGCCTCGCGCCAGAAGGTGGTGATCCTGTTCGAGGGCCGCGATGCCGCGGGCAAGGGCGGCGCGATCAAGCGCATCACCCAGCGGCTCAATCCGCGCGCCTGCCGGGTCGTGGCGCTGCCCGCGCCGAACGATCGCGAGCGCACCCAGTGGTACTTCCAGCGCTACGTACCGCATCTGCCGGCCGCCGGTGAGATCGTCTGCTTCGACCGCAGCTGGTACAACCGCGCCGGCGTCGAGCACGTCATGGGTTTCTGCACACCCGAGGAGTACGAGGAGTTCTTCCGCTCCGTGCCGGATTTCGAGCGCATGCTGGTGCGCTCGGGCATCCATCTCATCAAATACTGGTTCTCGATCACCGACGAGGAGCAGCACGTGCGGTTCCTGGGCCGCATCCACGATCCGCTGAAGCAATGGAAGCTCAGCCCCATGGACCTGGAGTCCCGGCGTCGCTGGGAGGATTACACCCGCGCCAAGGAGGTGATGCTCGAGCGCTCGCACATCCCCGAAGCGCGCTGGTGGGTGGTGCAGGCGGTGGACAAGAAACGGGCCCGGCTGAACTGCATCCATCACCTGTTGCAGCAGTTCGCCTACGCGGAAGTCGAGAAGACCGCGGTGGTACTGCCCGAGCGCGAACGCCACGAGGACTACTCGCGGCATCCGGTGCCCAGG
Organism: Steroidobacteraceae bacterium; assembly: GCA_035503515.1. GTDB lineage: Bacteria > Pseudomonadota > Gammaproteobacteria > Steroidobacterales > Steroidobacteraceae > DAIDKA01. Next base: position 22,132 of record DATJTJ010000194.1, read on the forward strand.
GAAATGCTGGTGCCCGAGATCTACTGAAGGACCCTTGCGGGGATTTCCGCACGGCGGGCGTTTGTACTAGGCTGCACCGTCATGCAGATCGTTCGTTGTCGTCCCCAGCAGCACGCGGCGGCCATCCTCGACATCCTCAACGAGGCCATCGCGCATTCGACGGCGTTGTACGAGTACCGGCCGCGCACGCCGGAGAGCATGCAGGCGTGGTTCGCGGAGAAATCCGCCGGCAGCTTTCCGGTGCTCGGCGCCGAGGAGGCGGGTACCCTCCTGGGCTTTGCGACCTACGGTACCTTCCGGGCCCGCGCCGCCTACAAGTACACCGTGGAGCATTCGGTGTACGTGCACCGCGACCATCGGGGGCGGGGCATCGGCAAGGCGCTGATGCTCGAACTGATCCGCTGCGCCCGCGACCAGCAGTACCACGTGCTGGTCGGCGGCATCGACGTTGCCAATGCCGGAAGCGTCGCCATGCACGAGCGCCTGGGGTTCGTGCATGCCGGGACCGTGCGCGAGGCCGCCTACAAGTTCGGCCGCTGGCTGGACCTGGGGTTCTATCAGCTGACCCTGGAGACTCCCGCCAACCCGACCGACGGCTGATTCGCGGCGCCGCCCTCGCGGCCGTTCGCGGCCCGTGCCGCCTGCGCGACGGCCAGTGCGGTCATGGCCATGATGCGCCGCACGGTCGAGGAGGGCGTCAGTACGTGGGCCGGCGCGGCCGCCCCCATCAGGATCGGGCCGATGGTCGAACCATCGCGGTTCAGCACCTTGATGGTATTGAAGAGGATGTTGGCCGCATCCAGGTTCGGGCAGATCAGGATATTGGCCTCGCCCTTGAGCCGGCTCTCCATGAGATTGCCCCTGCGGATGCTCTCCGACAGGGCCGCGTCCGCGTGCATCTCGCCATCGCATTCGATGTGGGGGGCGATGCGGGTGAAGATCTCGAACGCCTCGCGCATGCGCGTGGCGGACTCGCGGCGCGAGGAGCCGTAGTTGGAGTGCGACAGGAAGGCCACCTTGGGCGTCAGGCCGAACAGGTGCACTTCCTGGGTGGCCTGCACCGCGATCTGCGCCAGCAGCTGCGCCGTGGGCACTTCGTTCACGTACGTATCGGCAATGAAAAGGGTCCGGCCTTCGAGCATCAGGCCGTTGAGCGTCGCCAGGCAGGGCGCGTCGGGCCGCGTGCCGAGCACGTCATTGATCTTGGCGAGGTGGGCGTCGAAGCGGCCGTGCAGACCGCACAGCATGGCATCGGCGTCTCCGAGCTTCACCATCATGGCCGCAATGGTGCTGGTCGAGCGGCGCACGGCGGTCTTGGCCGCCTCGGGGCTGATGCCGCGGCGGCCCATGAGGTGATGGTAGGCCTGCCAGTACTGCTTGAAGCGCGGGTCGTCATCGGGATTGATGAGCACGATGTTGTGCCCCGGCCGCAGGCGCAGGTTCGCCTTGGCGATGCGCTGCTCGACCACCGCCGGCCGCCCGATGAGGATGGGTTCGGCCAGTCCGTCATCCAGGGCGAACTGGGCAGCGCGCAGGGCGCGCACGTCCTCACCCTCGGCGAACACGATGCGGCGCCGGTGCGAGGCGCGCGCAGCGGTGAACACCGGCTGCATCACCAGCCCCCCGGCGGCAAACATCTGGGTGAGCCGCCGCCGGTAGGCGTCCATGTCGGCGATGGGCCGGGTCGCCACGCCCGAGGCCGCCGCGGCCGCGGCGACCGCGGGGGCGATGCGCAGGATCAGGCGCGAGTCGAAGGGCTTCGGAATGATGTAGTCGCGGCCGAAGGCCAGTTCCTGCCCGGCATAGGCGCTTGCGACCTCTTCGCTGACCTCTTCCTTGGCGAGGTCCGCGATCTGGCGCACGCAGGCCAGTTTCATCTCGGCCGTGATCCGGGTCGCGCCGCAATCCAGTGCGCCGCGGAAGATGTACGGAAAGCACAGCACATTGTTGACCTGGTTCGGGTAGTCCGAGCGGCCCGTGGCGATGACGCAGTCGGGGCGCGCCGCGAGGGCCAGTTCCGGGCGGATTTCCGGCTCCGGATTGGCCAGCGCGAGGATGATGGGATTGGGTGCCATCGTCCTGACCATGTCCGCCGACAGCACGCCTCCCGTGGAACAGCCGAGGAACACGTCCGCACCGGCGATCGCATCGCCCAGGGTGCGGGCGTCCGTGCGCTGCGCATAGCGCGCCTTGGATTCGTTGAGGTCGGTGCGGCCGGTATGCAGGACCCCCTTGGAGTCGCAGGCCAGGATGTTCTCGCGGCTCAGCCCCAGTCCGACCATGAGATCCAGGCAGGCGATGGCGGCCGCACCGGCGCCGGAGACCACGGCCTTCACCTGCGAGATCTTCTTGCCCACCAGTTCCAGACCATTGTGGATGGCGGCGGCGGAAATGATGGCCGTACCATGCTGGTCATCATGGAACACGGGAATCCGGACCCGCTCGCTCAGCAGCCGCTCGACCTCGAAACACTCCGGAGCCTTGATGTCCTCGAGGTTGATGCCGCCCAGGGTGGGCTCCATGGCGGCGATGATGTCCACGAGCTTGTGGGTGTCGTGCTCGGCCAGTTCGATGTCGAACACATCGATGCCCGCGAACTTGCGGAACAGGCAGCCCTTGCCCTCCATCACCGGCTTCGCGGCGAGCGGTCCGATGTCCCCCAGGCCGAGCACGGCCGTGCCATTGGTGACCACGCCCACGAGGTTGCCGCGGGAGGTGAACTGCGCCGCCAGATTCGGGTCGGCTTCGATTTCCAGGCAGGGGTAGGCGACGCCGGGCGAGTAGGCCAGGGACAGGTCGCGCTGGTTGGACAGCGGTTTGGTCGGCGTGACCGTGACTTTTCCGGGTGTCGGCAGGCGGTGGTAATCGAGCGCGGCATCGGACAGGGCCTGCTCGGCGGCCGACAAGGACTGCTTCATGGTCATCCCCCTCAATCACGTCATTATGCGCACAGCCGGCCGGCTTGGGCGGGAACAATATCTTAGCCGTCGGATCCTCTACTGCCACGCCCAGGATGAAGCTGTGTCGGGCCGCGTCCTACACGTGAGCACGACTTTTTCCGTAGCGGACATGGGGATTTGGCCCGTAGGGCGGTGCGTCATGGCTGGCTAGAGTGACTTTCAGGGTGCTGGAAACGCCACCCTCGGGAGTAGTCAGGTGTTAGCCACAAAACAACGTTGGACCATGGCCGTATCCGCAGACTCGCGCGCCGAGACGGGCAGGACCGAGCATCGCATGGATGTGAGCCTCACCGGCCGGCTCGAACCGCTCGGACCGCGCGCGGCCGGCGAACGGATCATGATCCGTAATCTCTCCAGCCATGGCGCGCGCGTGATTTCGGGTCGACCCTGGCAGGAAAACGACCATGTGAACCTGTCGGAGACGGTGGGCAACTATCACCTGGACGCCCAGGTGGTCTACTGCGAGCGGCTGGCCGACAACCGCTATGCCGTGGGCCTGAAGTTCGAGCCCGATGCGGCGAGCCACGCAGGGACGACTTCCCACTCCTACTGGTGACCCGCGGCGCCGATCGTTTCGTAGACGAAGCGCAGTTTGCCGATCACGCCCGGCGAAAGCACGAACGGATAACTGTCCGGTAAGCCCAGACCGCGGGTGAAGTTGTTGAGCACGTAGGTGAGCGACAGCCAGCCGCCGATCATCTTGTCGAAATCGGCGCTCCCCACCTTCAACGCCTGCGGTGCGGCCGCCATCGCCGGTTCATCGCTGCGCCGCGGCCGGACGCTCACCCCGAGCGAGGCCGCCGTCTCGAGGGCGTCGATCATGTGCAGCACATGGGCCCAGGACTCCGCCCAGTCCTCCCAGGGATGGGTGCTGGCGTAGGCACTCACGAAGTCGTTTTCCCAGTTCGCCGGGGGACCCTCCCGGTAGTGCCGGTCGAGGGCCTGCTGGTAGCTGGCCCGCTCGTCCCCGAACAGCGCCCGGAACTCCTCCAGGCGCGGGGTCCCGAGCACCAGCTGATCCCAGTAATAGTGGCCGCTTTCATGACGGAAATGGCCGAGCAGGGTGCGGTAGGGCTCGTTCTGCTGGGTGCGCTGCTGCTCGCGGTACACATCATCGGCCTCGGCGACATTGATGGTGATGACGCCGTTGTCGTGACCGGTCATCACCCGGCTCTGATCCCCGTTGGCCCGGGCCGAGTCGCTCAGGAACTCGAATTCGACGCCGTCGGGGTTGCCCGCCGACTTGCGCGTCACCGGTAGACCCAGCGCCAAAAGCGTATACAGCAGCCGCCGCTTGGAGGTTTCCAGGCGGTGCCAGGCCTCCTGGTTTCCCGGCTGGCTGAGGTCGGGAATGATGTGTGTCAGGCGGCAGGACCGGCACAGCTCATCGGGATCCTGCGCCGGCAGCGCCCAGTTGCAGATCTGATGCCGGGTGTTGTTGCCGCAGGCCTTGTATTCACGGCCGTCGTAGTGCCAGCGACCCTCGCCGGCCGGCTCGAGGGCGGCCATCTGCATGGCCTCCGGCAGGAAGGCCAGATCGTGGCGACAGTTCAGGCAGACGACGTTTTCGAAAAAGACCAGGTTTTCACAGTGCGTGCAATGGAATGTTTTCATGAACTCCGGTGCACCTCGGAATGACGGTTCAGACGCAGACCCCCGAGGCAGGCGGTGAATTCCGCGCCGAACAGAAAGATCTGCGCCGTGTAATAAAGCCACAGCAACAGCGCTGCGAAGGATGCGGCTGCGCCGTAGGCCGTGGGCTGCGTGGAATGCGCGAGGTACAATCCGATGGCCCAGCGTCCGATGTAGAACAGCACGGCGGTCAGCAGCCCGCCCCCGATGACGACCCTCCAGGGCAGGCGCCGCGCCGGCATGTAGCGGAACATCACCGCGAACAACCCCGCAACCAGCAGCAGCGACAGCACCAGGTCCAGGCCGCCTATGCTACCGACCAGCGCGGCGTGGTGCACGGCCACGTGCTGGCGCAGGGTCGCGAGGGCCGTGGTGATCGTCAGGGAGATCAGCAGCAGAAATCCCAGCGCCAGGATGAAACCCAGGGACAGCAGCCGCCGGCGGATCCAGCCCATGATGCCGCTGGGCGCCAATGCGCTCGCGTCCCAGATGTTTTCCAGCGCCGATTCGAGTGCGGCCAGCACGGTGGTGGCGCTGACGACCAGCGTAATCGCACTCACGATGGCGGCAATGATGCCGTGCGCCTGCTGCGAGCTTCGGACCGCGCCCAGGAGGGTTTTCGCGGTGGACGGTCCGAACAGCGCATTCATCTGGGAACCGATCTGGCTGGCGGCGGCCGTGGCGCCGATCACCCAGCCGGCGATGGTGGAAATGATGACCAGCAACGGTGCCAGGGAGAACGCGCAGTAGAACGCCAGCGCTGCCCCGACCGTCGATGCATTGTCGGAACTCCAGTATTGGGCCGCACATCGCACCATGTGCGTGCCGCTGCTGAATACTTTCATGAGAATCATTGGGCGACCGGCCGGAGTTGATGATGTCATCTCAGGCACAGGCCGGCCGTATCCGCCCGGTAGGTACACGGCGCGAGGGCATGTCGGCTCTATCCCACATCAGGATGGCCGCCGACGACTGAATCGGGCAGCATGCACGGATGCAAACCAGATGGCTGATGAGACTGCTGGCGCTCGGGGCGTGCCTGCCGGTGCTGCTGAACGCGGCCACCGCTGCGCCGGCGAGCGCACCGGGCGGCAGTGCACCGCGCAGCGGGACGGCCGTCAGGAGCGACCACGTTTCCATCCTGACCGGCGGCCAGGTGATCCGCATTCTCGATGACACCGTCGATTGGTACCGCAGCCTCGGGACCCTGCAGCAGGACGCCACCCAGCCCAGCGACCTGCTGATCCTGTTCGCCAATCGCCAGATCGCGGACAAGGTGGTCAGCCTGGCGTTCGACATGGCGCGGGCCAATGCCGAACTGCTGAGCAGCGAGGCGAGTGCGGCCGCCGCGACCGACACCAGCGCCGAATCCCAGGCGCTGGCCCGCAAGCAGGCCCAGGTCGCGACCGAACAGCAGCAGGTCGAGCAGGAGATCGCCGCCGACCGCCAGCAGCTGCCGACGGCCGGAAAGGGGCGCCCCGAGCTTGCCGCGAAGCTCGCCGAGCTGCAGGGCGAACTGGCGATGGTCAATGCGCGCAAGAACCTGCTCGATACGCTCACGGAATTCGTGCAGGACAACGATCCCAAGGCCGCCAATGCCAACGCCCTGAAACGCCAGATCGATGTGATCGCCGCCACGGTGCCGGGCGTCGGCGTCAATGCCACGGCATCCGGGGCGCCGGCGCCGGCCTCTGCACCCGCGACTTCGGCCCCGGCTGCCACACCGTTGTCGCCGGCGGCCGCTGCGCCGGCCCGCCGCGGCATCTGGGATCTCGCCACCGAAGTCATCCGGCAACACAACAAATTGAGTTCGATCGACGCCATCGGCGAGCGCACGACGGCGCTCGCGGATACCTTCCACAGGATCAGCACCGCGCCCCGGGATCAGCTCGAGGCCTACTCGGCGCAGGGCAACGGGCTTGCCGCCCAGGCGGACCATGCCACCGGAGAGGCCCTGCACGCCCTGCGCGACCAGTTCGATACCCTCGCCTGGCTGGTGAAGCAGACCTCGGAGATCCTGCTGCCGCTGGGCAAGGAGCAGGTGCTGCTGCAGCGCTATGAGCGCAACCTCGCCAGCTGGCGCAGCGCGGCGCAGAAGCAGTATCACGAGGCCTGGTCGGCGCTGGGCGTACGGCTCGGGATCGTCGCCGGCATCCTGGTGGTCGTATTCGCCCTCGGGGAGGTATGGCGGCGGGCGGTGATCCGCTACGTGCACGAGGCGCACCGGCGATACCAGATGATGCTGATCCGCACCATCGTGTTGTGGACCGTGGTCGTGGTGGTGATCGGGCTGAGCTTCGTCACCGAGCTGAGTACCTTCGCCACCTTCGCCGGCCTTCTGAGCGCCGGCCTTGCGGTCGCGATGCAGAGCGTGCTGGTGTCGGTGGTCGGCTATTTCTTCCTCATCGGCAAGTACGGGATCCGGGTGGGCGATCGCATCCAGATCGGGACCGTGGTCGGGGAGGTCCTGGACATCGGCCTGGTGCGGCTGCATCTGATGGAACTGAACCAGCAGGGGCCGCTGGGGTCCACGGGAAGGGTCGTGGCCTTCCCGAATCTCATCGTCTTCCAGACGACGGGCGGACTCTTCAAACAAAGCTCAGGGGGCGAGCAGGTCTGGCACGAGACCACGGTGACATTGCCCGCGGTCGCGGACTATGGGCCGATCAAACAGCAGCTGCTTTCCGCCCTGCAGGACATCGCCCGTGAATTCCTGCCCGATGCCACGGCCCCCGATGCGCCGCAGGTCCACATGCGGCTCAATGCCGGGCACATGGAGGCGCTGCTGCGCTACCCGGTCAGCTACCGCCAGGCCGCGGACATCGACGAGCGCGTGGCGCAGGCCGTGCTCAGGATCACCGCGCCGCAGACCTAGTTGTGGCCTGATTGCGGCCTAGTTGGGCTTGAGCCCGTACACGTCCAGTTCGCCGGGCGTGCTGGTGGAACTGTCAGCGCCCCCGGTGTTGTTGCCGCGGGTGCCGAGGTAGACCTTGCCGTTGGCGATGGTCG
>DATJTJ010000195.1:0-10876 GCA_035503515.1 Steroidobacteraceae bacterium
GCCGGTCGCCGTCCTGAACGCCGAGACGGACTGGGACTCCTATTTCAGATCGCTCTCCAGGCGGTATCAGGCCGATGTCGCGCGCACCAGCCGCAGATTGAGCGAACAGGGAACCGTGACGTTCGAGGTTCTGCGGGAGACGCCCCGGAGCATCATCGACTGGCTGTTCGAGCACAAGCAGAAGTGGTCGGATCGCACGGACAGGCGCGGCGAATGGGTATTCTCCGAGTACTACAAAAACTACCTGCACACCCTATGGTCCCGTGATTCGAGGTACCTGACGTTTGCACTGCGACTGGATGGTGCGCTCATCGCCGTGAAACTGATGGCCATCAATACCACCACGGCAAGCCTGGTGGTGATCACCTACGACGACGCCTACCGGCGCTTCTCACCGGGCAACATCCTGGATGAATTCATGCTGAGGCACATGTTCGACCACTACCGGACGGCGGATGGCAGATTCCTCGACATCCTCTTCGGCACGGGCGCCGAGAAATTCAAGATGCACTGGAGCCGGGACCATGTCGTTCCGGTGACCAGTTTCCGGATGGCGACCTCCAGGCTCGGCGCGGCGGCCATCGGGGCCAAGGACCTCGTCGTCAGGCTCAAGGGGCTGCGGTCATTGACCCGCGCGCCGGGCCCGATCACCCGAACCTAGGTCGCCAGCCGCGGCCCAAAACTGTTGGCTTCGGACTGTCCATGCGCTATGCATCCCCAGGCGGCGAACGCGATCCAAACGAGGAGCGCGGCCACGGGCAGGGCGAAGCCCAATTGTCCATCGAGTGTCAGGCGGTGCGCCCAGAGGGCCATGGCTGCCACCGTCAAGGCCGCGGGCACCAGCAACAGCCAGGCGGTGTGGCCCATGTCATGGATGCGCCGGGCGTGCAGGACGATGGCGGGATACAACAGCACCAGCAGGTCCCACGGAGCGTAGGGATTCGGACCGCCTTTCGCGTAGAACCAGACGACGATCACCAGCGGGATCAATGCGGCCGTGAACTGGCCGCGCGCGGTGCGACCTTTCCAGTCCACGAACAGCGTATCCCAGACCATGCTGCGTCCCGTCTCGCCGATCGTCAGCGCCCGGCGCTGTAGCGCTCCCCCGTAGTACTCGAGGTAGGCGAGCATAAGGACACCGTTGAGGGCAAAGGCGGCGAGCGCCAGCAACAGGCTCGCGGGCCCGTGATCCAGGATCGCCCAGTACAGCGCGACGACCGAAGTCGGCATTACGACGCACAGGGCCGCCGGCACGATGACGCCCGCGAGGATCAGCGCTCCGGCGATGAGCTGGATCAGCATGGCCACATCCAGCAACCCCGTGTGAACGAATGCGCCCATCAGCTCCACCGACAGGGGTTCGTGCCCTGAAGGCAACGACCACAGCGGCAGCAAGAAATGATTGATGCCGTTGGCCAGCATCCAGGCACCGAACACCACGCGACAGGCGAGTACGATCTGTGGCGCGCCCTGCGGCCTGGCGCGCAGCACGAACATCGACTGATAGCAGCGGATGAAGGCAAGGCTCAGCAGCACGTTGGAGGCCAGCACCCTGGCGCCGGCGATCATGGAGCCCGAGTTCCAGTGCGCGAGCGGCGCATCCCACCAGAACACGCAGAACGCGACCGGCATGCACACAAGCAGCAGGGTCGGAGTGAACAGTCCGAACAGGACACTGACGCCGGTGATCAGCTCCACCGCCTTGACGGCATCGAACAGGTGACTGTCGAGAAGGGCATAGAGCATTTCATGCTGCAGGGGGATCTGGGTGTCCGCTCCCGGCTGTGCGTAGATGTGATAGAAGTGCTCGAGGCCTGCCGGAATCATCCAGCCCGCGTACCAGAACCGCACGAGCCAGGTTGCGTATTTCATGGTGTGATCCCCCCCCGGATTCCCAAACCTAAGTCCGGACAGTGGCGAATTCAACTGCGTCGACCGCAGGGTGATTATGCACGGCATCGCAACGCAGCATGGCCGGCGCGGACCGCGGGGCGTCGACCCTTGCAACTTTTTGCTCCGCGCCGGGTGTTGGTGGCGGACGGGACGGCAACAAAGGGGCTTGCCATGACGAACGCCGCTTTCCATCGTATCGGCTTGGGCCTGCTGAGCGTGGTGTTGCTGGGTGGGGTGCTGGCGCCCGCGGCCCACGCCACCACCTATCAGAAGCTCTACACCATCGCCGGACGCGCCACCGTGCGGGTACTGGCCACCGACGGGACCGTGCGCGTGACGACCTCCGATGCGCCCACGGTGGAATTCATCGTCGACTATGACCCCGGCATCATGTCCTCCGACCGCAGGATCGACTCCCGACGCAATGGAGACTTCGTGGAGCTGCGGGCCTTCACCCGTCCGCATTCCCGGTGGTGGAACTGGAGCTTCTTCGAGGATGCCCACCTGAACATCGAGGTGGGCATGCCGAAGAACGCGGACCTCCAGATCGACACCAGCAACGGCGCCGTCACGCTCGGTGCCATCCGTGGCGCCGTCCGGGTCCAGACCAGCAATGCCCGCATCAGCGCCCTCTCCCTCGAGGGACGCTGCGAACTCGCGACCAGCAATGGTCTTGTGCAGGCCAGCGGCCGTTTCCTGTCGCTGGACATCTGGACGACCAATGCCGGGGTGGTGGCCCGGGCGCAGTCCGGCTCGCGGATGGAGGGCCCCTGGAGCATCCGCACCAGCAACGGCGGAATCGAACTGTCCGTGCCCCCGGACCTCAAGGCCAATCTGACGGCCGGCACCACGAACGGGGGCATCCTGCTGCAGCTGCCAGTGCAGCTGCAGGGCGAACAGCGCGGCACCCGTCTGCGCGGGACGCTCGGCGGTGGCGGCCCGGAACTGCTCGTCCGCACCTCCAATGCCGGGGTGCGCCTGGATCAAAGCTAGGTCGTCGGGATGACACCGAGACCGGCGCGGATCATCTGTTGATGCTGATCGGGTCGTATCCCGGCTGGCAGACGTCGACGATACACAGCGATTCGAGGGTACGGCCCTCGGGGGGTACCTTGAGGCCGGCTTTGAGCATCAGCTCACGCAGCACCTTGGAGGTCTGCGGATGCGGGATCGCCGACTGCACGCCGACACGCACGAGCCCATCGGCGTAGTCGATCGGCAACCAGGTGTGTTCCGACAGCGTCGGGCTGCCGCGGTTATCGGTGTTACCGAAATCGCGCACGTCCATCCTCGCGCCCGCCGCGACCAGAACCTTCACCACCTCGGTCGCGCCCTTGTGCGCGGCGCCATGCAATGCGACGCGGCCGGTTTGCGCCTGGAAGTTGGGATCGATGCCGAGCGACAGCAGGTACTTGACGGCCTCCACCGTCTCCTCGGGCGAGCGCTCCTGCGTGATGCCTTCCACCCAGCCGATGCCGGCGGCCACCGCCAGCGGCGTCACGCCCAGCTTGGTATTGATCTTCGGGTCAGCACCGCGCGCGATCAGCAGTTTCAGCAATTCAAGATCGCCTGACTGCGCCGCACGCAGGAACGCCGTGGCGCCGTCCTCATTCAGCCATTGATTGGTGAACACCGTGCGCGTTTCGGTACTCTCCGTGATACGCCAATTGACGTCGGCGCCCTTGTCGAGCAGATACGTTATGAATGCAAGGCTGTCCATGTCGGCGGTGCGCACCGGGTAGTCGCCGCCCTCGATATTGCGGTTGTCCACGGCCAGGTACAGCGGCGTCCAACCCCCCTTGTTGGCCAGGTTGACATTGGCGCCGCGCTCGATGAGGAACTTCGCCATCCGGTAATTGCTGTTCTGCACCGCAGCCAGCAGCGGACTCCAGCCGTAGCGGGTCGTCTGGTTCACATCGGCGCCACCGTCCAGCAGGGCGCGCGCGGCATCGATGTTCCCGGTGCGCGCCGCATAGACCAGCGCCGTGAAGGCACCCCCGTCGGGCACGCGCGCGGGGAACCGCCGACTCCGGACCGTGCTGACGGGAACGGGATTGCCGGACGCATCCACGACCGGATTGCCATCCCCGTCCTGTTCGCCCAGCGCCTCCCCGCCCACGCCGGCCCCGTGATTGCCTCCGGCGCCGGCGATGGTGACGAAGCCCAGACCCCTGCGTTCTATGCCCTTGCACAGATCGGCGTCAGGGGTATTTTTCGCGTCGGGGCCGAACAACATTTCGCGCTGGATTCTCACCTGTCGCAAATCAACGGGTTTTTCGTCGCACAGGACGGCGATGACCTGCTGGCGCACGGCGCGGCGGGGATCCTCGGAGTTGCCCAATGCCGCCGTACGGCCGTCGCGCATCACCGGTCTGGAGACGGCCGCCACATTGGCCCCATGCCGGATCAATTCCTTCAGCACGTCGGCGTGACCCTGATCCGCAGCCTGCATCAACGCCGTGGTGCCCCGTTCGGTTTCGCTGGCATTCACATCGGCGCCATGATCGAGCAGTTCACGCACGGCCTCGACGCTGCCCGAGCGTGCGGCCAGCATCAGCGGACGGCGGCCCAGTGGCAGCGGCTCGTTGGCATCGGCACCGCCCTTGAGCAGTACCCGCACGACGGCGGCATCACCGCGCGCGGCGGCGAGCCAAAGCGGCGTGGCGCCGTCGTGATTGGCGAGGCCCGGTTTGGCGCCGGCCTTGAGCAGTTCTTCGGCCAGGCTTGCGTCGCCGTGATAGGCCGCCCACTGCAGGGCAGTCGCGCCATCGGCCTGTTGTGCATTCACGTCGGCGCCGCGTTTCAGCAGGCGCGCGACTTCGGCTGCGTCGTCCTTGCTCGCCGCATCGACGACTGCAGCCTGCGCGAACGCAGCGCTTGCCACTGCCGAAAGCAGCACGGCGGCGAGGACCTTCAGCCAGGATCTGCGCATGCTGTCTGTCACCGTCACCGTCACACCAGTCCGGGCAGGGGTCCGGTGCTGTCGCCGAACCTGTCGCGGTGGATGTCGAACTGGTCGAGAATGCTCAACAGCAGATTGCCGGTCGGCACCTGCTTGGTTGGAAACGCCAGATGCCGGCCGCCCTGCAGTTTGCCGTTGTTGCCACCGATCAGGATGTGCGGCACGTCATAGTGCACGTGCTGGTTCGGGTTGCCCATGTTGCTGCCATAGAGCAGCAGCGAATGGTCGAGCAGTGAGCCGTCGCCATCGTTGGTCTTCGCCAGCTTGTCGACGAAGTAGGCCAGCATCTTCACGTGATACTGGTTGATCTTGGACAGTACCCTGATCAGATTCGGATCTTCACCGTGATGCGAGGTGCCGTGGAATCCCGCCGTCGGCGATTCGGATTCCGGATAGACGCGGCCGGTGAGATCGCGAGCGAACAGCATGGTGCCGACGCGGGTGATGTCGGCCCGGAAGCCGAGCGTCAGCAGGTCGAACATTATCTTGATGTGTTCATCGAAGGACTGCGGAATACCCGGCGGCACCGCCAGATTTTCCGGAGCGGCGGTCGTCGCCTTGGCGGCGATCTGCATACGACGCTCGATTTCGCGCACGTCGTCGGTGAAGGCGTCCAGACGCACACGGTCCGGAACGCTGATCTCCATGCGCATGCCCTTGATCTTGTCGTTGACGGAATCGAGGATGCTCTGGTTGCGTTCGCGGCGCTGGGCGCGTTGCTCGGCGGTGCTGCCGCTGCCGAACATGCGCTCGAATACGACCTGCGGATTGAGTTCCATGGGCAGGGGCGTCGTCGGTGTGGCCCATGCGATGGTGTTCGTATAGACGCAACTGTAGCCTTCACCGCAGTTGCTCGAGCCCGAACCCGGGTCTTCCACGGAAATTTCCACCGATGGCAGCAGCGTCTCCTGTCCGTGCCTGGCGGCGATGACCTGGTCGATGGTCTGGCCGGCGTAGACGTCCGCTCCGGAGGTCTTGCGGGGTTTCTGCGCACACAGGAACGCGGCAGCCACCCAGTGGTCCGCACCGGTTTCACCCGGAGGAGGCTCGGAAGAGCGCGAATGCAGGCCGGTGAGAATGTTCAGCTGCTTGCGGTATGGCTCCATGGGTTTCCAGATGAACGGCAGCTCCTCGGGCAGCGCGCCGACCTTTTCCGGAATCCAGTAGCCCGGAGCCGCGCCGTGCGGCACGAAGCCGCCGAAGAAGCGCGGTGGCGGATTCGCCGCAGTCTTTGCCTGTGCCGTCATGGCCGGCAACATGGCATCCAGCAGCGGAAGAGCGAGGGTCGTGCCGACACCGCGCAACACGGCGCGTCGGCTGATGTGTTTCTTGGAGATGAACACGGGTCTACTCCTCCTTCATCGATTTGCGGCGGACAGCGACGCCGGAGCGGGTATCAGGTTCATGGTGAAATCCGGACTCTGGATCACACCCATGATCAGCGATGAAAACCTGTAGTCGTCCTTTGCCGCGTCGTGCACCAGCGTACGGACCAGTGGCATGTCCTTGTAGTCGAGGCCGCGGCCGATGGCGTAGGTCAGCAGGTTTTCGGTCACCACTTCCACGAACATCTCGCGCTTGCGTACGGCGAGGTCGCGCAGACCCTTGATGCCCTCGACGCGGGTACCGTCGGTGACGATGCCCAGCGAGTCGATCGGGGTGCCCACTTCGACGGTGCGCCATTTGCCCACGGGGTCGAAGTTCTCCATCGCCAGGCCCAGTGGCTCGAACATCTTGTGACAGGTGGCGCAGGTCGGATTGGTGCTGTGGATCTGCAGGCGCGCCCGCATGGTCTTCGGAGTCTCGCCGGTCGGCTGGTCCAGTTTGATCACCACGCCCGGCGGCGGATCCGGCGGACTGACGCCGAGGAAGGTCTGCAGAAACCATTTGCCGCGCTTGACCGGCGACGTACGCGCTGCCTCGGAGGTGATGGTCATCAGGGCACCCTTGCCGAGGAGGCCTCTGCGCATGTCCTGATCGGGCCCCAGCTGGACGCGACGGAACTGCGGACCGTAAACGTCGGGGATGCCGTAGTGTCTGGCGAGCCGCTCGTTGACGAAGGTGTAGTCCGCCGTCAGCAGATCGGTCACGCTGCGGTCTTCCTGGATGATGCTGGCGAAGAACAACTCGACTTCGCGCCTGAACGCATCACGCAGCGTGCTGTCGAAATTGGGGAACAGGTTCACCGCCGGCTCACTGGCGGCGAGGCCGCGGATATTGAGCCATTGGCCGGTGAAGTTCTGCACCAGCGCCTGCGAGCGCGGGTCCGCGATCATGCGGTCGACCTGCTGTTTCAGGACTTTCGGCTCGTGCAGCCTGTTGGCGGCCGCGAGCGTGATCAGCTGCTTGTCGGGAATGCTGCTCCAGAGGAAGAACGAAAGACGGGACGCCAGTTCGAGGTCGCTGATCCGGTAGGGCGTCCCGGCCGCGACTTTTGCCGGTTCGATCTCGGCGCGGTAGATGAAATCCGGATCGACCAGGATGCGCTGGATGACGGCCTCGATGCCGCTGTCGAAGCGGCCGCCCTGTTCAAGTCCGCTGCGGTAGAAGGCGGTCATCGTTCTCACGTCGGCGTCGCTGGCCGGACGGCGGAAGGCCTTCGTGACCAACGTCGTGATGATCTGGTGTGCACAGCGATCCTGCTCGCCGGCGTTCTTCGGATAGCACTCGAAGATTGCACGCCGGCTTTGGGTGTCGGTGGCCACCGTGCCCTTGAAGGGACCCTCGATGAACACCTGGCCCACGTGCGGGTAGAACGTGTGACCGGCAATGGAGCCGGGGGAGTTCATCGTGCGCTGGAACGAGGTGTCGATAGCGGTATCCGGCAGGTCGCTGGTGGCGAGGAATGCGACGCCGATACGATGAAACCCTGCCTTGATGGGCAGGGGCGGCGTCCGGCCGCCATCACTGCGCTTGGTGGCGATTTCCCTGTCCCAGTCGTACAGGTACATGCGTTTGCCATCGACGGTGACTTCCAGCTTTTCGCCCCGGACGTTGCCGAGAACCGCCGCGAAATAGCCGGTCATGCCCTTCACGGTGAGGGTGTACTCGCCGTCGGCGGGGAACTCGTGTTCGATCAGCAGGCCGCCGCGGGTGCCGAACGGCAGGCCTTCGACGTATTCGTTCTGGCTGGTGTCGTGCGGCGCGTCGAACACGGCCAGCGTCGGTGCCGTCTCGGTGCCGATGGCCAGACGGCTGATATTGCCCGCCGCCGACAGGTATGCCTCCATGAGCGCCGGCGACGTGGTCAACGTGCCAGCCATGTTGTCGAAGCCATGACTGGAGTCGTCGGACGGCAGGAACCTGGCGGCGTCGATATCGAGCGCCAGCAGGTCGCGGATCGCGTTGGTGTATTCGGTGCGGTTGAGGCGATGCAGGCCCGGCGCCAGCGGGTGTGGCGCCTTGGTGGCGGCGATCTTGTCGATGCTCTCTTCCAGACTCTGCGCCAGCCTCTGCACGGTATCGTAGTCGGGGCGAGCCTTGCCCACCGGCGGCATCATGCCGGCGCGCAGGCGCTTGATCATCTTCTCACCGACCTGGGGCCTGTCGGCGATGCTCGCGGCATCAGCGAACTCCAGATCGACCCCGCCGGCATAGTCGTTGGAGTTGTGACATCCGGCGCAGTACTTGTCGATCAGCGCCGCGCTGTCCACGCTGCCGTCGCCGGCAACGGCTGCGGGTGTCGCAAGGAGGATCCCCGAGAGGATCAGCAGGGCGTGGGAAGCAGGCTTCAACTGAGTCATCAACCCCATCACATTTTCCGCCTACGACAACGACCGAGGAAGCATCGATCACTATAGCGGGTCCAGGGCGTGCGGCCTCCACCGGTGCCGCCACCTGGGCAATGTCTTCCCGAACCTAGATTGTAAGTGCATGGGGATGCGGCATGCGCTGTGTTGAATGCACAACACCTTGGTGCAGGAGGCCGAGAATATCGGGCCCTTCAGGCTCGGCCTTCGGCGCGGTCGCGACCCTTATGTCAGCGCATTTCGGGGGGACCGGGCCTTCCAACACCGCAGCCCCGGACGCGAGGGAGATTGCCGCCCCCTTAACTTAATATATTCAAATACTTACGCAGCATCGGCCGGCTGTCAGTTTCCTTTCAGGTGCGTGTGGTGAAGCCCCGGCACGAGATTGCCGGGGCTCTTTCACCGGGAGATCTTTGCACTACCTCGGCTGGCCACCGCCGGAGGCGCCGGGCGCACCGGGTCCCCCCGGCCCACCCGCTCCGGGGCGGGAGAAGCAACCGCCTGGGCCGCCCGCACGGCCGGGCGGCAACGTACCGCCTTCCGCGAGAATCTTCATGTTGTTGAGCGCGGTCTGGAACGTCTGGCGGCGCTGGTCCTTGTCCCGCTCGCGAGCGGCATCATCCGCGCACGTCGAGTTGTCCCACATCAGGGTGTAGTAGAGCTTCGACGTGGTTGCCGTGACCGGTCTGGCCTCGAGGGTGCCGTGATACAGGATATAGGGCTGGTTTGGCGTCACCGGCTGCGTATAGGTGTACGAGAGCTCCGTCTTCCCCACGAGGACCTCGCGGCCGATGGAGCGTACGGTGCCCACCTCGCCGTCCTTGCCCGAAGTGATCGTGCACGGCACCTTCAGCCACTCACCGATGTCGCAGAATTTGCCGACGCGCTTCCAGACTTCCGCCGCCGGACGATTGACGTCCACTTCCATCAGGATCGAGGTGTAGGTCGGATGGGCCACCACCACGTTGCCGGTGGGTGGCGCCGCGCCCGGAGCCTGTGCAAAGGCGGCCGTTGTGCACAACGCGCCAAGAGCGCAAAGAGCTGCAGTGCTGAATCTATTTCTCATGAATCCCTCCTTGAATGAACCCAGCGGCCACGCCCGCAGCGGCGTGATCGAACCGGCCGGGGAGTATAACCAGCCGCTATTCCCGCGGTGCCCGGGCCTGTGCGCCAGGGCGCCGGACAGCTGCAAGGTCGCAATCTCAGCCCATCACCGGCTGGGTCGGCGATGCAAGTACCCGAATATGAATGGTTTTTTATCATTATTGCGGGTCGCGATTTCGACGCCCGTGAGGGCGATCTCGGGCCGATGCCCACGCCGGCGCCGGGATTGTCCCGACTGGCGGAAAGTTGGTTTTGCCCGGTTGACGACGCAACTGCCAATTGCGCGCACTGCGGCAGCGTCGCATCATGCGGCGTCCTTCGCGGAGCAGCGCGCTTTGCCGTGCGGCAGAAGTACCGGGTGTTATTCGAGTACGGGGGTTGATGTCATGAGCAAGAAGATTCGCTCATTCCTGGTTGTATCGCTCGTGCCGGCGTTCCTGTTCGGCGGCGGGCTCGTCGCGCACGCCGGGACGGCCGGATCCCCGGCGCTGTGGTCGGATCCCGCCACCTGGCCGGACCACAAGGTGCCCGCCGCGGGCGACAAGGTCACCATTGAGAAGGGCAAGGACGTGGTGCTCGACGTGAGCCCGCCGGGACTGCACGGTCTGACGATCGACGGGACGCTGAGCTTCTCGGACAAGGCCGACCTCGAACTGACCAGCGAGTGGATCGTGGTCCGCGGGGAACTGGCGATCGGCAGCGAGGCCAGACCGCACACGCGCAAGGCGACCATCACCCTCACCGACGAAGTCCCCAATGAGGAGATCGATGGCATGGGCGACCGCGGGATCATGCTCGAGGGAGGAACCTTGAGCCTGCACGGTGACCGCAAGAACTCCTGGAGCAAGCTTGCCCGGACCGCCGAGGCCGGCAGCACCTCGATCCAGGTCCTGAACGCGGCCGGCTGGCGGGTCGGTGATGTGATCGTCCTCGCCTCGACGGATTACGATCCCCATCAGGCCGAGCGGCGCACCATCGCCGCCCTCGACGGCAATACGATCACGCTCGACAGCAAGCTCGAGTACATGCATTACGGCAAGATCACCTACGGCGTGGATGAACGTGGCGAAGTGGGCATGCTGACGCGCAACATCCTCATCCAGGCCTCCCCCGACGCCGAGAAGACGTTCTTCGGCGGGCACGTGATGGCGATGGTCACGAGCAAGAT
>DATJTJ010000196.1:0-29150 GCA_035503515.1 Steroidobacteraceae bacterium
TCCAGATGGATCCAGCGCACGCTGCCCACCAGGCCCACACCGATCACGATCGTCAGGCCCGCAACCACCAGGGCGGCACGCAGCGGACTGTCCTGCTTCGGGTGCGGCATCTGCGTGAGATCGGGCGGCGGTCCGATCCGCACATTGTTCGCGTACAGTCCGAGCAGTTCCGGGGCGGATTCCTTGACCAGTTCCGCATAGTGGCGCAGATGCCCGCGGACATACACCGTCGCGCCCAGTTCCCCGAACTGTTCGGATTCGAGCGCGTGGATCACGTTCGGATCCACATGCAGCCGCTCGGCGGCCTGCACCAGTGACAGGTCGGCTCGGTGGCGCGCGGCCTGCAGCCGCGCGCCGATGCCGTTCACCGCGGCATCACCGTAATTGAGGGACTCGCTCATGAGGTCAACCGGGATTGGGCTGCGTGTCCGGGCCCAGGGAGCGCGCCTGCTCCGAGTCCGGGAAATCGGCCCGCAGCGTCTTGGCGTACTGCGCGACGCTGCGCGCATCCCCGAGCGTGCGCGCCGCCCGCCAGCCCAGCAGCAGCAGGTCGGGTGTCGGGTTGTACTGCCCCAGGTACTTCTCGACCCGCGCGCGCGCCTCGAGTGCACGGCCGTGCGCCAGTTCCAGATCGGCAAGCTGGTAGACCGCCTCGGCGAAGTCGGGTCGTGCGCTCAGCGCCCGCCGGAAGGCGGACTCCGCCTCGTCATCGCGGTGCGCCGTGCGCAGGCATACACCCACGTTGGTGTAGGCGGCCTCCGGGGTGCGGTACAGCGGATTGTTCGCCACCTGCAGCAGCTTGGTGACGCCCTCATCCACGCGATGCTGGCGACACAGGTAGACGCCGTAGAAGTTGAGCTGATCGGGATCGTTGGGCGCCAGCCGCATCGCCTCGCGAAATTCCCCCTCGGCCCGCTTCTGATCGTTCACGCGCTCGTAGAACAGCGCCAGCACGCTGTGCGCATTGGCGTTCGATGGATCCTCGCTCAGCGCCCGGTCGAGCTTTTCCTTGGCGCGCGGCAGGTTGTTCGCCTGCATGTAGGCCATGGCGAGCTGCACGTTGTCGGCAGCCGCATCCTGCTGCGCATGCGCATTGGTCAGGTGCGGCGTATGGGTGGTGACACAGCCGCCCGCGATCATGAGCGGAACGATCGCAAGCTGCAGACTCAGGGCGCGCGTGATTTTCATGGTTGCACCGCCAGGCCGAAGGTCTTGTCACCCAGGCGTACCGTCGTGCGATCGATGACCCTCCCGGCCAGCTGTCCGCAGGCCGCGTCGATGTCGTCGCCGCGGGTGCGCCGGATGGTGGCCAGCACGCCACCGCGGATGAGTTCGTCGCGGAACCGCTGGATGGCCGCCATGGGTGAACGCCGGTACCGAGTGCCCGGAAAGGGATTGAACGGAATCAGGTTGAGTTTGGCGGGGTGGCCCCGCAGCAGCCGCACCAGCTCCCGGGCCTGCAGCGGGGAGTCGTTGACCCCCTCGAGCATCACGTACTCGAACGTGACGCTGCGGCCGTTCTGCTCGTCGAGGTAGTGCCAGCAGGCGGCCAGCAGTTCGCTGATCGGATGCTTGCGGTTGATCGGGACCAGCTCGTTGCGCAGGGCGTCGTTCGGCGCATGCAGCGAGACGGCCAGCGCGACATTGGCTTCCTCGGCGAGCCTGTAGATCTGCGGCACCAGCCCCGAGGTCGAGAGGGTGACGCGGCGGCGCGAAAGGTCGAACCCGAAATCATCCAGCAGGATCGCCAGCGCCGGGATCACGTTGCGGAAATTGGCCAGCGGTTCGCCCATGCCCATCAGCACCACGTTGCTGATGATCCGGCCGCTGAGCGGCGTGATGACCTGAGGGACCTCCTGCGCATCGGCCTCCTCATCCGGGCCGATGCCCACCGCCGCCTCGAGTTCGCGCGCCGCCAGCCATACCTGGCCGACGATTTCCGCCGTCGTCAGGTTGCGATTGAAGCCCTGCTGGGCCGTCGAGCAGAAGGAGCAGTCCAGGGCGCAGCCCACCTGGGAGGAAATGCACAGCGTGCCGCGGCCCGGCTCCGGGATGTAGACCATCTCGAAGGCCTGCGCGGCATCGGCCTCCAGCTTCCACTTGCGGGTGCCGTCGGCCGAGACCTGCAGGGCGCTGATCCGGGGCACCCGGACTTCCGCGCACGCCGACAACTGCGCGCGGAAATCCTTGGCGAGGTCGGTCATGGCCGCGATACGGCCTTCCCCGCGCTTGTAGATCCAGTTCATCAACTGGCGCGCGCGGAAGGGCTTGCTGCCCAGCCCCGCAATGTAGTCTTCGAGCTGGGGACGGGTCAGACCCAGCAGGTTGAGAGCTACGGATTCGGTGGGCGCAGGCATGGGGTATCAGGCGCGCGGGAAGACCTGCGTGCCGGCGAAGAAGTACGCGATCTCCTGCGCGGCGGTTTCCGCCGCATCGGAGCCATGGACCACATTCTGCTCGATGCTCAGGGCGAGGTCTGCGCGAATGGTGCCCGGGGCCGCCTTCTTCGGATCGGTGGCGCCCATGATCTCGCGGTTGCGGGCGATGGCGTTCTCGCCTTCCAGCACCTGCACGATGACCGGACCCGAGGTCATGTAGCTGACCAGGTCCTTGAAGAACGGACGGGCGCGATGCACCGCATAGAAGCCCTCGGCCTCGAGCTGCGACAGATGCATCATGCGCGCGGCGATGACCCGCAGGCCCGCGGTTTCGAAGCGGCGATAGACCTCGCCGATGAGGTTACGGGAGACGCCGTCGGGCTTGACGATGGACAGGGTGCGTTCGAGCGCCATTGCTGAGAGATCTCCTGGCTTGACTGTGAATCTGACCCGCGCAAGCCGGAGCGTTCCCAGCCCGCCAGCAAGTCATTAAAATCGTTGGAATTTATGCCCTCGGAACCGCAATCGCCGGTCAGGCGGCCTCGGATCCGGGGCGCGCAGTCTACCGCGGACGGCCGTGATTGGCCACCGCCCGCTGACGCGGAAGTCGCGGTTTGTTAAGGGTTTTTGCTGAGCGGCAGCGGGGGGCCGCCGGCGCAATCAGACGCTGAAGCTCTCGCCGCAGCCGCATTCGCCCTTGATGTTGGGATTGCTGAACTTGAAGGCCTCGTTCAGGCCCTGTTTCACGAAGTCGACCACCGTGCCATTGACGAGGGTCAGGCTTGCGGAATCCACGAACACCTTCACCCCGTGGTCCTCGAACACCACGTCATCGGGACGAGTCTCATCGGCGTAATTGACCACGTAGGCAAAGCCGGAGCATCCGGTCTTGCGCACCCCGAGCCTCAGGCCCAGGCCGGAACCGCGCGAGGCCAGGTAGGTACGGACCCGTGCGGCAGCTGATTCGGTAAGCGAGATTGCCATGGCTTAGCCCATCTTAAGTCCAATCATGGGACCATTGCTGAAGTACTTTGTGCAGCGCATCCTCGATCAGCAGCAGTCGGCCCAGTTTCTCCACCGGAACGCCCAGTGTGCCGGCCCACTCGGCCGGGGAGCCCGGTTGGGCCGTCGCCCGACTGCGGCCTGCCAGCTGTTTCACCAGCCAACTGGCCGTGGCCACAGTATGGGGGCAGCCGAGGGCCTGGAAACGGGCCTCGATCACAGTGTCCTCATGGACCCGCAGATGCAGGCGCACCCAGGCCTCCCCTTGAGGGCCGCCCGCCTCTGCCTGCAACACCCTCCCGGGGCCTGCGTCGAGGACCCCGGACCCCTCGAGGCGCGCGAAGAGTTCCCCGGTCCGGGGGCCCAGCGCATCCGGCTGCAGGGTCAGTGGCGTCGGCGCCTCGGGCGAGGCGGTGGCCGCCGGTGAAATGCCCCTCAGGCGCTTCACGGCCCGGCTGACCCCGGTTGCGGCCGCTTCGATGTCCGCGGCGGTCGTGAAGCGACCGAAGCTGAAGCGCAGCGCGCTTTCGGCCTGGCGCACGCTGCGGCCGAGGGCCCGCAGCACGTACGAGGGCTCGCCGAGGGCCGAGTTGCAGGCAGATCCGGTCGACACCGCGAGGCCCGGGAGGGCATTCATCAGGCTTTCGCCGTCGACACCGTCGAAGGAGACATTCAGGATGTGCGGCACCCGCGGCGCCGATTCGCCATTGAGGGTCACGCCCCCGAGGGGTTCAAGGCGAGACCACAGCTGAGCGCACCACTGCCGGATCCGCGCCCCATCGGTCTGCAGCGCGTCGCCGGCGAGCTCACAGGCGAGCCCGAACCCGGCAATCTGGTGGGTCGGCAGAGTGCCCGGGCGAATGCCCGACTCCTGGCCCCCGCCGAACATCAGCGGCATCAGCGGCGCCCGCAGCCCCGCGCGCACGAACAGCGCGCCGACGCCCTTGGGGCCATGCATCTTGTGCGCCGACAGCGACAGCAGGTCGACCGGCAGCTGCGCCAGATCCAGCGCCAGCCGCCCGGCGCTTTGCGCCGCATCGACGTGGAACAGCACGCCGCGCGACCGGCAGGCCGCGCCGATGCCGTGGATGTCCTGGATCACGCCGGTCTCATTGTTCACATGCATCAGCGAGACCAGGGCCGTGTCCGCCCGCAGCACGGCGGCGACGGCGGACGCGCTGACCCGGCCGTCCGCATCGGGCGCGAGCCAGGTCACGTCGGCCCCCTCGCGTCCCAGCTGCCGGACCGCATCCAGCACCGCCTTGTGCTCGGTGCGTGCGCTGACGATGTGCCGGCGCCCGGGCGCCAGCGCCCGCACGGTCCCCAGCACCGCAAGGTTGTCCGCTTCGGTCGCGCCGGAGGTGAAGATAATCTGCGCAGGATCGGCGCCGATGAGCCGGGCGACCTGCTCGCGCGCCACTGCCACATGAGCGGCGGCGGCACGGCCGGCTTCATGGGCGATGGCGGAAGGGTTGGCGAAGCAGCCCTGTTCGGCCTCCAGGCACTCGCGCATGCGGACGACCACCGCCGGATCCACCGGCGTGGTGGCGGCGTTATCCAGGTAGTGCCCGCTGGCGCCGGTCACGCGTCCTCCTGCGGCCGTGGCGCCGAACCGGCGGTGCGCCGCCGGCCCTGGATGGCGGTGAGGATGCCGCGCAGGATGTTGACCTCGTTCTGATCCAGCTCGGCGCGCTGCAGGAAGCGGCGGATACGCTCCATGAGATGGGTGCCGGCCCGGGTCCGGTCCCTGAAGTTCACCTCGGTCAGGACCTGCTCCAGGTGCCCGTAGAGCTGGCGCATCTGCGCCGGCGTCGCCAGCGGCACGGCCTCTGCCCCCTGGCGGCCAGGTCCGGCAGCGCCGGGCACGCCGCGCGCGCGGTAGATCTCATAGCTCACCAGTTGCACGGCCATGGCGAGGTTCAGCGAGGCGTAGTCGCGGCTCGCCGGGATGCGCAGCAGGACGTGGCTGGCCTCGAGGTCCTCGTTGCGCAGGCCGGTGCGTTCGGTGCCGAACAGGACCGCCACGGGCGCCCTGCGTGATTCCGTCACGACCCGTTGCGCGGCATCGCGGACATCGAGCACCCGGAAGTTCTGGTCGCGGGCGCGGGCCGTGGTGGCCGCGACGAAACCGCAATCGTCGATCGCCGCGGCGAGCGTTGCCACGACCCGGGCGCCCTCCAGCACCGATTCGGCGCCCGCGGCGCGCATCGTGGCTTGCGGATGCGGAAAGGCGGCCGGCCGCACCAGGACCAGATCGGACAGATCCATGTTCATCATGGCGCGCGCGACTGCGCCGATGTTGCCGGGGTGGGACGGCTCGACCAGAACGATGCGGATCGGAAATGTCGTGTCGGGTGCCATGACCGGAGGGGTACCTTAGGTGACGGCGCCGAGGTCTGCTAACCTTGGCGCCCTCCCCATTCTTGCGCGGTGACCCGCGCCAGCTTATTTGCCGTGCAGCCACTTCTCAATATCGCCGTTCGCGCCGCCCGCCGTGCCGGCGAAGTCATCGTCCGCAGCCTCAATCGCGCGGATACCCTGACCGTCACCGCCAAGGGACGCAACGACTTCGTGACCGAAGTGGACCAGGCCGCCGAACGCGAAATCATCGCCAGCATCCGTCGTTCCTACCCCGACCATGCCTTCCTGGCGGAGGAAAGCGGCGTCAGCGGTCAGAGCGACACGGTATGGATCATCGATCCGCTGGATGGCACCACCAATTTCGTGCATGGCATGCCGATTTTCGCGGTCTCCATCGCCTGCCAGATCCGCGGGCGGCTGGAACACGCGGTGGTCTACGATCCGATGCGCCAGGAAATCTTCACCGCTTCGCGTGGCGGCGGTGCGCAGCTGGACAATCGCCGGCTGCGCGTGAGCCCGCACAAGACCCTCGAGGGCGCCCTGATCGGCACTGGGTTCCCCTACCGGGAAAACACCCGCTACCTGGACGAGTACCTGAACATGATGAAGGCGGTGATCCTCAACACCGCCGGCCTGCGCCGGCCCGGCGCCGCCGCGCTCGACCTGGCCTATGTCGCGGCCGGCCGGCTGGATGCCTTCTGGGAGATCGGCCTCAGCCCCTGGGATACCGCCGCCGGGACGCTGCTCATCCAGGAGGCCGGCGGACGCATCGGCACGCTGAGCGGTGGTGAGTACACCCAGGGCGGCAATGTGCTGTGCGGGACCCCCAAGGTCTACGAGGCCATGCTGGAACTGCTGGCCCCGCATCTGCCGGCAGGATTGCGCGAAAGTTGATCTCCCACGGGCTCCCACGGCCTGTAGTACAGTCCGAGCCACAGTCTCAGGAGTTCCTTGATGGCCAAACCGGGGATATTCGCCACCATTCCAGTGGCCAATCTCGAGCAGGATTCCGCCCATAGCGCGCTGAACCGCTCACTGGGACCCACCGCCCTCACTGCATTGGGCATCGGCGGCATCATCGGTACCGGCATCTTCGTGCTGACGGGAATCGCGGCGGCCCAGAATGCGGGCCCTGCGGTGGTGCTGTCGTTCATCATTGCCGGCCTGGGCTGCGTTTTCGCGGGGCTCTGCTACGCGGAATTCGCCTCGATGGTCCCCGTGTCAGGCAGTGCGTATGCCTACAGCTACGCGACCCTCGGTGAGTTCATTGCCTGGTTCGTCGGCTGGAACCTGGTGCTCGAATACATGATCGCGAGCGCCACGGTGGCGGTCGGATGGTCACGGTACTGCGTTGCGCTCCTGAAGACCCTGCACGTCGATTTCCTCCCCGAGGCACTGTCGAAATCGACCCTGGGACTGACCAGTACCGATCAGGTGGTGGCCAGTGGTGCGCTCTTGAACCTGCCGGCGATCTTCGTGGCGCTGCTGGCCGCCTTCATCTGCTATATCGGCATCCGCCAGTCGGCCTTCGTGAACTCCATCATCGTGGCCATCAAGGTCGCGATCGTCCTGGCGGTGATCGGGTTCGGCGCGTTCTACGTCGATCCCGCCAACTGGCATCCCTTCATTCCGGCCAACACCGGCAACTTCGGCATCTTTGGCTGGTCCGGCGTGCTGCGCGGCGCGGGCATCGTATTCTTCTCGTACATCGGTTTCGACGCGGTCTCGACGGCTGCGCAGGAAGCCAAACGACCGGCCCGCGACATGCCCATCGGCATCCTCGGAAGCCTGCTGATCTGTACCGTGCTCTACATCCTCATGTCCGGGGTGCTCACGGGCCTCATGCCCTACCCGCTGCTCAACGATGCGGCGCCGGTTGCGGTGGCCCTGGGCGCCCACCCGCAACTGCTGTGGCTGCGGACGTGGGTGATCGTCGGCGCACTGGCCGGCCTCACCTCGGTGATCCTGGTGCTGATGCTGGCGCAGGCGCGCATCTTCATGTCCATGTCGCGCCATGGCCTGTTGCCGCCGCTGTTCGGCAAGGTGCATCCGAAGTTCCGTACGCCGTACGTTTCCACGCTGATCATCGGGATATTTGCGGCGATCGTCGCCGGACTGCTACCGGTGGACCTGCTGGGGGAACTGGTCTCCATCGGCACGCTGATCGCCTTCATCGTGGTGTGCATCGGCGTGCTGGTGCTGCGCCGGACCCGTCCCGACCTGCCGCGCCCGTTTCGCGTCAAGGGTGTCTGGCTGGTCGCGCCCCTCGGGGTCGCGATGTGCCTGCTGATGGCAGTCTTTCTGCCGTCGGAGACCTGGAAGCGGCTGGTGATCTGGACCGCGGTGGGCATCGTGATCTATGCCGCCTACAGCTACCGGCACAGTCACCTGCGCAACGGCGTCAGCGTTTCTTCTGCATCAGCGAGCGCATCCGCAGATTGATCAGTTCCACGGCCGCCGCGAACGCCATCGCGAAGTAGAGATACTTCTTCGGCATCTCGAAATGCAGGGCGTTGGCGATGAGGGTCGCGCCGATCAGGATCAGGAAGGCGAGCGCCAGCATCTTGATGGTGGGATGCCGCTCGATGAAGGTGCCGATGACGCCCGCCACCAGCATCATGACCGCGATGGCGGCGATGATCGCGGCCACCATGATGACGAAATCCTGCGCCAGTCCCACCGCCACGAACACCGAATCCAGCGAAAACACGATGTCGATGACGGCGATCTGGATCACCGTCAGCGCGAAACCCGCGACGAGGTGCGGACGGCTGCCGCGCGCGGCGCCCTCGAGCGCGTGATGGATCTCGATGACACTCTTGGCGAGCAGGAACAGTCCGCCGCCGAGCAGGATCAGGTCGCGGCCGGACAGCTCGGGTCCGATGTCGATCAGGGGCCGCGTCAGATGGGTGAGCCAGACGACCGAATACAGCAGCGCGATGCGCGTGCACATGGCCAGCGCCAGGCCGCTGATGCGTGCGGATCGCTGTCGCGGCTGAGGCAGCCGCGACACCATGATGCTGATGAAGATGATGTTGTCGACACTGAGGACGATCTCGAGCACCGCCAGCGTGGCGAACGCCAGCCACGCCTGGGGATCGAACAGCAGCGCCGTCACCCGCTGCTACCGCGATCAGGGCATGGCGTCGACCGCACTCTTCTTCACCGTCGGGAACACGTGTTCCGAGGTCAGGCCGCAATCCAGCGCGATCGCGCTCGAGATGTAGATCGAGGAATAGGTGCCGGCGATGATGCCGATCATCAGTGCCTCGGAGAAGCCGCGCAGCGCCGGACCACCGATGAACAGCAGCGCCAGCACCACGATGGCCGTGACCACCTTGGTCATGATGGTCCGCGACAGGGTCTGGTTGATGGACTGGTCCAGCACCAGGGCCGATGCCAGCCGGCGGTTGGCGCCGAAGCGCTCGCGGATACGGTCGAAGACCACCACGGTATCGTTCAGCGAGTAGCCGATGACGGCGAGAATCGCGGCGACCGCCGGCAGGTCGAAGGGCGTCTGGGAGAGTGAGAATATGCCCAGCACCAGGATCGGATCATGGACGACGGCGAGGATGGCGCCCAGCGACAGTCGCCAGGTGTGGAAGCGGAAGGCGATGTAGATGAAGATTCCGACCAGGGTGAAGAATAGCGCCCACTCGGCGCTGCGCTTGAGCTCCCCACCGACCTGCGGGCCCACGACATCCGGCGCCTGCACCTGCACGCCCGGATCCACGCCCTGCAGCACCTTGGCCACCTGGTTGCGGATGGCCTGGGCATCCTGTTTCGCCCCGAGCGGCGGCAGACGTATCGAGATTTCGCGCGCCGAGCCGAAACTCTGCACCTGGGGCTCCCCGTAGCCGGCCCTGGCCAGGGCCGCGCGCACCGCATCGACGTTGGCGGCGGCGGGGAATACCGCCGGAATGTTCACGCCACCGGTGAAGTCGATGGCGAGATTCAGTCCGCGGGTGGCGAAGGAAGCGAAGGACACGACGATGAAGAGAATGGACAGCCCGTACCACACCTTGCGGGTGGCCATGAACGGGAAGTTGGTCGGCTTGTGAAAGAATTCCACTTTGGATCCTCGATGCGGCCCCGCCGCTTCAGATCGGCAGGCGGGTCAGCTTGCGCCGGCCGCCGTACATCAGCGTGATCAGCGCGCGACTGCCCATCAGCGATGTGAACATCGACGTGATGATGCCGAGCACCAGCACCACGGCAAAGCCGCGGATGGCGCCGGTGCCGAATACCCACAGCACCAGGCCGGCGATGATGGTGGTGACGTTCGAATCGGCGATGGCCGAGAACGCCTTGTCGAAGCCGGCCCGGATGGCGGCCTGCGGGGAGACGCCATTGCGCAGCTCCTCGCGGATACGCTCGTAGATCAGCACGTTCGCATCCACCGCCACGCCCACCGTGAGGATGATGCCAGCGATGCCGGGCAACGACAGCACCGCGCCCAGCATCGACAGCAGCGCGGTCAGCAGCACGACGTTGGCGAGCAGCACCGCGTCGGCCACCAGGCCGAACACCCGATAGTAGAGGGCCATGAAGATGAACACGGCCGCCATGCCCAGCTCCAGGGCATCGATGCCGCGCTGGATGTTCTCCTTGCCGAGGCTCGGTCCGATGGTGCGCTCATCCACCGGATAGATCGGCACCGACAGCGATCCGGCGCGCAGCAACAGCGCCAGGTCCCGTGACTCCCCGGCCGTCATGCCGGAGATCCGGAACTGGTTGCTGAAGACGCCCTGGATGGTGGCATCGTTGATGACCTTCTCATCGGTCACGTCGCGCGTCACCTTCTTGCCGTCCACCTCGGTCGTCTCGCGGCGCTTTTCGGTGTACACCACGGCCATGGGCCTGCCGATGTTGGCGCGGGTCACCTGCAGCATGCGGTCGCCGGCGCGGGTATCGAGCTTGATGTTGACGATCGGACCATCCTGGTCGGTGGCCGCCGTGGCGTTGGTGATCTCATCGCCGGTGGCGATGATTTCGCGCTTGAGCAGCAACGGCTGTCCCTGGCGCGTGTAGTACAGCTTGGTGCCCACCGGGGCATTGCCGTGCTGGGCCACCTCATAGGGATCGCCGTTCGGGGCATTGAGGCGGAATTCCAGGGTGGCGACCTTGCCCAGGGTGTCCTTGACCTCGGCCGAATTGGTGATGCCGGGCAGCTGCACGTTGATGCGGTCCACGCCCTGGCGCTCGACGATGGGTTCGGCGACGCCCAGCTGGTTGACCCGGTTGCGCAGGTTGACCAGATTCTGCTCGATGGCGTAGTCCTGCCGGTCCCGGATCTGCTGCGGCGTGAGCGTGCCCTGCAGCGCCGCGCCGCTGGGCAGCGAGACGGTCCGGAACGGCAGGTCCGGCAGGGCCTTGCTGGCCACGCGCTGCGCGGCATCCAGATCCGCGCCTGCCGGGAATGTCACGCGCAGGCTGTCCGGCACATTGCCACTGGAGGCCACGGCGGCGACGTCGGTGTACGCGATGTTCGCCTGCGACAGCGCGCGCCGCAGGTCCTGGGCATAGCTGTCCAGCAGCTTGGAAATCGCGGCCTGGGTATCCACCTGGTACAGCAGGTACAGGCCGCCCCGCAGATCCAGACCGAGCTTCATCGGCTGCAGGCCGATGGCGCGCAGCAAGGCCGGAGTGCGCGAGGCGTAGGTCGGGGCGCTGATGTACTGGTCGGCGAACTTCGTGTCGACCGCATCGCGCGCCTTGAACTGATCCGCGGTGTTGCCGAAGCGCACGATGACGCGGCCGCCGTCCAGGTAGGCCGAGGTGTAAGCCAGGTGGTCGTCCTTCAGGAACTGCTCGATCGCTGGCAGCGAGTTCGCCAGCATCGGATCGTGATCCTTGCGCGCGATCTGCAGCGCCGGATCCTCCCCAAAGACATTCGGCAGCGCCAGGATCAGCGCCAGCAGCAGCACTACCACGATCAGGAGGTATTTCCAGCGCGGATACTCAAGCATTTCAGGCGCTCTTCAGGGTGCCCTTGGGCATCAGGGATGTGACCTGGCCCTTCTGGACCTTCAGGCGCACGCTGTCGGCCACTTCCAGGACGACGAAGGCATCGTTGACTTCGATGATGCGGCCGAGAATGCCGCCGGAAGTCACGACCTCATCGCCGGCCGACAGCTTGGAGATCATGTTCTGGTGGTCCTTGGCCTTCTTCTGCTGCGGCCGGATCAGCAGGAAGTAGAAGATCCCGACGAACACCACCATCATGAGCACGGGCGCCAGCTGGCTGCTGCTGGCAGCGCCGCCGGCCTGTGCGTATGCCGCGGGAATCAATGAATTCATACATCACCTGACGACGAGGGGGCGGCATTATGCCACAGGGTCCGCCCGGGTCCGCCTGGGCGCCGGGTAGGCCGCCGCGAAAGCGCCAAAAGTGCCCTCCTCCAGGGCCCTGCGGATGGAGCGCATCAGCTCCTGGTAGAAATGCAGGTTGTGGAGGGTCTTCAGGCGGCTGCCGAGGATCTCGTTGCAACGGTCCAGGTGGCGCAGGTAGGCCCGGGAATAGTTCGCGCAGGTGTAGCAGCTGCACTCCGGGTCGATGGGCGAAAGGTCGGTGGCATGGCCGCTGTTGCGGATGTTGATGGCCCCTGCCCGCGTGAAAAGATGGCCGTTGCGGGCATGCCGAGTGGGGATCACGCAATCAAACATGTCGATCCCCCGGGCCACCGCGGCCACGATGTCCTCCGGGAACCCGACCCCCATGAGGTAGCGGGGCCGGTCGGCCGGCAGGTGCGGCACCAGTTCCTCCAGGATCCGCAACCGCTCCGGTTCCGGCTCGCCCACGGCCAGCCCGCCGACCGCGAACCCGGGCCAGTTGCGCTGCATCAGAGCCTCCAGGGAGGCCAGGCGCAACGGTGTGTACATGCCCCCCTGGACGATGCCGAACAGGCCGCCGGGTGGCTCCTCGCGGTAATAGTGGGAGTGTCCCCGCGCGGCCCAGCGCATCGAGCGCTCCATGGACTCCCGCGCCTGCGCCTCGGTGGCCGGATACGGCGTGCAGTCATCGAAGGCCATGGCGATGTCCGAACGCAGCGTCCGCTGCATGTCCATGGAGGCTTCCGGCGTCAGCCGCACTTCACTGCCGTCCAGCGGTGACTGGAAGCGCACGCCCTCTTCGGCGATCTTGCGCAGTCCGGCCAGGCTGAACACCTGGAATCCGCCCGAATCGGTGAGGATCGGATGCTGCCAGTGCATGAACCGGTGCAGTCCGCCGTGGGCGTCGATGATCTGCGGCCCCGGCCGCAGCATCAGGTGGAAGGTATTGCCCAGCACGATCTGTGCGCCAAGGCCGGTCAGGTCCTCGGGCGTCATGGATTTTACAGTGCCGTAGGTTCCCACCGGCATGAAGGCCGGTGTGTCCACGAGGCCATGCGCCAGCGTCAGGCGCCCACGGCGCGCGGCGCCGCTGGTCTTCAGCAGTTGGAAAACCGGCTGCATGCTCAGCCGTGCGCGGCGACCGGCGTCACGAACATCGCGTCACCATAGCTGAAGAAGCGGTACCCCGCGCGGACGGCATGGGCATATGCCGCCAGCACCCGTTCGCGCCCGGCCAATGCGCACACCAGCATCAGCAGCGTCGACTCGGGCAGATGGAAATTGGTGAGCAGGCCGTCGATGACCTGGAAGCGGAAGCCCGGACGGATGAACAGGCGGGTGTCACCGCTCCAGGGCACCGGCCCTGCACCGTCCGGCCCTCCCGTGAGCGCCGCGGCCTCCAGGGCGCGCACCACCGTCGTACCCACGGCGATGACCCGTCGGCCGCGCGCGCGCGTCTCGGCGATGGCAGCGCAGGCTTCGGCGGGAACGACCACCCGTTCCTCGTGCAGCACGTGGCGCCCGAGATCCGGGTTGCGCACCGGCTGGAAGGTTCCCGCCCCGACGTGCAGCGTCACACAGGTATGCCGCACGCCCCGCGCCCGCAGCGCCGCGAGCAGGGTCGTGTCGAAGTGCAGGCTGGCCGTCGGGGCGGCAACGGCGCCGGGATCGCGGGCGAAGATGCTCTGGTAGCGTTCGCGATCCTCGACTCCGGCGCCGCGCTGGATGTACGGCGGCAATGGCACCGCGCCGTGGGTTTCGAAAAACTCCAGCGGCGCGCCAGGGGTGCGCACCTGCCACAGGTCCTGCAGCGGACCCAGGACCTCTACCGGGCCGCCCGCCGTGAGGATCCCGAGGCCCGGGCGGATGGCCTTGCCGGCCCGCAGCTGCACCAGCGCGGTACCGTCCGCCAGGATGCGTTCGAGAAAGATCTCCACGCGGCCGCCGGTGGGCTTCGTGCCCATGACGCGGGCCGCGATCACCCGGGTGTCGTTGAAGACCAGCAGGTCATCCGCCGCCAGCAGCCCGGGAAAATCCCGCATGCCCAGGTCCTGCAGCCCGCCCTGCGGCGGCAGGACCAGCAGACGGCTTGCGGAGCGTTCGGGAAGCGGCGCCTGCGCAATCAGTTCGGTCGGCAGATCGAAGGCAAAGTCAGATAAAAGCACGGGCGCATGGTAGCAAGCCTCGCGCCCGCCCACGGGCCCGGCGCGCTACCTCGGCGGCGGCGGCCGATCGTCGGGACCGCCGTCGGGGCCGGGCGGCGGCTCCGGATGATGTCGTGCCGGCAGCGAACCTTCCAGTTCGAGGGTCTTCTTCTGGCGCATGACTTTCAGGTGGATTTTTTCTCCCGGCTGGTAGGAGCGCAGGATGCGCGTGGCATGCGAGCCGTTTTCCGGCACCCGGCCATCGATGCTCAGGATCACATCACCGTCCTGCAGCTTGAGGAAATCGGCACCGCGCGGCACGCGGATCACGAGCACGCCCTGACTGGTCCCGAAGTACTGGCCGAGCGCAGGCGACAGGTCCGCCAGTTCCATGCCCTCGAACATCGGGCCGACACCCGCAGGGCGGATTCCCGCGGGCTGCCAGGGCGGACTGAACCCGCCGGGCCGGCCGGGCCCGGCGAAGCCCGGGAAGAAATCCACCACGTTGGCCCGCGGCGTGATCTGGAACTCCTTTGGCTTGCCATCCCGCAGCACCTTGAGGGTGACCTTGGAGTCGGGCTTCACCAGGGCCATCCGTTCCACCACCTGCCGACCGGCATCGGGTCCGGTGACTGGCGCGCCGTCGAGGGCCACGATCACATCTCCGGTGGCGACGCCGGCGTCCGCCGCAGGGCCGCCCGGGCTGACGCCGATGACGGTCGCGCCCTGCTCTTTCGCGGAGGGCTCGACCTGCAGCTGGATTCCGAGCACGGCGCGGGTGCGCAGGCTCTGCACCCGCGCCATCGCGGACTGACCCAGCTGCGCCGACAGCTGTGCGACATCACGCGCGGCCGCCTCGAGCTTCTGCCGCGCCGCTGCCAGCTGTGCGTCCAGATCGGCACCGGGGCCCGAGCCTGCCGCGCCGGCGGCGGGCGCAACGTCCGCGGCCAGTGCGTTGGCACTCATGAGCGCGGCGGCCAGCAGGAACATGCGGATTTTGATCATGGCCTTCACCTTGAAACGAGAATCTGCGCGTAGCGCACCTGGGCAAGGGACTCCACCAGCTGCTCACGATCACGCTGCAGCAGCGCCAGCTGCTGCGCATGGGGCTGCGCCAGCCGCACCGCGTTGAGCTGATCGTCCATGGCGGCGATCTGGTCTTCGAGTTCGGTGACCGCCATCTGCGTGGGCACGCGCACGATGGCGCTGCGCGGCTGCGCATCCAGCCAGCGCTCGGCGTTGCGGGCCACGGTCGCAGTGCTGTCCACGGCAGCCGGCGGCCGCCCCTGTTCCAGCTGTTGCGGTGCCGGCCCGAGCGAGGCGACATCGCCCGTGAGCGGTGCCATTCCCCGTTTCATGATCCATCCGGCGACGAGCACCGCCAGTGCGACCGCCATGAGGCGCAGCGGCGCCCGCGTCTGCCGGGCGCGGCGCCGCGCCGAGCGGCGCGCGAACTCGCCGTAGCCGTAGGGAGGCGACTGCTCCTGCGGCAGTTCACGCAGGCGCTTCAGGTTGGGGTGCATGGCTGGGATGCCTCCGGTTCGAACCACAGCCGCAGGCGCCGGTGCGCGCGCGCCAGCTGTGACTTTGAAAAGCTGACCTTGCGGCCGAAACTGC
This sequence comes from Steroidobacteraceae bacterium, assembly GCA_035503515.1. Lineage (GTDB taxonomy): Bacteria > Pseudomonadota > Gammaproteobacteria > Steroidobacterales > Steroidobacteraceae > DAIDKA01. Next base: position 15,836 of record DATJTJ010000196.1, read on the forward strand.
GGGCGATTTCCTCGTGCGACCAGCCCTCCACTTCGTAGAGCCACACCACCATCCGCGCGGTCGGTGAGAGGCTGGCCAGGGCCCGCTCGATGTCGAGCGTCGCGGGATCCGGCGGCGACAGCGAGCGGTCGTTGGCCGGCAGGACCGCCTCGGCATCGGTCAGCGTGCCGAAGCTGAGCCGGGCGCGGTGCCAGGGGGAGCGCAGGAACATGAGGCTGCGCGACAGCGCGATCCTGCCGGCCCACGCGCCCAGCGGCGCCTCCGCCCGATAGTGATGCAGCTGTTCGAATACGGTCATCATGGTGTCCTGGAACAGATCCTCGGCGATGGCCCGTACCCCGACGATCCGCCGGATCAGGGAGAACAGACCCGGCGCCAGCAGTTCGTAGAGCTGCGCCTGCGCCCCGCCGTCGCCAGCGCGCGCGCCCGCAATCAAACCCTCCGCCACCCGGATTTCGGCAAGTCTTGTCACCTGTAGATAGGATGCCCCAGGGCGCCAAAAGGTTGCACGGGGGAGCCGCCGTTGTGACCCGCAGGCCGAATCGCTACGATGTCGGCCTCCCCCTCCCAGGCCCGAGTGGCGGAATTGGTAGACGCAGCGGACTCAAAATCCGCCGCCCTTAAAAGCGTGTCGGTTCGACTCCGACCTCGGGCACCAGATGAGCTTGCAGCGACATCCACCAGCATCGGTCCGCCATTGTCCATCGACAGCCGTGGCTAGGTGCGAGTATCGATCAGGGGTAGATTCCTCGCCCTGCTGCGGTCGCAGCTGACGTCAGGTGGGTGTCGGTCTTGCCTCAATTGGAGCTCTGCACGTCCGGTCCCGTGAAATACAGCATGTTTTCCCTGGTAGCGATGTAGATATGCAGTTTTTCAAGCACATTCATACCAAGGTTGAGCGGCACGACCCCCGAGCACCCTTTGTACGCGGCTCCGGCGTCCTTGCCGAGGCCGACGATCACACTGCAGTTCGGCGACCCCGGAATTAGCCGAATCCGTGCGTTCATCACGCTGAAACCGCTGGAAGTCAACTCCATGGCGCGATACTGGCCGAGAACGGTCTCCCCTTGCGTCACTTCCTTCTCGACGCCTGCAGAATGCTCATCAAAGCCAAAAAGCCTGCGTGTAACATCGGTAGTCAACGATGTTTCGGCGAGGCCGGTCGCCAGAGCCGCATCGATTTTCCTGCCCTCAAGCTCGACCGGAAAATAGACATTTCCAAGGTCTCCACGGCGCATGACGGCGGTACTGAAGGTCGAACTCCAGTACACGACTTTTCCGGGGCAATGGTCTTGGGAAAAAAGTTTCAATTTGCGATGCGGCAGATCCAGCTCCAGATCAAGGTTGCCGAACATATCCATTCCGATATCGCCAATGACACCTTCCTCGGCAGCCGAATAGTGCGGACCGACCAGCAGATCGATGCGGCTATACCGTGCGCCGCCCAAGGAGAGCCCATCGACAGCCGCCAGCTCGGTGACGCGACCGCCGCCGCCGTAGACTTCAAAGATGCCGGAATCCAGTGAATAGGTCTTGATCTTCCTTTCCACCACAATGGAGTGGTCTATGACCGAAACGCCAGACGACAGTTTCAGTTCCATCCTGAAAGGGCTGCCACTCAAAGTAACGGGAACCAGCACTCGGTGGTGTGCAGTCACGGTAACGTCGAGGGAAGCGACCTGCCTGAGGTGGCAGTCCTGCATCCCCTCGACCGCGGCATGGGCCGCGCCCGAAGCAAGGATTGCGGACGCGCAGAGGAATATTCCGATTTTCATTTCGCTCCCAGGTCGTTGTGCGGGAATGTGGCCATGCTGGAGCAGCGGGGCCACTGGACCCACGCCGCACCGCACAGACTCGACAAAAATGTGTCCGTGAGCGCGCACGAGATACGAGGTTGCGGCCACGCGAAGGGGGTAGGCCTGTTTGCCTGACTACCAGTTTTCAATCAGGCACATAGGTCAGTCAATCCGACTCCGGCCTCGACACCAGGCGCGCGATTGTCCTTGCCAGGCGCCTGCGGCGCGTTTACTTTACGTGGCAAAGTTGACGCCAATGAACGTCTACGTTGCCTTGTTCAATTCGATGCTCGAGTGCTGCGATCGCATGGGCGCCCGGCTCGGAATCCTCTACACCACGACGATGGCTGCGTTAGGCCTGTGCCTGTGCCTGAATGTCCTCAGTGTCATCGACCTGCTGTGGTCCGCCCGCGTGGTGGCCAATCCCTACGCCGGCACCCATGGCCTGCATCCGCAGCACTACGTTTACGGGGTGCTGTATGGCTGCCTGGCGCTCAACACGGTATTGGCGCGCCTGCTGTTTCGTGCCGATCCCGCATCCTCGCCCCCGGCGGGAGACGAACCCGACGTGGACCGGTCGCACCAGGCAATTCCCTGGTTGCGTCTGCCGGGAACGGCCTATCTGCTGGGATCGGTGGTCCTGTTCATGGCGACATTGGCCGCGGGGCTGCTGCGATGAAAGCCGCGACGCAGCCCCCATGACTCGGCGGTGACCGTCAGGGCCGCAATCGTCCGGCCCAGCGGCTGGCTCCCGCTGGCGTTGTCGGGCGGCGCCTGCTGCGTGGTGATCGGGCTGCAGGTTCTCGCCATGGCCGCGGCGGCGACCCCCGTCTTCGGGCTCGGACTATAGGCCGGGCCGGTCCCCCAACTTCTGGTGCTGTGCCGCACAAGGGCGGCGGGCCCGTATTCTGGCCGCTGCGTGCCAAATGCAGCCGCAGGGTCTAATGTCCCGCCCGTCATGCATCCCCGACCGGTAATGCCCAAGTCGGCCGCCACCGTCGTGACGCTGGGCGCAGCCGTACTGGCAGTCATCATGCCGGTGGTGCTCGCCCTCCACCTGGCCGACCGGCAGGCACGGGAAAGCGAAATGAAGCTCGTGACCGGCTATGCGCGCGACGTGCTGCATCGGTCGGAGAATACGGCCTCGCAGGCCGAAGCGGCCATCAACGCCCTGGCCGCCACGCACTCCCCCGACCCCTGCTCGAATTCGAATCTCGCGCTCATGCGCAGCCTGAACCTGTCGTCGACCTACCTGCAGGCCATCGGTTACGTGCAGAACGATAGTCTGCTGTGCTCCTCGCAGGGCCGGGATGCGGTGCCGGTCGGGCCCGTGGACTGGACGACGCCCAACGGCGTCAACATCCGCCTCAACGTGAAATTTCCGTTCGACCCGGGCACGGGTTACCTGATCATCGAAGGGCGCAACGGCTACGCGGCGATCGTCAACAAGGATCTGCCGCTGGACGCGACGACCAACGAGCCGGACGTCTCGCTCGCGGGTTTTGCACCGAACAACGGCAGGCTACTGGCCACGCGCGGTTACATCGATCCGCAGTGGGTCGGCAACGCCATCGGCCGCACGTTCATTGCCCGCGGCCATGTGGTCGCGGTGGTGCGTTCGAGCCGCTACGTCGTCGGAGCGATCGCCGCACTGCCGGTCTCCTACATGGCATCGCAGTCGCGGGCCACCGCACGCGTGCTGATACCGGCGGGCCTCATTGCCGGATTGGTGCTTGCCCTCGCCGCGGTGTACCTGGGACGGCTGCAGACGGCGATGCCCGTGGTCATCAGGGCGGCGATCAGGCGCGGCGAATTCCGCATGCACTACCAGCCGATCGTGGATCTGCACACCCATGCGTGGGTGGGCGCGGAGGCACTGATACGCTGGCAGCGTCCGGGCGGCGAGATGGTACGCCCGGACCTGTTCATCCCGGTCGCCGAGGACGCCGGCATGATCCAGCGCATCACCCGGCACGTGCTGGAACTGGTGGGGAAGGATGCCGAGGATCTGTTCCTGCGGCGCCCGGATTTCTACATTGCGATCAATCTGTCCTCGGACGATCTGCACTCCGAGGAGATCGTCGGACGGTTGCAGGAGCTTGCGAGGGTCACCCACGCCGCGCAGGGCAATCTCGTCGTGGAAGTGACCGAACGGGGGTTCATCAGGCTCGAGCTCGCGCAACACACCGTGCGCCAGTTGCGCAAGGACGGCATCCGCGTGGCCGTCGACGATTTCGGTACCGGTTATTGTCGCCCTGCACATCATCCAGATGGCGAAATCCCTGAACCTGAAAATGGTGGCCGAAGGCGTCGAGACCGAGACCCAGGCGCTGTTCCTGCGCGATCTGGGCGTGCAGTACGCACAGGGTTTCCTGTTCAGCAAACCCATGCCGATGGACGAACTCATCGTCCGGATGCTCCGTTAGCGGTCGGATCGAAAGCCGATCCTGGCGTGGGTGCCATCGCAGAAGGGCTTGCTGGCGCTGCCACCGCAGCGGCACAGATTCGTGGCAAGCGTGCGCGCGACGACCCTGCCGGTGCCGCTGATGATCTGCAGGTTACCGCGCACCGCAAGCGGGCCGTCGGGTTGCGGATCGATGGCCAGCGGTCCGTCGACCTGCGGCGTCGGCTCCGACTGGGTCGTGGGCGGCTCGCCGCTGGCGGCGAATCCCACCTCGTGGTGGGACCCATCGCAGAAGGGTTTCTGTCTGGACGCTCCGCAGCGGCACAGCGTCGCCCGATAGCCCCGCTCCTCGCCGTCGATGAGCAGGGGCGCACGGAATGCATAGGGCCCCGCCTCCCGGATGCTGACCAGGTTCACCGGTGGCGCCTGCTCCTGGGCGCCGCCATCCAGGCGCCGGTAGCGGATCGCCCCGGACGGGCACAGGTGCGCGATCTCCACGACGCCCGGGACCGGCATGGCCTCGGGATGGATCCACGGCCCCTTCACGTTTGCGAGGAACACCTGCGGCGCCCCGGTGACACAGAATCGGGCGTGGATGCAGCGGCGCCCCTCGAACTGCAGTTCGATGGCAGAGGTCCGCACCGTCTCCACGCCATCCACGATCGTGGTCTGCGGATCGTGTGCGGCGCCGGCCCGCGCCACGGCGGAGTCATCCCGGGCGTTATCTCCGGAGTTCCTCGGTGCCGCCGGTGCCCCGGCCAGCCGGCGGCTCATTTCAAAGCCGCGCACCGCGCGCGTGTACAGATGGGCGAGCTGGTCCCGCGCCGTCCGCACGCGCGGATCGTCGGGGTCGGGCAGTTCGTTCGCCGCCCGGGTGAAGCATTCCAGTCGCTCCAGGAACAGGCGCCGGGCTGCACGTCCCGGCGCCAGCGGTGCCGCATCGCGCAGGGCCGTGAACGACATGCCCGCGTTGCATCCCGGATTGGAAGGTCCGGCGGGAAGGCGTGCGGCGCGCTCGGCCAAGGGCGTGATGGCGCGCATCAGGCCGACCGCCAGATCCACGGCGAGCGATTTTTCATCCTGCGGCCCCCGGATGACGTAGGCATAGGCCAGCAGCCGAACCATCAGTCCGTAGGCCGCGTTCGCCAGATCCACCACCGCGGTCGCCTCCGGGTCCTCGATCCACACCCGGCCTTCGGGCCGCGGCGGTTCGCGCAACACCGGATTGGTGGCCGCCGGAAACGCCGGCGTGAAATCGGGATTCTCGGTGAGCAGCTGCCGGTACTCCGCGCGGATGCGTCCGAAGCGTTGGTAGTGCGAGTCGGTCGCATCGCGGGGCGCGCCTTCGCCCTGGACGACGATGGCGTCGAACGCGGCGAGTGCGGTCTTCAGGCAGATGACGGGCTTCGCGGCCGGAAGCCCCACTTCATTGGGCGACAGCTGCACCGCCGGATCGCCGTCGAACGCCTTGTCTTCGGTCTCGCGCGCCACCAGGTCGCGCAGTGCCGCGGAGAGCGCCGCGTAGAAATCACCGACCGTGTCGTAGTTGATGCTCATGGGCGTGATCCGCGCCCGGTCGTTGCCGCGGCGGAAGCTGCCCGCATAGGCGAACCCATCGCCGTCGCACTCCGTCGAATCCTTCGGTCGTTCGAGGAAGATGAAGTGCTGCAGGGTGGCCTGGTTGAACGGCGCCAGCCGCACCGTGACGCTGGCCGGCAGATTGCCCGGTTCCAGCGGAAAGTTGCCGCGCCCGAAGCGCGGTGTTCCGCCGAGCGCGGAGGTGATGTTCCACACGGCCGTCAGATGTCCCATCTCCTCCACCGACACCTTGAGCAGCTCGCTGCGCCAGCGGCGTACCACCTCGACTTCGCCAGGACGCAGGCCCTCCGCCTCGCAGTCCCGCAGGCTGAAGGCCGCGTAGAGGTAGGTGCACATCAGGTTGTGTTCGAGTTCCGCCGCCTCGTAGAGCGCATGCAGGATCTCCTCGCGACTCCTGATCCGGGCGGCAACGGCGTTCATCGGCGTTCTCCGTGTCTTGCTGGCGGCATCTATCGCATCCTTTCCGCGCCGATTCAAGATTGGACTAAAATGCGGCCGCCGGATCGGAACAGCCGGGAGGGGGATCGGATGGCTGGCAGGCTTTGGCGCCGCGGCATGCTGGCGCTGGCATTCGCATGGCTGTGCGCGGGCAACGCCCGGGCGGAGTGCAAGCTGCAGGCCTTCCTGACGCTGCCGGTCACCATGAGCGGCAGCCAGCCACTGGTGACCGTCGGACTCAACGGCACCGAGGTCCGCATGCTGCTCGATACGGGCGCGTTCTTCAGCTTCGTGACGCCCGAGGCCGCCCGGCGCGCAAGCCTGACTGTGGGCCTTGCACCCGAAGGCCTGCGGGTGGCGGGGGTCGGCGGCGAGGCGACTCCCGAACTGGCCAACGTCAAGGACTTCAGGCTGGGCAATCAGGCCCTGCATCGGGTCGATCTGCTCGTCTACGGCGACCGTCTGGGCGCGGATGGCATTCTCGGACAGAACATCCTGCGGCTCGGCGCCATTGAACTCGACCTGGCGAATGGCGTCGTACGACTGCTCAAGGCCAGCGGCTGCGCGCATGCGAACCTGGCCTACTGGGCCCGCGGCACCCCCGTTGGCGTGCTCAACATCCGTAACACCGAGGTGCGCTCGCCCCAGATCGTCGCTTCCGCGCAGCTGAACGGCAAGAACATCAACGTGATGTTCGACACCGGCGCGGGCTCCTCGCACCTGTCGCTGCGGGCGGCCGCGAACGCAGGCGTGACGCCGCAGAGCCCGGGAGTGGTCCCCGGCGGACTGCGCTTCGGTATCGGCAGTGCGGCGCGCGATTCGTGGATCGCACCGTTCAGGTCCTTCACGCTGGACATCGAGCAGACGCTCAACACGCGCATCCGCATCGGCGATCTGGGGGCGCTGCCGGGGGACGTGGACATGCTGCTCGGCGCGGACTTCTTCCTGTCGCACCATGTCCTCATCGACTACGGCGAGCGGCGACTGTTCTTCACCTACAACGGCGGACCGGTGTTCGACCTGAGCGTGCGCGGTCCCGCCCAGGCTGCGGCAAACGCATCGCCGGCGGGCAGTTCGCCGGGGCCCGACGCTGCTGAGCTGGACCGTCGCGCCCAGGCTTCGCTCGCGCGCAACGAACTGCGCGCCGCCATCGCCGATCTTGGCCTGGCCGTTGCGGCCGATCCGGGCAACCCCCAGTATCGGCTGCATCGGGCCGCGGCCCTCGAGCGCTCCGGTGACGTGCGTTCGAGCCTCAGCGATCTGGACGCGGCGCTGCGCCTGCAGCCGAACCTGACCGAGGCGCTGATGCTGCGTGCGGACATCCGGATCCGCCACAATGACCTCGACGGGGCGCGCGCCGATTTTGCGGCCGCCGAGACCGGCGCGCCGGGCCGCTACGAGCTGCAGCTGCAGGAAGCCGGCGCCTACACGGCCACCGAACGCTATCCGCTGGCGTTGGAGTTGCTGAATCGCTGGATTGCGGCGCATTCACAGGATGAGCGGCTCTACGATGCCCTGGCCGAACGCTGCCTGGTGCGCGGCATGCTCGGCCAGGAACTGGATGCGGCGCTGTCGGACTGCAATTCGGCGCGGCGCCACGAGTCCGGCAATTCGCAGGTCCTCTACGCCCGTGGCATCGTGCAGTTGCGTCGCAAGGATTACGCGCGGGCGATCGCGGACTTCAGCGACACTCTCGCGCTGCAGCCGCGGTTCGCGCCGGCCCTCTACGCCCGGGGACTGGCGAGGACCGGCAAGGGCGACCGGGCCGCGGGCGCAACCGACATGCAGGCCGCTTCGGCTCTGCTGCCTACGGTGGCTCGCCCGTTCCGGGATGTCGGCCTGACTCCTTAACGCTGCGCGGGTGCGTGCAGCGCAACGAAATCCAGGAGGCATTCACCGAGGTAGGTGTCCGGCGTATTGAGGTGCATGGTGGAGGACAGATGATTGTGTCCATTCATGTGCACGAAATACGGCAGCCGACCCTGGCGCTTCAGATACTGCTCCAGCAGCACCAGCGTCTGCTGCTGGAACTCCGGAGGATCCATTTCGGTCAGCACCAGCAGCAGTGGAATACGGGTCTTCGACAGGCCCGACAGCGTCGAGCCCGCCACGTAATTGGCCTCGTCATCCCCGAAATAGGCGAGCTTGAGCTCGTTGTCGGGCGCCGCAACCATGTCGTACAGGCCCGACAGCAGCACCAGTCCGGCCACACCGGCATCCCCGCCCCCGTGGAAGCGGGAGTTCACGGCGTACGCCGCCGCGTGGGCCGCGCCGGCCGAGGTGCCCATGAGGATGATGCGGTCCGGATCGCCACCGTGCCGCGCGATATTGGCGCGCACCCACGCCACCGCCGCTCCCACGTCCATGGCGCCTGCCGGCCAGGGATGCTGCGGTGCCAAGCGGTAGGTCATGTTGACACCCACCATTCCATGGCGGACCGCCCACAGGGCGACGTTGTCCTGGTAGGGAGAGCCGGGACGGCGCTTGTCGCCGGCAACGAACCCACCGCCGTGCACGAACATCAGCACCGGCTTGGGTGTGCCGGCATCCTGCGGTTCGAAGACGTCGAGCAGATGCCGGGGATCGGCCCCATAAGCCAGGTCCCGCGTGACCGTGACGCCCTTGTAGGGCTCCTGCTCGTGATGCGGGCCATACAGCTTCGCGGTGCCCTCGATGGCCTCCGGAACGATCTGATCGCCCAATCCGCGGACCCGTGCCGTGATCTCGATGATATCCATTGACGTTCCCCACCTCGTGGACGATGGCCTCATGGCGCATGAGAGTGCAGCTTACCTCCGCCGCGGGAACAGTTGTGCAGCGGCGCGCCCGCTCATGCGAATATCGTGGCCATGAACTTCTGCAGCAACTGCGGGCAGCCGGTGGAATTCCGCGTGCCGCCGGGCGATCACCTGCCGCGTCACGTCTGCGACCATTGCGGAACGATCCACTACCTGAATCCGCGGATCATTGCCGGCTGCGTGCCCGAGCACGAGGGGCGCATCCTGCTGTGCCGCCGGGCCATCGAACCCCGGCTGGGTTACTGGACCGTGCCGGCAGGTTTCATGGAAAACCGCGAGACGGTCCAGCAGGCCGCCGCACGCGAATGCCTGGAAGAGGCCCGGGCCCACGTCGAGATCGGCTCCCTGCTGGCGGTGGTACATGTGCTCGAGGCCAACCAGGTGCACATGTTCTTCCGGGCCGTCCTGCCCCGGGCCGAGTTCGGAACAGCCCCCGAGAGCCTCGAGGTCGGCCTGTTCGCCGAAAACGAGATTCCCTGGGGCGATATCGCCTTCCCCAGCATCGAGTTCGCCCTGCAGCGCTACTTCGCCGACCGCGCGGCCGGGCGCGAGGACCATTACTTCACCACCGCCGAGCGCCGGCCCCGCCTGTAGGCGTGGCTTCACGTGCCGCCGCGGTGCGTGGCAGAATAGTGGGTTCAGGCGCGTCGCACACGCGCGCAAGTCATCTCTCGGGGATACCAATGACCTTTGTCGTTACTGAAAACTGCATCAAGTGCAAATACACCGACTGCGTGGAGGTGTGCCCGGTGGACTGTTTCCACGAGGGCCCGAACTTCCTCGTGATCGACCCCGATGAGTGCATCGACTGCACGCTGTGCGAGCCCGAATGCCCGGTGGAGGCCATCTTCTCCGAGGAGGAACTGCCGGCAGGGCAGGAGTCCTTCAAGGCGGTGAACGCCGAGCTGGCCAAGAAGTGGCCGGTGATCGCGGAGAAGAAGGATGCGCCCCCGGATGCCAAGGACTGGGAAGGCAAGCCCGGCAAGCGCGAGCTGCTGGAGCGCTAGGGCGGGCCTACCGGTCGACGCCTTTCAGCTCCTGCGTCAGTTCGGCGGGCGAGAGGTACCCTGACACCATTTCGCCATTGCCGAGGATGAGGGTCGGCGTGCCCTGCAGGTCGAAGCTCTGGCCGAGCGCATATTCCCTGGCGACCGGGTTGTCGGCACAGATCTTCGCCGTCAGCGGCTTGCCCAGTTTGGCCTCGGTCAGGGCCGTCTTGCGATCCGCCGAGCACCATACCTGTTCGGCCTTCGACCACGACGAGGTATTCGGCCCCGAGCGCGGATAGGCGATGTAGCGCACGCGGATGCCCAGTCGGTTGTAGTCGCTGATCTGGCTGTGGAGCTTGCGGCAATAGGCGCAATCCATGTCCGTGAACACGGTGATGGTGTGCTTGGGATTGTCCGGCCCGAAGACCACCATCTGTGACTCCGGAATGGCCGCCAGCATCTTCAGGCGCAGGTCGCGGCGGCGGTTCTCGGTCAGGTCATGGTTGGTCCCGGTCTCGTACATGTCGCCGATGATGGCGTACTTGCCATCACTCGAGACATAGGCGGCATCCCCGCCCCGCAGCAACTCATAGACGCCGGGGATGGGAGTCGCGTGCAGATCTTCGGGTTTTACCCCCTGCATCCTGGCCGCAATGGCGAGCCGGGGATCCGCGGCCGACATGGCCGGGGGGGTGCCGGCGGCGGCAGCCGGCGAGGCCGTGGGCGTGGCAGCCGGTACGAGCGGGGCGGCCAGCAGGAGCGCCAGCAACAGCGACAACGGTGCGCGGAATTTCATGGCACCGATGGTATCACCCGCGCGGATGGTGCTGCTGGTGCAGTTCCTTCATGCGCTCGCGGGCCACGTGGGTGTAGATCTGGGTGGTCGAGAGGTCGCTGTGGCCCAGCAGCATCTGCACGACGCGCAGGTCGGCGCCATGGTTGAGCAGGTGCGTCGCGAACGCATGCCGCAACGTATGCGGTGACAGTTCCCGGTCCACGCCGGCCTTGCGGGCATAACGCTTGATGATGTGCCAGAACGCCTGGCGCGTCATGCGATCGCCGCGGCGGGTCGGAAACAGGTAGTCGGTCTGCCGTTCCAGCAGGATCTCGCCGCGCGCCGAGCGGGCGAACTCGTTCAGCCAGCGCACGGCTTCCTCGCCCAGCGGAATCAGGCGCTCCCGGTTACCCTTGCCCATGATGCGGATGACGCCCTGATTGAGGTTTACCTGGGAATAGCGCAGGTTTACCAGTTCGGAGACGCGCAGGCCGGTGGCATACAGCACTTCGAGCATGGTGCGATCGCGGTTGCCGAGCGGATCTCCGACCACCGGGGCCCCCAGCAGCGATTCCACTTCCTCTTCGGTCAGGGACTTCGGCAGGGAGCGGCCGATCTTCGGCATGGCGATCTGGGCGGTCGGATCGTCACGGATGACCCCCTCGCGCATCAGATACCGGAAGAAACGGCGAAAACTGGACAACTGCCGCGCCGTGGAGCGCGGCCGGGCGCCGGCCTCGACGCGGGCGGCAATGAAATCCTGAAGATCCGACTTGGTGGTCCGGGCCATCTGGATGCCGCGCTCGCCCAGCCATCGCGACAGCGCGGTGAGGTCGGCGCGATAGGCCGCCAGGGTGTTGGACGACAGGCCGCGTTCCATCCACACGGCGTCCAGGAAGCGCGCCACAGCCGGATCAGCGGGTTCTGGCGCGGTCGTCGCGAGAGCGGTAGCGTGCTTAACCAAAGTCGGCCTCACTTCGAAGTCGGTGATCGCCGTGTCGGCCAAGGTCTTGTCTGAAGGACCCGGGGGTTACGGCGTCTGGGCAGAGTATGCAAAGGAGTGGCGCCGATCCGGAGTGACCATTATCACAACTATTGAGCCCGCATTACATAAAGAGAACCAGTTCACACAATCCGGCCCTGCGGGCGCAGACTGGAACTGGGGTGCAACTGGCGCGAAAATCCCTGTCCGCTCCAACGCTTACGTCACACATGACTTTACCGCTGAAAGTCCTTTACGCACTGTATGTTGCGCTGCTGTTCGGCCTGCTGGGCCTGGCGGCGGTACTGCTCATGCTGGCCCTGCCGGGGCTCAACCGGCGGCGCTGGGTGGCGCGTCTCGGGGCGCGGACGTTTCTGCGTCTGGCCGGCATGCCCTTGAGGGTGCAGGGGCTGCAGCACCTGCCACCCACGCCTTGCATCCTCGTCGCCAACCACTGCAGCTACCTGGATGGCGTGGTCTTCACGGCGGCGCTGCCGCCCCGCTTCGGATTCGTGATCAAGCGCGAAATGGCCTCGGTCCCCCTGGCCGGATTTCTGCTGAACCGGATCGGCTCCCAGTTCATGGCGCGCGACCGGACCGGCCAGACCACCCGGGACGCACGTCGCGTGATGCGCAGCGCCGAGGGCGGCGAGTCCATGGTGTTCTTTCCCGAGGGGACGTTCAGCGAAGAGCCCGGCCTGCTGAAATTCCATTTCGGCGCCTTTGCCGCGGCCCAGCGTGCCGGCTGCCCGCTCGTCCCGGCCATCATCCACGGATCACGCACCGCGCTCTCCCCGCGCGGTGAGCTGCCGCAGCCCACGCCGCTGCGCATCGAGATCCTCGAGCCGCTGGCGCCGAAGCCGGATCCCGGCGCCGATTCGGTCGCGACGCTGTGCCGGCAGGCGCGCAATGCCATACTCGACAGACTTCAGGAACCGGATCGGGAGGCCGCCTGTGAAACTCAGTGAAGTGCGCGCGATCGTCACCGGCGGCGCGTCCGGCCTCGGGTACGCCGTGGCCGAACTGCTGGTCGCCGGCGGCGGCCGCGTGACGCTGTTCGACATCCAGGAAACGCAGGGCCAGAACGCGGCCCGGGCGCTGGGCTCTGCCGCGGGCTTCCAGCGCTGCGATGTCAGTTCGGAAGCCAGCATCGATGCCGCGATGCAGGCCGCGGCCGCCGCCATGGGCAGCCTGAACGTGGTGGTCAATTGCGCGGGCATCGGCACCGCCGGGCGTATCCTGGGGCGCAATGGTCCCATGCCGGTGGAGCAGTTCACGCGCACCATCCAGGTGAATCTCGTCGGCACGTTCATGTGCGACCGCGCCGCCGCAGTGCTCATGCAGCACAACCCACCGGGAGACGACGGCGAGCGTGGCGTGCTGATCCATACCTCATCGGTCGCGGCCTTCGAAGGCCAGATCGGCCAGGCGGCCTATACGGCAACCAAGGCCGCAGTTGCCGCAATGACACTGCCGATTGCGCGCGAACTGGCGATGTTCGGCATCCGCTGCGTCGCCATTGCTCCGGGCATCT
>DATJTJ010000197.1:0-8380 GCA_035503515.1 Steroidobacteraceae bacterium
GCATGGCACGAACAACGTGCTGGTCGAGAACAACGTGACCTACAACACGGTGGGCCACTGCTTCTTCCTCGAGGACGGCATCGAGCACGGCAACCAGTTCATCCACAACCTGGCGATCCAGACCAAGTGCCATACCAGCAAACCCTGTGTGCCGACCAACCTCGCCGCTGCCGGGGAGAGCCCGAATTACGATGGTCGCCAGGCCATCAGGGCCAGTGGCCAGTCATCCAAGGATGTGCTGCTGCCCTCGGACAACACCGTGTCGAGTTTCTGGATCACGAACCCGGACAACACCTACCGGGACAACGTGGCCGCGGGCTCCGACGCGACCGGCTTCTGGATGTCGTTGCCCGAGCACCCGAACGGCCAGTTCGCAGATACGGAGATTAGCAAGGCAACCTGGCCGCGTCGCACGCCGTTCCGCGAGTTCAAGGGCAACGTCGCCCACTCAAACTACGATGGTTTCATGTTCGACCGGAACATCAACCCGAATAACACTTTCGGTGTTACCGGCAGCGCGCATATGCCGAAGGAAAATCCCGCCGACCCGAACAGCAAGACGGTGGAAACGGACTTCGAGAATCTCACTTCCTACAAGAACCGCAATGGCGGTATCTGGGGCCGTGGCGAGATGCACGTATTCAGGAACGCGAAGATGGCCGACAATGCCATGGACTACACGCATGCGTCGGGCTCGGCCGGGCGTGACCCCTTCACGTCAAAGGTCGTCGACTCGCTGTTCGTGGGTGAAACCGAGAACATCGGCAACCCCACCACTGCTGCGGAAAAGGCCTACGGCCGCAGCCTGCCGAAGCCCATGATGCCGGATTTCCCGATCCGCGGTTACGAGTACTACGATTACCGTCATGACGTGGTGAATGACACCTTCGTCAATTTCCGGGACAACGCCACCCGCAAGACCGGAGCGATTTCCTACCTGATGTACACGAGCGCCGGTGTCAGTACCGAAAACTCCATCGAGGGCGCGAAATTCATCAATGCCAAGCCGGTGTATTTCCCGCCGATGGAGCGCAAGTGGGGCAATGACAACCTGAACGGCGTGGCCTGGAAGGCCGCCGCCATCCACGACAAGGACGGCTCGGTCACCGGCGTGCCCAATTCCTACATCCTGCTCGCCGACGGGGTCAACGACAACCCTGCAGTCGATACGAAGGCCTGCCAGATCAAGCGCACCTGGAACGCCGCGGTGTGCAAGGGCGACATCGGACGCCTGACTTTTGGCCGCGTCGGCTTTCCGAGAGCCCTGGCCGCCGGCTACGGTCCCGGCCCCGGCGCTGCTCCCGCAGCGGCAGCGGCGGGCGGTCCCGGCGCCGGCGTCGTTCCCATCACGGTTCCCCCTCGTGCACCCCCGCAGCCGCCGGTCGTTGTCAGCCGCGATGGCCGGGAGCTGACCGTAACCAGCACCAACGTACGATCGGGAACCGAGATCAAGGTGACCACCGAAAGGCACTCCATGCCTCTCACCCTGACGGAGATGGACAAAGGCTCGTGGGTCATCTTCGAGCTGCCGGGATTCGCCAGCGCCGCCTCGGGTACGGAGCAGGACAGCCTGGATGCCCTGCGCAAGGCCAGCGACACCTCCTACTACAAGGGCAAGGATGAACTCTGGGTCAAGGTGGTCTCCAACGGTGACGGTGCCCTCGGCCCCATCGGCAACGGCCCGGGGGGTGGAACGAGCGTCGAGGTCAGCCGTTAGACGCCGCGCGTACGGGCGCCACATCCGAATACAACCTGCAAAGAACCCGGGGAGCCATGCACCCATGAAAAGAACGACAGTCACCCTCGCAGTCAGCTCGATCGCGCTCGCCGGCATGGCCTTCACGGCCAGTGCCTCCGCGGATTGTTCCCGCGAGACCCTTAAGAAGGTGGCCGACGCCTATATCGTCGCGCAGAAGGCCGGGGACCCCCGCAAGCTGCCGCTCACAGCCCACGCGTCCTATGCCGAGAACGACAAGGTCATGGACATCGCCAAGGGCGTGGTGGCCGGAGCCCTGCAGGTCGACTTCACCCGCAGTTTCTACGACACCCGGCAATGCATCGCCTTCACGGAGCTGGTGGCGGCCACGGACCCGAACCCGCACGTGATCCTCACGCGCATGGAGGCCGACAGGAAGGGCAAGGTGTCCAAGATGGAGTCGGTGGTCACCCACCCGGGAGACTGGATGTTCGGCGCGACCCAGTACCTCGGCTTCACGCGCAGTGAGAACTGGGACGAGATCCCCAAGGACAAGCGCGACACGCGGGAGGTCATCCAGGCGGCGGCCGATGCGTACCTGGACAATTGGGGCAACCCGGACATCCAGGTGCCCCATGGCACGCCCTGCGCCCGGCTCGAGGGCCGCATCTACACGGGCACCCGCAACCCGGCGGGCAATAACTGCAACATGGGGAAGTTCCCGCAGAAGATCGACGCCAACCACCGCCGTTACGTCATCGACGAGAACTACGGCGCCGTCGTCATCTTCCACAACTTCCCCTGGCTCGATGCCGGACTCGGACCCGACAGCCCGGGGACCCCGAGCGGCCAGATGTTCCGGGTCGAGGGCGGCAAGAACCGCTACATCCACGAGCTCACGACCTGCTCGACGCCGAACTGTGGGCGAGGCAGGCCGCCAGGACCCGGAGGTCCGGCCGCACCGGGCGGGCCTGGAGCACCCGGAGCGTCCGCGCCTGGAGCACAGGGAGCGCCGGGGACCAAGTAGTCTATTTTAAAGCCCCTGCCGTTTCGTCCGACTTCAACGTGCATCGTGTGGCGTCAGTGTTGAGTTTTATGTAAATGTCGCTGCCGCGCGGTTGGCTGGCTATCATTTGGCAGCGACGGCGGTGTACGCTTGCGGTGCGTTCAGAAAAACAACAAGAACATCACGGTCGTGAAAATGTCCCTACGCCTGCGCGTCGCCAACCTGGTTATCGTTGGCTCGGTGGTCCTCGGTCTATCGGGATGTGGCGGGTCCGGCACGGGCGATGGAAGCGCCGGGCCTGTAGAACAGGGAGGGTCATCCGCAGCGGCAGGGCCGTCATCTGCGCCCGTCACCCAGACACCGCCCGATCCGGCGCACGACCCTCCGCCGACCGCACAGAACATTCCCATGCAGCACGCAGTCCTGCTGCACCCGTTCTCCATCGACTATGGCTCGACTTTTACCGATCCCGATCACCACGGTCTGACGTACACGGTGATGTTCAGCCATTCCTATAACTCGGATCCGGACCCGCCGACGGATTTTCAGGTTCAGGGCACCCAGATCGTGGGCACGCCGACGACCGCGGGCCTGGTATACGTGACGGTCACCGCGAAGGATTGGGCAGGCAACACCGCCGATGCCCAGTTCATCATCAACGTGGTTCCCGACAGTGCTCCCACGGTATCGAATGGCAACGACCTGGTCCTGGCACCCGTCGGCTCGTCCCTGGACTACGACACGATCAAGGGCGGCACTGTTTTCTCCGACGTTGATGGCGATCCGCTGACGTACACGGTAACCCTCAGGGGTTCGATGAGCGGCCTGACGGTGAACGGAACCCATGTGACGGGCGTGCCGCAGAGCGCAGGTGCGGTGGTCGTCACCGTCACGGCCGATGATGGCTTCGGTGGCACGACAAGCGATGAATTCGCCATTGCAGCCCCGGCGCCCGAACCAGGCCGGCCCACGCTGCCGATCACAACGGCGCAGTACGCCGATGCCGAACTTGCTCTGCCGTTCGTGTTTCAGGCCCCCACTTCACTCGCCTTGCTGAGGGATACCGCTCCCGATAACCCGGTAACGGATGCGGGCGCGACCCTGGGCCGCGTCCTGTTCTTTGACAAGCGATTGTCCGGCTCGAATACCGCCGCCTGCGCGACGTGCCACGAGCACGACCGGGCCTTCACTTCCTCGACGACCTTCGGTGCCGGCGCAGCGGGCATACCCGCAAAGCGCAAAGTAATGACCCTGGCGAACGTCCGGTACAACCCCCAGCACGCGTGGTTTTCGGTCATGAGCGAGACCTCGCTCGAGGAT
Source organism: Steroidobacteraceae bacterium (assembly GCA_035503515.1). Classification (GTDB taxonomy): domain Bacteria; phylum Pseudomonadota; class Gammaproteobacteria; order Steroidobacterales; family Steroidobacteraceae; genus DAIDKA01. The sequence continues at coordinate 4,023 of DATJTJ010000197.1, forward strand.
CTGCCGCTCCAGCCTATTCAGAACCCGGAAGAGCTCGCCAGCTCAATGCCTCTGGTGGTGCAGAAGCTGGCGGCCACGGATTTCTACCCGCCGCTTTTCCAGGCGGCGTTCGGTACCCCGGAGATCACCTCTGACCGGATCGGCACCGCCATTGCGCAATTCCTGCGCGCCATGATCTCCTATCGCACGAAATACGACCTGGCAAACAATCCGCCCACCAACGGTGGGGCGGATCCCGCCTCGGTACTCAGTGCTGCGGAGCTGCGCGGCATGCAGATTTTCGACGGTTCTTCCGGCATCAACTGTGCAAACTGCCATGATACCTATGTGCAGGCCAATACCTGGCAGGCAAACAACGGTCTGGATGCGATGCCCACGGACGGGGCACAGTTCTCCGCGCTCACGCGCGGCAATAATCCCGGCGTATTCCGGGCGCCGTCGCTGCGCAACATCGCACTGACCGGCCCATACATGCACGATGGCCGCTTCGCCACGTTGCGCGATGTGATCGACCACTATGATCACGGGGTCGTAAACAGCCCCTATACCGATTCGCGGCTCGAATACTCCGATGGCACTCCGATTCAGATGAATCTGAGCGAGGCTGACAAGGAGGCGTTGGAAGCATTCCTGGATACGCTGACGGATTCGGCATTCCTGGCCGATCCGAAGTTCACGGACCCGTTTCAGTAACGCATCGGCGCCGCAGTCGCCAGTGGCAGGCCCGCCGATGGGGCCCCATCAGGGCCCGACGGGATCGACGGGCCAGATGACCGCATCGTAGACGGCAGTGCCGACCGCAGCGCCCTGCGGCGGCCAGTTGGGCATCCGGTCCAGTTCCACGTTCGCGCCCGAGCTTCGCAGCAGGTCCGCGAGGTCCTTGCGCGGGGCCTGCGGCAACTGCAGGAAGGGCACGTAGCCGCGACCCATCGCGTAGTCGAGCGCCGTCAGTCCGTCCTCATCCTTGGCATTGACGTCGATGCCGAGGGCGATGAGCGCCGCCATCACCTCCTTGTTGCCGGCGCGGGTGGCATAGTGCAGTGCCGAGCCGCCGCGGGTGCGCTGCAGGAAGTGGCGCTTGGACATGAGATTCACGTCCGCACCGCTGGCGGCGAGCAGCTTGATCAGTTCCACCGTGGGATTGACGCGCGGGCCTTTGCCGCCTTCATGCACATCTGCGTCGTCATCGATCGACCCGCGCGGCGGCGCCGCGACGCCCGCCATGCGGGCATTCGGAAAGCCGGTGCCGCCGGTGCGCGAGGCCGTCGCGAGAATGATCGGGCCCTGGCCATCGGCCGTGGCCAGCCTTGGATTGGCCCCATGGGCCAGCAGCAGTTTCACGATCCCGATGTCCCCGAGATCGCAGGCACTCAGGAACGGGGTGGTGCCCCGACCCGTGTCGGCGCCGAGGATCGTGCGTGCCGCCGCATGGAAGTAGAGCTGCTGGTTCGGATTGGCGCCGCGCTCCACGAGCAGCTTCACGACGTCACGGGCCGTGGTCCGGTCCGGAGCGTCCCGGTCGAGCGGGTTATCGCCGCGCACCCTGAAGTTCACGATGGCCACATTGAGCGGGCCCTGCCCGAAGATGTCCCACTGGTTCACGTCCGCGCCCGCCTCGATCAGGCGCTTCGCGATGTCCCAGTTGCCGTTCATCATGGCGATGGACAGGGGCGGCATGCCGTCGGGACCGGGCAGGGACACGTCGGCGCGATGCTTCAGGAGGATCTCCACGCATTCGCGGCAGTTTTCGCGCGCCGCATACATGAGCGGCGTGAAGCCGCCCCGGTCGAGGTGCTTGGCGCGGCTCTCGGCGGTGGCCACGCGACGATAGTCACGTACCGCCCCGCGCGCGTTCACGTCCGCTCCCTTCGAGGCGAGGAATTCCACGAGGGCCGGGTGGCGCCGGGCGGTGGCCCACATCAGAGGAGTCTGGCCCCCGAAGCGCTCGCGCGCCTCGACCTGCGCGCCCGCGTTCACCAGCAGTTTCGCGGCCTCGAGGTCCCCGGCGCGCGCCACGAGGTGCAGCACGGTCTCGCCGTCCGCATTCACGGAGTTCGGGTTCGCGCCGGCCTTCAGCAGCAGCCGCAGAAGCTCGGTGTTGCCCGCATCCGCCGCAAGCTGCATGGCATCCACGCCGTAGTCATTCATCGCATTGGGATTGGCCCCGGCGGCAAGCAGACGCTTCGCCTCGGCGATGTCCCCTTTGAACACCGCCCACTGCAGCGGCGAGCTGCCATCCGGGTGCGGTGCATCCGCCGCGTCGACGACGCCGGTCGACCACAGCACGACGGCGGCCGCGACGGCGGCCGTGAGCCTGCGCGTCAAACCCATGACTTCATTTCCCGGGCGTCGACATCCACCCTCTCGGCAGGGTGCCGGGATCCCGCGGCCTTGACCAGGGTAATAAGCTCGTCGGCCGTCAGGCCGCCTCCATCCGAAGCCGGACATAGCGGCGTGGCGAACAGCCCAGGATGCGCTTGAACGCCGTGTTGAAGGCGTTCTCCGACTCATAGCCAAGGGCGGCGGCGGTCTGGACCAACGACGTTCGACCTTGCGCGAGCTGCTCGACGGCGAGGAGCATCCGCCAGCGCGCCAGGTAGGCGATCGGCGTCTCTCCCACGGCCTTCCGGAACCGCTGTGCGAACACCGACCGGGACATCCCGGCCAGACGCGCAAGCGCTTCCAGCGTCCAACGCCGGCCGGGGTCCGCATGCATGGCTCCCAGTGCCGAACTCAGCCGAGGATCGGCTAACGCGAAGAACCAGCCGACGCCACCAAGTGGTCGTCTCGAGAGAAAAAGGCGCAGCGCCTGGAGCAGCATCAGTTGTGCGAGGTGATGCGCCGCCAACGACGCTCCGGCCCGCGCCCCTCGCGCCTCCTCCATCATGCGTTCGATCAACCAGCGAAAAGCGGCCTGGTCCCCGGCGGCTTCGATGTGGATCAGCGGCGGTAGCGATCCCAGCAGCAACCCTGCCTGGCGAGCGTCGACATCGAAGCGACTCCCCGTGAGGAAGACATCACCTCCACCCTGATGGATGACGACGCCACCGTATCGGGCGCCAGCAAACACGTCCCGGGCGGACAGGGGCTCGACGCCGAGGTCGCTGGCCAGCGTAAAGCCGCGACCGGTCGGCAGAACAAAGCAATCACCCGTATGCAGAAGTATCGGATCAGGCACGCCATCCACCGAGAGCCAGCATTGGCCTCTGGTGATCGCGTAGCACTTGATCCTGCCGCTCTGGCCAGCGAAGCGGACGGCCCATGTGCCACCCGCATCAAAGCCGGCCGTGATGTAGCTCTCGGGCTTCAGTAGCCCGAGTATGTCGGAAAGTGGATCCATGGAGGATGCATACTATCGCGAAGAAAAGAACGACGATTGAGTATAGTTCGTCCGGCTACGGTCGCCCATACTCCATATTCTCAAGCACCACATCGAGAATCAGGCGTGATCGTCGTTACCACCCCGACCGGCCAGATCGGCCGGGAGGTCGTCCAGAATCTACTCAGCGCAGACCAGCCGGTCCGCGTCATCGCTCGCGAGCCCATCAAGCTGCCGAAGGCTGTACTTGGGCGCGTACAGGTCGTCCAGGGCTCGCACGGCGACGGCGCTGTCGTCGAGGAGGCGCTGAAGGATGCCGAAGCCATGTTCTGGGTGGCGCCGCCCGACATCAGCAAAACGCAGGAAGAGGCATATGTCGAATTCACCCGGCCGGCCGCCGGCGTGATTCGCGGGCTCGGCGGGAAAAGAGTCGTGAGCGTGACCGGCATCGGCCGCGGGACGGCGTGGGCTCACAAGGCGGGCCTGGTGACGGCGTCCGTCCAAATGGATGACCTCTTGGGGTCGAGTGCCGCGGCATTCCGCGGTCTGGCAATGCCGTCCTCCATGGAAAACTTCCTGCGCCAGGTGGGCTCCATGAAGGAGCAGGGGTTGATGTCTGGACCGATCGACCCGGATCGCAGGTTGCCTTGGACGTCCACAAGTGATCTGGCTGCGGTCGCAGCGCGGCTTCTGCTCGACGGCGGATGGACCGGCAATGCGGAAATTCCAGTGCTCGGTCCCGATGTGCTCTCGTTCTCCGAAATCGCGCAAATCATTTCGGAAATCACGGGCTGCCAGGTACGGTATCAGCAGGTCACTTTCGATGCGCTCAAGCAGCAGTTCCTGAGGCGCGGTGCCAGCGAGTCGTTCGCCCAAGGGTACGTTGACATGTACCGGGCGAAGAACGAAGGCATGGACAACACCGCGCTCTCCTCATCGACCGCCGAGCACACGTCCACCAATTTCCGCACCTGGTGCGAGCAGCATATCAAGCCTGCCCTGAGGGGCTGAGGAGCAGTCCATCGAGCTGCTCGAACTG
>DATJTJ010000198.1:0-13882 GCA_035503515.1 Steroidobacteraceae bacterium
CACCAGGGCCGCGGCCGACAACAGCAGGCCAACCCCTGATACTTGGGAACACATCTTCACGGGAACCCCCTCACGGACGCACTTATAGGTGACTCTCGGGCCGCGGGATCTTAGCCCGAAGTGGGGGCGGGTTTGTGGTGAGCGGCGTTAAGAGCGCCGTGCGCGGCGGGCAGGTTGCTTCATAAGGGATTGATTTAACAACTCACTTGTCGGGTGCCCGCCGGTCGCGGCGGGAGGCGCGCCGCTCCTGGCCCTCGTATTGTCGCGGCAGGGCGTCCCGATCGGCGCGACGGCGCGGCCCGGCGCGGCGGTCGGAGTGGTGCTGATACCGGCACTCGCAGACCCGTGCATCACATCCGGGCAGCGGAAAGCGCGGCGCCACCGCGGACAGCCAGCGCTTGCGCGCGGCGACCTTGACGGCGGCGCAGCATCTCGGGCCCGGCACCAGTGCCACCGCGGACCACTGGGCCTGATTCGGCGTCTTCGGACGGGTCTTGCCCGTCTTGTCGGATCGTAAACCCCAGAACCTGATCATGCGCAGCCTTCACCCCTACTGCAAAGATGAATCCCCTCAAGTCAAAGGCGTATTACGCGCCCGATATGTGTCATCCCTCCGCGCTCAGAGGTAAGGGCCTCCGATGAAGTCCGGGTCCACTTCGGAATCGAAGGGCAGCTCCCGCGAGGAGGCCCACCAGCCATGCACCTGCATGTGCAGGCGGAACGGCAGTTTGACCCGGGCGATCGGGCCTTCGGCCAGGTGCCGGGCATCGGCGATCACCAGCTCGCTCTTCATTTCGGCGAAGTCATTGGCGACGCCGATGAGATAGCCGTCGCCCTCGGGGGCATCGTGGCGCCGCGGTACGAACTGGGCCTCGTGCAGCGCATGGGTCGTCCCCGCGCAGAACCGCTCCACCTGCTGGGTGTGGTGGTCGAAGCGGTACCAGGCATTGGCGATCTTGCCCTTGAGGTTCCCGCCCCGGCTTTCATCGTAGGGCAGGGAGGCATCGGTCAGCAGGTTGTAGCTGTAGCGGAAGGGCTGCGTGAGGTAGCGATCATCCATGCGCGAGAAGCTCGTGGGCTTCACGTCGGGAAACAGGATCTCCTCCTCCCAGGCCGCATCGTCCGGCTTGGACAGGTCGAAGGTCCAGCGCCGGATGGTGTTGCGCCGCGCCTCGTCATCGAAGGCGGACCCATCCAGGTTGGGGAACTGGGGGTTGAAGTTGCCGCGGGCCACCGGCGCATCGAGGATGACCTTGTTGCCCTCCGTGCGGGCATTGGTGGCATGGATGAGCATCGCCCGGTCATGCGGTCCCTTGAACCAGCGGATGTCCTTCGCCTCGCCATCCCGCGGCAGGATGCCCACCCAGGCCGGAACGCTGCGATCGTACGCCCAGTGATTGAGACCGCGCTTGAGCCGCTCGAGGCTGCTCACCATGGCCGTGGTGGGCAGGATCACGTGCTGCTGGGTGATGGCGAAGTCATGCATCATCGACACCAGGGGCGCCTTGATCCACACCTCGCGCGTGAGCCGCCCCTGGGCATCGAAGAACTGCACCGCGACGTCATCGGTCAGCTCGCCGCGGGCTTCGTAGGCAAAGCCGATCATTTCACCACTGACCGGATCGATCTTCGGGTGTGCCGTGAACGTGTGCGATTCGAGCCTGCCGCCGAAGTCGTATTCGCCGAGCGTTTTCAGCGAATGCGGGTCGACCAGCATCGGCGGACTGCTCTCCTTCAGGCAGTAGAGCTTGCCGGCGTGGATCAGAGGGGTGGTGTTGCCGGTATTGGCGGACACGCCGGCCACGCTCGGATCGTCGGTGTAGCGGTTGCGGTAGACACCGAACAGCGCGCGGCGCGCCGCCCGCTCGGCGACGTACCTTGGCGTACGGATGTAACGCGTCCGGAAATCGACGTGGCCCTTGCGGAACCGGAACAGGTCGACCATGCCGTCGGCGTTGTACGGAATGTCGTTGGGCAGCCGCTGCGGGTAGCGCCGATCGACGCAGGTGCGATAGAAGGATCCGTCCAGTTCGTCCGGGATCCGGCCCTCGACCTCGCAGTCGTGGATGTCGGCCTCGAAGCGCATCGGCGCGAAGAAGCCGGTGTGATAGGGGTCGCCGCGGAAATTGACGCTCATGCGCGCAATTCTACTCCCGGCCCCGTTAACTCATGTTATTGACAAGCACAGGCTTCGGGGCAGAGTCATCCGGTGCCAGAATTCAAGGGCATCTGCGCGCTCCGCGACTCACCGGTCAGCATTCTGGCACCGACGGACTACGTCCATTGGCGTATCGAGCCTGAACTCTCGGATCTGCTCGTCAGCTTTGAACTGCATGCCCGCGAGTTGCGGGACGGGTGCTGACCCCCTGACACCCGTCAGTTGACGGGCCGCCGAACGCACTCCTATCCTCGATGCCTCGAAGAACCGGCGACAGACCGGAGGAGGGGATCGATGAAGACGGGTGTTCTGGCGGCCGCGTTTGGCTTTGCGGTGCTCACCGCGGTGAGTAGCGCGCAGGTACCTCCCGACATCGCCGCCAAGGTCCGCGCCGCGGGCCAGGCCATGGATCCCACCATCAGCCAGCTCTACGCGCCGATGTTCCCCAAGGAGGCCTGGGCGGGCGTCGATATCCGGCGCGACATCGCCTACGGCACCGACAGCCTGCAGCGGCTCGACGTGTTCACCCCGGACGGGGCCCACGGCAAGAAGCTGCCGGTGCTGCTGTTCGTGCACGGCGGCGGCTTCACGCGGGGCGACAAGCACGGGGCGTTCTATCCGGACAACATCACCCTGTGGGCCGCCAAGAACGGCATGGTCGGCGTCAATATCGATTATCGCCTGGCGCCGAAGGACCCCTGGCCGGCGGGCGTCAAGGATCTGGCCGCGGCCATCGCCTGGACGCGGGCCAATATCGCGAACTATGGCGGTGATCCCGACCGTATCGTGATCTTCGGCCATTCCGCCGGCGCCAACCACGTCGCCGACTATGCCGCCCATCCCGAGATGCGCGGCGCAGAGGCCTCCTCGGTGAAGGGCGTGATCATGCTGTCGCCGGCCTATTCCACCGCTCCGGGCGGCCGCCCGAATTCGTATTATGGGCAGGACGCCGATCTGGGGTCCGCGGCGGCTCAGATCACGCGCCTGACCGCGAGTCCTTATCCGCTGTTTTATGGCTATGCGGAATTCGATCCGCCGGCCATGAAGGCCACGGCCAGCGTCCTGATCGAGGGCCTGTGCAAGACCAGGAGCCGCTGTCCGAAGTCGGTGGAGCTCAAGGACTCCAACCATTTCTCCGAGGGCATGGCCATCGGGACGCCGGATCATCAGCTGACGGCGCCGCTGCTGAAGTGGATCAGGGCGCTGCCGGCGAGGGGATAGGCTCCCTTCGCACAGCAGCTGCTCCGCAGTATCTGCCGCCGTTTGGCCTTACAGCGATTGGCATCCTTCAGAAATGAAGCAACGGAGCTCTAAGTCATTGTTTCACCGGCTCCCCGGGCTAGAACCGAACCCACGAGGGTCAGTCATTCGATGCTCATTTCGCCAGCAGCCGCGAGGCGTACGCTGCGACATCGCGCAGCTGCTGCTCGCTCAACGTCTGCCGGAAGGAGGGCATCTCCTTACGTCCGGTAGTCGCCACGGTCATTACCGTCTGGGCGCTGATGTTGTCGGAGAGCACCGCGCCTTCGGCATGACCGCCCTTGCCGTTCTCGCCGTGACAGGGAGTGCAGTTGCGTTCGAATGTTTGCTTGCCAGCCGCGGCATCACCTCCCGCGGCACTCACAACGCGCACGGCGGGGGCCGTACCGCCGTCGGCGGAACCCCTGGCGAAAGGAGTGGCCTGCTGTAGCGTGCCCTTGCGCGAGAACAGCCAGACACCATCACCCCGCTTGATACCCCCGAAGAAGTAGCCACCCGCGTAAACGGCGATCACCTGCTCACCCTTGTGTTCGAAGGTCGTCACCGGGGCGCCGATCGAGGCGTCGAGCTGCCACTCCCACAGCGGCGAGCCGTCGTGCGTGTCGAAGGCCATCACACGGCCATCGGCGCGACCACCGAACAGCAGGCCGCCCGCCGTGCTGACGAATCCGGAGTTGCAGGGGTCGGGCCACTGACGGCGCCAGATCAACTTCTGGGTCGTCACATCTTCGGCCGCGATCAGACCGCGCCGCGGCATGTTGCCGCGCCCGAAGGAGCCGCCCAGGTACGCCTGCCCGCGCGGCGGCGGAGTGAACTGTTCGCCATTGCGCTTGACGGTTCCCATGCCGTCGTTGGCGCAGATGTAGAGCACATGGTCCTGGACGTCATAGGACATCGGCGGCCAGTTGATACCGGCCAGCTGCTTGTAGAGGACCGGTTTCTCGTCGAAGGGAGTAAACGTGCGGCCCTCATTGACGAGGTCCCCGGTCTCGAGCGCGGCATCGATGGAATGCGGAACCACGTCGTCACCGGTTGGGATGGGCTGGGTCCGGGAGGTATTCTGGGAGGCATTCTGCGGAACCGGCCGTTCCTCGATACCGACCAGCGGTTTGCCGGTCACGCGATCGAGGATGTAGACGTAGCCGCTCTTGGGTGCGTGCGACAGGCCCTTGCGGGGCTGACCGTTGATGTTCACATCGAACAGCACGATGGGATTGGCGCCGCCGTAGTCCCAGATGTCGTGATGGGTGTCCTGAAAGTGCCAGCGGTACTTCCCGGTCTTCACGTCGAGTGCGACGATCGATGAGGTATAGAGATTGTCGCCCGCACGCACGTGGCCGTTCAGGTCCGGCGCCGGGTTCGCGACCGTGAGGTACAACAGTCCGAGCTCCGGATCGACTGCCGGTGTGCTCCAGACACCCCCGCCGCCGATTTTCCAGATGTCGCTGCCCTTCGGCCACGTCTCACTGCCCGGTTCGCCGGGGGCCGGGACGGTATACCAGTGCCAACGTGGCTTGCCGGTGCGGGCGTCGTACGCCCGGATCACGCCGCGGATGCCTTCCTCTCCGCCGGAATGCCCGACGATGACCATGCCATCGTAATACAGCGGTGCCATGGTGATGGAAGAGCCGCCATCGCCGGGCTCATGACTCTGGGTTCGCCACACCACATTGCCGGTCTTCTGGTCGAGCGCGACCACCCAATTGTCCAGCTGGCCGACGAATACCTTGCCATCGCCAAGACCGAGACCACGCGCGTCCCAGCCGCAGCACACCAGCACCTGGTTCGGATCGAGGCGGGCGCGGTGCTCCCACAGCACTCGGCCCGTATCCACGTCGATGGCGAACACGTCGTCTTCGCCGGTGACCACGTACAGCACTCCTGCGTACTCCAGCATCTGCCCCTGGCCCGAGGTCTGCGAGCCCAGGCCCGAACCGCCCAGCGACGCGCGCCAGACTGCCTTGAGCTCCTTCACATTGGCGCGGTTGAGCTGCGTCAGTGCTGAATAGCGCTGGTTGTAGAGATTGCCGCCGTTGGTAGGCCAGCCGGTACTCGGCAGTGCGGTGAGCTGCGTGGGTGTGAAGGCGGGCGCGGGCGTGATGTCACCCGTCGTTGCTGCCCGCGGCGTGGCACTGCCGTCGCTCTCGGCCGCTAAGGGTACGCAGGCCGCAAGCAATCCAGCCACACATGAAATCTGAAGCACCCTGCGGGTCGTCCGACTCATCGCTGCTCCCCTGGCATCGCCCGATGCATTCTAACCAAGTCGCGGCGGCCCCTGCGCCCATACCGCGAGCGCAAAGTGAAGTCGGGATTTTCGCCCGTTCGCGAACCGTGCATGGTGCAAAAGTGCTGAGGGTCGTCGTGTGCGTCTACCGAGCCCCCGATGCTTTCGACTTGCTGGGGGCGCCTGCGAGAGTTGGCGGTGAAATCGGCGGAGCGGCTACCAGGGGCTGCAGTATCGGAGCTCCCCGGAGCCGTTGCGCCGCAGCGTCGAGAACACTGTGATGTCGAGGCCATACGTCGCCGTCAGGGTGGTATCGGTGATGATCTCGGACGCTGGACCTGTGAGGATGGGGCCGCCTGGCTTCATCAGAAGCACCCGCCCTGGCAACAGGAAGGCGTGATTCGGGTCATGAGTTGTCATGACCATCGTGACCCCCTCTTTTGCCAAGGCCCCGATCGTCTTCAGCGACACGGTCTGATTCTTGAAGTCAAGGTGTGATGTGGGCTCATCGAGCAGAATGACGTCGGGCTGCTGCACCAAAGTGCGCGCGAGCAATACCAGCTGCAGTTCGCCTCCGCTCAATGCGGTGTAGGGCCTGTTCTTGAGATGGAGCATGCCAACCTTCGCAAGCGCTTCCTCGGCCAAGGCTCTATCCACGGACGAGGGTGCGCCGAAGAGGCTCAGATGAGGCGTGCGCCCCATGGTCACGACGTCGAGCACCGGGAATGGAAACGAGGGCATATGACGCTGAAACAGAAACGCAAGTTTGCGCGCGCGGGCTCCCGCATCGAGGCTGCAGACATCGACGCCGTCGATACGCGCCGTTCCCTGGGCCAGGCTCAACGCCCCACCAATACAGCGCAGCAGCGTGCTCTTGCCGCAGCCGTTCGGCCCCAGGACGGTAAGCACTTCCCCTCGGAAAATGTCGAAATCCACCGCGCTGAATACGGTGTGCCCGCCATAGCGAAAGGCTGCTCCCCGAACCTCGATCAGCGGGCTGGCTATTGCCATGATCCGTGGGTTTTGCGTAGTAGATAAGCGAAGAACGGTGCGCCGAAGATTGCCGTGAGAATGCCGAGGGGAATCTCGCCCATCGTGGCGGTCCTGGCAATGTCGTCGATCAGTAGCAGGAACGTCGCACCGATACTCAAGGAGGCGGGCAACAGCAGCCGATGATCGGGCCCCACCAGCATGCGGCCGATGTGCGGAATGACCAGACTGACCCAGCCGACCATGCCGCAGGTGGACACGGCGGCCGCCGTGATCAGCGTCGTGCACACGATGATACCGCCCTTGAGCCACTCGGTTCGCAAGCCGAGTGAGCGCGCTTCTTCGTCCCCCATCGTCAGGACGTTCAACCGCCAGCTCATGAGCAGCAGTCCGATACTGCCGACGGTGATGGGCGGTAGAGTCATCACGAGGCCTTTAAGCGATGCACCATTGAGGCTGCCCAACAACCAGTACGTGATGGCCGGCAGCTTGGATTCGGGGTCAGCCACATACTTCGCTCCGCTCAACAGCGCGCTGAAGAAGGCGGCTACGACTACCCCGGAAAGCACCAGCATCAGACCCGGTGTCGAACGGTACACGCGCGCGATCAGGTACGTCAGGGCGACGCCCCCGAGCCCAAAGATGAACGAAAGCATCTGCATCTGCAGCGCGCTACTGGACATCAGCAGCGCCAACGCAGCGCCGAAGCCCGATGCGGCCGTCACACCCAGGATATCGGTGCTCACCAGGGGATTGCGGAACATCCCCTGGTATGCGGCACCGCTGATCGCAAGACCTGCGCCGACGAACAGGCCCATGATCGCGCGTGGCAACCTGATTTGCATCACTATCGTCTCTGCCGGGGCGGACGGATTCCGGGCGAGCGGCAAAATGTGGGTCAACAGGATATGAGCAACGTCGCCAGGTGACACGGCGAAGCGGCCCACGAACAGTGAGGCATACAGCAGCGCCAGCGGCGCAACCAGCATGAGCACAATTGCGCGCGGCTTAATCAAGGGGCGGTCGCATTCATGATCGAGGTCAAATCAGAATCGGATAATTGGTAATGGAAGAAGCGCGCGTAAAAGTCCTTCGTCTCCTTGTTGATGTCGAGAGCCGAAAATAGGGCGGGATGTAACTGCTTGGCTGCCCACAGTATCTGCAACGCCGCCTCGGCACTGTGCCGATCCCAGAGGTAGGCACCGCTGGGATTTACCAACACCTTGCCGTCTCTGACTGCCTTTATCTGACTCCAGCGCGGGTCGTCGAGGATAGCCTGCCTGTTCTGATCGTTGGGCGCCGTGCCGACGATGATCACATCCGGATTCCAGGCCGCGACCTGTTCCATGGTCACGGGCCTTCCCAGGCCGACGACCTCGGCTGCGTTGACGCCCCCTGCAATGCGGATCCAGTCATCTATGACGGACTGTCGACCATCTACGGTGAGGATTCCGGCAGATGAGGTGTGCAAGACCTTCGGTCGCGCGCGGTCCGGCAAGTTTCCCGTAATCTGGGTCACTCTGCGGATGTTCTCATCGAAGTAACGGATATACAGCCGGGCGACTTCGGATTCCCGTTCGCCGAGGACCTCGCCAGTCATGCGTACGGTCGTCCTGAGGCCTTCGAGGGAGTCATTGGGCATCAGCACGACGGGGATGTGGTACGCCTCCATTGCATCCAGCCATTTGGGCGGCGTGCCGCCGTACGCCATCAGAATGACGTCTGGCCGAGCACCGATGAGGGTCTCGATATTCACATCACCGGCGGCGCTGAAGGCCGCGGGTACCTGTTCGATCCGCGGATACAATTTGCGCAGCCAGGGTTGCCGACGGGCCTGAGCGCTGGTCGCGGCCAGTTTGTCGGCACCCCCGAGCATCAACACCGTTGCATTGTTTGCAGGCCATGGATCGGCCACCCGCCTGACCACCGCGGGAATGACCACGTGCCGGCCCGCAGCGTCTGTGATCTCCCGCGTTGGTGCAGCGGCCGGATCAGATGGCGTGGCCGCAGGCACGGCAGGGGACGCGCTTACCGCCCCGTTGCAGCAGACCAAGGCGTACCAAAGCAGAGGCTTACAAAATTGGCACCACCTCAACCGAGGCCTCCACTAAAAAAGGGCGTGCGAAGCTATCAGGACGACGCAGTACCAACAATATGCACGCGAGTACATACGTTGCGCGAATCTGGTCACCGAACGATGTCGGCTTCCCCCGCCATCAAGTAATGGGCCAGCGTGGACGCATAGATGATTCCCGCGCCAGCCAGACGAACCGCGGCTCTACAGCCCCGGCGACGTTAGAATGATCGCTTTCGCTGCGTTGGAGTTTATCCTCGAGGGGCCTTGGTTGAGTGGGGACCTGCGGCCACGAGTTGCTTCGCCATTTTTTCATCGTGCGCGCGCCCCACCCGCCGGAGGACCGATTCGTAAGCCAAGGGCTCCGCCTGCCGCATGTCGAGTGGGACCCAGAGCAGAAGGATCTTAATCTCCCAGGGAGATTGCAATTGCGTTGCGCAATAGAGACGGGTTGAGCTCAGAGATCGAGGAACAGCCCAATAGGGCCATCGAGCGCGACATGTCGGCGCGCAGAATTTCGAGTACCGTAGTAATGCCATTCTCTCCTGCGGCGGCCAGTCCGTATAGATAAGCACGGCCCACTAGCACGGCTCGGGCCCCCAAGCATATGGCCTTGAGAATGTCACTTCCACGCCGGATACCGCCATCCATCAAAACGAACGCCCGGCCGTGGACAGCGGCGACGATTTCCGGCAGCACGCGTAGCGAGGCCGGGACGCAGTCGAGTTGACGTCCACCGTGGTTGGACACGACGATGCCCTCCGCCCCGGCGTCGAGCGCCCGCCGCGCATCATCCGCCGTGAGGATTCCCTTGATGACAATCGGACCTGGCCAGCTTCGACGGATCCAGGAGAGATCGCTCCACGTGACGGTGCATTGTCGAAGGGCGGCATGTGCGTCCTTCAAGGACAATGGCCTCTTGGTCGCCAGCACGATGTTTGGGAACGTCGTCGGGCCGCCGTCTCTAAGATAGGCCATGAGCCAACGCGGGCGAGCAACCAACTGCGGCAGGAACGGTAACATTGCCAGTCGATCACCGCCGAGGAGGACAGCTGCACCATTGCGGATATCGCGCTCACGCCTGCCGGCCACTGGTGTGTCGATGGTAACGACGAGCGCGCTGAAGCCGGCCACCCGCGCGCGTTCGATCGCATCCTCGGCGGTGCCGCGGCCGCCAATGAGATAGAGCTGATACCACAATGGGCCCGATGAACTTGCCCGGGCCACAGCCTCAAGCCGATAGCTCGACATGGTTGACAGCGTAAACCCAACGGCTGCCTTGCCAGCGGCACGCGCGGCAGCCAGATCGCCCAATGGATGGATGAGACGAGTGAATCCGCATGGCGCGAGCAGCAAGGGCATTGAAAGTCTGCGGCCCAGTACTTCCACATCCAGGTCGCACTCCTGGACGCCGGCCGCATACCGCGGACAAAACGCAACGTCCCGGAAGGCGCGTTCGTTCTCCTGCAGGGTCACCTCACCTTCGGCGCCCCCGTCGACGTAGTCGAAAACGACCCTCGGCAACCGGCGCCGTGCGAGATGCCGAAAGTCAGCGACGCTTGCAGCCACCAACGCACTCACCACCCCGTCTTTTGATGATAGGGCAGAAGGTTGACGTAAGCATAGATGCCGACGATCTTGCCGTCCTTGACACGAAATGATTCCAGGATTTCGGTGGTATTGGGGAAGGCTGAAGTGACTCCGGTGAGTTCCACCTTTCCATGCCCCGGGACTTCGACTGTACGCACGTTCCCTGGATGCGTGAACGTCACGATGGCAAGCACGATGCCTCGCTGCTCGTCCACAATCGGGAAGCGTCGGTCCCCTATATGGGTGATGTAGCTGAATACATGGGTGTTGAAGGTTTGCGCGATCGTCATTCCCTGCAGAATCGATGCAGTGGTGTTAGGCGCGGGTGCGGCGCCCTTCGATGGGTTACCCATCCGCGAAGTGTTACGGTTGTTCTCCCAACGCACGCAGCTCGGATCGAAGGGCACGATATCGCCGTTGCTCTGTTCGATCCCTTCGAAATACTGGTTCACGAGTGCGATCAGTTCCTGTCGCGAACGCCGCTGCGACGGCGCCAATACCTCGTTCCAGTCCGACAGCGGACCTTGGAGGTCCGTATAACTGCCAAAATTACCGACGACCTCGCGAACCACAGCCGATTCGATTTCAGTAATCTTGCCGGTCTGCGTCTTCAGCCTAACGTAGAGCAGCGAAGTGCGCCCGTTCTCCAGGACCGCACCATAGTACGCGACCTGCGCGGTGGTAGGATCCGTGATGACGATCCGATGGGGCAGGATACCGCTGATGGTCTGCCACAGACCATCGCCGACCGCCATCTCATTCGTGTTTTCCGTGAATCTCACATCTCTGCCCAGGGGCAGACGGGATGGATCGTGCGCCGTCAGCGCGCTCAGATACTGATCCATCAGTCTGCGCAGGCAGGCGTCATCGCAATCCGCGCTTTTGAGCAGCGGCCCGAACTGTCGCTCATAGGATTGCTGCTGCGCGATTGCAGGTGCCTGCTCAAGCATTGCCAGGGTCGCGGCGGCGGCAATGGCAACCAGGGATATCCGCATGGCTTGATCCTCGTTTTTCAGAATTTGAATCGGACACCGAGCATGAACGACCTGCCGACGACATCGTACAGCCCCAGGGGTGTCTGAGACGCGTTGAAGTTGTTGGCGGGGACGACCGGTGCATCCTTGTTGAACAAGTTATTGAACGAGAGAAACAGCTGACTGTCGGCTCCCGCAATTGCCAACTTATATTGGATCGTCGCATCCACATAAAAGACTGACGGGACGTAATTGGCGCTGTCGGCGAGCTGGACCGCGGTATACTGATTGTCGTACTTGCCCGAGCCAATGTAACGGCCGATCAGGGCGACGCTCAATCTGTCGAGGTCATAGCCGAGCGACGTATACCAGCGCCATTTCGGCTGGGCGGACTGGCCGATGTCACCGGCATTCTCGATCGTGACCTCGCCGGTCGCCGTCGGCGAAGTGGTCGATTGCACGCCCAGATAAGTGCCGATGGCCCGCGCCGAAATGGCACCCGGCAGGCTGGGCGCTATATCGGACAGATTGCGCCGATAGCCGAACTCCAGGTCCATTCCTTCCGCATGCGCACTGGCCAGATTCAACGTGGGCGTCGAGATCTCGACGATTTGGCCATTCTGCCGCAAGATCTGGGAACATAGCGCCGTGTCACCGTCCGCACACAGCGTGACCTCATTCTGGGAAGTCAGTTGCGAGATGGCATTCCTGATTTTGATGTCGAAATAGTCCACGGACCCGCTGAAACCGGTCAGCCAGGACGGTTGATAAACGACGCCGAATGTTTCGGTATCGGCCACTTCCGGAGTCAGGTTGGGATTGCCCCGACGCTCCTGGGTGACGTTGACGACCTGTGCGTTGTTGTTCTCCGGATCGTTGATCGTGACGTAGCTTTGGGCGTTTCCGGCATACAAGTCCTGCAAATCCGGAGCGCGGATGTCCCGTGACTTGGTCGCACGCAGCCTCAGGTCGGCAATAGGCTCCCAGCTGAGGCCTGCCTTCCAGGTCTTCACCAGGCCACTGGTGCTGTAACTCGTGAGGCGCCCCGCAAGGTTCAGATCGAGGGACTTTGCGAACGGCACGTTCCGCAGCAAGGGCACGAGGCCCTCTATGTACCCTTCCTCTATATGGTAGCTGCCCTCGAGGGGCTGCGGGTTATTGGTTTGCCAACCCCCCACCGGTGCCACCAGATCACTGGCCGGTAGACCCCGGATACCGTCGGTGGCGATTGGCGACGAGGAGATCGGATCGACAGTCGAGACGCCGAACTCGTTGCGATACTCCGCGCCGAAGCCGATCGACACGGGTGCCGCCCAAGTCGAGAACGGCGAGCCGTTCATATTGAAGGAGGCAACGTCCTGTTGCAGTTCCTGGTTGGTCATCAAGGTGCCTTGGACGTAGGCCAACGCAGCGGCGGAAGCTGCGCCGGGGCCGAACAGGTTGATGGGCACACAGCCGTTGTTGGGATTGGTCAGCGTGGTACGGCACATGATCTGGCCAGTGGCCGGATTGAGCACGGCGTCGGCCGCATTATAAACGTTGGAGACATTCGGCTCATTGTGCATGTAGAGGAAGAAGCGGCTGTCGCCATGTTCGGCGTAGGTGTCGTAGGTCCAGTCCCCAATGGCGCCCTGGTAACCAGCCGTCACATCGTAAGTCTGGTACCCGTTATCCGCGGTGATGAATGGCCAGTCGATGTCGACGCGGCCGAGTTTGAAGCTGGTGACCCCGTCTTGTTGCATGGCCGCGGCAACCGATGAGGGAATGAACGGATTGCCTGCGAAGATCGTGTAATCAGTGCCCTGCGTCTGGAAAGGAGGATCCTGCACATACCTACTGTGATTTCGGCCGTAGAGCACCTGGACATAGGCCTGCGACTCCGGCGTCACGTCGAACGACACTTTGCCGTAGCCATCGAATACCTGCTCGGGCGACACATAGTTGACGTAGGGCGAAAAGTAGGCCCCTCCGCCGCCCACCTGCGCGTTGGTCGTGGCGAGGGTGCCGCCCTGGACTTTATAGGGAACCCCACCGGCGGCGAAGGTCGTTCCATTCAAGGGTCCCCCGACGATCATTCCCCCGAACGTGGCGTAGGGATAGGTCACACCCTTTTCCAGCAGGTACTGTGGGTTCGAAGCCGAGGCGGGATTGGCAGCCGTCACGGCCGGATTCGGAATCAAGCCACCGAGTCCGTTAAGGTAGTTTCGACCGTCGGCGCCATCGAGACCGCCAAGGCCTCCCGAGGTGAAATTCTGGATAGCGGCGATGACGTGTAGTCTGTTGTCGGCGAAGTGGCCTCCATAGGCAAATGCGACGTTGGTCGTCGGCACATCGCCCAGCGTGCTCTCACCTGCGCTGATCTCACCCTTGAAACCATCAAGTTTGCTGTCGAGGATGAAGTTGACCACTCCGCTGACCGCATCTGAACCGTAGGCAGCCGAGGCACCGCCCGTGACGACGTCCACGCGCTGCAGCAGCAGCGAGGGGATCACCGTGACATCGACCGTCCCCTGGTTGGTACTCGGCGTGATGCGCCGCCCGTCCAGCAGCACCAACGTGCGATTCGCGCCCAGGTCGAACAGGTTGAGGAAACTTCCCGGTCCCATGGCCGT
>DATJTJ010000199.1:0-18494 GCA_035503515.1 Steroidobacteraceae bacterium
GGGGCAGTACGTCGAGAACTCGGCGATCCATGACACCTACAGCCGCTGTGTGACCATCCATGGCACCAATGACGTGCGGGTGCAGAACAACGTGACCTACAACACCGTCGGTCACTGCTTCTTTCTGGAAGACGGCATCGAGAAGGGCAACCAGTACGTCCACAACCTCGGGATCCTGACCAAGTGCCATCCCGACGGCAAACCCTGCGTGCCGACGAATCTCGCCGCAGCCGGCGAGCCGCGCGCGGGAACCAATGGCCAGGCCGCCAAGGACGTCCTGATCCCTTCGGACAACACCGCATCGACCTTCTGGATCACCAACCCGGACAATATCTACGTCGACAACGTGGCCGCGGGGTCCGAGGCGACGGGCTTCTGGATGTCAGTGCCGGAGCACCCGATGGGCGCGTTCCTGGACACCGACATCAGCAAGGCAACCTGGCCGCGCCGCACGAAATTCCGCGAGTTCAAGGGCAACGTCGCCCATTCGAACTACGACGGGTTCATGTTCGACCGCAACGAATCGCCCAACGGCACTTTCAGTGTCACCGGCAGTCATCAGACCGGCCTTGAAGATCCCAATGACCCGAACAGCAAGCCCCTGGTATCGGTCTTCGAGGACCTCACCGCCTACAAGAACCGCAATGGCGGCATCTGGGGCCGGGGCGAGATGCGCATATTCAAGAACGAGAAGCTGGCCGACAACGCGATGGGCTTCACGCACGCCTCCGGCGCATTCGGTCGCTACGCCTTTACCTCGAGAGTCGTCGACTCGCTGTTCGTGGGCGAGACCGACAACGTCGGCAATCCCCAGACCGACGCGGAAAAGGCCTACGGCCGCAGCCTGCCGAAGCCGGAACTGCCGGATTACCCGATCCACGGCTACGAGTTCTACGATTACCGCCACGACGTGGTGAATGACACCTTCGTGAATTACCAGGACAACGCCACCCGCAAGTCCGGAGCGATCACCTACCTGCTGTACACGAGCTTCGGGGTCAGTTCCAACAACTCGATCGAGCACCTCAAATTCGTCAATGCCAAGCCGGTGTATTTCCCGCCGATGGAGCGCAAGTGGGGCAGCGACAACGGAACCAGCACGGCCTACAAGACGGCGGTGATCCGCGACATGGACGGCACGTTGGGCGACGGCCCCAATTCATACGTCCTCATCAACGACGGCGTCAACGACAGCATTGCGGCTGATTCGCAGGCCTGTGAGTTCAAGCCCACCTGGAACGCCGCGATCTGCAAGGGCGATGTCGGTCGCCTGAGCTTCGGCGGCCCACCCCGGGCCCCTGGCGCCCGCCCCGGTCCTCGTGTTGGCGCGGCGCCCGCGGGCGGGGCGACCGTCCGGTCCGTCGCGTTCAACGGTCCCGCCGCGGGTCCCGGCCCTGGTCCCGGCGCTGGCGCCGCGCCCCCGGCAGGCGCAGCTCCCGGCGGTCCCGGCCCTGCTCCCGCCCGCGGGGGCTTCGGCTTCGGCGGACCCCCGCAGCCACCCATCGTCCTCAGCCGTAACGGCAGGGACTACACCGTCACCGGCACCAACGTGAGGGCGGGTACCGAGATCAAGGTGACCACGCAAAGGCCCTCCCTGGACCTCAGCCTGAGCGAACTGAACAAAGGCTCCTGGGTGATCTTCGAGCTGCCGGGGTTCACCACCGCAGCCTCGGGTGCGCCGCAGAGCAGCCTGGAGGCGCTGCGCAAGGCCGACGAGACCTCATACTTCAAGGACAAGGACGCCCTGTGGGTCAAGGTGGTGTCCAATGGTGTCGGTGCCAATCCTCCCTATGGCGGCGGTGGCCCTGCCGGCCCCGGCCTCGGTGGTCCCGGCTTCGGTGGCGGCGGGAACAGCGTCCTGGTCAGCCGCTAAGTCGCACCCTGCCGCGTGAGCAGGACCCCCCGGGAAGCCGGGGAGGTCTGCCCGCGCGCTGCAGCCGCAGCCAACGCTGTCCCCCCAAACGGCTCATGGCGATATCACCACACCCTGTGACACGCCCCCGGCAGTCCGTAAATCCCCATGAACCTGAGACCTGACGGCGTGGTCTGTAGTGCGTGTCGACGTGTTTCCGGTGTGGTAGACGACCCGCGAGGCGGGATTGATGCGCAATCGCAATCTGGGCTGGCTTCTGTGCGCGGCTGGCGCCCTCCCCCTGATGGCGTGGGGTGCCGGCTCTAGCGGCGACATCGACGCCGCGCAGGCCAAGCAGTACTGGGGACTGCTCAACCAGTACTGCAGCAAGTGCCACAACACGGATGACTGGGCGGGCGGCGTGGCCTTCGGCACCATGACGCCGCAGGACATTCCCAGCGACGCGAAGGTCTGGGAAAAGGCCATCCAGAAGCTCAGCGGACGGCTGATGCCACCTCCGGGGAACAACCAGCCCCCACAGGCGTCGATCGATGCCTTCATCCATTGGATGCAGCACAGCCTCGATCATGCCGCGCAGACGCATCCGGCCTACACCGGCTGGGTGGGCCTGCATCGGCTCAACCGCAAGGAGTACCAGAATGCCGTCTGGGACCTGTTGCGGGTGAGGATCGATGCCGAGAAGCTTCTGCCCAAGGACGACCAGGCCGGCGGCTTCGACAATATCGCCGACGTGCTCCAGGTCTCTTCCACCTTCCTCAACCAGTATCTGGAGTCGGCGCGCGAAGCGGCCAATGCTGCGGTGGGCGATGTCCACGCGACCTCGGTCACGACCCAGTACACCGCCGGTCCGCAAAGCGGCGACCAGCTGTACCGTGGACCGGGGATGCCGCTGGGGTCGCGCGGCGGCTTCCAGGTGACCCATGATTTTCCAGCCGATGGCAAATATGAACTCGACATCGGCAACCTCGCGGTGGCCCTGTGGTTGTTCAATCTCGAATTCAAGAACCACATCGTGGCCTCACTCGATGGCAGACCCTTCTGGCAGGGCGATGTGGGTGGCGATGCGCAGACCAAGGCCATCGACGAGCAGCAGGACCGTGCGGTCGATGCCATCAACAAGACGCTGAAACACATCGATTTCCATGCGTCCGCGGGGCCGCACGTCGTCAGCGTCACCTTCGTGCATCGCGACTTCGCCGAATCGGAAGGCCGGCTGCAGCCGCTCGGCGCCGGCGATGCACAGGGCGAAGTACTCCGGCTGCGCTCGTTCTCGATCAAGGGGCCCCTCGAGGTCACCGGCATGAGCTGGACTCCCAGCCGCCGCAAGATCTTCAGCTGCATGCCGCAGAAAGCGCAGGACGATGCGCCGTGCGCCAGGCAGATCATCAGCACGCTCGCGCAGCAAGCCTACCGGCGCCCGGTGACGCCCGAGGACGTGGATCCGCTGATGAAAATCTACGCCGCGGGCGCCGGCAACGATGGCTTCGAGACCGGGGTCCGCGATGCCATCACGGCCATCCTGGCGAGCCCCTTCTTTCTTTACCGCACCGAGCCGACCCCGGCGGGAATCAAGCCCGGGCAGACCTATCCCATCACCGACCTGCAGCTGGCCTCGCGGCTCGCGTTCTTCCTCTGGAGCAGCACGCCGGATGAGGAACTGATCCGCCTCGGCGCCCAGAACCGGCTGCACGAACCGGCGGTCCTCAAGGACGAAGTGCTGCGGATGCTGAAGGATCCGCGGGCGATGACGCTGGCGTCGAACTTTGCATTCCAATGGCTCGATGTCGATCGGCTGGCGGAGGTCACGCCTGACCAGAAGGACTTTCCGGGTATCGGTGATCCGCGACCGCTATTCCGCAACGAGCTCAAGCTCTTCGTGAACAGCGTGTTCACCAACAACCTCGACGTGGTCGACCTGCTCACGGCGAACTGGACGTACCTGAACCAGGACCTGGCGCTGCTGTACGGCATCAACGACGTCCGCGGCACCCGGTTCCGGCGCGTCGAACTCACCGATCCCGTCCGCTTCGGCCTGCTCGGAAAGGGTGCCTTCCTGATGGGACAGTCCTATCCGACCCGCACCGCGCCCGTGCTGCGCGGCAAATGGGTGCTCGACAGCATCCTGGACGCACCGCCGGACCCGCCGCCGCCGGGGGTGAAGATGAACCTGCCGTCCGAGGCGGTGGGCGCCAAGGCACTCACGGTGCGCCAGGAGATGGTCATTCATCGCAACAACCCGAGCTGTTTCGCCTGCCACGGGGTGCTCGATCCCCTCGGTCTCGCATTCCAGAACTTCGACGCCGTGGGTCGATGGCAGTCGATGGACCGCTATACCCGCTCGCCCATCGATGCCTCGTCGACGCTCCCGGGCGGGTTCAAGGTGGACGGTCCGGTCGGGGTCCGCAAGTTCGTCCTGCGCGACCCCTCCCGGTTCGTGACGGCACTGACCGGGAACCTCCTGACCTATGCGCTGGGCCGCACGCTCGAGTTTCAGGACCAGCCCGAAGTGCGTGCCATCGTCCAGGCCAGCGCCAGGGACGACTACCGCTTCGCTTCGATCGTCATGGGAATCGTCTCCAGCCCGCAGTTCCTGATGAGAACCGCGCCGCCCGCCCCGGCCGTGAAGATGGCCGCGGTGCTGCAGCCCGTCGCGGCGGTCAGCGGCCCGCCGGGGCACGTACAGTAAGAGGACATCATGTTCATCACGAAAAGGCATCTGTCGCGTCGCGCGGTCCTTCGCGGCATCGGGGCCACCGTCAGTCTCCCGCTGCTCGATGCGATGATCCCCGCGGGCACCGCGCTCGCGCAGACGGCCGCCAGACCGTTGCCCTATATGGCATGCATCTACATCCCGCACGGCGCCGTCGCCGCCAACTGGGATCCGAAGGAGACCGGCACCGATTACACGATGTCCCCGATCCTGAAGCCGCTCGAACCGTACCGTAAATACCTCACCATCGTGAGCGGGCTCAGGAACAAGGCCGCCGAGAGTCCCGCCCCGCACGCCATCACGCCGGGCACGTGGCTCACGGCCGTGCATCCCCCGCAGAGCCAGCAGCCCGATGTCGGCCCTTCGGTGGAGCAGGTCGCCGCGCGGGTCCTGTCCAGGGGCCTGCCGCTGCAGTCGATCGAGCTTGCGGGCGAAGGCGGTGGCGGCGCGAGTGACCCCGCATTCGGCGCCTCCTATTCCGACACGATCTCCTTCCGCACCGGCACCCAGCCGCTGCCGATGATCCAGGACCCCCGCACGGTGTTCACGACACTGTTCGGTGACGGCAACACACCGCAGCAGCGTGCGGCCATCCTGCGCCAGTCGGGCAGCATCCTGGATTTCGTCCGCGAGAGTACCCAGCGGCTGCAGCAGGGACTCGGCGCCGCGGACCAGCGCCGGGTGGCCGACTACCTGGATTCCGTCCGCGAGGTCGAGCGCCGCATCCAGGGCATGGAGGCGAAGTTCGGTTCGGGTACCGGCATGAAGCTGCCGGATGCCCCGCAGGGCATCCCCGATGACTACGGCAAGATGCTCCAGACCATGTTCGACATGATGAAGCTTGCCTGGCAGGCGAACATGACCCGCTGCGCCACCTTCATGATGGCGCGCGAAGTCACCATGCGCACCTTCCCGAACCTCAATATTTCGGACGCCTGGCACCCCCTCTCCCATCATCACAACGACCCCGACAATCTTGCGAAACTGACGCGGATCCAACACTTCATGACGGCGTCGTTCGCAGGCTTCGTCAAGTCACTGGCCGAGACCGAGGACGGCGATGGGACGTTGCTGGATCACGCCATCGTCCTGTACGGCAGCGACATGGCCAACAGCGACATGCACAATCACACCCCGTTGCCGCAGGTGCTGCTGGGCCATGGCTGCGGCACGATCAAGGGCGGCCAGCACCTGGCCTATCCGCAGGATGCGGTGCACGCGAACCTGTTGCTCACCATGCTTCATCGGGCGGGCGTTCCCGCCAAGTCGCACGGCGACAGCACCGGGGTCATGGCGGAAATCTAGGGCGTCCGAAATGCTCCGCACCCTCATCGCAGTTTTCGGCGCCCTGCTGGCGATCCTCGACGTGACTGTCGCCATTGCGGATGACGCCCCTCCCGCGCTGCTCGCGGCGGCCCAGGCCGACGATCAGCACGGCGCGCTCGAGCTGATAGCGCATGGAGCCGATGTGAATGCCCGAGGGCCCGACGGCACCACGGCGCTGATGTGGGCGGCCCACAACGACGACGTCGATCTGACCCGCGCGCTGCTCAGGAAGCGCGCCGACATCGGCGCCGTGAATCTGTACGGCACATCGGCGATGCAGCAGGCCGCAATCGGCGCCTATACGCCGGTGCTGAAGCTGCTGTTGCAGGCAGGCGCGGACGCCAATTCCCCGAATGCCGAGGGCCAGACGGCACTCATGGTCGTGGCGCGGACGGGCAATGTGGCAGCCGCGAAGCTGTTGCTCGACCATGGTGCGGCAGTCGATGCAATCGAGACCTGGGGAGGCCAGACCGCCCTCATGTGGGCCGCCGCCCAAGCCCAGCCACAGATGCTGAAGCTGCTGATAGACCACCACGCGCAACTCGACCGGCGCTCGGCGGTGCGGGACTGGCCGCGACGCGTCACCGCCGAAGGCCGTCCGCTGATCATGGACAACGGTGGGCTCACGGCGCTGATGTTTGCCGCCCGACAGGGCTGCATCCAATGCGTGCAGGAACTGGTACAGGCCGGTGCGGACCTCAATGAGGGCGATCCCCAGAACACGACCGCGCTGGTCGTCGCGCTGATGAACCAGCACTTCGACCTGGCGAAGGTCCTGATCGACGCCGGCGCCGACGTGAACAAGTGGGATTTCTTCGGCGACACGCCACTTTACGTCGCGATCGACCTCAATACCCTTCCCAGTGGCGGCCGCGCCGACCTGCCGGCCACCGACGCCCTCACCGGATACGATATCGAGAAACTGCTGCTGGTGAAGGGCGCCAATCCGAACGCCCAACTGAAACTGCGGCCGCCCTATCGCAACGGCGTCTATGATCGGGGCGCGGACCAGGTGCTCTCCACCGGCGCAACGCCGCTGCTGCTTGCCGCCAAGGACGGGGACGTGGCGTCGGTGAACCTGCTGCTGCAATACCACGCACGGGTGGATCTGCCCAATGCTCAGGGCGTGACGCCGCTGATGGCCGCCGCAGGAATCGGGCAGAGCTTCAATCCCACCCGCGGACGCTACAAGACGGACGCCCAGGCGGCGGCGTGCGTGGATGCGCTTTACAAGGCCGGCGCCAGCATCACGGCGCAGGACGCGGAGCGCCAGACCGCGCTGTTTGGCGCGGCCAAGCAAGGCTGGGACCACGCGGTCGCCGAACTGGTGGCGTACGGCACCTCGCTCCAGAGTGCCGACCGGTTCGGGCTGCACCCGATCGACTATGCCCGCGGCAATTACTATCGGGCGTTCCTCGAACCCCAGCCCCCGGTGCGGGAGTCCACCGTTGCCCTGCTCACGCGGGACATCACGGCGAAGACGGGGAAACCCCCAATCACCTATCCACGCGATGTGACCCATGATCAGGTCGGGGTGGGGGATGCCCAGGCCCGGCAGGCCGCCCAGTAACTCCGGAACGTCAGACCTTCAGCTCGTACCGTCCGTCCTCGCCATTGGGGTACATGGCGCCGGTATCGGCACCGATCTCGGTTGCAATCAGGGTGTTGATTCTCGCATTGAGGGACAGGATCAGGTCCGCGTGCGCCTGGGGATTTGCCGCAAGATTCACCAGTTCCTGCGGATCGACGCGGGTGTCATACAGCTCCAAGTCGTCGTGCGCCAGCAATGTCGCCCAATCGGTCGGTATGTGATGTTCGTGCAGAGCGAAGTACCGCGCGAACTTGTAGTGGCCGTCGAACGTGCCCCTGAGCAGGCCACGCGGCTCGCGACCTTCGCGCGCCGATGGGGACCCGGGGCCGCTGGCCGTGACATAGTCGAACAGGATGCCCCGGCGGTCGCGGTCGGTCCTGGCCGCGGCGTCGAACATCGCGGGGGCCAGACTCACACCATGGAGGTCCGGGTAACGGCGGATGCGGGCGTCATCGCCCAGACCCGCGAGCGCGAGAAGCGTCGGCGCAAGATCCACGGCCGAACCCAACGCGGCCGTAGCACGTCCCCTGGCCGTGATGCCGGGGCCGCGCACGATCAGCGGCACACGTACCGTCTCCTTGTACATGTCCCCGCCTTTGCCGGACATGCCATGTGCCCCGCCCCGTTCCCCATGGTCGGAAGTGAGAATGACAATGGTGTCATGGGCAAAGCCCAGCCCATCGACGGCGGCAAGCAACCGGCCGATGTGCGCATCGACGTCGCGGATGCAGTTGTAGTAGTAGTTCAGGTAAGCCTTCCAGGCGCCGATCCCTCGTGCCGAGGCGTTGAAGCCACCGTGGTAGCTGCGCTGTGCACTCGGCTTGGTCGAAAGGTCGTCCCTGTAGAAGCTCTCCGGGAGCGCCGGATCCCAGTTGGCGTCGTAGGGTGGATAGCCCGGCGGTTTCATGACCGGACCGACGAACGAGGCGCCCTTGGGGCCCACCTCGTCATCCCCCTCGTAGAACATGATGTCATGCGGGTTCACGAGGTTGACCGCCAGAAACCAGGGTTTGACGCCGGTGGCCCCCTGGGAAAAGCGGCGCAGTAAATTGATTGCATCGGCGGCGATGAAGGCGTCGTGGCTGAAGCCCGCCCATTCCATGCCGGAATGCTCGCCATCATGGCCGTAGTCTGAAAATCCGTACGGCTCCAGGGCGTGGACACTATCGGGATAAGCACCGGGGCGCGCGCGCTTGATACGCTGGTCGATCAGACTGAGGTGCCATTTGCCTTTATAGGCCGTGTAATAGCCCTGCTCGCGCAACAGGGTCCCGATCGTCGGAATCGACGTCGGTAATTCCAGTGGGGGCGGGCCGGCCGGATCGATCACGGCGTATTCGCCGGGCGGGTTGGTGTACATGCCCGTCTTCTGTGCGTACTGTCCGGTATAGATCACCGCTCGTGACGGGCCACAGGGCGCCATGTTGACGTGGTAGTTGGTAAAGCTGCGTCCCTCCAGGACCATCCGCCGGATATGCGGCAACGGCAGCCTGACCGGAACGTCGGCAAGTGATCGCAGCTGGTCGACGGTGATGAAAAGGATGTTGGGCGGCCCGGACCGCCTCGAGATGGCCGCCATCCCCGATCCGAAGACCGCCGTGCCGAGGCAGGCGCCGCCCAGCCTGATCAGTTCACGACGCGTGGAACCCCGACTGCGGAACATGCCTGACTTCCGGCTATGGAACTACAGAGTGAGACGGATTCCGGCGCGGAAATCGCGACCGATACGGTCGTACAGGCCCGAGATCGCCGTCTCCGGAAAGGGCGGAGCGACATTGGCAAGGTTGTTGATGACAACGTACACCTGCAGCTTCTTCCGGCCCGCGTCGATGAGGTTCACCGATCCCCCCAGATCGAGATAAAAACGCCCGCTGATTTCATTGTTGGCGATCGAAATGGGCGAGGCGGGATTGTAAAGCGGATTGTTCGGGCCTACCAGTGTCGCGTCGTACAGACCGCCACCGATATAACGGGCCGTTACGCTCAGTGAGTACTTATCATACGCGTAGCTCACGCTGTCATTGACCTGCCAATGCGGCCCATCGGTTGCGCCCGTGTTCACCCCGCCCGTGAATCCTCCGACCATGCCGGCACGGTCGATCACGCTGCCCAGTGACTGCACTACACCTGCGGCATTGAAGCTCACGGAATTTCCCAATCCGTCATTGGTTATCAGGTGCAAAAGATAAGTGCCATACAGGCGCTCGGTGAGCGTACCGCCCCCCACGGCGATGTGGTAGTTCATGTCGAAGTCGACCCCGGACGTCGTGATCGATGCCAAATTGACTTCCTGCAGCGAAAGGTAGTTGATCGATGTCCCGCTGCGATTGAAGAAACTGCAGAAATAGCCCGGTCCGGCGGCCGAAGCCACCTCGGCGGCGCAGTTGTCGATGAGCGTGGTCGTACCATAGTTCCCGATCGCACCGTTCACGCGGATGTGGTAGTAGTCGATCGAGACATTCAGGCCAGGCACGAAGTGCGGGGCGATCACCGCACCGAGGATCCCGGTATCAGCCTCTTCCGGCTTCAGATTCGGGCTCGGCTGCGTGTACACGGTATAGGCCTGCACCGTACCGGTAAAGGGATTGAGCGCCAATGTCGTATTCTGGGTGTTCTGAAACAGCTCCGAGGTGTTGGGCGCGCGGATGTCGCGCGACGCGGTGGCACGCAGTCTGAAATCATCGACAGGGGCCCAGGTGGCACCACCCTTCCACGTTTCCACCGGGCCGCTGATGCTGTAATCGGTGTAGCGCACGGCACCGTTCAGCGCAAGCGACTGGGCGAACGGCACGTCCTTGGCGAGTGGCAGCTCCGCTTCCGCATACACTTCCTTCTCAGAGAAGGTGCCATGGAAGGGCTGCGGATTCCCGTAGGCAAATTCATTGTCGAGCGAAAGACTGTCCACCGCCTGCGTCGCGGTTTCGCTGCGCCATTCGCCGCCCAACGCGCCCTCGATGTGGCCCGCCCAGGTATCGAAAAGAGTGCCGTTCACGTTGGCCGATGCCACCCTCTGAGTGGTGGTCGTCAGCTGCCAGATCGTTCCGTCGACATAGTTGATCGAAGCCTGACTTGCTGCATTTGGACCGATCAGGTCCATCGGCTGGCAGCCCGCCGCGGCGATCGGGTTGTAGGTTCTGCTGCCGGGAACCAGCGCCCGGCATGCCAGGACATATCCGGCTGGTACGCCCGCGCCCGGATTGGCAAGGATCGCGTCGGTCGCCGGATTGTAGTAGACCGCGTCCTGCGCGAAATTGAAGTTGTTGGTGATCGGGACATTCTGTACCTGCGAGGAGTACTGGTTCTGTCCGTACTCGTAGTAGACATCCCACTTCCAGTCATCGAATAGGTCGCCGTCGGCGCCGCCGACGACCCGCGTGGTCGTGTTGTAGTTGTCAGGTCTGCCCTCGGCAAAGTCGAGTCCATTGCGCGCAATGCCCACGGCAGTATCGCCATTCGCGGCCATGATGGCCGCCAGATCCGAGGGCAGGAAAGCATTGTCGCTGCGGATGACGATACCGGATGCGTTCTGATAACGAGGATGGTTGCCATTGAAGTCCGAAGAACCCGACTGTGCATTGAGAACAGTGAGGAATACGGACACGCTGGAGCTCACGTCGTAATCAAGTCGCGCCATCGTCGAATACCGCTTGACCGGCAGTATCATGGTGTTATCAAGATACGGCGGCGCTCCACTGCCAGTGAAGTTGTAGGCAGTGCCCGTATTCAATGTGTCATTGCCGTAGTTGAACGGGATCAGCGAGCCGTCCGCACCGAATGCGATGCCGCGCAACGGTGAGGTGGTCGATATTGCCGTCGGCGTGCAGTTGGCAGTCGTGCAGGCGCCATAGACCACTCCGCCAATCGGTGCACTGGTGAAGGTGATTCCCGAGGCGAACGTGCGCGACGGCGTGCCGACCGGCCGGTTCACCGGGAATGTGACGATGCCGTCGCTGAGGGCTCCCCAGGGACGCGCAGTGGTGTAGTCACTGACACCGTTGTCCTTCGCATATTCACCGCCGATCTCGAGATGGCCGCGGTCATCATCGAAGCCGGTGCCGGCCGCCAGACTGAAGCCCTGTTCCGCATCATCGCCGTATGTGGAGATTCCACCCGAGACCTGCGCCTTGATGCCCTGAAGCTTCTTGTCGAGAATCACGTTGACCACGCCCGAAATGGCGTCGGAACCATAGACGGCAGAAACGCCGCCGGTGACCACGTCGATCCGGCTCACCAGCACCGTCGGAATCAGGTTCAGATCCACCTCACCGGTGGTCGCAGAAGGCACGAAGCGCTCGCCATCGACCAACGTCAGTGTGCGGATGTTTCCCAGCGCCCGCAGGTCGGCATAGACCTGGCCCGCAGCGCTGTTCGTCGGGTTGTTCTGATTGCTCGTGCTCTCGCGGAAGGCCGGGATCTCATTCAGAAACTCACCGACACTGGTGGAGGCGCGCTCCTGCAGTTGCTGCGCAGACAGCATCAGAGTCGGCGTCGGGGCGTCGAACCCCTGGTTGGCCAGATGCGACCCGGTGACGACCACTTCTTCCAATTTAGCGCTCTCATCCCTGGAGGAGCCGGAAGGACCGGGCTGGCCGGTGACCTCGCTGCTTGGGGAATCCCCAGCAGGAGCCTGCGCCACGTACAGCACCGGCGAATTCTGCGACCCGGAATTCAGGTTCGACGTTGTTTTCGGCGCCGGACTGCCGACCACCACGATAGCGATGGTTTCCTTGTCGATCTGCTTAAATGCAAATCCCGTGTTCTGCAGAATCGCTTTAAGTGCATCGAGTGAAATGAGCTCGCCCATGGCACCCGACGACCTGGCATCCGACCTGCCGCCGCCCCACATCAATACCTGGATTTTGGCCTGGTCAGAAAAGGCGAGCAGCGCCGTATCCAAGGATTGGGCAGGGATCGAGAACTGGTGTCTCGAATGCAGATCCTCGGCCCGAGCGGATGCCGCCGAGGCCCCCACGAGTCCTACCAGAACGAATGCCATCGCACGGGTACGCGCCCGGATAGCCTGCTGCATTTGTGAGGCCCCCTCGATTATTATGGCGAAGACTATTCCTCGCGCTATCTAGTAAGACGACTGACTCACCGATCAGTGAAATGCCAATTTCCGGAAGATCGTTGGAGCAATGCAACAGGATGGCCTGCTGCGCGATTGGTACCACCTCGGGGCGGATCCGCCCAAACGGGCGCGCCAGGCGCCGCTAAAATAGCATTTCACAAAGTCACGGCTCAGTCGTCTTACAGGTGTGGAAGTCTGACTGGGGGTTCCGATGGGGCGTATGCCTGACTGGAAGAAGACTTTGAGCCCGGTTCCCCTGCCCGGGACAGGGGCCGCCGCGCCTGAGCGTCCTTCTCCAGATCCCAATAGACGGAGCAAGCGGATAGAAGAACTGTTCGAGGCGCACAACACCGCGCTGATCCGTTTCCTGATGTGCAAACTGAAGTCTTCGCAGGAGGCGAAGGAAGTAGCGCAAGAAGCATACGTACGGATACTGCAGCTCGATTCCGCAGACGGTGTCAGCCACCTGCAGGCCTTCCTGTTCAAGACCGCGGCCAACCTGGCTGCGGACCGGATCAAGACCGGCGTGCGGCGGGAACGTATCGTTCGGCTCAATTTTTTCGGCGACGAAGATCTGGCGCCGGCACCGGAAATCGGGCTGGCGGCAACCGAGGAGATTGAAAAGGTTCTCGCCGCGGTGGAGGCGCTGCCAGCCAAATGTCGCTACGCATTCATCATGCATAGGTTTCATGATCACGAGATTTCGGACGTAGCGCGGCTCATGAATATCAGTGAAAGGATGGTGCGAATATATATCGAGCGCGCGGTCGTGTTCTGCCGTAAGCGTCTCTCGAGCACAGGAGGCGGCGCGTGATTACTGAAAAAATAGAGCAAGAGGCAGCACACTACTTTTTGGAGCTGCATAAAGCCAATGCCAGGTCGCAGTCGTTCATTGAATGGCAGCGCTGGATGAACGCAGACCCCGCCCATCGTTCGGCCTACGAGGGCATCGAGCAGACGATGATGCGGCTGAAAATTCCCGTTAAACCCCCGTTGCCATGTGCCGAGGAACTGGCGGCGGACGGGTACGACGGATCGATGTCGATCGAGGGGTGGCGGAGTCTACCGCGGTCTGGGCGAAGACGCCCGTTTGTGCGCTTCGCGACGGCGGCGAGCCTGGCCGCCCTGAGCCTGGCAGCCGCCGGATTCTGGCTCGATAGGCACCTGCCTGGTAATTTCGGCGCATTTGCGTTTCGTACGCGCCCCGGAGAGCGTCGCGAGATCGTTCTGCCCGAAGGATCGCACGTCACCTTGGACGCGGATTCGGTTCTGAATGTCGAGCTGACGCCTGGTCTGCGTTCGCTGGAACTTACGCGCGGTGAGGCTTACTTCAAGGTCTCAAAGAACCCGGCACGGCCATTTGTAGTTCGAGCCGCCAATGGACGGGTACGCGCAGTCGGTACGGCATTCGACGTCCACATGTCGGCTGACCGAACCGTCGTCGCTGTCACAGACGGGAAGGT
Organism: Steroidobacteraceae bacterium; assembly: GCA_035503515.1. Taxonomy (GTDB): domain Bacteria; phylum Pseudomonadota; class Gammaproteobacteria; order Steroidobacterales; family Steroidobacteraceae; genus DAIDKA01. Next base: position 14,035 of record DATJTJ010000199.1, read on the forward strand.
CGAAGTAACCTCTAATGCAAATGTGACCGGCAATGAGATCCCGGCCGCAGCGCCTTTGCACGCGAGCCCGCAGCCGCATCCGGTGCAAACCTCACTTGCTGCGCAGGTTTCCGCGGGACAGGCGGTTTCATATGAGGACGATGGAGGTTTGCAAGAGTTGCCGGCGGCGGACGCCTCGCTGGCCATCAGTTGGCTTAACGGGCGCCGTCAATACCGCGATGAGCCGTTGCGCTACGTGTTGGCGGACATTGACCGGTATACCGGCAAGCATATCGATATCGTGGACGACTCAACGGGGGATCTCGAGTTCACCGGCACGCTCGATCTGAACGATTCCGCCGCGTGGATCAAGGGCCTGAGCGTGGCGCTGCCCGTGAAGATCGTGGAGGACCAGGCAGGGCAGTTGTCGATTGAGGCGCGATAGGGATAAACCAGTGCCCCGACGAAGCGCAGCCCGCGATCCGGTCAGAACAGTTTGCGGAAAGCGATTCCCACGGTGCGGCCGTACGGATCGAGGAACGCCGGCTGATAGATCTGCGGTATTGCGCCGGCAGCGTCGTGAATGTCCTGGCGCCTATCGAAGATGTTGTTCAACGTCAGCGTCACGCGCGCGTTTCTGGCCCATATCTTCCCCGGGAAGCGCTGCTGCAGATCAACGAACAACCGGGTCTGCAGGGTCAGCAGGGATGAGTAGGAAAGCGCGCCCTCGCCGTTGCCACTGTCGAACACCGTCGTTGCACTGGTCCAGACGCCGGATACTCTGAAGCCGACGCCGTTATCGATCACCCCAGCGTTGAGTTGAATCTGATGCCGGGGCTGCCCTCCCGCGCCTATCGATCCCCCATTGAGCAGATCGATCTGAGGACTGCTGGCTGTCAGTCGCACGGTGTCCATGAAATACCAGCTGTGATAGAGCGATACGTCGAGCTGCGCGCCATTGCCACTGCCGAAACCGCCGCCGCCCGCGCGCCCACCACCGCCGCCGCCAGCTCCCCGGCTTCCCGGTCCACCGGGGCCACCGGCTCCCGGCGGACCTCCACCACCCAAAGCGCCGGCGCGTGCGCCTGCGCGCGCGCCACCACCGCCCGGCCCTGCGAATCCCCCACCGCCGCCGGGTGGTCCGAATGGACTGGCGCCTGCCTCTCGGGAGCCGTTCACCACGACCTCCTGCACACTGTCCGGGTCCGGGGGGGCGGCGGGAGGCCCCGGCGTGGAGCTGTCCGTGGCGGCGGGACCGGCCTGGGTCGCCGAATTCTGGGCAGTGCATTGACCGCCGCCCTGCGCGTTGACCGGTCCGCCACCCGCAGACGCCGCCGTCCCGTTGCCCTGCGGACTGCATTGTGTGGTGCGCTGTGGGTTGGCGATAGTCGCGGTCGCCTGACGCTGGCGGAATGCATAGGGAGGGCCGAAGCCTGCCGGACGTCTCGCGCCAGGAGGACGTCGCGGGCGCGTCGGCTCGCGCAGTACCTTGGTAAAGTTGAACCCCCAGCGAAGATCGCGACGCGCCTCCTGAAAGAAATTCAGCGCGCGATCGTCGACCTCGATCAGCTCATCGTCGTCGTTACGCTCAAACTGATCCGGGAATGCCGCCTCGATGGCGGCGGTCGCCGTATTGAGCGAACCGATCGCGTTGTGCGTCACGCTATCGATGTAGCTGGCGGTAACGTTCAATTTGGTCCTGCGCTCGTCGATGGCGTTCCACGTCGCACCGAGCTTGAAGACGTGGCGATCGTCCGCCGTCAGATCCGAGTTGCCACCGGATATCTGCGTCACCGTAGCAGTCTGCCCCAACACGTAGTCGTAGACGGGAATGTTCGGCGTATTGATCAGCGGTCCGTCGAGTTGTGCCAGCGTCGGCACCTGGTGGTCCTGATTGACGGTCGCCAGGAAACTCAAGCTCGAGACCGGCATCCAATGCAGACCGTAGCCGACGGTGCTGAGATCACCGTAGCCCGATACTTGAGTCAGCCCTCCGGTGACATTGATGCTGGTATCACCAAGGAAGCCGAGAACGTGGTTGAGACGGCTGGTGAGCGGATAGTCCACGCTGATCTGCTCGTTCCCCTGCGTGCGCGCGGAGCTCGTACCGATACGACCCGTACTGGTCCCATCCAGATCGCTATAGTTGGCACCGAACTGCAGGCTGCTCGTGACGTTCCCGGCGGGCACCTTGAACAGCGAGCCGTTTGCCAGGAAACTGCCGCTGCCGGTATTGGTGATCGCTGCCGCGTCCTGGCGGCCTAGCGGGCCCAGCAGGGACAGCGGCAGCACCCCATACGGGTTGACCTGGCCGGCATTGATCGCCGTCTGCAAACTGGTCGTCGCGTACGTGCGCTGCGTCTCGGTGAGCGCGTCGCTGTAGTCATAGGTGCCGATGAACGACAACCGCCACCTGTCGGGAAGGTCTGCATTCAGTGTGATGCCGGTATGGGCGGTACCGGTATCGGCTGCTTGATGTAACGTCGCACCTGAAAGATAGCGATCGACCGTCGCGTCAACGTCTTCGAGTGCGTACGGCGTGCTCGCCGGGACATCCAGGGCGGCCACCGGATAGCCGTCCTTGGCCCGCGTAGTCGTATAGGTCGCCATGGCGTTGAACGACCCTTGCAAGGCCTGCGACGGCGCATAGGCGAAGACGCTATTCAATGAATACGTGTTGACGGCGGGCTCAAGCGTACGGGCGCCGCTATCATTGCCGATCAAACCGGTGGGATCGCTGACCGTCCCCGTCGTCGATGAGACGCCGCGGTCGCTTTCGAGAATTGATTCCTGCGTCCGTACGCGTGCTACGACGTTCACCCGGTCGTTGTCATGGATGCGACTGTAGTTCGCGTCCGCCATGTCGGACTCTCCACCGCCATCGGTGGACTCGCTGCCGGTCAGGTCGAACAATCTGGCGCGGAAATTACGTCGCAGAATGATGTTGACCACCTTCTGCTGCGCTCCGTACCCATATCGCAACGCCACTTCTTCGGGCAGGATGTCAACCCGCAGGATGGACTCTGTCGGAAGGTCACCCACTTCGTTGACGCCCGACACCCGCTTGCCATTGACAAGGATGATCGGCGCCGTGTTGCCACGACCTTGATCGCTCTGTGTCTGCTGAGCAATATCATTGAGCAGATCGTTGATCGTGCTGTCGCCGTAGGCGGCAATCTGCGCCGGGTTGAGGCGGTTCTCGGGTGGAATGTCACCAATTACGGCGCCAGGCACGGCGGCCTCGACGATGACCTCTTCCATTGGCTGATCCTCATCCTGACCCGCTGCCGGCGCCGGCGCAGCCACCTGGGGCGTCGATGGGCCCGGCCCAGCGGGGGCCGCGGAAGCGGGTCGCAGTGCGGCCAGGACAAGCGTTGTGGCCAATGCAACGGGGATTCCTCGGAATGTGCCCCTGATGACCCATGAAACCTGACTCATTCGATAGTTCTGCCTCCAGCGCGCGGCAATAAGGTCGTGCGGCTAATTCTTGTTCAGAGGCTCAATGTCCGTCGCAGCGGGCCCGATGCCTGCAGCCGTTGCGGAAGACGGGACAGGCCTTGCTGCGTCAACCCCCATGAAGATACACGGCATTCAGGTTACAGACTGTGTCCCGTAAAGCGGCCTCTCACGATACCCGCGCGGAATTTGCAGGGCCCGTTACAGCGGGATTTTTCTCCAGGAATAGCCTCTCAAATGCCAGGCATCAGGCACTTGCTACGAAGTGTGATCCCGCGCGGCAACATGCGACGCGTAGCGTGCGCTCGAGGACATAAGAACCTGCGCAATCCTGGCTCGGCGCCCGAGCTACGACGCACCATCGCTCGGCAAGCGCCTGCCAATGGCCGGATCACGGCGTCGGAAAATGTTTGTGGGCCCGCCTCCTGGAAATCTCCCGCTATCGCAATCTTAACTCATTGATTTTGAATGGAGACCCCGGCATCATGAGATCGGTCCTTGACTGAGCTATTGGCTCAACGTCAATAACTTAGCCAACTGATCCAAGCCGTCCGGCAATCGGGAACAAGGTCAACCAGAACGCACGTAGGATTCAAAGTCATTGTCGAAAATGGGGGGGGGTGTCATGAGCCGCAAGGATCGCTCGTTGCTGTCTACGCTGATTCCAGCGCTGCTGGTGGTCGGCGTGGTCGCTGTCCTGGGGATTCAGGAAGGACAGGCGCAGTCACTCAAGCAGATGAAGTGGTCCGATCCTGCCACTTGGCCGAACGGGAAGGTGCCGGTCGCTGGCGACAAGGTCACCATCGAGAGGGGCAAGGACGTCGTGCTCGACGTCAGCCCGCCGCCGCTGGACGGCGTGCATGTCGAAGGCAAGCTCAGCTTCTCGGACAAGTCCGATCTGGAGCTGACCACCGAGTGGATCATGGTGCACGGCGAACTCGCCATCGGCACCCAGGCCAGGCCCCACACCCGCAACGCGACCATCACTCTCACCGACAACGTCAAGGGTGAGGACGTCATGGCCG